>NZ_CP101806.1:0-600000 GCF_024498215.1 Mycoplasmopsis caviae | reverse complement strand
TTATCTCCTTTTATCTTTTCGACGAAATCTGTTGCTAATAAAATAGGTTTTAATATTGGTAACTGTTCGTTACTTTCTAATATTTTCGTTTCCATAATCTAATTCTACGAAATTAAGTATTATGATTTTTCCTAAAAAATCATAATTTTAAAAATGTGTATAAATTTTATATTTGTCTTCTTGAAGAACTATAAAATAGGCTTTTTAGCAAAAAAAGAACCATCAAAAAAATGTTAATAACTTGTGCATAAGTCAAATTAATAAAAAAAGCCCCATTTTTATAACAAATGATAGCTTTTTTAATTTTATATTATTGTTTCATTTGTGCAGCAACTTCTGATGCAAAATCACTTGTTGCTTTTTGAATACCTTCACCGACACCATAACGAATTGCTGAAACTAATTTACCTTTGTGATTTGCTAAATACTTATTAATTGTTAAACTTTCTTCCATCATAAATGGTTGTTCTTCAAGTGCAACTTCACCAATTTTTTTATTTAATGATCCTTCGCGAATCATTTCTTGAACTTTTACTGGTTTTTTATCAAAGTTTGCTGGAACAACAAATTCATCCCTAAATAGTTGAATTCTTTCAGCAGGAATATCTTTAACAAAAATAAATTCAGGTTTCATAGCACTTAAGTGCATTGCAACATTTCTTGCACTTTCTTCATGAGTTCCAGAGATTTTTACAATAGCAGCAATTTGACCTGTAACATGAACAAAGTGACCTAAAATCTCACCTTTTTTGGTTTCAACTACTTCAAAACGACGGAATGTAATTTTTTCACCAATTGTAGCAGTTAGATTTTCACACAAGTCTGCAACTGTTTCTTTACCTGATTTCAATTTAAGAACTTCATCAACTGATTTAACTTTTGAATCTAAAATTAAAATAGCAATTTTTTCAACCAAAGCTTTAAATTTTTCGTTACGAGCAACAAAGTCTGTTTCACAGTTGACTTCAACCATAACTGCTTTTGATTTATTTGCTGCAATCGCAACTAAACCTTCAGCTGAAACTCTGTCCGCTTTCTTAGCAGCTTTAATTTTTCCATTGCTTTTTAGTCATGTAATAGCTTTTTCAATATCTCAATCTGACTCTTCCAAAGCTTTTTTACAATCAACCATACCACCGTTGGTACGTTCACGTAATTCCTTAATTAATCCTAATTTATCCATAGTAATTCCTATTTTGATTCTTCTTTTTGAACCTTTTCTTTTGTTACTTTTGTTTCACTATTTTCTGTGTTTGTTGAAGTTCTTTTTTCATTTTCGCTATTATTTTCAAATCTTGTACGATTGAAAGGACGTTTTACAAAGTTGTTTTCTTTTCTTTCTGTTTTGAATTCAGGTAACACAATTTTCTCATCTGGTTGGTAAGCAAAACGAGCTTTTCCGCCCCTTGCAGTTGCAATAGCATCAGCTAAAATTGTAATAATTAATGTAATACTTTTAGCTGAGTCATCATTAGCGGGAATGCCAAAGTCAACTAAATCAGGGTTAGCATTTGAGTCTAAAATACCGATAACCTTAACACCTTTTTTACGAGCTTCCTTAACAGCAATTTCATCGTCATTAGGGTCAGCTACAATCATAAATGTTGGAAGACCTTGCATGCGTCGAATACCTTCAAGGTTTTTGTGTAATTTATCTAATTTCTTTTGGAATAATAGTCCTTCTTTTTTGGTGTATCCTTCAAAGTTTTTAGCTGCTTTAGCCTCTAATTCTTCCATGGTTTTTACTCTTTTGAAGATTGTTGAAGAATTAGTTAATGTACCACCAAGTCAACGCTCTGTTACATAGTAACTACTTGTTCTTAATGCATTGTCCTTGATTGTTTCTCGTGCTTGTTTTTTTGTACCAACAAAAATAAATGAAGCACGTGGGTTTTTTGCAACGAATTTATTAAGTAATGTGTAAATAAATTCTAATCTTTGTAATGTGAAGTTTGAGTTAATTATATGCACGCCACGTTTTGGTTGTGGTAATAAGAATTCTCTCATACGTGGGTTTCACATACTTGCTTTGTGACCAAAGTATGTTCCTGCCTCTAATAATTTGTCTTTAGAAACAATAAGTTTCTTTTCAATTTTTGCAGCTTCAGGTTGAGCCACAACATCTTTTTTATCTGTCATATAAATTTTCCTTTAGTTTGTTATACTTCCTACTATTTCTAACACCTAGCACCCTTTCTCCAGGCACACCCAAGTGAATCCATAATAGTGTGTTAATTTAAATTTGATCAAATTTGAATTTAAAAATTCATTATTATTTTATAATAAAAGTTTAAAAAAACAAGTTTTTTAATCAAAAACTCATTTAATTAATTTTAAGGCAATTTTTGGTTAATAGTTTGCGAACTTATGCATCTTTAATTTTGTTAATTATATTTTTAATTGCTTCAAATTCACTCTCAATTTTAAAATGTTCGTTTAGTTCTTTTGATGAATAATTAACTTCTTTCAAATTTTCCAAACTACCTGTTTTTATGATTTTTTTGGCAGTAAAATGAATTTCCTTAGCACCTGTTTCTCTTAACTTTGACATTTTTTCGTAATTTTTTACCAATTTACCTATAAATAAGCAAGATAAAAAATTTTCACTTTTTAAAAATGTGTTACCATTATAATACCATTTATGGTATAATTTATATATGTTTGTTAAAATTTCAAAGATAAATGGCATTGAATATGTCAAAATAGCCCGTAGTGTTAGGGATAAGGAAACAAAAAAGGTTAAACAAGTTATTGTTAAAAGACTTGGTAAACTTGAAGATTTACTAAAAGAAGATCCAAACTACATTCAAAATCTAAAAAATATTATTCAGAACTCTCAAAACAAGAAAGTCAAAGAAAAATTGAACTAGCAAAATTTGATGAAATATTTATGAATTTTATTGAGGAAGATTCAGATGAGATTAACTATACAGAATTAACAAGAGTTAAGCGTTTTGATGAACTAGAAAATGAAAATCTTTTCGACATAGAGAAGATTAAAGAGCAATTTAGTAATTCATCAACCGAATTTGAATTTTTCAATTATGGTAATCTAGTTTACAAAATAATTTATGAAAAATTAAAACTAGATAAACTAATGAATTCAATAAAATCAACAACTCAAATTAAATATGATTTCAATAATATTGTTCAAAATCTTACCTATATGAGAATCCTAAATCCTTGTTCAAAATTAAGAACTTATAATGAATATGAAAATCATTTTTGCAAAATGATGATACATTAAAATCTCATTATCGTTCACTTGAAATATTAGGTAAAAAAGACTCGATATTATCAAGCATATGAACAATGTTTTAAACAAGATAACAAATAGAAAAATAAATAGAGCATTTTACGATGTTACAACTGTATATTTTGAAAGTTTTACCGCTGATGACTTAAGGTTGCATGGTTTTTCAAAAGACCAAAAAGTTAACGAAGTTCAGGTTGTCTTAGGTCTAATGACAGATGCTAATGGATTACCAATAAGGTATAAATTATTTCCTGGAAATACAAGTGATTTTAAGACTTTTGTGCCTTTTATACAGGAAGTTAAGGAAAATTTAGGTATTGAAGATATTACAATAGTTGCAGACAGAGGATTAAATTCAGGTCCAAATTTACTTGAAATAATTAACTCAGGTTACAAATTTATAATGGCTCAAAAAATTAGAGATGCCAAGAATAAAGTTAATGGAATTCTAGACCTTGAAACATATGAAAAAATGGGCGAAGAATTCTTTATGAAAGATGAAAAAATGGTTAAATTTGTGCCTGATAATGACAAGATTAAACAAGAAATTCCAGGAAATTAGTATTAACTTATTCAGAAAAAGAGCAAAAAAGACAGATATGACAGAGAAAGATTAGTTGAAAAAGCGAAAAATTAATCAAGAATAGCCAGTCAATTGCAAGGTCTGAATTGCAAAAAGGTGGCAAGAAATATTTTGATTATGATGTTAATAAGATTACACTAAAAGAACAAAAAATTGAAGATGATGCAAAATGAGATGGCTTTTATGGTATATTCACAAACAACTTTGAGATGACAAATGAAGAGGTTTTGTATACTTACAGAAAACTTTGACAAATTGAAGAATCGTTCAGAATATTAAAGACAACATTTGAAGTTAGACCGATTTATCTTTGAAAGAAAGAAAGTATTGAAGGACATTTTGCGTTGTGTTATTTGGCATTAGCAATTCATAGATTATTAGAATTCTCACTTGAGTCAGTTATACATCCTTTTAAGTTTACTATAGACAATATTGTTAGAGCATTAAGGAAACTTTGACTAGTTGCTTTTAAAGATGCAAATAGTTCAAATAAGTACTTTTAAGGTTAAAAGAACCGATTATTTATAAGTGTTTAAGGCAAGTTTTAGGTATAAAAAGAATTCCAAAATGAGGAAACACAAAAGAACTTAAACTATGGTAACACAAAATTGATAGATTAAAAATTTACTAATACAACTATTTTATAGGTGTATTAGTAAATTTTTTGATAGAAAATGTCAAAGTTAAGATAATAGTGTGTTAATTTAAATTTGATCAAATTTGAATTTAAAAATTCATTATTATTTTATAATAAAAGTTTAAAAAACAAGTTTTTTAATCAAAAACTCATTTAATTAATTTTAAGGCAATTTTTGGTTAATAGTTTGCGAACTTATGCATCTTTAATTTTGTTAATTATATTTTTAATTGCTTCAAATTCACTCTCAATTTTAAAATGTTCGTTTAGTTCTTTTGATGAATAATTAACTTCTTTCAAATTTTCCAAACTACCTGTTTTTATGATTTTTTGGCAGTAAAATGAATTTCCTTAGCACCTGTTTCTTTTAATATTTTCACAACATTTTTGTCGCTTACTCCAGCACCGGGTAAAATTGAAATTTCATCGCTAGCTTTATTTATTAATTCCTTAATTCTTTCAATTCCTAATTCACAATTTTGTCTAGCACCGGAAGTAAGAATTCTACTAATTCCTATTTTCTTTAGGTTTTCTAACTCTTTAAATTGATCATTAACAATGTCAAACGCTCGGTGAAAAACAACTGGTGTGCTCTTTGAATATTTGATAACATTTTTCATAGCCTCATAGTTGATGGAAAAGTCAGAATTTAATATTCCAGTAACAATTGCATCAGCACCTTCTGATACAAAAAGTTTAACATCTTCCATTATGTGCTCAATTTCACTTTTGCTATAACAAAAATCTCCTGCTCTTGGTCTTATCATAACAGCAATCTTAAGATTTGTATTTTTTCTAATTAGTCTATATAATCCAAGTGACGGGGTTAGTCCACCCATTATTAAATCTGAACATAATTCAACCCTGTTTGCACCAGCATTATTTGCATTGATTGCAGATTGATATGAGTCAATTGCAACTTCTGTAATAATATCTTTCATAATTTACATCCTTATATTTATTATTTTATAATAAATGAAAAATGAATGTGAAATTGCATAATTATTCTTTCACATTCACAAAAAAATTTACAAAAATTTTAAACTCATCCTTTTTAAAATGTAATTTCTTTTTAGTAATCATTTTGTAACCAAAATTTGCATAATAAAGTTGAACTTTGATTCAAAAATTTGATTCTTTATAACCCTTAAAAATTACTTTATCATCCTGTTTTATAGCTCTTTTAGTTCAAAATGATGTTATCATTAAATAACAAATGGGTGCTAGTAGCAAGAATCAAAATATTATAAAAAATGCAATAATGATAGAGTTAATAATTATGCTAATTTTAGTATTATAAATAATCATAACTACTATTGGAACAAGTAATGAAACAATCATAAGAAAAACAAAAAATAATATTAATATTTTAAGAGTCTTATTAGTGCTATATGAAGCCCACTTTTCCAATTTATCTCTTGAAATATTTAAATCTAGTAAATTATTATTCATAAATTATCCTATAACAACAGGTTCAGAAATATATTCATATTTATTTGAATAATTCTTCTTCTTACCTCAAACCAAGATGGTACTACTAATTCCAAATTGACCAATAAACATTAAAATACTTAAAAAGACAATTGATGCATTATTTAAATTTGGGGTAATTCCACAACTTAATCCCGCAGTTCCAAATGCTGAATTAACTTCAAAAAATATGTGAATAAAACTAAATTTTTCTGAAGGGATTTTGCCACCATATTTATCAAATGAAGACATAGTAATAAATGAAAATATAAGAACTAAAAAGATACTAATTGAGAAAACAATAGATGACATTTTAACTGTTTCATCCTCAATTCTTCTTCGAAATGCTCTAACAGTTGGTCGCCCCATTATTTTTGAAAGAAGCGACAAGAATAAGATCGCCATCGTTGTGGTTCTAATACCACCACCTGTTGATGCTGGTGCAGCACCAATAAACATTAATATTGAGCAAATAACTAGTGAAGTTGAAGAAAGTTTACTAAAATCAATTGTTGAAAAACCAGCTGATCTAGTTGAAAATGTTGTGAATAAGAGGGCTCAAGCTCTTTCTCATTTGTTACCTAAATTAATATCACTACTTCGTCAAAAGTACTTATCCTGTCTTACACTTGCCTCAAAAGAAAATATTAAGATAAAAGCTATTAAGGTTGTAAGAAAATAAGTTAGCAAACTAATTTTTGTAAATAATCTTCATTGATATCTTCTCTTACCTTTATATTTAATTAAAAATCTAAAATAATTCAAAATATCGTGAATGACAGGATAACCTAATCCTCCTGTAATTAAGAGTAATAGGAATAAAAATTGTAGACCGATATTGTGATAATACGGCTTTAGAGAAGAATTACCTATGATATCAAAACCAGCATTATTAAGAGCACTTACACAGTGAAAAAATCCATATCTAAAACTTAGTGATCAATTTTTATATGGTGAAATATAATCCCCATAATTAGTTGTATTTGCTTTTGGTGCATTAAAATAAAAATAAAAAGTAAGACCAAAACTAAAAACTATTCAAATGATTAACAAAGTCCCAATTGAGTCCATAATTAATTTTTTTGTTTGGCCACTTTCACCGCTACCGCGCTCATGTGAAACAACTTCAATTTCACTTAGTGAATTTCTTCTCTTAAAGAAAATTAAATTTATTAAAAAAATGCGGAATGCAAATATGCCTAATCCACCTAAAAAAATTAAGACAGCTATTATTGCTTGACCAAACATATTTCAGGTATTATATGTTGGTTTTCTTAATAACCCTGTGTCACTAAATGAACTTGCTGTAGTAAAGAGAGCATCTCAAAAACTAATTTTTTCATTGCTATTTTTATGAGTTCATGGACTTAGGAGAAAAAGAGTTGCAATTATAACTGTTAGCAGATAAGTTATAAAAATATATTTAACTTTAGTAATATTTAATTTTCAAACCCTATAGTTTAAAAAAAACATTCTAACTTTACTTTTTCTTCATCAAGTGCTAAACTTTGATTTTTTCATAGTTTAATTTTAACTCATTTTTTATAAAATTACAATTGTATTTTTAAGGGTTTTTTTGAATATTTTTTTATTAAAATAAAAAAAGATTTAAGTCAAAAGATTACCTTTTCGAGACCAAAAATATAGTTTCAAAAAGGTCAAAATATTTTATAATTATTAACATAAGTTACATAAAATAAGGAGTTATTTATGGCTCGAAAAAGAAAGAATGATGACATTTGTGTTATTGGTTTAGGTCGTTTTGGTGGTGCTGTTGTAAGTCAGTTAGCCAAAATGAATTGTCCTTTATTGTTAATTGATAAAGATGAGGAAGTGTTAAAATCATATGCTGATTTAGCTCAAAAAGTTGTAATTGCAGAAGCAGCTGATATGAAGGCACTTAAAGCACTAAATATTCAAGAAATAGGAACTGTTGTTGTTTCAGTTCCTGACAACATTGAGATAGTGGCTGCTTTACTTGAGTTAAAAGTAAATAATATTATTGCTCGAGCAACTAGCAAGAGACATGCGCGGGTACTAAAGCAAATTGGAGTTAATGTTATTGTGCGACCTGAACATGAGGCCGGAGTCCGTACAGCACTTTTGGCAGCTAACCCAAACTTTAGTCATTATTCTCAAACCTTACAAGAAATAGGTGACGGTTTTGTGATGGGAACAACAATTTTAAATAATGAGGAGTTAATTAATAAACCTATCAAAGAATTAAAATTCTTTGACCTAGGAATTTCAGTTGTACTAATTAAACGTGGAACAGGCAGCATCCTTCCAACCGGTGTAACTGTGTTGCAAAAAGGTGACTTAATCACAATACTTGGTAAGGTTGAAGATGTAACAAATGCCTTTGGTCTCTTAAATGTTGAAGATTAGGGAATTTACTCCACACTTTAAGTAAAAAAATATTTATGTTAAATTTTTCATACTAAATTTCTTGTTTATAATCATTAAATGCGTTTTTTAGCACTTTTGTGCTGAAAAACGCATTTTTTTAGTTTCCCTCTACATTCAAGGAGTTATTAAACACATAAAAATGAAGCAAAAAATTATTATATTTTCTTGTACGCCTTTGATAATTTTCTTCTATTTTGTCCAATTTTTAAGGTTGTAAAAATTATAGCCAAAACACATAAAAGTTTGGCTATTTTTTTAACTAAAACAGCAAAAAATGTGTTATTTTTTTGTTTTTGTGTGTACAACATTAAGGTTTACCGCATTTTTTAAATGTTAAATTACATTTTTTAAAATTTTGCATATTAAAACATACAACATCATTAAGAAGTTGCTTTTAATTAATTCATTTTGTCTTCAATCCTAAAGTTTTTTCATAACTTTTGGGGATTGACATCATTTGTTAATTTCTTTTTAAATATTCTTCAATCAACAAATAAATTGTTGATTGAAATAAAAAATAACTTATTTAATAAGTATTGAGCCGTTGGCTCTTATTAAGACCTGTCGGTCTTAAGAAGCAAAACTTCTTTTTGTCTTGCTAAGACAGGCTTTCTTCTTTTTAAAAAAGAAGAAACAAGAAAAACTTACTTAAATGATTTGTAATTAGCGTCAATAAATTCCTTCATTTCTTTTGTAATATCATTTAACTTTTCAAGATTTTCACTTAATAGTTTTTTAATAAATTCAATGTCTTTATTGTTTGGGTTTGCAGAATTCTTAAATATATTTTCAAGTTTTTCAAATGTACTGGATGTTCATGTTCTATTATGAAGCATGGTTTTAATTGTAGACTCTTACACCTTGATGTTGTGGATCAAGATTTTTTGATATTGCATATACATCGATTGCACTCAATTCGTTTCCTTTCGGTACTCTGGCTTCATATTTTCTTTTCCCTCAACAAAGAATAATTTATTTTCAGGAGTTACCATAAGCCTTTGCCTCTCCACTTTCAAACATAGAAACCCTAGCGCCATTATTATCAAATGGAGCAAGATATTTGTTGTCATATCTCACAGTATGATTAACTATTTTTCTTTTAATTACAAGATTCATCTCTTCTTCAAAAATTTCAGTATTTGGCTTTCTAAAAACATTTGATTTTTTACTTACTGCTTCGGCCTTTTTAAATTGTTTGTTGTATTCATCAATTAAAAGTTCAATTTTTCCCAAAAAGTCTTCAAAACAGTTGATTCCGTTTGTATGAAAGAATGTTCCTATTCATCTTTGCAATGTTCAAAATGATCTTTCAACATTTGGTTTTGCCTTTGGATTGCCGCTTGTTATAAGTTCAATTCCTCTTGCATTTAGTGCTTCTTCCATACTTGTTCTTGTACTATCTGAACCTCAAAAGTTCTTCTTCTATCCGTTATTATTACTTGTGGAATGCCATACCTTTTAAATAATTGTGTTAGAAGATTTTGATATCCAATTGTTGTTTCCTCAATGTCAATTCAGATTGCTAACAAACTTTTTGTTGCCGCATCAACAACGATTATAAATATGGTACTTCTTACTTTCTCCAAAAAGATGAAGTGGTGTTGCATCAATTTCAATAATTTGCCCAAAATCATAGTCAGAACTTTTATTTTGGTAAACACCTTTTAATGGATTTTTATTTAGAATTTTTTCATAAATTTTAATAAACTGTGCCTCGATTTTAGAAATATCTTGACCGTTTTCTAAAAACATTCTTCTTCTCTTAAGCTCATTTTTTACTTTTCTCGTTGCATATGAACTGCAATAACCAAGTCTAAGCATTCTTTTATAAAAGGTAGTGAAAGGCAACAATTTTTTTCATCATTAGTAAGTCTCATTATTGTAAAAATGCAACAAGGCTACACTAAGATCACTTTTTGATATTTTCTCAATATGTTCCACTAATTCATAATATCTATTAGTTAAATCAATAATAACTGAATCACTTACTTTCACACCCCTAAGTTTATTTTTATTACCATGTGATATACTGATTGCATCTTGGTTATTTGTAGATGCAATCAATATTTGATTTCTATATCTTTTAATTGTTTTTGTTGATGTTCTACAACCCAATTTTCCTAATATTTTTGATATTTCGGCATTTGGTCTATTTCAATATTGTTGAATTTTTTAAATCTAAAATTTTTTTATCTTCATAATCAGTTGTTTTACCTGTATCAACTGCTTGAAATCTGGTTTTAATTACAAGATTTTCCATAATTTAAATTCTCCTTTTTAAAATAATAATTGAAACCTAAAAATGGACAAAATAAAAGATAAAAACAGGGTGGACAAAATAAAATAAAACCATTAAATTATTATATTTTCTTGTACGCCTTATTAATATAGTGTAAAATTGTGGTGGATAGTGGAAGGAAGTGGAAAATGTTTGGACAATACAGAAGAAACATTGACGACAAGAAGAGATTAGCCCTGCCTTCTAAATTACGAGATGATTTAGGAAGTAAAATATATCTTACTGTCGGCCTTGAAGGTATTGTTGAAGTTCGAAGCGAAAGCGAATTTAACAAATTTGTTGAAGTTTTGAACCAACAAAACTCTTTTGATCAAAATGCTCGTTTTGTTAGAAGATTTTGATTGAGCAACACTCAAGAAATCGAACTTGACAACCAAGGACGTTTTGTAGTGCCTAAACAATTTCTTGACAAAGCTGCTATCCAAAAAGAAGCCATTTTTGTCGCCTCAGGAAACTTAGTTGAACTTTGAGGCAGTGAAAAATTCGATCAATATTGTCAAAGTTTTGGAGACAATGATATCGCGCAAGCAGCTCAAAAAATCCTTGAAAGAAGCGGTAAATAAAATGGAAAATAAACATTTTTCTGTTTTATTAAGCGAGACTATCAATGCACTAGATATAAAGCCAGATGGTATTTATGTTGATTTAACACTAGGTATGGGTGGTCACTCAAGTGAAATTTTGAAAAGACTTGAAACTGGTTGCTTGATTGCATTTGACAAAGATAAATTTGCGATAGAAGAAAGTCGCAAGCGTCTGAGTTTAATAAAGTCAACTAATTTTCAACTAATTCACTCTGATTTTAAGAATATAAAGAGTGAATTAGAGAAATTGAAAATTAGCCAGGTTGACGGGATTATTGCTGACTTAGGTATTAGCAGTCCACAAGTTGATAATGATGAGAGAGGTTTCTCCTACAATAAAGATGCACGTCTTGACATGCGCATGAATCAAGAGCAAGAACTTGATGCCTATTATGTAGTTAATAACTATAGTGAAGTTCAATTGGAAAACTTGCTAAAAAAATACGCTGAGGTAAAGCTTGCAAAACAAGTTGCGAAAGCCATTATTAGTAAGAGGCCAATAACTACCACCTTAGAATTAGCTCAAATAGTTCGAGATGCTTATCCAGCCAAATTAGTAAAATTAAAAAACCCTAATAAAGCTGTTTTTCAAGCTCTCCGCATTGAAGTTAATAGCGAATTTGACTCACTAAAGCAAATGTTGCAAGATGCAATTGACCTATTAAAACCTAATACATCTTTAGCCGTGATAACTTTTCATTCATTGGAAGATGGTATCGTTAAACACTTTTTTGGTTCACTAATCAAAAGTAAGATACCAGCAAAAATGCCAATTAATGAAGAGAAGCAATATAAAGTAAAAGTATTTCTTCCAACTGATAATGAGTTAGAACTTAATAAGCGTTCTCGAAGCGCTAAATTAAGAGTTTTGAAAAAATGCTTTTAATTTTTTTAATCTATCTTTTTTGCTAAAAAGACTATTTTGGAGGTAATTATGAAAAAAATTTATGTAAATTTCTCTCTTAAGAAAACTAGATTTGAAGTAAGTGTAACAGAAGATATCAACTCAAAATATTTTCTGGTTTTTCAAACATATCTAGAAACCAAAAGTCTTGAAGCAAATAAGATTAAGGAATTTATTGCAAATTTCAAAAAATACTTGAAGTCTAAAATAGCAACAAGAAAAAATGATGTAGTTAAGTACTCATTTATTGTTAAAGATAGTCTATACAAAAGTTTAAAGTTTATTAATCAATCATTAACTTTTGATACTAATTCAAATACAATTGGCCAAAATGTATATAAAGAATTAAAAAGCAGACTTGATGAACAAAATGATAGTTCTACATTTGAGTTAATTAATTCAAATGTATATTTATATCAAACACTTAATAATGGTGAGATAAAAAATTACAACACTTTTCCTTGAAAAAAAGAAGCTCAAAAATTAATTGTTAATCAAGGTCTTTTCATTATTTCAAAAGATACTTGACTTGCTAAAATAGTTAACATTCTAAAAGAATGTGAACTAAAAATTGAGTCATTTTTACTAGAATCGCAAGCATTAAGTGGGAATTTTGAACAAAAGGATAAATATAATTATTTATTCCATTTTGACTGAAATACACTTGTTGTAAATGGTTCATTTAATGGTAAAACTTCATTTTATGAAAAACTTAGCATTGATTTTAAAAACTTTATTAATTTCTTTTCGAAAGAAATGAATAAAAGTAAAGAAGAGTCACTATTATTGCTTGAAGCAGTTGTTGCAAATTGAAAAATTTATCAAAACTTAGTGCAAGATAGCGAAGGTTATAAGGCTCATAAGCTTATAACATCACTTTTTGACCAGGCAATTCATAAAGTTAAACAATTTTTAGACCAGAGTGGTCAAAAAATTGATGAACTTGTTTTAAATTGCAAAAATGCTGATATGTTTATTGACCGTTTCAATCAACTATATCCAAGTCTTAATGTTTCAAAACTAAATGATAATGTTTCAACATTATTTAACATACCTAATAGTATATTAGGAACTATTAACCTACTTAGTCCTCAAAAAACCAATCGTGAAGATATGGCTAACACACTAAACAATTTGCCAGAATACAAACCAAAAAGTTTCTGAGCCAAAATGTTTTCATGACTATTACCATCTCAAAGAGCCCAAAAATAGAAATAATAAACAAGTAAAGGAGTACCTATGGATTTAAATTCTGAATCATTAGAAGTTAAATTAAAAGTCATTGGTGTCGGTGGTGCTGGTAACAATGCTATCAACTTGATGCTTGATGAAAACTTAGCTAATGTTGAATTATTAGTCGCAAACTCAGATCGACAAGATTTGATTAAAAGTTTGTGTCCAAATAAATTACTTTTGGGTAAAAGTACTCGCGGCTTTGGTGCCGGTGGTGATCCAAAAGTTGGTCGTGAATGTGCTCTTGAGAGCATTGATGAAATTAAATCATTGCTCACTAATACAGATATTGTTATTATTTCAGCAGGATTAGGCGGCGAAACAGGAACTGGAGCAGCACCAGTGATTGCAGAAGTTGCTAAAAAAATGGGTGTCCTGACAGTGGCAGTAGTAACCACACCTTTTGAATTGATTGAGGGAAAACATAAGTGCTTAATAGCACAAGAAGGTTTAAAAAAATTAAGTAAAGTTGTAGATAGTTACATTGTAATTTCCAATCAAAAATTGGTTGAAAATTACAGAAATTTACCAGTTAATGAAGCTTTCAAGGTTTCAAATTACACATTGAAAAATTCAATAAAAATAATTCGGGACATAATTTTTGAAACTGGATTTGTTAATCTAGATTTTAATGATTTACGTCAAGTTTTAAATAATGGTAAGGAAACTATTATAGGAATTGGAAATGGTTTTGGAAAAGATCGAGCAATTAAAGCTGTTGATGATGCATTAATGACTCCATTATTTCAATCAGATATCAAAAATTGTCAAAAGGTTGCAATATTGTTTCAATGTGACAAGTGTGCAAGTTTAGATGATATTGAAACAGCGAAAAATCGAATTGATGAATATTTAACAAACAATTTAGAAGCTCAAACATTTATTGGAATTCAATATATTGATACTCAAGAAAGAGAAGAAATATTTAGAGTAAGTATAATTGCTTCAAATCTTAATAGTAGTATTCAACAAACATCAACATTTGCAATACCTAAGATATTACAAAAGAATGTTAATGATTACTATGGACAAAGTATGCAAAATTCATATACTCAAACCAATAGTGTTGCTAATTCAAGAATAATGAATTACTCAACACATCATTTTGAAGATGAAAATGAGGATGCAATTCCAAATTTCTTTGAAGAAATACATTAATTACTAAGGATGTTTAAATTAATAGATATAAGAGGGAGTTTAGATACGCCCTTTTTTATTTTTTGATAAAATTTTATTATAAATTGAAATATTTGGCAAGCAAATATGCTTTAACCAAAAATACTGCAAAACAGTGGTTTTGGTTAAAATCAAGGAGTTAAATGCACAGATTTTTTGTAGATAAAAAGATAGATAATGAACACTTTGAATTAAGTGTTCAGATATTAAAACATATTAAGGTTGCACGAGTTGAAAACGAAGAATTTATCTGTACATATGAAGGAGAATTTTATAAGTGTAAACTAAAGAATAAAACAGCGTATATTATTGAAAAATTAAATTTAAATAATGAGTTTAATAAACCTCTTATTCTAGCTGCACCAATTATTAAAATAAAACGCTTCGAATGAATTTTGCAAAAAGCAACTGAGTTAGGTGTTAGTACAATTATTCCTTTTGTTTCTAAATATACAGATAGTAAAATCCTAAAATATGAATTTAATTCTAAACTAGAACGTTTTGGCGAAATTATTAAAAACGCTGCTGAACAAAGTTTTCGAAATATAATTCCTCAATTAACAACGCCAATGAATTTGAAACAAATTGTAAACGCTTATCCAAATGAAAGCAAATATTTAGCTTATGAAAATTTACAAAATGAAAGCAATAATATTTCATATCCAACAAACTCGATTTTAATAGTAGGACCTGAAGGTGGTTTTAGTGATGAAGAAATAGAATTTGCTCAAAAAAACAACATCAAAATTACTTCATTAGGAAAAAGAATTTTAAGAGCTGAAACAGCTTGCCTATATATGCTCTCAAATGTTAAAGAAAATTAAATGTTAATTATTAAACTTAAAAATAATTATTAAATATAATATTAATACAAAAAGGAGAAACTTATGAAAAAAATCAACATTAAAGATGACTTATATTTTGCAGTAAATCAAAAATGATTAGATAAGGCAAAAATTCCAGGAGATAAAAGTGCTACTGGTGCTTTTTTAGAAATTCATAATCGCAATGAGAGAATTTTAAGAAAGATGGCTAATGACTTAGTTAAAACTCGTGATGCGGGCGAGCTTGAAGTTGGTGCAATCTTAAATTTTAGTAATTTATATTCAATGGCTAGCGATTTTAAATATAGAAATAGCCTAAAAGTTGAACCGCTTAAGCCATATTTAGATAAAATTTGAGAAATGAAATCATGAGATGACTTAATCAAAAATTATGAATTCTATCAATTAAGAAAATTTCACTTGCCTTTTGACTTTGATGTAATGCAAGATTTTAAAAATGCTGAATTACAAACACTTGGCTTTAGTGGACCTAGTTTAATTTTGCCTGAAAAGTCTTATTATGATGATAAACATCCAGCAAAGGCTAAACTTTTAGAAGCATTCAAAAATATGTCAAGAAAATTGCTTGTTTCTTATCACAAAGATAAAAAACTTATTGAAGACATTATTGCTAAAACTCTTGAATTTGATAATTCATTAGTTCAATATACAATGTCAGCAGTTGAAATGGCTGACTATCCATCTCTTTACAATCCTTTCAGTATTGAAGAAATTAGTCAATGCTCAAGCATCTTTGATATTAAAGAAATTGCACAAAAATTAGTTAAGCAAGAAGTTGATGAAAAAGTTGTTGTTATTTATCCTAAATTTATGAAAGCTCTAAACGAGATTTATAATGCAAAAACTTTTGAGTCATTTAAGTGTTGAATGTATTTAAGAAACCTAATTAAGTTTTCTCATCTTTTAGATAACAAAACAAGAGTTATTAGTGGTGAATTTGCTCGTGCAACAAGCGGAATTGATAAAGCTACAAATCCTGCAAAAAGCGCTTTTTATCTTGCTTATTCATATTTCAAAATACCTTTTGGTCTCAAGTTTGCGCTTGAAAATTTTGGCCCAGAAGCTAAAAGAAATGTTGAGTATATGGTGCAAAAAATGATAAGGATTTACCAAGAAAGATTAAGCACCAACAATTGACTCTCACAGGAAACAAAAGATAAAGCAATTGTTAAATTAAATAGTTTAGGTGTTCATGTCGGTTATCCAAGTGAATTAAGACCTTTTTATGAGCTTATGGTTATTACACCATATAAACATGGTGGTAATTTAGTAGTAAATACCCTAAATCTTAATGCTGTTGAAAGTGAGTTTAATTTTAGTCAATATAAACAACCAATTAATAAAAATTATTGAGGTATGTCACCTGCTGAAGTTAACGCTTACTATAACCCATTTATGAATCATATAGTTTTTCCTGCTGGTATTTTAGCAAAACCATTTTATTCACTTGACCAAAGTTCATCTGCAAATTATGGCGGAATAGGTGCTGTTATAGCTCATGAAATTTCTCATGCATTTGATAATAATGGAGCTAAATTTGATGAAAAAGGTAATCTAAATTCATGATGAAGTGAAGAAGATTTTAAGAAATTCAGTGAACTTTCAAAGGATATGATTGACTTATTTGATAACCAAGACTCAGAATTTGGAAAATGTAATGGTAAGTTAACAGTTTCTGAAAACATTGCGGATGCAGGCGGAATTAGATGTGCACTTGAAGCAAGCATGAAGGAAAAAGACCACTCATCTAATGCTTTCTTTACTAACTGAGCAACAGTTTGAAGAGCTAAACAAAAGCCAGAATATGCCAAAATGCTTTTAGCTGCTGATGTACATGCACCTAAGGATTTAAGAGCAAATATTCAAGCTAAAAATCTTGATGAATTTCAAAATGCATTTAAGATCAAAAAAGGTGACAAAATGTATCTTGCACCTGAAAAAAGGGTTAAAATTTGATAAAAATCCATATTTTGGATTTTTATTTTTTTGCTATTGCCATTAATCAAAAATACCTATAAAATAGTACTTTTAGAGAATTTAAAAAAGAACTTTAATACATAGAATCAATCATATTAAATTTGTGGAAACGATAACTTATTTAATTTTCATATATTTACTTTAATAAAGTTTATTGCCTTTATATTATTATAATTTAGTTACTATATTTAATAATAGGAGGTTGTAATGACAATCAAAGGAATAGGAGCAAGTCGTGGTATTGCGATTGCTAAAGTATTTAAAATTGAAGAACTACCAGTTAATATTAGCGAAAAAGCTAAGGATGCTGAAGTAGAATTAAAACTTTATAATGATGCTGTTGCAAAAGCATCACAAAAGACTGAAGCAACTAAAAAATTAGCTAAAAATGAAGAACAAGCAGCTATTTTTGATGCACATTTACAAATTATTAATGACCCTTGAGCACTAGAAACAATTAGTGGCAGAATTAAGGAAAATGGAGAAAGTGCAGAATTTGCTACCAAGTCATTTTATGAAGAAATGGCTGCTATGTTTTCAAATATGGATGATGCTTATATGAAGGAAAGAGCAGCTGATGTTAAAGATGTTATGAAGAAACTTCTTTATATTCTTAATGACATTGAAGAACCAGATTTGACTGCTATTGATAAAGAAGTTGTCATTGTTGCCTATGACTTAAGTCCATCTCAAACAGTTCAATTAGACAAAAAATATGTTAAGGGTTTTGCAACCAACATCGGTGGACCAACAAGTCATACAGCTATTATGGCTCGTAGTATGAATATTCCTTCTGTTGTTGGTACAAACAACGTTCTTGAGTCAGTTAAAAATGGACAAGTTATAGTTATCGATGGAATTAAAGGTATAGTTATAGTTGATCCAAGCAAAGAAGAACTTGAACAATATAAAAAAGAAGAAGCTAAATACAATAAATATTTAGAAACCATTGCTAAATACAAAGGCAAAGAATCAATTACAAAAGATAAACATCATGTTGAACTAGCTGCTAATATTGGAAGTCCAAAAGATGTTGAGTCAGTTATTGATAATGATGCTGAAGCAGTTGGTCTATTTCGTTCAGAATTTTTATATATGGACAATGACCACTGACCTACAGAGGAAGAACAATTTGCAGCATATAAAGAAGTAGTTGAAAGAATGAAAGGTAAAAGAGTTGTTATTAGAACGCTTGACATTGGTGGTGATAAAATTCTTAAATACTTTACATTCCCACATGAAATGAACCCTTTCTTAGGTTATCGTGCAATTAGACTTTGCCTTAAAGAAGTAGAAATCTTTAAGACTCAACTTAGAGCCCTTGTAAGAGCAAGTGCATATGGTAAAGTTGCAATTATGTTTCCAATGATTACTAATATACCTGAATTTTTAGCTGCAAAGAAAATTTATGAAGAAGCTTATGCAGAAGTTAAAAAAGCAGGCCACAAAGTTGCTGCTAAAAAAGATATCGAAGTTGGTCTTATGATGGAAACACCTGCAGCAGCAGTATTAAGCGATCAATTCTGTAAGTATGCTGACTTTGTTTCAATTGGAACAAATGACTTAATTCAATATTCAATGGCTGCAGACAGAATGAGCGAGTCAATTTCTTATTTATATCAACCACTTAACCCATCTATTTTAAGATTAATTAAAATGATAATTGACGGTGCACACAAACATGGTAAATGAGCAGGCATGTGTGGTGAAATGGCTGGCGACAGACGAGCGTTGCCTTTACTTTTAGGTCTAGGACTTGATGAATTTAGTATGTCAGCTGGTAGTGTGTTAGCTTCAAGGGAACTGGTTTCTCAACTAAGTAAGGCTCAAATGGAAAAATTAGCTTCACAAGCTCTTGAGTGTGACAATGAAGAACAAGTAATTAAGCTTTTAAACAAAACATTGAAATTAAAATAATTTAACTAATCTGTCAGATTGCATGACAGATTTTTTTCACTTTGTAGTTCAAATTAAACTATTTAGTAAATTAGATATGTTTGCATTGCTTATGTTTGTATAATATTAATACTAATTATGTTTTTAAAATACATAATATTAATATAAAAGAGGAGTAAATATGAAAAGAGTTAAAAAATTATCAAAACGAAAATTCTATAATGGACAAGACTATACTTTAGATGAAGATAGACAAATTGTTAAATTGTCTGCTGATTTTCATAACACACTTTTAAATAGTTTAGGTACTTTTAATGGATTTAAAAAATTTGGTGGTAGTTCAATTGGCAATGTTTTAGAAACTGATGCTTTTAAAAGTAAGTTTCAAGCATTTTGTTTTATGTCAAGATTGAGCATGCCTGTATTACAAACTAAATATATCGATGCAGGGGTTGCTATTGAACCAAAAGTTTTTGAACTTCTTCAAGAAAATTTCGACAAAATGCATGCTAGCGATGTTAAAATAGGTAAAGTTCCTGCTAATTCAAAACCAACCGAAGTTATTCATATAGAAGCGGAAAAAGTTAATTATGATTATTTTAAAGGAAAGCATGATATTCTAGGTGGTGTACCTGATGGTCTTATTCCATCAAAAAATATAGTTGTTGAAGTTAAGACAGTACAAGAAAAAAAGAAAATCGACTGAGATGCTCCTAACAACAAAATTCCTCTTGACTACAAAAAACAAGCACAACTTTACGCATTTTTATTGGGATATGATAAATATATGATTGCAGCTGCATTTCTAAAGGAAGATGACTATGCTGATCCATATAATTTTCCAATTAAAAAAAGATATTTTGCAACCTACCCTTTTAAAGTTGATAAAAAAATGGCAGAAGATGATGCTAATGTAATTATCGAATTTTGAAAAAGATATTCACAATTAGGAACTTCACCTAAGTATAATCTTGTTAAAGATCGCGATTTAGTTGATTATTTAAGATGCCATAATGAAGAAGAATGAAAAGAGTTGTTTGACCGTTGAAAATCATTAGGAAAGGTCGACTTGGACTATGAGTTCAACTAAAAAAATTATTAATTTTTCTCAATATTTTAACTATTATACAAAACAAAAATATTATATTTGACATCCTTTTTTAGAAAGCGATCTAGAAAATGAGGATGCCAATGGTTTTGCTTTACCTCTTGTTAAAAATGTACATTCACTAAATTTTGGCGACTTTTTAGATGACGAAGATGAAGAAAGTGAAGATGATTTTTGATCTAATTTTATAAATCAAGCAGAGAATACTCCATGAGATTTTAAAGGAGCAAATTTAATTGCATATGATAAGGTTGAAGAACAATTTATAAATTATTTAAATTCGAATATATGGTGTGTCCAAAACAACTATGAAACAGTCATATTCAAAAAAGTTAGCGACATAAATGAAGCAATTATAAATACTCAAGAAGCACTAAAAAACGATAAAATTAAGCATATAATTAATCCTGTCTTTTCTTTTAAAACTTTAAGCGAAAACAATGATGAGTTTATTATTAAGGCTCAACCATTTGCTTATGATAAAGTAACTAAAACAATCTATTTTAAGAGAATGAATTCTAAAACTACAAATAAGGATTATTTGGAAGCTAATTATCTTTATCAAGTTGCAAAGATTGCAAACATAGAAGTAGAGAAAATAAAAAACATTATCTTTGATGATTATCTTCAAAATGGCATTGCATATAAAAAAAATAAGTTAAATTTTCGTTTAATTGATGCTTCAAGTTGTAGCAAAAATAAGATGAATAAACAAACATTAAGAAATGAATTAGGTTATTCTATTAATGATGGAACATATTTTTCATCAAAAAATGAATTAGGCATTAAAGGTAACTATATTTACAGTGCCAAAATGGAAGATATTTTTGCTCAACCAACAGCTAGATCTAAGCCGAAAACTGTTGCTGACTTTATGAGTAAGAATCCTAGTAGTAAATTTGGTGATTTTAGAAATATTATTAGTCAAATAATAAGTGCTTATTATATAAGTAAACCTACTTTTTCGCATAATAATAAAATATTGCTTCCTGATTCAGACTTATATTATGGGAAAAACAAAGAACTGATTAACAAAATTAGAGTAGCAATTACACCAAATGAATTACAATATTCTCCTGCACTTTGCAAGTGTCTTGGAACATTTGATCAAAATTACTTAGATCAATTTTGACAAAGAGTTAAAGAAAAAAGATCATATCATAACCTTTTTTCTTCTTTTGTTTTTGAAATTCTTTCGCTTATTCATCAGAAAAACAAAAGAATAATTTGATATGACTATGAAGGTCTTAGCTCAGTTTTTCCAATTATAGATTACTTAAATCCTTATATTCAAATTGCGCATCAGGTTTCAATTATTGAAACAGTCAATGGCAAAATAGTTAGCAAAGAAAACATTGTAAAAGATCCTAAAAATATAACAATTTATGATCTATTAGACAATATAATTTCAGTTTATTCAAATAAAGCTGACTATTACATTGTTTTTAATAAAGGGTATGAAAATACAAGAAACAAAGAGTTGCTAGAATTGATTAAACTTTATCATAAGGATAATAAACATAGTGAACAAATTAAGCATTATTTAACTACAAAACAGTTAAATTTGGAAAAAATAGAAAAGTTAATTAATCATATTAATAACAATACAATTGATTTATTAGATTTCTTTAAACCAATATCAAAATCTAAATTTGATGAACGATATCGTGGTTCAGAAGCTAAAAATTATTATGTTTTCAAGACAAACTATGTACCACAAGCAGATTTTCACAAAAACAATTTAAATAATGAAATAAGGTATACTTCTATCTCGAAAAATGATAGTAATTTCAACGTTGAAAATCTTGCGATGGATTATTATGATGATAGATTTTCAATTTTTATCTATGAGTTATGAGGCAAGACAAGTATTAAAAAAATTGAACACATAATAACCGAAAACAAATTCAATTTAAGACATATAATAAAACCATATAAAAGTCTTGAAATTCAGAATGGTTCAATGGCACTTGAAGAGTCAATCAGTCGTAAATTAGGTATCATTGGTGATAGTGCATGAGAAACAAAAATTGACTCATTAAAGGAATACTGTGAAAACGATGTTATGGCTATGATTATGACCTATGACTTTATTATGGAAATTGTAGCAAGTGTCTTTAAAAACATTTATGATACTGAGTATAAATTAGATGAAAATCAATATTATGACTTTGATGCAGAATTATTAAAATTAGTAGTTAAAAGTAAGTAAAACAGGTATTATAATTATCTGTTTTTTTTGACACTTTAATTTTTTAAATTTACATTTATGGCTGTTTTATAGTGTTTTTAGAAATTTTGAGATTTTGCATTTGTGTTATAATGGCGAAATTTAATATCAGTTGTTTAAACATATTGTACTCTCTTTTATAGTTTATTGAATATCAAGTATAATAACAAATAAAATAATTTTATATGTACAAAACGGGTATACTATTAGGCTTTTCACATTTAAATTATTTGTAAAAAAATTAAATATAATTTTATAGATATAAAAAATAGAAAGAGGAAATTATTAATGTCCAAAAAAATAAAAATTTCAACCTTTTTGGCATCTGCTGGTGTGCTTGCAACATCGATGTCTTTTGTTGCATCAAATTGTTCAAGTAAAACTGAACCAAAACAAAATCTTGAAATTGAAAATGCTAAAAAATATCTTTTAGAAACAGTAGCAAGTGCTAAGTCATTGAAGGAAAATTTTAAAGCTAAATATCCAGGAACAGATTTAAATAAGTTAGAAACTTTAATTACAAAAACAGAAGATAAGGTAAAAGAAACAAACATAACCACAGAAGATATAAAATCATTAAAAAGCGAACTTGAAAATCAAATTAAAGCTACAAAAATTGATTTTGCTAAAAATGAATTGTTATTAGAAATTAGTGTTGCTGAGGAAAAAAATAGTAATGTGCTAGGTGAAAAATTCCTAATAAAAATTAAACAAGCATTAACTGATAGTATTAAGCAAGCTAAGGAAGTTAGCGAAAAGAATGACCAAGAAGAGAGTTCATATAAAAATGCACAAACAAAATTGAATGTAGCTGTTAAAACATTTGAAAAAGATGTTGAGATAGTTCTAAATGCAAAGAAGTCAATTGATGAAATAAGCAAAAAAATTGATAAACATGGTGAAGATAACAAAGACAAAAAAGCAATTAAAAAAGTTATAGATCAATTTATGAATGAATTTATAACCAAAAAAGAAAATCATGAACTAAAAGATGTTGAAAATTTATCAGCTGAAGAAGTTAAGGCAAAACTTACTTCATTAAACAATTTTTTAATTGAAGAACTGAAAACACTAGAAACAAAAATAGAAAAAGCTAAAAAAGATTATGAACGTGATTTAGATTTTTGAAGATCATCGCTAAGGAGTGTTGAAGAATTTGAAGCAAAAATTTCAAAGCACACTGAAAAAGACAAGTTTATGAATGTATATAAATCTATTCCTGAATATAACAGGTTTATGGATAAAACGACAATTGAGAATTATAATGGAGAAGAATTAGGTAAAACAATAACAGAAATTAATAAGAAATTACTTGAAGCTCATACAATGTACATTAAGTCACAACTTGAAGAATTCAAGAAATTTGGAGAACAAAAAAGTGATGTTACATATAAAACAATAAAATTTGAATGAGCAACAAGTGAAATTGATAAATATTCAAAAACTTATGAGCAATTAGTAAAGTTCATTGATGATTACATAGACAGTATTGCAGGTTTTTCAAAATTATTAGATGAAGTTGATAAACAACTTGATGCATACAAGAAAAAATTAAATATTTAATACTATTGTCAATTAATCAAGCAAAAATTAGAAGTGTTTTGAAGCGCTTCTAATTTTTGCATAAAAGTCTATAAAACAGTCTTAAATGTAAAAAAATAATTTGATTAGCCTAAAAATAATAGGACAAAATTAATCTAAAAATCTTGAATATTAAATTAGAAAATTCAAAATTAAATTAATGTATAATTTAAAAATAATATTAAATATTTATATTTAATAAGAGGTAAAATGCATAAGAAAAAAGTTATTTTAGGTATGTCAGGTGGTGTCGATTCATCTGTTGCAGCTTACTTATTACTTCAACAAGGCTATGATGTTGAAGGTCTTTTTATGCGTAATTGAGACTCTTATGTTAATAATGATTTTTTAGGAAATGAAAATATTTCTCAGGACATTTGTCCACAAGAGCAAGATTACCAAGATGCTCTTGCAGTAGCTAAAAAATTAAAAATTAAGCTTCATCGAGTAGATTTTGTTAAAGAATATTGAGATAATGTTTTTCAAAACTTTATCGATGAATATAAGGCCGGACGTACCCCTAATCCTGATATCTTGTGTAATAAATATATTAAATTTGATGCTTTTCTAAACTATGCATTTGATAAGTTGAATGCAGACTACATTGCTATGGGCCACTATGCAAAAGTTGAAAAAGGTGAATTATTTAGGGCACTTGATGATAATAAAGATCAAACTTACTTTTTGGCACAACTTAATAAAGCACAACTAGAAAAAGTGTTAATGCCACTTGCCAATTATCCAAAAGAAGAAATTAGAAAAATAGCTAAAAAATTAGATCTAATAACTGCTGAAAAAAAGGACTCAACAGGCATTTGCTTTATTGGTGAGCGTAATTTTACAAAATTTTTGCAAAATTACATTCCTGCACAACCTGGCAAAATCATAAGCATTAAAGATGGAAAAGAAGTTGGAAGTCATGAGGGTTGCTTCTATTACACACTTGGGCAAAGAAAAGGGCTTAATTTAGGCGGTATGAGTGAGGCTCATTATGTTTGCGGGCATAATGTGGCTCAAAATATTCTTTATGTAGCACCTGCTTCTGATATGAGTTACCTTGAATCAGATGAGTTATTAGGTTCTCATTTAAATCTAAATACAAATGAATTCAATATTGATAATTTAAGTGCTAAATTTAGATATCGACAAAAAGATATTCCAGTTAAGATGCAAATTTTAGATAATAACCTTGTCAAAATAAGTTATAAAGATAAAGCTCAGGCAGTAACTCCAGGTCAGCAAGTTGTAATTTATGATGGTGACAAATGCATTGGCGGAGCAATTATTGAAAAAATATACTTGAATGGTAAAGAAAGGGACTATGTTTAGGAGCAATATGAAAAATAAATATAAAGTAATATCGCTCTTTTCTGGTGCCGGTGGTATGGATTTAGGATTAGTTCAAGCAGGCTTTGAAATACTTTGAGCAAACGATTTTGACAAAGATGCAGTTGAAACATATAGAAATAATTTAGGCACTCACATAGTTTTAGGTGATATTTCAAAAATAAATTCTAGTGATATTAATGCTGATAAGGTTGATTTGGTAGTTGGTGGTTTTCCCTGTCAAGGCTTCTCGATCGCAAATAAAAATAGAAATATGCAAGATAAAAGAAATTTTCTGTACCTTGAACTTTTAAGAATTATTAAAGATAAGAAACCAAAAATATTTCTAGCTGAAAACGTTAAAGGCCTTTTAAGTATGGAAGAAGGTAAAGTAATCAAAATGATTATTAGTGACTTTGAAAAAATAGGCTACAAAGTTGATTATAAACTATTAAATGCAGCAAATTATGGTGTACCACAAACGAGAGAAAGAGTAATAATAATTGGTAATCGCTGTGGAGTTAGCAATCTGTTCCCTGAGCCTACTCACAACAAAGATTCATATGTTAGTGTTAGTGATTCAATTGGCTTTTTAAGAAATGTTGGTATTGTAAATAATTTAGTTAATAAGACACTAAAAGTTGATAACAGAATTATTTACAACCATGTTGCGAAAGATAACGTTCACGATACATTTTTTGCACGAGTTCATCAAGTTAAGCAAGAAGAGATATGTGATTATTTAAACTTTTGAAAAATGAAAAAGAAAATTAGTTCTGCTAAAATTGACCAACTTTTAGGTTATAGACACACTGCGGGCCATTGATTTAGAAAAGATAATAATTCGGGCAGTATACCTAAAGCAAATGATTGACTTAAGTTAAAAAAATTACTTGAGTTTGATGATAAATATGATAAAGCAGTTTGTGAATTTGTTCAAAAACCAATTAAATTTGAGCAATCACTAAGAATTACAAATTGAGATAAACCAAGCGATACAATTACTGCAACCTCGCCTGAAATTCACATTAACAAAGATCGCAGACTTTCAGTTCGTGAGTGTGCCTTATTGCAAAGTTTTCCAGATGATTTTATCTTTAGTGGTAATATCTCATCAATGTATCGACAAATTGGCAATGCAGTTCCTGTAGCACTTGCTAAGGTAATTGGTTTAAAATTAATAGAAATGCTAAATAAAATATCTCAACAAAAAGCAAATTAAAGAGGTAAATATGACATCAAAGGAAATAAGAGAAAAATGACTAAGATATTTTGAATCTAAAGGCCACCTAAGAGTAGAAAGTAAGTCACTAATTCCAGTTAATGACCCTTCACTTTTGTGAATAAATTCTGGAGTAGCAACACTAAAAGATTATTTTAGTGGTAAAAAGCAACCGCCTAAAAACAGATTAACTAATAGTCAAAAAGCAATAAGAACTAATGACATCGAAAATGTTGGTCTTACTTCAAGGCATCATACTTTTTTTGAAATGTTAGGTAACTTTTCAATTGGAGATTACTTTAAAAAGGAAGCTATCGAGTTTGGCTATGAGTTCTTGACAAAAGAACTTAAACTAGATCCTAAAAAACTTTATATGACCTATTATTCTGAGGATCTTGAAACCAAACAGTATTGAATTGACCAAGGCGTTAAGGAATCTCACTTAATTCCAGGGACAAGAGACACTAACTTTTGAGATGTAGGAAGTGGACCTTGTGGGCCTGATACAGAAATTTTTTATGATAGAGGACCTAAATATAATAAACGCGGGCTTGAGTTACTTAAAAAAGATATTGAAAACGATCGTTACATTGAAATTTGAAACATTGTATTTAGTCAATTTAATAATGATGGTGAGGGTAATTATACAGAACTTAAGCAAAAAAATATTGATACAGGAGCAGGTCTTGAACGTATAGCATCAATTATGCAAGATGCACCAACTAATTATGACAGCGACTTGTTTATTAATATTATTAAGGAAATTGAAAAGTTTTCTACTTTTAAATATGATGTAGAAAATTATTTTAAGAAAAATAAAGCACAAACTGAGATCAATATTAATTTCAAGGTTATAGCCGACCACATTCGTACAGTAACTAATGCTATAGCTGATGGTGCTAAGGTTTCAAACGTTGGCCGTGGTTACATTATTAGAAGATTAATTAGACGTTCAATTTACAAAGGAATGCAATTAGGTATCAAGGGTTTGTTCTTATATAAATTGGTTGATGTAGTTCAAGAATCACTTCCTTTTGAATATGATAAGGAAGTTGTTAAAGCAGCAATTAAAGAAGAAGAAATTACCTTTAGCCAAACAATTGAAAAAGGTAAAATTTTACTTGAAAAATTTATGGACAAAAAAACCAAAATTTTCTCTGGTGATGATGCATTCAATTTATTGGAAACCTATGGTTTTCCAATTGAATTAACTGTAGAAATTTTAGCTAAGAAAAACATTAAAGTTGATATGAAAGCTTTTGAGGAAGCAAAAGAAAAACATGCCAATTTAAGTAGAGGTCAAAAAGTAAGTGGAATGGATCAAGTAATTAACTCGCTTGCTTTAATCAAAGATAAGGTTAGTGAATTTGTTGGTTATTCAACACTAGAATCTAAATCAAGAGTACTTAAATTATTTAATAGTGAAGAAGAAGTAGACTCAATTAATGGGGAAGCATATTTACTCTTAGATAAAACACCTTTTTATGCTACAAGTGGTGGTCAAAATCACGATCATGGTTATATTTTGCAAAACAAAAATAAAATTAAGATCCTTGATGTTTTCAAAGATAAATTTGGTAATCACATTCATAAAGTTGAAGGAAAAATTAATAATAAGGAAGCACTTGAGTGCTTTGTTGATTCAGAAATAAGAGCAGGTATGGCTCGTGGTCACTCTGCAACACACTTATTATTCTGTGCACTCAGAGAGGTATTAGGACCTCAAATTGAGCAATTGGGCTCAGATATAATTGCTGAGCGTTTGACATTTGACTTTCCAGCAGATTCAAAACCAAGTGACCTTCAAATTAAACAAATTGAAGACAAAATGCACAATTGAATTAAAAGAGATATTAAGCGTGAATATATAGTTACAAATATTCAAAAAGCAAAAGAATTAGGTGCTATTATGACCATTAGTGAATATGAATATATGGATGCTAAAAATATTCGTATAGTTAAATTTGATGGCGTAACTTCTGATCTTTGTGGTGGAACACATGTTGATAAAACGAGTTTTATTGAAGACTTTAAAATTACAAATGTCGAAAGAAAACAAGCTGGTATTTTTAGAATCCGCGCTGTTACTTCACACAAGTATGTTCAAAAACACTACCAAGATGTAAATAAGAAATTAAAAGAAGACTTTGAAGCTTTAGTTAATAAAGCAAAGAGCATTGATGCTAAATATGTGTCAAAGTTTGAGCCTAATAATGATATTCAAATTGAAAATGAATCAATCAAAAAGCAAATTGAAACTGTGAGAGAAGACATCAGACAACTTATCAAAGTTAAAAGTGAAATAAACTATGATATTGAAAATGTTGTATTAAGCAAAGGTTCAAATTATTCATATTACATAAACTTAAATGTTGAAAGTTCACAAGTTAAAATAAGTGCTGCAAAACTTAGAGAGCAACACCAAGATGCAGTAATTATTTTGGGCTCAAAAAATGGAGATCAAATCCTTTTAGCAGTTGCTTCAAAAGTGCTAGATAGTAATAAATTGTTCCAACAAATAGCAAGCAAAGCTAATGGGCGTGGTGGTGGAAACCCTATAATTTCAATAGGTAAAATTAGCAATATTGACAACATTGAATCTATTATTAAGGAATTGCTTTAATGAGAGCATTAGCTTTAGATTTAGGCACTAAAAGTTGTGGTTTTGCCATTAGTGATGAGAGTGAAATTATAGCTAGTGCACTAGAAACAATATATTTTGAAGAATGTGATTTTGACAAGATTATTGAGCAAATCAAAAATTACCAAAAAACCTATAAAATAGCCAAATTAGTAGTTGGAAAACCACTAAGATCTAATGGCACAAGTAGTGAAAGAACCTTGCTTTTTGACTCATTTGCACACAAATTAAAAGAAACTTTTAGTGAATGTATAATTTATCAAGTAAATGAATATGGAAGCACAAAAGCTGCAACAAGCATTTTAAAAGAAGCTAAACTTTCTATTAAAAAAAGAAAACAACACAAGGATACAATCTCTGCTGTTTTGATATTGCAAGAGTTCTTAAATTATGGAGGCGTTAAATTAAATGATTAGTGCATCAATAAATTTATCAAAGGAAGTAAAAATTGGCCTAGTTTCTTCTGCAATTATTTTTGTAATTATTGCTTTTGTTGTCTATATGATTTTACTTGCAAAAACACGTAAAATTAGAAATGAATTAAGCACCAAAGAAGCTCAAAGAGCACATGAAGCAATAATTAAATTGCGTGGTGAAGAATTAGGTGAATTTCCAAAAGAACTCAAAGAATTTTTAAAAAGTAAACTTGATGACTATGATTTAGAAAACCTTATTAATACAATATATTTAAATGATGCTAAGGATGTTTTATTGGTTGGTCAAAATTTAGAATATCCAACTGCTTTATTTAAAAATAAATCCCTTGCTCAAATAAGTTTAGAAAAAAAGAATATGGATGTTAGTTTATGAAATAGAGCAGTATTAGAATTGCCTCAATATTTTAGCACTCAGCCAAATTTTATTGAACTTGATCAAATTAAATCAAATAATCAAAGATACAAACTTATTTTTGCAATTAATTCTAAGCAAACAAACCAAGAGTTATTTGATACATACTACTCACTTCTAGAAGAAAATGGTATGTTAGTAGTATTGCAAAATTCAAACACAAAAGTTGGCTACAAGGTACTTGCTAGACATCTTAAAATTAGCAAAATTATCTATGAATTAAGTTATGTCAAAAGTGGTTTTTTATACATAGTTAAACCAGCAGAAAATAAAATTAACCAACAAAGTAATTAAACGTTTTGTTGGTTAATTTTTAATTAGTTCATCAAATAGGAATTTAATAATCTCAACATTAACACTGTTTCCAAATTGTTTATAGGCCTGCAATTTATTCTTCGAGGGAATAAACGATTCTGGAAATGATTGCAACCTTGCACACTCACGAATTGTGAGTCTTCTTTTATACTTACCAATAATAGGAATTTGCACAATAGCAACAAGTGCTTGAAAGCAATCTGGCTTCTTTACTCTTATTCCTGAAGGCCTTAATTGAATTATGCCTTCTCAAAGACTTTGGATATTTGTTCCTGCTTGTCATTCAAATTTTCTATGGGTTGGGGCAAACGATTCTAAATTATTATATTTTTTTAATCATTTGTCTATAAACGTTTTATTTCTTTGATACAAGTCAATATTTTTTCTTATAATCAACTTCTTTCATTCTGGATATATTTCAATATTTTCATTATTCTTAAAATACTCAGTTCATATTGGAAAACCAATTATTTTTACATCAATGCCTTTATAAAATTCATCTCAAGCATTAAGTATTTCTTCCTCATATTTACTTATTTTATATTCGCTATCTGCATTCATTTCAAGAATATCTTCAATTGAATTTTCTTTTTTAGAAAATAATTTTTTAAGATGAATTTTTAGCGGTTTATCAACATTTTCGGGATCATATTTGCCTAAAATATATACCCTTTCCCTAATTTGCGGGATCTTAAATTGATGTGGACTAAGAACAAGTGGTTCACTTGTTAATCTATAACCGATTTCCTTTAATATTTTTTGAATCGTTGACCATGTGTAGCCATTATCATGGCTAACTAAATTGCGAACATTCTCAAGTAAAATATACTTGGTGTGTTTATTTCTTAGAATTCTTTCTATTTCAAAAAATAATGTTCCTCTTGTATCGTTTATACCTTCTTGTTTTCCCGCTTTTGAAAATGCTTGACAGGGAAACCATCGCAAAGTACATCGTGGTCAGGTATGCTTGATGCTTCAACTTTTGTTATATCATTATTCGAATTAATACCATAATTCTCATAATATACGTCAATGCAATCCTTATCAATCTCAGAGGCAAAAACACACTCTCCACCTTTTAAAGACAGTGCTTGATGAAATCCGCCTATGCCACTAAACAAATCTATAAATTTAAATTTCATTTCTACCTCTCTTATTATAACTACTATGCAATATATGTGTAAATAATTGCGTTCTTAACATTTTCTTTTGTAAGTTTAAATTTTGGTTTCCTTAATGCACCATGATTGGGTTGATGAAAATTTGGAGTCATTTTTTCCAAAAGAGAAGCAAAATTAACTTTATTTATTTCAACAATCATCATCTTTTTAAATTTGACTTTCGCTTTTAAGCGAGATGAATATGAAAGTTCTTCACCTTTTTTTATAATCTGGCTCGAAAATTCTAATTGTCTCAAGTCTTTTCTTTGTAAAAGGATAATTATCTAAATTTTTATCCTTTATAGTGTCATGCTCATAAATTAGGTATCATAATTTTCCGTATTGTTCTAATTCATATTCAATATTTTCAGCATCATTAAGCATAGCATCTAGCTTTTTAATATCACTAGCTTTAAGATCTCCAAAAAAATTTGAATTCGGAAAGGAAATATCAAAGTCTAATTTTCTATTTTTAAACTCATTGTTAAGATATTTTATGTATTTGTTAATATATTTCAATATTGTTCAACATGAAAACTTGTATTCCAAATAAAATGCCGGTCATTCGCATTCTTTTCATTTTGGAAAATTGTTATTTTTCATTTCTAAAACAGCATTTTGTACTTCAATTCATTTATTGAAATCGAAATGGTTTTTATTAAAGTCATCAATTAATTCAATTAATTCATACTCTTCTGTTGTAGGTTTCTCATTATTCAAGATATAGTCCTTAAATTTTTTCTTTGAAATTATATGTATTAAATTCTTATTTTTGTCATATTTTGTAAATATACCATTTGAATTGCCTTTGTACAAATCATTTGTATAAACATGAGCAGAAGAATTGTGCATCTTTTTATTGATATATTTATCTTTTTCAAAATCAACAAATAAAACATTATCACGGTATCTATAAATACCAATAAATTTAACATCAAAATTATCAAATTTTGATGCATAGTTAAAGATATCTAAAAATCACTTTTTTAGCTGAACACGTTTTTTATAAATAGGATGTGGGTTACCCAGATATGAAATTTGACTTGTTAGGAGAATTACTTTTTTATCTAAACCACTACATATAAAAACATCTTTGCCTTCAATTTTTTCAGTTGATAATGAGCTTCCAAAAATATCTTGTAAAATGTTTTTTGTTTCTTTTTTTGTCAAGCAAGTATCATAAGCATATTCTATTTGATTATTAGGTAAAAGTTGTTCAGGTATAAGATACATATTTTTCTCCACTAAATTTAATTCATAAATCATTCTTGTATTAAGGCAAACCTAAAAATTGAACAAATAATTACATTTTTACTTATCATAATTAAAAATTAATAAATTTTTGTTTATATTTACAAACTTGAAAGTTGGACAAAAAAGATGATAATTAACAATCATTATTTTCATTCAATAAAACTGACAACGAGACAGAATAAGCAACATCTTACTTACTAATTCTTTTTGGTTTATACCTTTTTCAATCATTTTAGAATACACTTTGTCATACGAAATTTTCATTTTGCCCACTTGTTTAGTAAAAATAATTACTAAGAAATTAAACTTTAATTATTCCTTTTACTTAAATACTCTCAATATAACCTATACATTTTTAAATAAATTTTACTTAAAATAAAAAAGAAGTTTGATGCAACATCGAAAGTTGTACAAAAAAATTATAAAATATTCAGCTATTTTTATAAAAAATAAACTCTATTTAATGTAAAATAACTAATACTAGATAAAAATCGGGAGGATGAATGGCAGTTAAAAAACAAGACAAGATCATATTAGCAAAAGAAACGTTAGAAAAATATCAAGCAGAATACGAACATTTGATTAAAGTTGAAAGACCTGAAATTCAAGCAGCGCTTAAAGAAGCAAGAGCACAAGGTGACCTTTCTGAAAATGCTGAATATGATGCAGCAAGAGATCGTCAAGGAATTGTTGAAGCTAGAATTCTTGAATTGGAAGGTATTTTAGCAAATGCAGAAGTTATTGATACAAATCAATCAAAAAGTGGTAAATTAAAAGCAGGAATTGGTGCAACAGTTAAGTATCTTAATTTAAAAACAAATAAAGAAATTACTGTCAAAATTATGGGTATCCATGATTCAAATCCAATGGAAGGCAATATTTCAAATGAGTCTCCAGTAGCTCAAGCTATTATGGAAGGTAGTGAAGGCTCAACTGTTGAAGTTGATGTACCTAACAAGTACAGTATAAAAATCTTATCAATACAATACAAATAGTTAACTATTTAATATTCATTCAAATAATTAATACACGAATCTATTTTGTATTGTTTTTTTATTCACTTTTTTTAAAAAATATGTAGAAATGAGGTAATTATTATGGTTATAGGTATTAGTGGAATGATTAGTAGTGGCAAAAGCACACTAACTAAAAATTTAGTTAAACACTACAAAAATTCAATGATGTTAAAGGAATACGATGAAGATGATGAAGTATTCAACACATTTTTAAAGTGGCTTTATGAAAAGCAACCAAATTTAACAATTGGTTTTCAATCATATGTTGTTGAAAACCATACATCTAAGTTAGCAGATTGCTTTAATGAATTTACTAAATTAGGTTATAAGCATAGCAAAAACCATTTATTTTTGGACCGCTTTAGCATAGAACACTATATTTTTGCTAATGTTAATTTAAGACCAAAAGGACAAAAATATCTAGAGGGTTACGATGCATTATTTAGTCATTTAATAACAAAAGACGAAACTCCAGACCTAGCCATTTTTCTTGACATGTCTTTTGACACATTTAAGAAAAGACTATTTGAACGTGGAAGAGAAGTTGAGGTTGAGAACTGAAACAAAAATAAAGACTACTTTAAAGAACTATATGATCTTTATAAACCTCTTTTTATCAAACAAGCACAAAAATATGGTTTAAATTATGTCATTATTGAAACTGACAATATGAATGAAGCACAAGTTTTCCAAAAGGCTCTTGAAGTAATTGACAATTACGATTTTAGTAAAATGGACCGCTACAATAAGTAAAAGGATAATTATGATTATAGGTATTAGCGGAATGATAGGCAGTGGCAAGAGTACACTAGCCAAAGGCTTACATAAACATTACAAGAAATCAATTTTGTTAGAAGAATTTCAAGAAAATGATCCAATTTTTAATACATTTTTAAAATGAATGTATGAAAAGCAACCTAATATTCACATTGGTTTTCAATCATACATTATCGAAAGCTTATCAGATACATTTAAAAAAACAGTTGCAAAATTTAAAGATAAAAAATTAAATTTTAAAGACAATCATATTTTTCTAGATCGCTTTAACATTGAACACTATGTTTTTGCTGTGGTAACTCTAATGGATAAAGATCCTAAATATCAAGCAGGCTTTGATGCTATGTTTGAAAAAATAATTGATCCAGAAGACAATCCTGACCTAGCTATTTTTATTGACATTGACTTTAAGACTTTTAAAGCACGCATTTTATCTCGTGGTAGAGAATCAGAAGTTAACAATTATGCTCAGAATGAAGAATACTTTAAACTTCTTCACTCACTATATAAAAAACTTTATATAAGATTAGTTGAAAAATTTAATATTCCTTATGTTATCATTAATAGTAATAATAAAAGTGATAAAGAAGTTTTAAGTGAAGCAATTAGTATTATAGACTCATATGACTTCTCAAAATCTAAGAGGTACAATGAATAAAGCAGATATCGACTATCGTATTAAAAAAGTTCTCTATACACAAGAAGAACTTGAGGCTAGAATTAAAGAACTGGCTCTATGAGTTAATGAAGAATACAAAAATTCAGACAGCCTAATTTTAATTGGGCTACTAAAAGGTTCAATTCCTTTCTTAGCTCAACTTATTAAAGATATAAAAGTAGATCACACCCTTGATTTTATGACTGCTTCAAGTTATGCAGGTGGCGGAAGTAGCAGTGGCAGTGTTAAAATCATTATGGACTTAGCACAAGATATAAAGGATAAAGACATTCTTATAGTTGAAGACATAATTGACTCAGGCATCACACTTGAAAAAATTAAAGAAATTTTAATTTCACGTAAACCTAAGTCATTTAAAATACTTACTCTATTAGATAAACCACACAATCGAAAAGTAAAATTAGATGCTGACAAAAGCGGTTTTGTTGTACCAAATGAATTTCTTGTAGGCTTCGGACTTGACTATGATGAAAAAATGAGAAATATACCTTATATCGGTATCTTTGACCAAAAATATCTAAAAAAATAATGACAGGTGATGTCATTATTTTTGATTATTGAATACTTTTAGGCAATAGAGCACCTGCGGTAATATCAGTAACAAGAGTTACATCTGGATGTTCCATCAAAAGAGTAGCAGCAAATTTATTGTCCATTATTTTTGCGTTCATTATTTTATAAACTACACTGCTTCTACCAAGTCCTAGTGCAATTACAATTATTTTCTTAGTATTAAAGAGAGCACCTGAACCTATTGAATATAATTCAAGCGAATTGAGGTTCTTATTTTTTTGCATTATTTTAAAACTTGCTAAACTATTTTCTCTTAGTCAAAATTTAGAAGTGTAATCAGACTTAAAATTTTTAAATTGTTCAATGTAACCTAATTCGCCACCTTTACCTAAAAAAATAATAGCTAAGTCTAAGGAATTTTTCTTAAAGATAACAGGATCATATTCTTCATCACGTTTTGGTGCAAATGTTTGAGGATAAAATACCTGTTCAAGTGGCATATTGATTGGGGTAAAAATATTTTTATCCATATAACTAAAAACTGAATTAGCATTATTTCTTGTTACATTAGCCAACTCTTCTGTTAAAAAGAAATTAACTTTATTAAAGTTATATTTTCCTTTTTTAATATCATTTACAATTTGCCCATAAATGCCAATAAGATCATCATTTGCATTCATCGCAATATTTGAATTAGGTTTAATTAACAGTTGTTCTTCAATAATTCGAGAAACATATTCGCAAACATCAGAGTAATTATTTTTGTGTAAATATTTAATTGCCATAGAACTCCCTTATAATTTTGATAAAAAAATTATATAACATTTTTAAATTATTTGATGTGGAAACCAAAAGTTGGCCACTAGCTTTGACCAAAACAACTGTTTTATAGGTTTTTTCAAAAAATTAACTATTAAAATCTCCATCTCATTCAAATTCATATTCAAATATTCTTACTGTGTCGCCAGGTTCAATTCCTTTTTTAACAAGGTCATCTCAAACACCTATTTTTTTAAGCATATGGTTAAACCTAATTAAGTTATCATATGAAACAAGAGGAATTTTCTCGTAGATTTTTTGAATTTTTGGTCCACTAATTTCAAAGAAACCATGGTGCAATTTTACAATTGTGTAATCTTCCTCAAGTTTAATTTCAACCATTTCAACTTCTTCTACTTCAGCAACAGGTGTAGCTTTGTTAGCTTCTATTGCACTCCAAAGTGCACCTTTAAGTTCATCTAAATTATTTTGTTCAAGAGCACTAATTTGAATGATTTTAACTTCTGGATATTTCTTTTTAAATATTTTAAGGTGTTGCTTAAAATCTGGTAAGTCGCTTTTATTGGCAATAACAATTTGTTCTTTTGACTCTAATTTCATACTATATGAAGCAAGTTCATTGTTAATTGTTTCATAGTCTTCAATTGGGTTTTTATCACTCGAACCAAAGTCGATAATATGGGCTATAACGCGGCATCTCTCAATATGTTTTAAGAATTGAAAACCAAGTCCTTTACCTAAGCTTGCACCTTTAATCAATCCAGGTAAGTCAGCTACTGTGAATGAATTATCAAAATATTTGACTAATCCAAGTTGTGGAACAAGAGTTGTAAATTCATATTCAGCTATCTTTGCTTTTGCATTACTAATTACTGTTAAAAGCGTGCTCTTTCCAGCACTTGGTTTACCTACTACACCAACATCAGACATAACTTTTAGTACAATATGAGCTTCAAATTTTTCGCCCTTAGTTCCATTTTCACAAATACGCGGAGCGGTATTTCTTGGGCTTTTAAACTTCATATTTCCACGACCACCTTGTCCACCTTGAGCCACTAAATATTTTTTATCTGCTTCAATAACATCTGCAATTACTTTATTGCCTTTATAAACAACGGTGCCAAGAGGAACTTTAACATAAGTATCTTTACCAGCTGCACCATATAAATTTTTAGGTCCACCATTAACGCCATCTTCAGCAGTAATTTTTTTATTACCATAAAGACTTAGAAGAGTGTTTTTACCTAAATCACCTATAAAATAGATGTTTCCGCCTCTTCCACCATCACCGCCATCAGGACCACCTTTGTCAACATGTGCCTCACGACGAAATGAAATCATTCCATCTCCGCCTTTTCCGGCTTGTAACATAATCTTGATTTCATCAATAAATCTGGCCATAGTTTCTCCTTTATAAATTAAGTTTTTAAATTATATAAAAATATCAAAAAAATAGCATTAAGTAGCTATTTATTCTTATTAAATTTTTCAAGGTAATCAAGTACTGCATAACCTAAGCCGTGCTCTTGAACGGCTTTAGTTATAAAGTTTGCTTTGTCTTTTACTTCATCTTTTGCATTATCCATAACATATGAATAATTAAATTTATGGAACATTGAATAATCGTTTTCACTATCTCCAATAACCATAACTTCCTCGGTTGTATAAACTTTTAAAACATTTTTAAGTAGTCATAAGATTGCATTGCCTTTTGAAGCACCTTTTGAAATTATTTCTAAATTCATATGAGTTTTAATTAATTGGCAATTAAGTTTGCTTAATTCATCAATTAGATGGTCAATATTAGGTGTATTTTCAAAGTAGACCTCAATTTTTGCAATTTTTTTAATATCACTTTGATTCTCATATAACTCAAATTGATCAAAACTTTCAAAACGATAATAAATTTTGTTTAAAAATTCCTTGTCATCTTCTTTAAAAACATAGAATGCTTCACTACTTCAAGCAGCTGCTGAAACATCATTTTTTTTGAATATTTGGAATATTTTTTTAACTACATCCGCATCTAAATATTCTTCATGTAAGTATTTTGATTTCTTATAATCATAAATTTGAACACCAGAAGATCCAATTACATAATCAGCATCAACTAGTTTAGCAAGTTTTAGCATTCTTGGGCAAATTGGATTACCTGTTGCAATGTTAAAACTTAAATCATCTTGTTTAATAATATTTAAATTAAAATTAGAAACATAGCAATCTCTTGCATAAAGTGTTCCATCGACATCACTAAAAACTATAGGTTTTTTGTTCATTTTAACTCTCATAGTTTGCTCCTTTCTAATAATGTTGCTCTATAATAATAGATTATTATTTAAAAATAATAAATATTTTTTTATCTTCAATAAGTTATGTTGTTGAGTTTTAATAAATCTAATTTATTCAATTTTAGGCAATAAAACTACAACTTTTGTTAGTAAAATCATACAAGGGGATAAAAATAATGTCATTTGAGTGACACTATTTTTATATTAGTCTAATTGATTTAATTCGTTAAATTTAATAGCTTTTTCTTTAACTTTAGCCTTTGATTTATTCTCCATGCTTAATGCTTCAGTAATTGGAAGTGCAATAATATCATTGTTAATAATTCCTATTGCTACACCACTTTTGCCCTCAAGTAAACACTCAACTGCTTTAATACCAAATAATGAAGCTAAAATTCTCTCTTGTGCAGATGGATTTCCACCACGTTGTAAGTGACCTAAAACATTTGCTCTAGTTGATCAACCTGTTGCTTTTTCAATATCCTTTGCTAATTGTTTGATGTCATAAAGTTTTTCACTAACCACAATAGAAATATTTCTTCTCATTGGGCTTGCTTTTGAAGTTATTTTAACACAATTATTAATAATTTCTTTTTCATCAATTCTATATTCGCTTGTTGCTATAATTTCAGCTCCTGTTGCTAGTCCAGAGTGTAGTGCTAAGTCACCACAGTGATTTCCCATAACTTCAATAATCATAATTCTTTTGTGACTTGATGCTGTATCTCTTATTTGGTCAATGCTTCTAACAACTGTATTTAGTGCTGTATCATAACCAATTGTGTAATCACTTGAAGCTATATCATTGTCAATTGTTCCTGGAAGTCCAATAGTTTTAATTCCTTTTTCATGTAATAATTGAGCTCCTGCATATGAACCGTCACCACCTATTACAATTAAGGCATCTATTTTACGTTTGTGTAAATTTTTAATAGCAATTTCACGAACATCTGGATCTTTAAATTGAGGATAACGAGCTGAATAAATACATGTACCACCTCAACTATTGAAAAAGTCTAAATCAACTTGAGTAGAGTTAATAATATTATCTTCAACTAACCCTTTATAACCTTCATAAACTAAAAATGTTTCAATTCCTTGACTTCTTGCCATTTTGGCAGCAGCTCTAATTGCACTATTCATCCCTGGTGCATCACCACCTGAAGTTAAAATTGCAATTTTCTTAATCTTTTTCATAATTTACCTCATCAATTAAAAAAGTTATCAAATTTATTTAATAAATTATATATAAGTCATATTAATAAAAATATTAATTATCAAAGCATTTTTTAATAAATGTGTAAATGTTTTTATTATTTTTTTTAGTTATTGTTAATTATGGTAATTTGCCATACTTTGCTCTTAAATTAACACTTTAAGAGCAAAGGTGTTGTTCATTTAAAGAGTGCATATTTAATATATGTTAAAATTTACTCGTATGTTTAATATACTAAGTATTAAGTAAAAATCACTAATATTATTTAAATCGCACTCTATCAGGTTTCTATTAGTTGATGTCCAATAATGTACAAATTAAACATAAAATCAAGTACTTATTAACATTAATTTAAGGAGAATTATGACACCACACATTAATGCCAAGAAAGGCGAAATTGCTAAAACAGTTTTAATGCCCGGAGATCCATTAAGAGCTAAATTCATTGCTGAAACATTTTTGGATAAGGGTTTTAAATTAGTTAACACAGTTAGAAATATGTATATGTACACAGGTACATATAAAGGACATCCAGTAACTATTGCTGGTAGTGGAATGGGTTGCCCTTCAATTGGTATTTATTCATATGAATTATTCAAATTCTATGATGTTGATAACATCATAAGAATTGGTTCAGCTGGCTCATACAAGGCTGAATTAAGCTTATATGAAACAGTTTTAGCAACAGAAGCTTTTTCAGATGGTTCAAGTTACAGAAGACTTGTAATTGGAGACAAAAGCCACATAGCACTACCAAGTGCAAAATTAAATAGCGAAATAGAAAAAGTAGCTAAAAAATTAAATATTAAATTAACCACTGGTCGTGTGCACTCTTCTGATGTCTTTTATTCATCAGTACCTCTTGAAGAAAGAATTGAAGAAACACATGCACTTTGTGTTGAAATGGAATCTTATGCACTTTTTACTAATGCAGAAAAATTAGGTAAAAACGCTGCTTGCCTTTTAACAATTAGCGACAATTTAATCACTCATGAAGAAACAAGTGCAGATGAAAGACAAAGTGCATTTAAAAACATGATGGAAATTGCACTAGGTGTTGCAAAGTAGCGGAGGTTAAGCGATGCGTGTAGTAGATTTAATCGAAAAGAAAAGAGAAGGAAAAGAATTAAGTAGCCAAGAAATCGAATTCTTAATTTCTTCATATGTTGCTGGCAAGACACCAGATTATCAAATGGCAGCTTTTATTATGGCTGTTATGTTCCAAGGAATGGCTAAGGGCGAACTAGCAACATTTACTAAAACAATGATGCACTCTGGTGACATTATTGACCTAAGTGAAATTCCAGGAATAAAAGTTGACAAACACTCAACTGGAGGGGTTGGAGATAAAACAACACTTGCAGTTGCTCCAATTTGTGCTGCACTAGGTGCACCGGTTGCTAAAATGAGTGGTCGTGGTTTAGGACACACAGGCGGAACACTTGACAAGTTAGAATCAATTCCAGGCTTTAAGATTGAACTTAGTGAAAGACAATTTATTGAACAAGTTAAAGCACACAATATTTCAGTTATTGGTCAAACAGGTGAACTAGTTCCTGCGGACAAAAAACTTTATGCACTTAGAGATGTTACAGGTTGCGTTAACTCAATACCTCTTATTGCTTCAAGTATTATGTCTAAAAAATTAGCAACAGGTTCAAATGCAATTTTATTAGATGTTAAATGCGGTAATGGTGCATTTATGAAAACCGAAGCAAGTGCTAAGGAATTGGCAAAGACAATGATCTCAATTGGTAAAGAACTTAATGTTGATGTTCGTGCTGAAATAACCAACATGAACCAACCTATTGGTTGCGAAATTGGAAACAAAAACGAAGTTCTTGAAGCAATTAGAACTCTTCAAGGAAATGGACCAGAAGATTTTAACGAATTAGTTTATTCTTCATGCGCAACTATTTTATAACAAGCTAAATTAGTTAAAAATCATAGTGAAGGAATCAAAAAAGTTAGTGAAGTTATTAACAACGGTAAAGCACTTGAAAAATTCTATGAATTTATTCAACTTCAAGGTGGAGATGTTAAAGCACTTAAAGATCCTAAATTTTGAGCACCAAAGCACTCACTTGAAGTAGTAACTCAAAAAGATGGATATTTAGATATCTTTGATTCTCTTATATTTGGAATTGTAGCTATGAAATTAGGTGCAGGTCGTGCAACTAAGGAAGACTCAATTGACTTTGAAGCTGGTATTAGTCTTCATGCAAAAACAAATCACAAAGTTACAAAAGGTCAAAAACTATTTACACTTTACTCATCAAATCCTATTGATAGTTCATTAATAAATGAACTTGCAACAGGATACAAAATTGGCAATTCAAAAGTTGAAAATAAGATTATAATTGCTAAATTAAAATAACTAAATTAGGAGATAAATTATGAGTACAAATTACAACAAAATGATCGATCATACATACTTAAAAGCTGATGCAACAACAAAAGAAATTGACAAATTATTAGAAGAAGCTATTAAGTACGATTTCAAAACAGTTTGTGTTAATTCTTCATGAGTAGCATACTGTAAAGAAAAATTAGCTAAAACAAACATCGGTATTACATCAGTTATAGGTTTCCCCTTAGGTGCAATGCTAACAAATTGCAAAGCTTATGAAGCTAAGGAAGCTATTAAAGCTGGTGCTGATGAAATTGACATGGTTATTCAAATTGGAAAAATGAAAATGGGTGACTATGACTATGTTTTAGAAGACATTAAAGCTGTTAAAAAAGCTTGTGGTAAACATGTGTTAAAAGTTATTATTGAAACAGCATTATTAAGCGAAACCGAAATTAAAAAAGCAACAGAAATTGTTATGGCATCAGGTGCTGAATTCATTAAAACTTCAACAGGTTTTTCAACAAGAGGAGCAACACTTGAAGATGTTAAAATTATGAAAAGTGTTTGTGGCGACAAATTATTAATCAAAGCAGCTGGTGGAATCAGCAACAAAGATGACATGATCAATATGACAAATGCTGGTGCAAATCGTTTTGGCACAAGTCGTTCAGTGGCTATTGTTGAAGGCCAATCATCAAAAGATGGTTACTAAAATCCAATAATAAAAATTTACTTTTGCTATAAAAAGAGCAAAAGTTTTTTTGTTTATAGATACATCACGGGCTAAGAGTCCAAAATTTACTAAATATTGATTATTCATATATAATAATACCTATAGAAAGATGAGGTACTATGTCAGTATCAAACAAATTAGTTTCCAAAGAATCATTTATTCGTTCAAAACGTCCAACTATTAGCAAACTAACTACACAATTAATTAACAATTACTTTGCTGACAGAAAGAAAAGTAGAAAAATTAATTGAGCTAAAAGTGGTTTTTGAAGTGGTGTTTCAATCTTTGTTCTTGGCTTGTTATTATTAATAACAATTGTGTTTCTATTTGTTTTTGATTATTTTAGAAATATGCAACTTCTAGGAAAAATTAAACGAGAACTTTTTTATGGAATTATGCTAGGAACATCATTTAGTTTTATTTTTTTAGGTCTAATTGTTCTTATAATTGGACATAGAGCTAAAAAGTATGTTTTAAAAGATGTAATTACTAGTTTAGATAAGTATAAATTAATTAAAAAGTTGTTTAATTTCTTTACATTAGGATATAAAGAAAATATTGATGAAGATGGTAATAATACTGACAAAAATTATGAACTAATCAACTTTTATAAAAACACACATAACTTCAGCGATCTCAAAAGTGGTTTTGCTCCTATTTGCAAGAAATATGAACAATATGAAGCACTAACAACTAATCAATATATTAAAATGCACAACATTGAATACCAAGGTAGTATTTGACATAATATCAACTCTCTTAGTCGTAAAATTAAAAAGCGTGTGCTAAAAACAAACGCTCAAACATATGGAAATTTAATTGAACAAAAACTTACTAAAAAACGTTTTGGTATTGCTGTTAAATTAAAAAACCTTAATCCTGAAGTTAATGTTTCATTATTTGACAAAGATAATATTTATACACCAAATGATTACAAAAGTATCGATATACCTAAATCATATGAAAAATTATTAATTAAATCTAATAATCCTTTTGTATTGGAATCATGGCTTAATCAAAAGAATAATTTAGAATTTCTAAATGAAATTTACAATGAACTAATAATTAGTCAAATTAGTGTTCCAAACACTAAGGCTAACAAGAAATTCTTAATAGATAACTTGTCATTTATTGTTAGAAATACAGAAGCATTTATTTGATTTGACATACCTTTTGAATTAGTTGACTTAATCTTTATTGCAAAAAATATCAATAAAGAAGATATTATTGAAACTATTGTAAATAAATTAATGGATGACTTCTACTTAATTTATTTAGCACTTCAATTATTGGTTCCTTTTGGGCTAGAAATTAGTGTTAAAGAAGAAGTAGTTAATAAACCTCTTGAAAGCGACTTGGTGTTTGATGATAAAGAATCAACAAATAATCAAGAAACAAAAGAATAATAACTATAATGCTAACTTGTTGTTGCAAACAAGTGGCATTTTTATTTTGCGGTTAGAACAAAAATTTCAAATAAGAATAATTCCTAATTTTGCTGTTTTATAGGCGTTTTAGCAAATTTAAAGGAAGAAAATATAAAAATTTAATTTATTTAAAACACTGGATTTTTAACTATTTTGTTATAGGTATTTAACAATAAAATAATGGTCAAATATTTCTTTAAATTTAGTAAATTCTTATGACATTATTTTCCTAATGTCCCAAAAATTTGACTACATTACTCAAAAACTAGAAATATTGATATAGAAGAAACAAAGGGATATATGACTAAGAAAAATAAGAAACTCGTTGGGATATCGGCTGGTATTGGTGGCGGGATAGTTGGTGTAATATCAATTGGTGCAATTGCCGGTGTATCAGTTGATAAATCTAATTATGTTAAAGTCAATGAGTGAATGAAGACACTTAAAAAAGACTTTGAGATTAATAGTAAGAAACTTAAAAAAATACATGATGATATTATTCAAAAAGTTGTTGGTCAACCTGGCTATGATTCAATCAAGGAAGATCTCGAAAAATTATTATCTAGATACAATGATCAAATTTCTACAAATAATTACATTCAGAAACAACTTCAAGAAAAAATTGACAAATATGCAAAATTCGGTGTTGGTCACCACCCGGGCAATAAATCATTTTTAAGAAAATCAGCAAACCTTAAAGAGCAACTTTTCTTTAATGAAACGCTTCCTGATGCTGAACAACAAACAAATGCTTTGCTTTCAGAAAGTAATTGACTTATTAGTTACTTCGATAAGGTGGTTGAAAATGCTAATGAATTAATCTCACTTAAAGACTCAAACAATTTACTAATTGACTCAATTAGTGCAAAAGATTCTAAATTCAATAATTTACAAAAATCAATTGATGAATATAAGAGTCAAAAAACTAAATTGCCAATCAAAGATAATAAACAAGAATTGACAGCTGATTTCATTTTTGCGGGTATTAAATTATTTAGTGAAGATAAGAAATTATGAGAGGCTATATTGACTAAATTCACTAAATCAAAATCAAATCCAAACAATTCAATTAGTGAAAAAATATTAAACAACAATGATATTGACTTATTAAAAGACAATAGTAATTTATCAATAGTAGAGTATGAAAAAGTTAAAAGTGTCTTAGCAAGATATTTTGATAAAGACGGCAAATTAATTTCTAATGAAGATGTCAAGAGAAGTGAAATTATTAGTGAACTATCAAAAGTAAATGATGACATCGCTAACTTTAATAACGAAGTTTTAAGTTATGTTACAAATCTTATTACTTCGCTAAAGTCAAAATTAGAGTCTAAAAATGCATTTAATCAAACTAATATGCTCGATATAAGTGATAAAAGTGACTCATATGGGGAGCTTTATCGTTATGTTGAAGAAATTAAGTCAATATCTACAAATTCATCACTTTGAAATCTTGAAAAAGTTACTCAACTAATCACTAAATCAAATACACTTATTTTGAAAGAAAAATATCAAATTATTGAATTAAATTCTTTTATAAATTCATCTCTTAAATCAAAAGTTAGTGAATTTGGTGGAGATATTGACTCATTCATTGAACTAATTGGACTCAAAACACAATGAGATGAACTAGTTAACTTTTCTAAGAGTTCAAACATTGACTTTTCAACTATTAAAGCACAAGAATACATCAACCAAAGAAATACATTAATTGATTCATTTTTAAAATCAAAAGAGATTATTAATCTTCTTAAAAATAAATCATTAAGCAATTATACATATGGTAAGAATCGTCTTAATGCATTTAAAACGGCATATTCATCTAAGAAATCTAAATTGAATGGATTTAATTCATTAAACTTTTCATACTCGAAAATTGCCGAAAGAGAAAATGTAATCAATGATGCATTAGGTAAAAATCTAGAATCACTAATTAATGCCAATAACAAGCAAGTTGATGAATTTCTTGCTAATGTTCAATCGGTTAGTCAATTAGTATCAATTGATACTAATAATTTTGAAACGCTCAAAAGTGCACTTAATTTAAATATCACTGATAGTGATAAATTTCCTACTGCATATGAATTTAGTTATAGTGGGATTGATGGTTACAAGCCTTTTGAACAACTTGATGATGTTAAAGGTGTTAAAACATTAGTTGAAACAAAAAATGCAGAAGTTCAATCAAAAAAATCGGAACAATGAGTTGAAAACAATCTTGAAACAGTGAGAAGTTCTTTTACTTCGATATTTACCTTAATTGAGGAAATTAATAATTCGGTTAAATCATTAGAAGATGTTAAAGAAAGTTATAAATCATTCCTAGACACAGTTTTTGAAAATATCAATGCACTTAAATCTATTGTTGAAAGCGGACATGCAAACAACAAAAAGAATATTGAAGCTAAGGATAAAATTATATCTTATGCAAAAACTGATTATTTAGATGTAAATAACAAAGAACAATTTAGTTCAAAAATTGAAAACAATGCAAAGACTCTAAAAGAAAAATATGCTAAAACATGAGTTGAAGTATTTAAAGAATATGACAAATATGAAGAAGTTAAGAAATTACTAGAACCTGAATTAACTAAGTATTCACACAATGATATTGCATATCTTAAAGATGCTGTTAGTCAATTTATTGAGCACCAACATGCCATAATTGATGCATCAATAAATGAAATATATGGTGTACTAGATCAAGGTTCGATTAATTGAAACCAATTACCGCAAAAGAGTAATTTCAATAAATTTGTTGAATCTGAAAAAACATTACGTGTAAATTTTGTTAAGAATCTTTACAAAATTTTAGTTGATCAATTTGGTTACAACACAATTTACAATTTTCAATCTCCAAAATACAAATATGATGAAAGTAATAAAAAATTTATTTTTGATTCAGTAAATATACTTAGAAATGGCCAAAGTGAATATGCGAACAAAACCAAAGCCATGGAAGATGCTAAAAAGTATGAGAGCCAACCTGGTCTAAAACCTAATTCAGATAAAGCTAAAAATTTATATAAACGTTATGGCTTTGATCAAATTTTTTATGGTATTGACTATATGGGTAAGAATTTTAATAATGAACTTTTAGTTCCCGGTAAACAAAGTACAAAGTATGTAGTTTGTAAGCGTAATATTTTTGGATGAGAAGATGTTTATATTACTGAAAAAAATTGAATTTTTTATAAGCAAAATACATCAATTAGTTCAAATGAAGTAGGTTTTGATGAAGTAACGGCATTAGAAAAAATTAAAGATGATAGAGCATCATATATTTTGGATACATTCCTTGATATGTTAAATTATGAAAATCAATTAACTCATAGTGTAATTGAAGTATTAAAATTAAAAAACAAACTCATTGATAATGTAGAATATGATGAAATTTTCACAAAACTAGTAAATTCTCTTGCAAAATTGACATACACAAGTATTCTTTCAACTTTAAGTTCATTCCAATCAAATGATAATAAATCATTATACTTACCTGATAGAGAAAAACCAGAAGATGTAGTACTAAATGTTGAATCATCAAAAGGTAAATGATTAAATGCTGGGGTATCAAAAACGATGAATGTTGAGATAAATGATTTTAGAATTCATTTGAGTTATCAGGAACATAGATTAAATTATTATAAAGGTTTACCAGAATGACATTTTTCAGAAGTTGGTAAAAAGTACAATGAAGAATTTAATGTGTTATATTCTGATATAAACAAAACTTTTGAGAGTAGAGGAGTTAATGTATCACATGATACAACGCATGTTATTTCAACGTCAGCACCCTTCCAACAAGTATTACTCGATGACAAATATTTTAAAATTGTCAGTGGCGATCAAAACATCTTTGCTGCTTACTACAGTAAATTAAGTTTTGTTGATGATTTTGGCAATAAATTTAATACTAAACACTTTGACTGATGAAGATTTAATACAATCACAGAATACAAGAGAACATTTGGAGCTCAAATTAATAATGAATACTCATACCTTAAACATGGCTTAGAACGCCATAAATTCACTGATTTCTTTACTGATGAAAAAGTAAAGAAATTAGTCAAATATGAACCAATAAATGAATAACAATTTAAAACAGAAATAAGTAAACATAATAGGAGGTATTATGACTAAGAAGAAGAGAAAAGTTGTTGGAATATCACTAGGTATTGCAGGAGCAATAGTAGGTACTCTTTCAATAGGCACAATAGTTGGAGTAGCCAGTGACAAGAGAAACTATTCGAAAGAGATGGATCACATTAAAGACCTTAACAGACAATTTAACGATAAAAATGTTGAACTTGAGAATACATATAAAGATATCGATCGTAGAGTTAAGAGAGGAAGTATTGATGTCGATATTGAAAAAGAATTAAATAATATTTTAGATAAGTTTAAGGTTCAAATTGAAATAAATAAGCAATTACAAAATGGTTTATTGCAAAGACTACAAACTTATTCAAAATATAAAGTTGGTCATCATCCGGGCAGTAAGCAATTTTTAAGAAAAGCAAAGAATTATAGAGAAAGACAATTCTTTGAGAAAAGTATTCCAGAAGGAATTAAGCAAACTGATGAACTACTTGAAACTGACAAGTGATTATTGCAACGTTTTGATAAAGTTAACAATCTTGCCAAAGAACTAATCTCATTAAAAGATAGCGATAATTGGTTAATTAACACAACAAAAGATAAAGAAAGTAAGTTTTCAAATCTTGAAAGTAGTATCAAAAACTATGTAATTCAGAAAGATAAAATACAAAAAGAAAACGGTGCAAAGAAACTCACTGCTGATTTCATTATTGCTGGCTTGGAATTAATTAGTAGCGATCGCAAACTGTGAGAAGAAGGTGTATTAGCTAAATTTAACGAGAAAGTAACTACTAATTCTATTAGTAAGCAAATACTTAATAATACTGAAATTAATAAATTAATTGATTTTTCTAATATTTCAGCTGATAGTTTTACATCTGCTAAGGAAATATTGGCCAAATACTTTACTGCTGAAGGTTATGTTATTGAATTGCTTGAATATTCCAGAAATGAACTTTTAGACCAATTAGAATTAGCAAACACAAATGTTGGTTCATTTATTAATGATGTTAACACACTTGTTTCTAAATTAACTCTTTCATTGAGATCGAATGTTCAAAGTTTTAAACTATTAGAAAAGACTGACTTAGTTGATTTTAGTAATAAAGATACAGATTACAAAAAATTGTTCCAACTTGATGATGAATATATTAATATTGTGAAAAACACATCCTTATATAATCTTGAGAAAGTTACATTATTACTTTCTAAATCATCAGAAATAATTAATACTGACAAGAACTTAAATACAGAATTGCAAAATTTTTCTAATAATGAAATTAAAACAAAAATTAATAATATTAATAGAAATTTGAATGTCTTAGTTAGTGAATTTGACCTAGCAAATTTGTGAGAAAAAATAACAAAATATTCAAAGAGTGAGAATTTTGACTTTTCATCTCTTAAAGTTAATGAATATCTAACTAAGAGAGACGAACTTATTGAACAATATTCAAGAACAAAGACAGACATCATTGAATTTGCAAAAAAAATTAAAACTGATGTAATTCCTTTTATTACTTCATCTATTGATAGACTCAAGACAAAAGTTGCGGAGAAAAATCTTTTAAGCAAAACGCAGTTGCTCAATTTAAGTATTAAAAGTGAAAATTACAATGAACTTTATAGCAAAAATAATACTTTTAAGACCTATCAAAGTTCCGTTCAACTTAAAAGTATTGATTCATTAATTGAATTAGTTACAAAAGTCGATGAATTAAATAGTGCTGAAAAATCGCTTAATAATGAATTTGCTTCATTTATAACAAGTGAACTAAAAGAAAAGGTAAATTCATTTAATGGTAACCTAAATGAATACATTAAATTCTTAAAATTTGAATCAGATTGAAAAGAGATTACTGAGTTTTCAAATACAGCTGATATTGACTTCTCTCAATTAAAAAAGGACGATTATTTGAGTCAAAGAGATATTTTAATTGATACATTTGCTAATATTAAGAGTAAAGTTATTAAATTAAAAGATAATAGTATTTCATATTATACATATGCCAAAGCTAGACTTAATGCATTTAAAGATGCATATAACCAAAGAAAAGCAAATATAGAAAACTTTAATTTATTTAATTTCTCATACTCAGAAATCAGAGAACAAGAAGCTAGAAGCAACGAAGCTCTTGCTAAAAACTTCAACAATTCATTTAATTCTGCTAACAAGGATCTTAATGAATTTCTTAATGATTTGTTATCAATAAATAAATTAAGTGCTGTTGATTCTGCTAATTTTGAGGCTATCAAAAGAGTAATAAATTCAAATGTTAGCGATAGTGACAAATTACCAAGTGTATATGAGTTTAGTTATAGTGAAATTGACAATTATAAGAACTATATTGAACTAGAAGAAGTTAAGCAAGCTAAAAAATGAATTGAGACTAAAAACGATGAAATTAGTACTAAAAAGGCTGATGAGTGAGCGGAGGGCAATATAGATACAGTTAAAAATTCACTTAATTTACTTTTTGGTGCAATTGAAGAAATTCAAACGAAAACAACTGAATTAAATTCTATAAAACATTCATACAAAACTTATCTTGATAAAGTTGTTGAAAATGTTAAGAAAATTGAATCTATTCTTAACAACAACCACGCAGGACATCAAAGAAACGTCGAAGCAACAAAGAAAATTTCTTTACTAGCTAAAACTGATTACCTTGATATAAGTAGCAAAAGAGAATTTGATGCTAAAAGCACAAATACTGCTATTAAAATTAAAGAAGACTTTGCAAGCAGTTGAAATGCTGTTTTTAAAGAATATGACAAATTTGCAATAAACAAGAAATCAACTGATGATCAACTAACAAATTATTCACACAAAGATATTGCTTATTTAAAAAATGCAGCTGAGGTTTTTGTTAACCAACAACATAAGTTAATTGAAGATCAAATTGACAAAGTTTATGAAGTTCTTGATAATAATCAAGTTAACTGATTGCTAAAACCGGATTTAAATCAGTTTAATTCATTTAGCGACAGTGAAAAAACATTGTCAACAAGTTTTATTAAAAATCTTTATGACATTGTTGTTACACAATTTGGCTATGATACTATTTATAATTTACAAGTACCTAAATATAAATGAAATGAATCAAGAAAAAGTTTTGACTTTGATGTTGTAAATATACTTAGAAACGGTGAAAACGAGTATTCAAATAAAACAGCAGCAATGCAGGATGCAAAAAATTATTCTCAATCAAATAGAGGGCTAAAACCAAGTTCAAGTAAGGCAAGTCATTTATATAAGAGATACGGTTTCAATCTAGCCCTCTATGGTATTGAATGAAATGGTAAAAATTTTAATAATGAGTTTTTAGTTCCTGGTAAGAAAACAACGGTTGCATATTCAATGTGAGATAGAGACACTGGCAGAAATTGATCAAGATATGATGTTACTAATGATAATTGAATTTTTACAAAGTGGAATAGTTCGATTAACTCAGATGAAATCGGTTCAGATGTTGCTTCAGCACTTGATAAAATTAAAGCAAATGATGCTCCTTATATCTTAGATACATTCTTTGACTTATTGAATTATGAAAATAAATTAACTCATAACGTAATTGATTTGTTAAAAAGTAAAGAAAAAATAATTGATAAAACAGAATACAACGAGATTTTGGCTAAATTAGTTAAATCATTTTCAAAATTATATTATGCAAGTTTACTTTCAATATTAAGTTCATATCAATCATATGATAACAAGGCATTAGAATTGCCAAATAAAAATGAAAAGGATAATGTGATATGAAATGTAGAATCACAAGTTGGCAATTGATATGAGGCGGGTATGTCAAGGATACTGCCAGTTGAAATAGATTCAGATATACATAATAGATATAAGGATACATGAAGTTATGGTGCTTATCATCATAAAGAAATAACCACTCCAGAAGGTCATTTTGCAACTGTTCATGAAAGAAATACTGAGAAACACGATAAATTACACTCTGATATAAGCAGTATATTCAGTCAAAATAATATTGACGTTTCAATGAGTTCTACACACGTTATTTCAACTTCAGGAGCATTTCAACTAATGCTTCTTTGAAAAGAATATTTCAATGCTAATAGAAAAGACCAAAATATTTTTACATCATTTTATACAAGAATAGACTTCAACGATGAATTTGGAAATCAATTTAACACAAAACACTTTGATTGATGAAGATTTAACACAATTACTGAATATAAAAGAAGATATGGTGCAAAAGATGACTATCCATACTTAAAATATGGTTTGGAAAGACATAAATTTACTGATTTCTTTACAAATGAAAGATTAAGAAAAATAACTACATATACCCCAATTAATGAATAATTTATAGGCAAGCAATTATTTGCTTGCTTTTATTATGCGCAGATAGCACAAATTAAGAAACAACAAAACTCTGCACACTGAATATGCAGAGTTTTGACTATTGGAATTTCTTATTATATTCATCGAAGAAATCATTATCTGTGTCTAAATTAGAATCATTTAAGAGATAAACAATTACTGAAGGACCTTCTTCTATATAATCTAAATTCTCTTGTTCAATTAAGTCAATTGTAATTGTTCTAAGAGTTCCACTACCATAACCAGTGATAATTGTAAGCAAAGTTAATTGATTGCTTCTCGCCTCATCTAATGCCAGAATTATTTTACTTGTTGCTGCTTCAACACTTAAGCCATGCAAATCAATTGTCTTAGTCATAATCTATTTAATTTCTACTCCTGCATAAGACATTAGCATTAGACTAAAGTTATTAAATTGTTGAGCATTGTGCCCAGGCATATCAAAAGTTGCTACAGCATCTTTTAAGACAGTGACTTTCTTGTCAATATTCTTTTCATTTAAATATGTCTTAAGGCTTAGTGAAAATTGTAATATGCAAATATCAGTACAACAACCCACAATTATAAATTCATCATATTTATTAATTAATTCTTTGTCAAAATTATGAAAAGCATTAGTTGAGTTCTTTGTAAGAATATCTTTAACATATGACTTAAGTTCACTTACTACTTGAGCTTCCTTAGTTTCTTTAAGACAATGAAGTGGATACTGTTGCATCTCTAGGTCATAAGAGTTATGACTATCACAAATAAATAAATTATCTTGTTCCTTGTTTTCTTCTAAGAGATTCTTAATATTTGGAACTATTTTTTTAATTAGTGGACTAGCTAGATTACCACTATTACAAAATCCTTCTAACATATCTATAACACAGATTAATTTCTTCATTTTTATTCCCCTTTTATTTAATGCTATTATTATAAATTAATGAACAAAAAAAGCGTGCAATATTATTTGCTACGCTTTATAAATTATTCACTAACTGGTGTATATGAAGAAATATTTCTAAAAAACTCATTTTTATAATATTCATTGGTTATAAATTTTGTATTATCAGGTGAGCCTTTTTTATTACTGTTGTAAGCTGTATAATGAAACAATTTATTATATCTATATCAAGAATAATAATTAACTTCAAATTTAGTGTTAAATTCATCTATAAAACTTAATTTATTATATAAGGCAGTTCAAGAAAGAAATCTATTTGCAATTTTACCAATATTATTTAAATAACTTATGAGTGATGAAGAACTTGTTAAAACTGCTGTTGTAATAAGATTAACACCAAGATTAAATTCATTACGAAGATAATTAAAAAATAGATTAACTCCATATGATTCATCAGTATTTATGTTTTTAATTATATCAGAACTCATTGCTTTGATATAGAGTATGTTACTATTATCTGTTCCATGGTTTAAATATCTATAAACATCATCAGGGTCTTTATTTAATGTTTTACTTATTTCATGCATGAAAATATAGTAGGCCCCATAAACATTTATATTTTTTTCGTTTGCTATCTGAAAAAATGAATCTTTTTTCGCATCATGTATAGGAAAATCAATATTAACTATCGGCAAAATCATCAATATCAACGAATAAGATAATTTTGCCAATGATCTTACAAATTTGCTTAATATTTCATCATAGTCACTTTTACTATAAATTTTATTTTTCGCAATTAGTAAATTTATAATTTTATTAGAAAGATTGTATTCATAATTTAATGAATTAAAAATTGCATCTAATATATAAAGACTTTTTACATCTTTAATTTTTGCAATAGCCTCATCTATATTGTTGCCAATTTCATTAGAAATACTTTGAATATTAGTTGGTGTATAAATTCATCTTGATTCATTTTGCCAAATAAACTCATCATATTCTGCACTTAGAGGTGTACCATTGTTAAGATATTCGCTGTTCATTTCATTATTAAATGAATCTTCTAATTGTAAGCCAAAAATTGCCTCACTAAGTCCTCATTTCCTATATAAATCTTCAGTATTAAAACCAGGTTTATGCCCAAAACTATTACTATCTTTGACATTTTTTGCTTCTTGAATTGCTAACGTTTTGTTTATTGTTAGTGGTTTTTTATATGATAATACATTTACAATTTCTGAATTTATTACATCATCTTTCCTAAAGAATCTCATTGTTTTAATGTTATACATTTTATTAAGAGAAAATTTATTAACTAAAATATCATAGAAATTCTTAATAAAATGAATAAGATTCTCTTCTAATTTTGTAAATTTATTTATATCTTGAAAATTAATTACATTTATTCAATTTAGTTCATTTTTATCTAATTCGCTATAGACGTTATTGATTTCATCCTCAATTAGTTTATTTTGGTGAACTATTAATTTGCCTGTTGTTTCTTTAATGTATCTAATTTCATCGTGTTCATATTTGCTATATTCGTTATCAGTAATATTTCTTTCTTTAATATAGAGATTATATTCGTTAAATATTTTAGTTGATAATTTTCTTCTATTTTGTCCAATTTTTAAGGTTGTAAAAATTATAGCCAAAACACATAAAAGTTTGGCTATTTTTTTAACTAAAACAGCAAAAAATGTGTTATTTTTTGTTTTTGTGTGTACAACATTAAGGTTTACCGCATTTTTAAATGTTAAATTACATTTTTTAAAATTTTGCATATTAAAACATACAACATCATTAAGAAGTTGCTTTTAATTAATTCATTTTGTCTTCAATCCTAAAGTTTTTTCATAACTTTTGGGGATTGACATCATTTGTTAATTTCTTTTTAAATATTCTTCAATCAACAAATAAATTGTTGATTGAAATAAAAAATAACTTATTTAATAAGTATTGAGCCGTTGGCTCTTATTAAGACCTGTCGGTCTTAAGAAGCAAAACTTCTTTTTGTCTTGCTAAGACAGGCTTTCTTCTTTTAAAAAAGAAGAAACAAGAAAAACTTACTTAAATGATTTGTAATTAGCGTCAATAAATTCCTTCATTTCTTTTGTAATATCATTTAACTTTTCAAGATTTTCACTTAATAGTTTTTTAATAAATTCAATGTCTTTATTGTTTGGGTTTGCAGAATTCTTAAATATATTTTCAAGTTTTTCAAATGTACTGGATGTTCATGTTCTATTATGAAGCATGGTTTTAATTGTAGCTCTTACACCTTGATGTTGTGGATCAAGATTTTTTGATATTGCATATACATCGATTGCGCTCAATTCGTTTCCTTTCGGTACTCTGGCTTCATATTTTCTTTTCCCTCAACAAAGAATAATTTATTTTCAGGAGTTACCATAAGCTTTGCCTCTCCACTTTCAAACATAGAAACCCTAGCGCCATTATTATCAAATGGAGCAAGATATTTGTTGTCATATCTCACAGTATGATTAACTATTTTTCTTTTAATTACAAGATTCATCTCTTCTTCAAAAATTTCAGTATTTGGCTTTCTAAAAACATTTGATTTTTTACTTACTGCTTCGGCCTTTTTAAATTGTTTGTTGTATTCATCAATTAAAAGTTCAATTTTTCCCAAAAAGTCTTCAAAACAGTTGATTCCGTTTGTATGAAAGAATGTTCCTATTCATCTTTGCAATGTTCAAAATGATCTTTCAACATTTGGTTTTGCCTTTGGATTGCTCGCTTGTTATAAGTTCAATTCCTCTTGCATTTAGTGCTTCTTCCATACTTGTTCTTGTACTATCTGAACCTCAAAAGTTCTTCTTCTATCCGTTATTATTACTTGTGGAATGCCATACCTTTTAAATAATTGTGTTAGAAGATTTTGATATCCAATTGTTGTTTCCTCAATGTCAATTCAGATTGCTAACAAACTTTTTGTTGTCGCATCAACAAGCATTATAAATATGGTACTTCTTACTTTCTCCAAAAGATGAAGTGGTGTTGCATCAATTTCAATAATTTGCCCAAAATCATAGTCAGAACTTTTATTTTGGTAAACACCTTTTAATGGATTTTTATTTAGAATTTTTTCATAAATTTTAATAAACTGTGCCTCGATTTTAGAAATATCTTGACCGTTTTCTAAAAACATTCTTCTTCTCTTAAGCTCATTTTTTACTTTTCTCGTTGCATATGAACTGCAATAACCAAGTCTAAGCATTCTTTTATAAAAGGTAGTGAAAGGCAACAATTTTTTTCATCATTAGTAAGGCTCATTATTGTAAAAATGCAACAAGGCTACACTAAGATCACCTTTTGATATTTTCTCAATATGTTCCACTAATTCATAATATCTATTAGTTAAATCAATAATAACTGAATCACTTACTTTCACACCCCTAAGTTTATTTTTATTACCATGTGATATACTGATTGCATCTTGGTTATTTGTAGATGCAATCAATATTTGATTTCTATATCTTTTAATTGTTTTTGTTGATGTTCTACAACCCAATTTTCCTAATATTTTTGATATTTCGGCATTTGGTCTATTTCAATATTGTTGAATTTTTTAAATCTAAAATTTTTTTATCTTCATAATCAGTTGTTTTACCTGTATCAACTGCTTGAAATCTGGTTTTAATTACAAGATTTTCCATAATTTAAATTCTCCTTTTTAAAATAATAATTGAAACCTAAAAATGGACAAAATAAAAGATAAAAACAGGGTGGACAAAATAAAATAAAACCATTAAGATTATATTCGTTAAATATTTTAGTTCAACTAGTCATATAATCTTCTTTTATGTTTTTACTGTTCAATTTATTAGTAAAATCGGTGGTGCTATCAACATTTAAATAGTCTTTGCTCGCTTTTTGAACAATTTTATTTTTGGCATTAATATTCATTTGTTGATTTTTCAAATAAGGTTCAGCAATGTTTTTAAGCTCTCTAAGATTGTTTTCAACTGCATCTAAAAAATTATTGTATTTATTCTTTAATGTTTCCAATTCAATTATTTTATTATTAATTTCTGTAATCAGTTTAAATGATTTATCAAAAAGATTTTTGACATCATCAATATTACCATTCTCTCAATCAATAGAATTTATTGCTTGTAATAATTTATTTTTTGTGTCTATTCCGTCTTTAAGCACATTCGCGTCACTTAATTCAATTAGTTGCTTATATCCATCTAATTTAGTATGAGCAATTTTTATGCCTAATGATAATTTATTATTAATGTTTGTCGTAACTGTATTCTTAACAATATTAAAGTTTTTTGAATCAACATCTTCAAGTTCTTTTGTAAGTGTTAATGAATTTAAAAATTCAAGTAAATCGCTTGTTGTTTCGAATGTTTTATCTGCGTTTTTGGTTAATAATGTCTTATTTTCATTCAATTGATCATTAATTGTTGAATAAGAAAATCCAAATGTATTAAATGTATCCAGTTCACTCTTTACACTTTCATATGAAGTTTTAAAAGCGTTAAGTCTATGTTTACCATAATCTCATAATTTGATACTTTCTTCCCTCAATTTATTAATATGTGTTTTAATTTTAATAAACGAATCAATTACTTCATTTCGTTTAGATATATATTGTTCTGTCTTTAAATTTGTTAAATTTTCACTACTTTGTTTTGCAAATTCTTCAACTTCATTCCATTCACTATGTAATTTTAATTTTTCCATTAAAAAATCTAGATTGACATTTAAATTTTTAAATTTTGACTTTATTGAATTATCAATAAAAGTTATAAGAGTGGAAGTTTGATTCTTTTCTTTGCTAATTAAATCAAGTGATTTATGAATAATTTCACTTGCTTTTTCAAGTTCTCAATTGTTGTTATTTGATGAATATTTTGTGATTTCATCATTTAGTAAGTATAAGTTGTCATAATTAGCTTTTTGCACACTATAATCAAGCAATGTTGTTTGTTCTAATACTTTTGAATTGTCTAATTTTTCTTTTAGTGAAGTAATTAGATTTGTATTATGTTTAATCATTTCATTATTAAATTCATTAATAGATTCATTTGCACTTTTTAGATCACTAAGAATTGTGCTTCTTGATGGAGATATCTTGTGCTTAATTATTTTTCCTTCATCAGTAAAGTATTTTGCCAGTATGTTTTTCGCTTGTTGGTACTTTGAAATATCTAAACCAACTGAAGTTTGTATTGTTTCAATCTCAGTGTTACTAATTATCTTCTTGCTTATTGAATTAGTGTTCTTGTTCTCGTTAAACTTTGCTAGTGTTCCTTCATCTCAAACTTTATAATCTTCACTGAGCAATTTTAAACCAGATAAAATATAGTCTTTTGTTAGTTTCTTCTCTTTCTTAAATTCATCATTTTCTTTTTGTTTCTTGTAGTTGTCAATAGCTAGTTTAAGTTCATTAAATTTAGTGTCTTTATTTTCTATTGATTTTATGAGAAAATTATCACTATCTCTTAAATTGTATACTTCACAAGCCAATTTTTCACACTTGTCAAATATTTTTTGCAAATGCTCAACTTGACTAATATTTAATATTGTTTCGGTTTCAACAACAGCTTCAGGTATTCTTTCTTTAATAAGTTTATATTGTTTGAGATTCTTTTTTGCTCTAAGAAATGAATTGTTTCCAAAGTGATGACCAACCTTGTATTTGTCTTGGCTTTTTGGATATTAATTAATTCATCGCTTAGTTCTTTGTTTAATTGCATTTGTTTATTGTAAGAATCAAGAATCATATTAAGTTGAGCCTTAACTTCATCTTCTAGTGGCTCATCCTTAATAATATTTACTAAGTCATCATGGTTTTGTTTAAGTTTTTATTGAACTTAGTGAAATTGTCAATTTTTTTATCAAATTCCTGCTTGATTTTTTTATAGTTAGAATGGTCTACTGATGCACCAGCGATTGTACCTATTGATATTGTCCCAACTATTCCAGATGTAATACCCAAAATTATTCCCATATTTTTTTATTTTTTCTTGTCATTATTATTTATCTCTTTTCTTGTTATTTTTGGTAATTTCGATAATTAATTAAGGTTAATTCTTGAGAGCAATTCTACTCAAGATGATTCTTTTTTGCATTAAGAACAATAAATTTCCTTGGTTTAATTTTTCAGTTATTTCATTCAAATTTATTTATTGAGTTCATGTCGTAATATTTCGTAAAGTGCTTCTTCGGTTAAAGATATATTTTTAAAATTATGAGGAGAAATTAACTTATTTGTTAATTCAAGATCCATTTTTTCAATTATGTCAAATGCTTTTTCAATATCAGTTTGATAATTTTTTCGAGAAGTATCTACAACATTTTTCATTGTGCTATAAATTTCAGGTTTTCTTTCTTTAATTAAAAGTAGATACTTATCAGTTTCATCTTTATTACCTTCATATCAATAATAATAGTCGAACAACTCTTTAATTCAATAATCAACAAATATTTGAATCTTATTCAAATTGTTATTATTTATTTTTAAGGAGACTTCATTCATATTTGGAATATTGATAAAGTGTTTTTAATAGTTGAAGATATTATGTTTCTTCAATGTTCGACTTTTTTTTCAACTTCAGTTTTAGATAAATATTCACGAATTGTTTCTATACTCTTTTTATCTCAAATTGATTGATTATAGGTATTTATTATATTGGTAGCTTCATCCACATATTTTAAATATTTGCTCTTTATTGATACAATTTTAGGTATTTCAAGGTTGATTTCCAGAATATTGTTAAACATTTGAGTATATATTTTTTTAACTTCATCAACATTCATGTTGTTTCATTCAGCTAAATTTAGTTCATTTATTACATTGTTTTTTAAATTTATTGTTTGAATGATGGAACTTACATCACTTAATTCTGACAATTGTTTAAATCTAACATTATTTTTTTCGTCAATTTTAATTGCTAATGGCAATTTAATATTAATATTTGTCGCAATTGCACTTTTGACACTATTAAAGTTTTTTAAATCAACATTTTCAAGTTCTTTTGCATGCATTAATGAATTTAAAAATTCAAGTAAATCGCTTGTTGTTTCGAATGTTTTATCTACGTTTTTGGTTAATAATGTCTTATTTTCATTCAATTGATCACTAATTGTTGAATAAGAAAAGTCAAATATATTAAAAACATCTAATTCATTTTTAATATTTTCGTATGATGTTTTAAAAGCGCCAAGCCTTTGTTTACCATACTTTCAAAATTTAACTGCTTCATCCTTTAATTTATTAATATGTTGTTTAATTGAAACGAATGAGTTAATAATTTCATTTCTTTTAGAAATATATTCTAGTGATTTTACATTTGTTAAATCTTCGTTACTTTTATTAACAAGTTCTTTAATTTCACTCCATTCAGTTTGAAATTTTATTTTTTCAATTAGCTCATCTATGTTTCCATTAAAGTTCTTCATTTTTAACTTGAGTGAGTTATCAATAAAAGTCATAAGTGAAGCTGTTTGATTCTTCTCTTTATTGATTAAATCAATTGATTTATGAATAATATTGCCAACTTTTTCAAGTTCTCAAAGGTTACCATCTGATGAATGTGTAACAATTTCGTCTTTTGCCGAATACAATTTATCATAATTATTCTTTTCACTGCTGTAATCAAGCAAAGTCGTTTGTTCCAAGATTCTTGAAGTATCTATTTTTTTCTTTAATGAAGTAATTAAATTTGTACTATATTTAACTATATCCTTATTATATTCGCTAATAGTGTCATTTGCAATTTTTAGATCATTAAGAATATGACTTCGCGACAAAGAAGGTTTGTACTTAATTATTTTTCCTTCACTAGTAAAATATTTTGTCAGTATGTTTTTTGCCTGTTGAAACTTTGAAATATCCAAACCACTGATAGTTTGCAACACTTCAACATCTTTGTTATTAATCAAACTTTTGCTAATTGAATTTGTGGTTTTATCTTCGTTTAATTTAGCAAGCACGCCTTCATCTCAAATTTTATAATCTTCACTAAGTAGTTTCAAACCAGTTAAGATGAAATCCTTTGTTAGTTTCTTCTCATTTTTAAACTCATCTCTCTCTTTTTGTGTTTTGTATTCATTAACCGCCGATTTAAGTTCATCAAATTTGACATCTTTATTCTCTATGGATTTTATGAGAAAATTGTCACTTTCTCTTAGGTTGTATAGTTCATTAGCTAACTTTTCGGTTGTGTCAAATATTTTTTGCAAATGCTCAACTTGACTAACGTTTAATATTGTTTCTGTTTCAACAACAGCTTCAGGTATTCTTTCTTTAATAAATTTATATTGTTTGAGATTCTTTTTTGCTCTAAGAAATGAATTGTTTCCAAAGTGATGACCAACCTTGTATTTGTCTTGGCTTTTTGGATATTAATTAATTCATCGCTTAGTTCTTTGTTTAATTGCATTTGTTTATTGTAAGAATCAAGAATCATATTAAGTTGAGCCTTAACTTCATCTTCTAGTGGCTCATCCTTAATAATATTTACTAAGTCATCATGGTTTTGTTTAAGTTTTTATTGAACTTAGTGAAATTGTCAATTTTTTTATCAAATTCCTGCTTGATTTTTTTCTTAACTTTGACATTTTCTATCAAAAAAATTTACTAATACACCTATAAAATAGCTGTATTAGTAAATTTTTAATCTATCAATTTTGTGTTACCATAGTTTAAGTTCTTTTGTGTTTCCTCATTTTGGAATTCTTTTTATACCTAAAACTTGCCTTAAACACTTATAAATAATCGGTTCTTTTAACCTTAAAAAGTACTTATTTGAACTATTTGCATCTTTAAAAACAACTAGTCAAAGTTTCCTTAATGCTCTAACAATATTGTCTGTAGTAAACTTAAAAGGATGTATAACTGACTCAAGTGAGAATTCTAATAATCTATGAATTGCTAATGCCAAATAACACAACGCAAAATGTCCTTCAATACTTTCTTTCTTTCAAAGATAAATCGGTCTAACTTCAAATGTTGTCTTTAATATTCTGAACGATTCTTCAATTTGTCAAAGTTTTCTGTAAGTATACAAAACCTCTTCATTTGTCATCTCAAAGTTGTTTGTGAATATACCATAAAAGCCATCTCATTTTGCATCATCTTCAATTTTTTGTTCTTTTAGTGTAATCTTATTAACATCATAATCAAGATATTTCTTGCCACCTTTTTGCAATTCAGACCTTGCAATTGACTGGCTATTCTTGATTAATTTTTTCGCTTTTTCAACTAATCTTTCTCTGTCATATCTGTCTTTTTTTGCTCTTTTTTCTGAATAAGTTAATACTAATTTCCCTGGAATTTCTTGTTTAATCTTGTCATTATCAGGCACAAATTTAACCATTTTTTCATCTTTCATAAAGAATTCTTCGCCCATTTTTTCATATGTTTCAAGGTCTAGAATTCCATTAACTTTATTCTTGGCATCTCCAATTTTTTGAGCCATTATAAATTTGTAACCTGAGTTAATTATTTCAAGTAAATTTGGACCTGAATTTAATCCTCTGTCTGCAACTATTGTAATATCTTCAATACCTAAATTTTCCTTAACTTCCTGTATAAAAGGCACAAAAGTCTTAAAATCACTTGTATTTCCAGGAAATAATTTATAGCTTATTGGTAATCCATTAGCATCTGTCATTAGACCTAAGACAACCTGAACTTCGTTAACTTTTTGGTCTTTTGAAAAACCATGCAACCTTAAGTCATCAGCGGTAAAACTTTCAAAATATACAGTTGTAACATCGTAAAATGCTCTATTTATTTTTCTATTTGTTATCTTGTTTAAAACATTGTTTATATGCTTGATAATATCGAGTCTTTTTTTACCTAATATTTCAAGTGAACGATAATGAGATTTTAATGTATCATCATTTTGCAAAAAATGATTTTCATATTCATTATAAGTTCTTAATTTTGAACAAGGATTTAGGATTCTCATATAGGTAAGATTTTGAACAATATTATTGAAATCATATTTAATTTGAGTTGTTGATTTTATTGAATTCATTAGTTTATCTAGTTTTAATTTTTCATAAATTATTTTGTAAACTAGATTACCATAATTGAAAAATTCAAATTCGGTTGATGAATTACTAAATTGCTCTTTAATCTTCTCTATGTCGAAAAGATTTTCATTTTCTAGTTCATCAAAACGCTTAACTCTTGTTAATTCTGTATAGTTAATCTCATCTGAATCTTCCTCAATAAAATTCATAAATATTTCACCAAATTTTGCTAGTTCAATTTTTCTTTGACTTTCTTGTTTTGAGAGTTCTGAATAATATTTTTTTAGATTTTGAATGTAGTTTGGATCTTCTTTTAGTAAATCTTCAAGTTTACCAAGTCTTTTAACAATAACTTGTTTAACCTTTTTTGTTTCCTTATCCCTAACACTACGGGCTATTTTGACATATTCAATGCCATTTATCTTTGAAATTTTAACAAACATATATAAATTATACCATAAATGGTATTATAATGGTAACACATTTTTAAAAAAGTGAAAATTTTTTTATCTTGCTTATTTATAGGTAAATTGGTAAAAAATTACGAAAAAAATGTCAAAGTTAAGAGTCATAAGTGAAGTTTGTTTGATTCTTCTCTTTATTGATTAAATCAATTGATTTATGAATAATATTGCCAACTTTTTCAAGTTCTCAAAGGTTACCATCTGATGAATGTGTAACAATTTCGTCTTTTGCCGAATACAATTTATCATAATTATTCTTTTCACTGCTGTAATCAAGCAAAGTCGTTTGTTCCAAGATTCTTGAAGTATCTATTTTTTCTTTAATGAAGTAATTAAATTTGTACTATATTTAACTATATCCTTATTATATTCGCTAATAGTGTCATTTGCAATTTTTAGATCATTAAGAATATGACTTCGCGACAAAGAAGGTTTGTACTTAATTATTTTTCCTTCACTAGTAAAATATTTTGTCAGTATGTTTTTGCCTGTTGAAACTTTGAAATATCCAAACCACTGATAGTTTGCAACACTTCAACATCTTTGTTATTAATCAAACTTTTGCTAATTGAATTTGTGGTTTTATCTTCGTTTAATTTAGCAAGCACGCCTTCATCTCAAATTTTATAATCTTCACTAAGTAGTTTCAAACCAGTTAAGATGAAATCCTTTGTTAGTTTCTTCTCATTTTTAAACTCATCTCTCTCTTTTTGTGTTTTGTATTCATTAACCGCCGATTTAAGTTCATCAAATTTGACATCTTTATTCTCTATGGATTTTATGAGAAAATTGTCACTTTCTCTTAGGTTGTATAGTTCATTACTAACTTTTCGGTTGTGTCAAATATTTTTTGCAAATGCTCAACTTGACTAACGTTTAATATTGTTTCTGTTTCAACAACAAGCTTCAGGTATTCTTTCTTTAATAAATTTATATTGTTTGAGATTCTTTTTGCTCTAAGAAATGAATTGTTTCCAAAGTGATGACCAACCTTGTATTTGTCTTGGCTTTTTTGGATATTAATTAATTCATCGCTTAGTTCTTTGTTTAATTGCATTTGTTTATTGTAAGAATCAAGAATCATATTAAGTTGAGCCTTAACTTCATCTTCTAGTGGCTCATCCTTAATAATATTTACTAAGTCATCATGGTTTTGTTTAAGTTTTTTATTGAACTTAGTGAAATTGTCAATTTTTTTATCAAATTCCTGCTTGATTTTTTTATAGTTAGAATGGTCTACTGATGCACCAGCGATTGTACCTATTGATATTGTCCCAACTATTCCGCTAGCTATACCAGCAGTAATCTCAATAATTTTCTTGTTCTTTCTAGTCATAAAGACTCCTTTTCTATTTATTTCAAAAATGAAGTATATATTCTTTAACAATCAAATATATTTTTGGGACATTAGGAAAATAATGTCTCTTATTATGTCACAAAATACCTGATTTATATGCATTTTGGTAATTTATGCATTAAATAAACTCCATTAATCTTTCGTAATAAATACATATAAATTATAATACAAATATATTTATATTACAGATATTAATATAAAGACAAATTTTTTATCAAATAAAATTAAATTAAAAAATAATTGTCAAATTTTCTATTTTATCTAAAACAACTGTTTTATAGTTAATTTAGTAAATTGTTAAAATACTATTTAAATAAGATTTGCTTATTTTCTTGCACAATAATTTTTTTCATTTTTCAATTTTTCAATTTCTTCTCTTAATGCTTTGTTGTCTTTTTCTAGTTCTACAATTTTATCTCCCAGAGATTTATTTATTGCTTTAAGTTCAACAATTGACACATATGTCTTACGATCCTGAACCGCTGCAATTGCAAGTTGGTCCATTATATTTTTATCGTAGTCAATGTATGTTTTTTGAGTAATTGTTGAATTTGTATGACCTAAAAGTTTTGCAACTAAATCATTACTTCCAAGATTATAAAAAGCTTTTGTTGCGAAGTTATGCCTTAGAATATGAGCCGATATTTGGTGTTTAAAATTAGGATATTTTTGTTTAATATATTTACTAAATTCACAAAACATATTCTTAATTGATTTTGTAGTCAAATTAAGATTTTCTAAATATTTCATTAAATCTCGCCTAAGATCCCCAACTAGTGGCATATCGTATTTTGAAGGTACTCTGATGTATCTAGGTTTATTATTTTTTAGTGTTTGTATAATGAAACTTCAGTTCTCACTTTCCAATTTGTGAGCATTCTTAACAAATATTTTAAACTCACCAACCCTCATGCCTGTCGAAAGAAAAAGTCTAAAAAGGACACTAAATTTAGCATTTTTATAACTTTTTAGTTCGTCTATTAATATTTCTAACATCTTCTCTGGTATAGCTTGACGTCTACCTTTTTCCTCACGAATATATACAAGTTCACTGTTATAATCCATATAAAAATTATTCATTTTTGTATACCAACTTAAAAATGCTTTAAAAATATTTCTTTTAGTAAGTTTAGAATTATTAGATATTTGACGATTTTGTAATTCTTTATTCATTAATGAAATTAATTCGTTAATATCTTCTCATTTTTTAAAAACAGTTAAATATTTCTTATACTGTTTGTATGTTTCTATGCTTCTTTGGTCTCTTTGTACCATATTGTATATGTTTCTTAAATATAGTTGAATGTAATCAAAATTATTATTCATATGTCATCTCCTTATATTTTCAACCTTTTTATTATATATGCAATTTCAATATATAAAGGCTACTTATTATTACAGTTGTCTTAATTTCTTCCATGTACAAGTCATTTATTTTTCTTTAAATTAAGCAATTTAACAACATAGATGCACTTAGAAAATGAAACGTTTTTTATGACATTATTTTCCTAATGTCCAATAAACATATCCACATTACTCAAAAATTAGAAATATTGATATAGAAAAATAAAGGAATATATGACAAAGAAAAACAAGAAACTCGTTGGGATATCGGCTGGTATTGGTTGCGGGATAGTTGGTGTAATATCAATTGGTGCAATTGCCGGTGTATCAGTTGATAAATCTAATTATGTTAAAGTCAATGAGTGAATGAAGACACTAAAAAAGACTTTGAGATTAATAGTAAGAAACTTAAAAAAATACATGATGATATTATCGAGAAAGTCGTTGATCAGCCTGGTTATGATCCAATTAAGGAAGATCTCGAAAAATTATTATCTAGATATAATGACCAAATTTCTACAAACAATGATCTTCAAAAACAACTTCAAGAAAAAATTGACAAATATGCAAAATTCAGTGTTGGTCACCACCCGGGCAATAAATCATTTTTAAGAAAATTAGCAAACCGTGAAGAGCAACTTTTCTTTAGTGAAACACTAGTTGATGCTGAACAACAAACAAATGCTTTGCTTTCAGAAAGTAATTGACTTATTAATTACTTTGATAAAGTAGTTGAAAATGCCAATGAATTAATTTCACTTAAAGACTCAAACAATTTACTAATTGACTCAATTAGTGCAAAAGAATCTAAGTTTAGTAATTTGCAAGTAAAAATTAATGAATATAAAGAACAAAAAACTAAACTACCAATCAAAGACAAAAAGCAAGAGTTAACAGCTGATTTCATTTTTGCTGGTATTAAATTATTTAGTGAAGACAAAAAATTGTGAGAAAGTGTATTGGGTAAATTTATTAAATCAAAATCAAATCCAAACAATTCAATCAGTGAAAAAATATTAAATAACAAAGATATTGACTTATTGAAAGACAATACTAATTTATCAATAGCAAAATATGATGGAGTTAAGGACATCTTAGCAAGATATTTTGATAAAGATGGTAAACTTATTTCTAATGAAGATGTCAAAAGAAGTGAAATTATTAGCGAATTATCAAAAGCAAATAGCGACATTGCTAACTTTAATGACGAAATTTTAAGTTATGTTACAAATCTAATTAGTTCCCTAAAAACAAAATTAGAATCTAAAAATGCGTTTAATCAATCTAATATGCTTGATATAAGTGATAAAAGTGACTCGTATGGAGAACTTTATCGCAATGTTGAAGAAATTAAGTCAATATCAACAAATTCTTCGCTATGAAATCTTGAAAAAGTTGGCCAACTAATTTTTAAATCAAATGCACTTATTTTAAAAGAAAAAGAACAGATTGTCGAGTTAAATTCATTTATAAACTCATCTCTTAAATCAAAAGTTAATGAATTTGGTGGAGACATTACTTCGTTTCTCGAACTAATTGGACTCAAAACACAATGAGATGAACTAGTTAACTTTTCTAAGAGTTCAAACATTGACTTTTCAACTATTAAAGCACAAGAATACATCAACCAAAGAGATACATTAATTGATTCTTTCTTAAAATCAAAAGAGACTATTAATCTTCTTAAAGATAAATCATTAAGCAATTATACATATGGTAAGAATCGTCTTAATGCATTTAAGACAGCATATTCATCTAAGAAATCTAAATTGAATGGATTTAATTTTTTAAACTTTTCATACTCGAAAATTTCCGAAAGAGAAAATTTAATTAATGATGCACTAAGTAAAGATCTAGAATCATTAATTAATGCCAATAACAAGCAAGTTGATGAATTTCTTGCTAATGTTCAATCAGTTAGTCAATTAGTATCAATTGATACTAATAATTTTGAAGCACTCAAGAGTGCACTTAATTCAAATATCACTGATAGTGATAAATTTCCTACTGCATATGAATTTAGTTATAGTGGAATTGATGGATACAAACCATTTGAACAACTTGAAGATGTTAAAGGTGTTAAGACATTAGTTGAAACAAAGAACGCAGAAGTTCAAGCAAAAAAATCGGAGCAATGAGTTGAAAACAATCTTGAAACAGTGAGAAGTTCCTTTACTTCGATATTTACCTTAATTGAGGAAATTAATAATTCGGTTAAATCATTAGAAGATGTTAAAGAAAGTTACAAATCATTTTTAGACACGGTTGTTAAAAATATCAATGCTCTTAAATCTATTGTTGAAAGTGGACATGCAAACAACAAAAAGAATATTGAAGCAAAGGATAAAATTATTGCTCTAGCAAAAACTGATTATTTAGATGTATGTAACAAAGAACAATTTAGTTCAAAAATTGAAAATAATGCAAAGAATCTTAAAGAAAAATATGCTAAATCATGAGTTGAAGTATTTAAAGAATATGACAAATATGAAGAAGTAAAGAAATTACTAGAACCTGAACTAACTAAATATTCACACAATGACATTGCATATCTTAAAGATGCTGTTAGTCAATTTATTGAACACCAACATGGCATAATTGAAGCATCAATAAATGAGATATATGGTGTACTAGATCAAGGATCGATTAATTGAAATCAATTACCGCAAAAGAATAAATTCAATGAATTTGTTAAATCTGAAAAATCGTTACGTGTAAATTTTGTTAAGAATCTTTACAAAATTTTAGTTGATCAGTTTGGTTACAACACAATTTACAATTTTCAATCTCCAAAATACAAATATGATGAAAGTAATAAAAAATTTATCTTTGATTCAGTAAATATACTTAGAAATGGCCAAAATGAATATGCAAACAAAACCAAAGCCATGGAAGATGCTAAAAAGTACGAGAGTCAACCTGGTCTAAAACCTAAATCAGATAAAGCTAGTGATTTATATAAGCGTTATGGATTTGATCAGCCGTTTTATGGTATTGACTTAAATGGGAAAAATTTTAATAATGAATTTCTAGAACCAAATAACGAATCAGAAGTTAGTTATACTGAAACAAATAAATCTGATAGTACTGATAAGAGATATTATACTGTTAAAGCTAATAATTGAATTTATGCAAAATGAAATAATTCAATTACAAATCATGTGATAGGTGATGATGTAAGTTCTGCTCTTGTTAAAATAAAAGAAGAGAGTGCTCCATATATTCTCGACACATTTTTTGACTTATTGAATTATGAAAACAAATTAACACACAAAGTAATTAGTCAATTAAAAGACAAAAATAAACTTATTGAAAAAACTGAATATGATGAAATTTTCACAAAACTAGTAAATTCTCTTGCTAAATTGACATACACAAGTATTCTTTCAATATTAAGTTCATTCCAATCAATTGACAATAAATCGTTATACTTACCTGATAGAGATAAGCCAGAAAACATTGTATGAAACGTGGGATCACCATTAGGTAAGTGATATAATGCTGGTATGTCAAAGGTTCTTCCAATATCTATCGATCGAGATATTCACAATAGATATTATAAAACTTATGATTATGACATACATCATTTTAGATACTACACAGATATGCCTGAAGGTCATTTTTCACAAGCAAGAGAAGGAAATACTACTGAATTTGATATGTTGAGATTTGACATAAATGATTTATTTATGAAACATAATATAAATGTGTCACATGATTCAACTCATGTTATTTCAACATCAGGTGCATTTCAAATAAAACTTCTTCAAAGTGAATACTTTGATATTTTTAGGGGAAAACAAAATATATTTGTGGCATTTTACAACAAATTAAGTTTTAATGATGATTTTGGTTATAAATTTAATACTAAGCACTTCGATTGATGAAGATTTAATACTATCACTGAATACAAAAGAACATATGGAAACCTCGTTAACGATGAGTATCCATATCTAGAACACAACTTAGAACGTCATAAATTTACTGACTTCTTTACAGAAGAAAAAGTAACCAAATTAACTAAGTATGAACCAGTTAGTGAATAATAATTTAATACAAATATAACTAAACACAATAGGAGACTTATGACTAAGAAGAAGAAAAAAGTTGTTGGAATATCACTAGGTATTGTAGGAGCAGGTATTGGTATTCTTTCAATAGGTTCAATAGCCGGTGTGGCTAAAGACAAAAGAAATTATTCGAATGAAATTGACCATATCAAGTCGCTTGACAAACAATTTGATGATAATAATAATGACCTTATGCACACTCGTGATAATATTGCTCGCAAAGTTGAAGGTAGAAACATTGATACTGACATTAAAAAAGAGTTGGATAATATTCTAAATAAGTTTAATGATCAAATTACAGAGAACAAAATATTACAGGATGGTTTAAAAGAAAGATTGAAAACTTATTCAAAGTATAATGTTGGTCATCATCCTGGTAATAAACAATTTTTAAGAAAAGCAAAAAATTACAAAGAAAGACTTTTCTTTGAAGAAAATGTTCCAGAAGGAATTAGAAAAACAAATCTGCTTCTTGAAGCTGATGAGTGATTATTAAAACGTTTTGATAATGTTGCTAAATTAGCAAGAGAATTGACATTATTAAGAGATAGCGATAACTTTTTAATAATGTCAACAAATGATAAAGATATCAAATTTAATAATTTAGAAAAAGCACTAAAAAAATATAGTGAGCAAAAAGCTAAAATACCATCAATAAATGGAAAGAAAAAAATCGATGGAGACTATATTCTTGCTGGTCTTGAATTAATCAATAGCGATAGAATTCTTTGAGAAAAGGGTGTTTTGGCCAAATTCAATGAAGAAGTAACTACTAATTCAATTAGCAAACAAATTCTCAACAGTAATGAAATTGATATTCTTGAAAATGAAAGTAATATTTCAGCAGAAAATTATAAATCTGCAAAAGAAATATTAGCTAAATTCTTTAGCCTTGAAGGAAAAATTCTTGAAACGACAGAATATTCAAGAGAAGAAATTCTAGAACAATTGAATATTGCTAATAATAACATTACAGCATTTAATTCAGATGTTCAAAGTTTTATTTCTAACCTAATTGATTCACTAAAGAACAAGAATCAATCTTTGAAGATATTAGAAAAATCAAACTTACTTAACTTAAGTGATAGAAATACTAAATATCAAGATTTATATAAATTAAATAACGATTATCAAAATCTGTCTCAAAATACTAGCACATCAAGTCTTGAAAGAGTTACTACATTAATTTCTAAGTCAATAGAAATTATTAAGAGTGAAAAAAGTTTAACTTCTGAACTCCAAAGTTTTATAGATAATGAACTTAAAACAAAAGTTAAAAATGTTGGTAGTGATTTTTCAAACTTGCTTGGTGAATTTGAATTAAAAAACACATGAGATAATATTATCAAATATGTAAATGCCAACAATGTTGATTTTGCAAATCTCAATGGCCAAGATTATTTAACAAAAAGAAATTCATTTATGGATCAGTTTGCTTCAATTAAGACAAACATTATTGAGTTTGCTAATAAGCTCAAAAATAATGTTTCTTCATTTGTTGTTAAATCAATTGAAAGCCTAAAAACTAAGGCCGATGAAAAGAATCTATTAATCGGTTCAAAAATGTTTAATTTGAATTCAAGAACAGAAAGATATAATGAACTTTACAACAAAGGTAGCGAATTCAAGAGTTATTCAACATCTCTACAATACAAAAATATTGATTCACTACTTGAATTAGTTACAAAAGTAAATAATTTAAATAATGATGAAAAATCACTAAATGATGACTTTGCTTCATTTGTTGAGAGCGAACTAAAAACTAAGGTTAATGAATTCAAAGGAAATTTAAGTGAATATATCAAATTCCTAAAACTTAATTCTGATTGAAAAGAAATTAAAGATTTTTCAAATACTTCTAATGTTGACTTTTCTCAATATAAGAAAGAAGAATATCTAGTTCAAAGAAATGAATTAATTGACAAATTTGTTAATGTTAAAAACAAAATTTTGCAACTAAAAGACAAGAGCCTTTTATACTATGAATATGCAAAAAGTAGAATTAGTGCATTTAAAGAAGCATATAATCAAAGAAAACAAAAACTTGAGGACTTTAATTTATTTAATTTCTCATATTCAGAAATAAGTGCTCAGGAAGAAAGAGCAAATAAAGCTCTATCAACTAACTTTAATAATTTCATTAATTCCGAAAATAAAGATTTAAGTGAATTTTTAAATGATTTATTAAATATGAATAAATTTGGTTTGGTTGATACTGATAATTTTAACTCAGTCAAAAATACTATATTATCTAATATCAATGATGTAGATAAGTTACCTACTGCATATGAATTTACATATAGCAAAATTAATGGATATAAGAGTTTTAAAGAACTAAGTGACATTAAAGAAGCAAAACTTTGATTTGATTCTAAAATTGAAACAGTTGAGGCAATAATGCCTACTGAATGAGTTGATAGTAATATTGACACTGTAAAAGAATCAATGAATTTCCTATTTAATGCTATTGATGAAATTCAAGAAAAAGCAACTAAAATAAATGAAATTAAAACAAACTACACATCATTTCTTGATACTGTTGTAAACGAAATTAGCAAAATTGAAAACACATTAGACAAAAACCACAATAAACATCAAAGAAATATTGATGCTGCTAAGAAAATTGTGAGTGGTGTTACAAATGACTATTTAAATGTATCAAGTCAAGATGAATTTCAAACAAAAATACAACCTTCATCAATAAAAGTAAGTGAAGACTTTGCTAATGCATGACTTGAAATATTTAAAAAATATGACAAACATGTTGAATATAATAATTCAATTAAAAATGAATTCGAGAAATATTCACATCTTGATATTGCGTACATAAAGGATGATGCTGTTAATTTTGCTACTAAGCAACAGGAATTAATTGAAAATTCAGTAGATGAATTTTACAAACAACTAGAAGCAAATATAATAAATATAAATAAAAATCCATTAATAAATGATGATAATGATTTTGCTGACCAAACCAAAACACTTCTTGTTAGTTTTGTTAAAAACTTTTACAATGTCCTTGTAAACAAATTTGGCTATAATACTGTTTATAATTTTGAAGCTCCTAAATATTATTGAGATAATTCTGCTGATAAGTTTACTTATAAAACAATGAATATTCTTTTTAATGGTAATAGCAAATATGCCAACAAAACAGAAGCCATGAATGATGCAAGTAAATATAAAACAAATGTAGGTCTAAAATCTAGTTCATATAGGAATCTATATGAACGTTATGGATTTAATAATATTATTTATGGGCTTGAGTCTAATGGAAAGAATTTTAATGAGTTACTAGTTGATGGTGGTTGAAGTAAGATCAATTATGAAGTTTGATATTATGATACTATTTTTGGTATCGAAGTTTCAAAAAAATCAAGGGATGACGAAATTTCATCACCTAATTGAATCTATGCAAAATGAAATAATTCAATTAGTGATAGTGAAATTGGTTCGAATGTAAGTAGTGCAATAAGTAAAATTAAATCAAACAGTGCACCATATGTTTTAGATTCATTTTTTGCATTATTAAATTACGAAAATAGACTAGTTAATAATTTTATTAATCAATTAAAAAGTAAAATTAATATTTTAACAAGAAATGATTATGAGAAAAATTTTACAAAACTTGTAAAATCATTTGCAAAATTAACATATGCTAGTATATTAATAACATTAGGTTCGTTCCAATCAAATAGCAACAAAGCAATAGAAATTCCATTTGGATATAGTCATAAAGATGATGAGCATTATAGTTCTAGGTTTTATGATGCTGGTATGTCTAAAATTTTACCAGTTAAAGTAAGTTCTAAGATGCATAGTGCTTTTAATTGAAATTGAGTACCAAGTAAGCAAGCATTTTCCAAAGGTTGAATAACACATAATGAGGGATTGTCATCACAAGTTAGCGAAGACAATTGAACTAATTATGATAGATTGCATAGTGATATAAAGGCTGAATTTGAAAAAAATAACGTTAACATTTCATACAATTCAACTCATGTAATTTCAACATCTGGGCCATTTCAATTTAAATTAAAACAAAGTGATTATTTTAATTTTGAATGAAAAAATCAACATATATTTGCTGCATTCTATAACAAAATTGGATTTGATGATGAATTTGGAAACAAATTTAATGCAAAACATTTTGATTGATGAAGATTTAAGACATTAACTGAATACAAAAGAGCACATGGAAACGATCGTGAAAATTTTGATTACCTTCGTGCAGGAATTAAATCGCATAGTTTTACCGACTTCTTCACCAATAGTAAAATAAAACAATTAGTTACATATACCCCTGTAACTGAATAATAAAATATAAGTTAAAAAAACATAAGGAAAGGCATAATTCTCCTTATGTTTTTTTGAACATTTAACTTGCTCAATATGATAAAATATAAGCATATTGACAGAGGTATTTACCTATAAAATAGGTAGATTGAGAAAAACTCTTAGAGCTGATCAGGTTAAGACCTGCGGAGCAAGTTCAAAAACATTGAATTAACAAATAGTATTTCTCTAATCCTTTTACTCTGTCGTGAAAGGATTTTATTTATGAAAAAAATGTATAAATACTTAACATTAATACCAGGTGTTATAACACTAACATCACTAAGTGGTGCTTGCCACCACCATACAAGTGTCAGCGAAATTAAAATCAAAATGCAAGGCATTAAGTATGGAGAAGATAGCAAAATAAAAGAATACACAAATGCTTTTAATCAAATTTTTAATCAAAATTTGATGGAAGCCAAATTAGATAATAAAGTTGTTTCATTTCATGAAGCAGGAGGCGATGAAAGTGCTACTATTAGTGAAATTAACACTAATAAATTTCAAGTTGCATTCCCTGGTGCTTTAAGATATTATCAAGAGTACCAAAACAACAAAAATAAGAGTGTAAGTGCATTTATGCAAACAAAAAGCCTTGCTTTTAAAACTAAGGATTCTCTTAAATTTGATGATACATCATTATATGATGTAGATAAAGGACCAAGTAATTTTGCCACTGAACAAGCAGAATATGAAAACCATCTGTTTAAAAGTGAAGGTGGTTATGTAAATTGAACAAAAGATAGCATGGGTGGATATAAAAATTACAAGTTTACCAATATGTATGAAAAGGATAAGTTTGTTGATGTTCAAAGAGGTGCAATTTGAATATTTGGAACTGAGGATGAAAGAAGCAACATTAAGAATGCTTGAATTAATAGAAGATGAGATGACTTCTATAAATTCGGTATAACTTATGGAGAAAATTATAGTGCTTCAAAATATCACTTACCACAAGCACTATTAAGAAAGCAATTTGACTTAAATGAAGCTTTTACTCTTGATTCATTTGCAAGTACAAATAGTCAATACTTTGGCAAAATAAAAGCAAAAGAATTGGGTAAATTAGATAATACTAAATACCATATAGCTTTTGATAATGAAAACTCATTTGCTTATACATCTCATGGTTCAAAAGAATTAACAAAAAGAGATTTTTATGTTAAAGATAGTAACAAAGCCTATGAAATATTAACACTAACAGATCCTATTCCTTACAATGTGGCTATTGCTCATAATTCTTTAAGTAATGATGTTTTGAATATATTGGCTCAAACATTCATTGAATTAGCAAATAATAACAAAAACTATATTGGCAATTTGTGAGGTCTTAATCATTACTCAATAATAGATAATGAAGTTGAAAACTTCATTAATAGAATTGATTCAGTACTTAATATATAGCAATTATGAAAAAATACAAAATTGAATTTAAAAATGTAACACTAGCATATAATAGTGAAGTTATTTTAAGTGATATAAATATCACTTTTAACAGTGGTTACTGCTATGGTATTTATGGACTTAGTGGTGTTGGCAAAAGTACATTAATTAAGTCAATTTTAGAGCCTAAATTAGTGCTCAGAGGTCAAATATTAATAAATGATCAAGACATTGCAAAAATTGACCAAAAAACCTATAAAACAATCAAAAAAGATATTTCCTTTCTTTTTCAAGAAGCTTCATTAATTGAAACTGATGACATTATTGAAAACATTAAGAAAAAAATAAATAATAATTATAAGAATTGGTTTTTTAAACTTCTAAGAATTCTTACAAAAGAACAAAAAAAAGAACTATCAAATATTCTTGAATATTTAGATATCTTTAATTACATCAACACACCAGTAAAAGATCTTAGTGGTGGTCAAAAACAAAGGGTTGAATTAGCTGCTGTCTTTTTTGAAAAAAAGAATATTATATTGGCTGATGAGCCTACAAGTAATCTTGATTTTATTAATACACAAAAGATCTTAAAATATCTACACAACTATGTTCATCAAAATAATGCACTGTTATTGTGCAATATTCACGATGTTGCCAATTCTCTTGAATACATGGACTATGTACTACTATTAAAAGATAAAAGACTTGTTTTTTTAAAACAAGCTAAAGATATTAGTGAGAAGGAATTACAAAGTCAGTACTAGAACCTAATATTAGGTTCTTTTATTTTAAATTTTAAAAAGCTAATAATACTTCTATGGTACTTAATAATAGTAGTAATTAACTCTATTGCAATTAAAGTTAGTCAAATAACTAACGTTAAAGCACCGACATTATCTCACTCTCCTTTAAATTTATATTCATTAAGTCTAGGGCCTATACCTACTATTGCAAAAGATGCATAATTAATAATATTTCTAAATATTAATTCAAATCTAAATGCTGCATAACTATAAAAATCCTTAATAACTCTAGGAATAATAAAGTTCCAATATAATAAAACTTTATTATTATTTATTAATAAATAATTATCAATTAACTTTTGATCAATATTATTAATTGACTCTGTGAAAAACTTACTCATCGATCTCATCGTTACAAAAGATAGAGCTAAAATCAGAATAAATTCTCTTGAATAATATAGGTAAATAGAAAAATAGAAAAACAAAGTAATTGGTATTGTTCTTAGTAGTGCTAAAAGAATCTTACCTAATACCTTTATATACTTATTGACACTCTTATCATTAGTAAAAAATGAAGCAATAAGAGAAAAAATAAATGCTAGAAAAATACTTGCAATAGCAATTTTAAAACTTGTAAGCAACTCATTAAAAATTGCATAAGAATCAAATCTTAAAATTGAATAATTTGCTTTATATGTTAATTCACTTCATCTACTGCTAAGAATAGAAACATTAAATTGATATTTAATGTTGAATAATGTAATAATACTAGTTAGCATTATTGTTATAAAACTAATTATTAAATAGAACTTAACTCTTAAGAAAACTTTAACTTTTGTATTTCTGCTTAATTTAAGAGGTTTAAATATTAAATGATTAATTATTAAACTAAATATCTCTAAAATTAGTAATGTTAATGCTAAGAGTAATAGTGGAATTGCAACTATAGAATAATTACCGCTTTTTAAAGGCTCATTAATTAATTTTCCAATCCCAAATAGTCCAAGGGTACTAAGAACACTACTTCATCTTATGTTAGATTCATATGAGTAAAGAAATAACATAATTACTTTATTTCTATTACGATAAGAAACATTATTAATAAATGATTTAAATTTATTAGTGCCTAATAATATAGAATTTCAATAGAAAGTAACCTTGCTATTTTCTCAGATTTCACTTAAATATTTATGTAATCACAATCAAGTAAATCAAGTTAGAATCAAGGAAGCTGAGAGTAATTGATCAAAGCTGGAATTAAGTAAAAGAACAAAGAAAAAGATTGGCAATGCTCTTAATAAGGTAATAATAATTTTGCACACTAGTGGTATAAATTTATTTCTATGTAAATTTAGTGAACTTAAATAACTAGTAAATAGAGCTAATAGAAAACCACATAAAGTACCTAGAGAAGTATACTGAATTGTATTTCATAAATAAGTGAAACTTAAAGTCCACAAATTACTTGCTGGAAATGAAGGATTTTTATTATTAAATGAAAATAATAATTTTATATTGCTTCTTAATTGAGAAAGCGAATTAGGATCTGCTAGTCTTAGATCAAATAAAAAAAGACAATATAAGCAAATTAAGAGAATAATAAAAACTATACTTAGCTTTACTCATTTCTTAGGTTTTTTATAACTGTCACCTTTGCTATTTGTATAAATATCAAATAATCATGAATAATGATATTTTTTGTCTTTGTTCTTAATTGGTTGCAAAATAAAAATCCTTTCAAAATTGAGAAAGGATTTTAGTGAGAAAAAAGCCTATAGAATTTAATTAAACCTATTGAACTTGCTCCGCAGGTCTTAACCTGATCAGCTCTAAGAGTTTTTCTCAATCTACCTGTTTTATAGGTAAATACCTCTGTCAATTTGTTTATATTTTAACATATTTTTTTAACCTTATATAATATTTGAGTTTGCCAATTATAAAAACAAGCACAACCTTGTGCTTGTTAATATTATTCTAATTCTAGTTCAAAGTTTTCAACATTTTTATTATATCTTGTACTATTTTCACCTACTGAGAAAAAGAGACTTAATTTGCCATTCTTATTAAATGCAATAGACATGTTTTTTTTATAATTGTTAATAGTCTTGTGTCCACGTAAGTGGGTTTCAAGGTTATCCTTACTAATGACCTTAAGTGCTTTTTCACTAAATTTTAGAAAATCGAACTCCAATCCTGCTGATAAGAACATAAATTTTTTAGAATCACTATTATAATTAATTTCTATACTCTTAACATTTGGTTTATTTAATTGTTCCTTAAATAAAACTGTCATTGGTAAATAAGATGAATTACTTTCATCAACAGTAAATAGTTTTTTAACTCTTGCCAACTTCATTAGCATTGATCAGTTAGTAGTAAACTTTTTACCATTTGATAATGTATCAAGAAAGTCGTGCATTTGATTTGTTTCCTTATTTTTGTAAGTATATCTAACAATGACTTTGCCTTGACTTTCAAGTAAATTTCTAAGGTATTCATTTGCCGAAGCAACAATTCCAATATCAATTAATTCATAAATTGGATTAGTTGTTGATGGATTATTTAATTTAGCTTTATCATAAATTAAATCATCTCTTGTAACTTCACTAGGAATAAATCCATCAGCTAATCTTGCTCTTACTTCATTAGCAAATTCTTTCTTGTGGTCTTCAAAAAAACCTTTTAAAAATTGGTGGTTAATTTGTTTAACTTTTGTTTCTCCATTTTGTTTGTACTTAATGTTAACAGTTATTTGATTAGTAAGATTATTTTTAGTTATAAAGTAAGGATTTCATTCCAAGTCTAGTTGGCTTATGTTTAACTTTTTAAGATTTTCGACTGTAAAGTCTTCTTCACTATTTGTATCAGGGTTAGTATATTTAACTTTAATAAACTTTTTCAAGTCTTTCACTATTTCAGAATAGTAGTTATTGTTGTTATTTGCAACCTTAACTGAACTTAATAATTTTTCAAATTTAGCTTCTTCATATGAAGTTATTTTCTTAAATCCATCAATTTCATATTCAACTCAAATTGGTGTTTTACTGTTATCTTTATAACTTAATTTTATCCTTAATAAGCCTTTACCATCAAATGAATTCATAACTGATAATTGAGCTTCTGAAATTTCAAGATTCTTAGTTGTTAAGTAATCACTAAATTGTTGTGAAGTATTATTCTTTGCACTTCCAGTGATCTTGCTTTTTAAATCACTTTTGTGTTCATTAATATATTCTTCAACTGTTTTAGCACTCTTATCGCTTAAGTCAACACTAGTTTCTTTGACAATTGTTTCTTCTTCTGAACCGCTAACTACAAAAGAATTAAACATTTTTTCAAAACTACTTCTTGTTTTTTCTTGTGTTCAACTAATAGTTAATTTAACTGAATTATTTCCTACTGTATCAAGTTTATAACTAATAGTACTAATTCTCTCTTGTCTTGTTAACTTATCAAAACTATTGTCATAATCATTATTATTTAATCTAAGTAATGATTCTTTTTCTTCAGGCTTAAGTTTATTAAATTCTGCAATATATTCGCTTGCAGTCTTTTTATATGTATTTTTTAATTCAACATTTTTCTTGACTTTGACACTTTAGCCATTAAAACATATTAAAAATAAGGCTCATATACATAGTATATGAATTTTTTATTTTTTTCTGTAATTCTAGTAAAACATAGTATAATATAATTATGTTTGTTAAAGTTATTAGAGTTAGAAATAAAGAATATGTTAATATTGTGAAAAGTTATTGAGATAAGGAAAGCAAATCTTGTAAACATAAGGTTGTCCAAAATTTGGGATTATTATCCAAATTAGAAGAAAACGATCCTAATTTTTTAGAAAACCTGAGAAATGAATTTAAAAAGTATTCAAAAGATAAGGAAGAAAAAGAAGTACTTTTAGGCAGAATGCTTGGGACATTTAAAGATGTTTTATCTGACGATAACGTTGACGGTGAATATGATATTAGAGATGAAAACAAGATACACAATAAATATCAGAATGAATTAGAAGTTTTAAATTATGGCAATTTAATACTAAACAATGTTTACCGAAAGTTAGATCTAGATAAATATTTTGAGAAATCAAAGAGTATGAAAAGAATCAAATATGATTTGAACAATATTGTCCAAAATTTAGTCGCAATGAGATTTTTAAAACCTTGTTCAAAAAGTAAAACATTTAATATTTTTAATGAGTATACAATAAAGAATGATGACACCCTTAAATCAATTTACAGAAGCCTTGAAATTTTGTGTGATGAAAGGCTAGATATCATTGAACATATCAACAAAAAATTAGCTGAACTATTTGATAGAAACCTAAAAGAAACATTTTACGATGTTACAACTGTTTACTTTGAAAGTATTGAAAAAAATGACTTGTTAGATTACGGATTTTCTAAGGATGCAAAAATTAATAATGTACAGGTTGTTCTTGGGATGATGATTGACGCTTATGGAATTCCAATTGCATACAAATTGTTTGCCAGAAATACATGTGATTTTAAGACTTTTATCCCTTTTATAAAGGAAGTTAAGGAAAAATTAGGTATTGAAAATATTACTGTTATTGCAGACAGAGGGTTAAACTCTGGTCCTAATCTTTTAGAACTTAAAAAGATGGTTTTGAGTTCATAATGTCTCACAAAATTAAAGGAAATAAGAACCTTGTTCCCGGCATTATAGATCTTGCAACATATGAGCAAGCAGTGAAGGTTTTTATGTAAAAAAGCACCATTAACTAAAAAATTAAGGATGAATTAGGACTTGATAATTCATTGGATGGAAATTTAATTTTAAGTTTTTCAGAAAAAGAAGAAAAAAGATCAAAGTGATAGAGAAAGACTGATTAAAAAAGCCAAAAGTTGTGTTGAAAAAATGGCTCAAAAGCGATGAGTGAATTAAAAAAGGTGGCAAAAAATATGTCAACTATTCTGTTGGAGAAATTTCATTAAATGAAGAAAAAATTATAGATGACGCAAGATGAGATGGATTTTACGGAATATATACAAGCAACAAAAATTTAAGCATTGAAACAGTAATAAGAACATATTCAAATTTATGAAAGATTGAAGAATCATTTAGGATTTTAAAAACAACTTTTGAAACTAGACCGGTTTATTTGTCAAAAGAAAAAACAATTGAAGGTCATTTTATGATTTGTTATTTGGCATTGGTTATTGAAAGATTCATAGAATTTTCATTAAGTTCATTAGCTAATAACAGTTTAACAACTGACAGAATTGTTGATGCGTTGAGAAAGGTAAAAATAGTACTTATTGAGAGTTTAGACAAGAAAGAAAAATACTTTTTAAGAGTTAGAGAACCAGAAGATTACACAAATTTAAGAGAATCATTGGGTTATCAAATAATTCCTAAATGGGGAAAAGTTGATGAATTAGGCCCTGTTTTACTAGAATCTAAATAATAGACTTTCCATAAAAGCCTATTTTATAGGCTTTTTTAAAAAATGAATTTTTAAAGTGTCAAAGTCGAGACATTTTTTAATACATCTTTTAATTCAGTATCTGTTTTAAGTTTCTTAAATCCTATTACTTGTTGTTGATATGCATAAACTTCACTGTTACTACTGTCAATTCATCCAAAAGCAAGAAAAACCATAGCAGAACCTTTATAGCCATCAGTTTGCTTAGAACTTTGCATTATTCTAGTGTTTTTAAAATTGATTCCTTTTTGAGTAAAAATATCTTTAATATTTGTTACTTCAGTATTATTCTTATAGAACTTTGGCATATTATTTGCATCATTAATTCCATAGTCATAAATAGTGAAATCATTAATGTTATCTTGTAATTCAATTTTGTCAAAAATTGAATTAACCGCATCTTCTAGCCTTTGCGTTTGTTTAAAACCATTAACTACATATGATAATTCTTGACTTTTGCCTGTTGAATTTTCCAAAAAAGTAATTGTAACAATGCATTCACCTTTAAGATTATCTACTTCATCAACGCTAATGTTCTTAATATTCAAATCTTGGGCAGTTAAAAATGCGCTTAGATCCATATTATTTGAAGTCTTTATTGATAATTGACTCTTTAATTCATCTAATGTTTTAAATTTTCTAATATATTGTTTAACAATGTATTGTGTTTTGTCTTTTAAGTCTAAACTATTTATTAAATATAGTTTTTTGTCAAAAAGGTCTGTATAAAAACCTTTTATTTTAATATTGTGCTTAACATTTTTACCATCTTTTTGTCGATCAATTACTAAATCAATTTCACCTTTTTCTTTGCTAGAAGTTAATGTGTCAATTGTGTATGTGTATTTGCCACTTTTACTTGTAATAATAAGATCAGCTTTGCTAATCTCATCAGATTTGAGATTATTAGAATTTATTACTCTATAGACTTTTTCACTTGCGATATAGTTAATTGACTGTTTAAAAGAATAATGAGTTTTTTTATGAATGCTAATATTCATATCTTCTTCAACACTAATTTCATTTTGAACAGGCGGGTTTGATGGCTGATTTGGTTGTCCAGGAGTAGTGCCTGGATTTGGATTTGGAGTAGGTGTTGGTGTTGGAGTTGGCGTTGTGCCTGGATTTGGTGTAGGTGCTGGTGTTGGAGTTGTGCCTGGATTTGGTGTTGGAGCAGGTGGTGTTTTTGGTCCACTTCCACAACTTGAAGACACCATTGGTGCTAGTAAACTAACAAAACCAAGGTTACTTAATATAAGTTTTAATTTATTTTTTCTATTCATTTTTTTATACCTTTCACTTTGAAAGGTTACATTTTTTTTTTTTTTTTTTGCAAAATGGTAAAAATTTATTGTTTTTTTCACATTTTAGGTCAATAAAAAAATCTACACATTAGGTAGATTTTGTTCATCATTTTTCAAATTTTGGCTTTCTTTTTCCTTCGAACCTAACTTACTTTCACTATGTTTAATCAAGCGTCTTATATTGCTATGGTGCATTGTAATAATTAGTATCGCAGCAATTAGATAGATTATTCCGCTCACATATCACATATTTATAGTAAGAACATTAATAAAATTACTTCAGTAACCCAATATTCCACTAGTCATTCATGGAATAAAACTAAGAGGTATCAATATTATTGCACAAACTATTGAAGCAAGTGAAACATATCGAGATGCAAAAACAATAATAAAGAACATTGTTGCAGCAACCAAGAATAAAATGATATTAATGGAAGCAATTAGACCAATAGTACAAGCAACACCTTTGCCACCTTTAAATTTAAAATAAAGCGGAAAGATATGACCAATAATAACACCTAAAGCAAGAGATTGAGGACTCATATAATATTTTGATGCAAAAATATATGCTTGCTCAACATGATTTAGTATTGCGGCTAAAATTAATGTAGGTATTAGTGTTTTAAAAACATCAATTGCAAAAACCAAGCCTGCAAACTTCATGCCATAAGTTCTTAGACTATTAGTTGCACCAGCGTTTTTTGAATTATGTAATCTAATGTCATCTTTCTTTTTTCATTTTGACAAAATAATACTGGTATTTAGCGAACCAAGGCTGATATAACCTACCAAAACTAGTGCTAGATTTAATAATATACTATAGAAAATAATATGCATAGATTTATTTTACAATAAAAAAACAAAAAATTTCTATTCTCATTTATAATTAATGGTTTTATTTTATTTTGTCCACCCTGTTTTTATCTTTTATTTTGTCCATTTTTAGGTTTCAATTATTATTTTAAAAAGGAGAATTTAAATTATGGAAAATCTTGTAATTAAAACCAGATTTCAAGCAGTTGATACAGGTAAAACAACTGATTATGAAGATAAAAAAATTTTAGATTTAAAAAATTCAACAATATTGAAATAGACCAAATGCCGAAATATCAAAAATATTAGGAAAATTGGGTTGTAGAACATCAACAAAAACAATTAAAAGATATAGAAATCAAATATTGATTGCATCTACAAATAACCAAGATGCAATCAGTATATCACATGGTAATAAAAATAAACTTAGGGGTGTGAAAGTAAGTGATTCAGTTATTATTGATTTAACTAATAGATATTATGAATTAGTGGAACATATTGAGAAAATATCAAAAGGTGATCTTAGTGTAGCCTTGTTGCATTTTTACAATAATGAGAACTACTAATGATGAAAAAAATTGTTGCCTTTCACTACCTTTTATAAAAGAATGCTTAGACTTGGTTATTGCAGTTCATATGCAACGAGAAAAGTAAAAAAATGAGTTAAGAGAAGAAGAATGTTTTTAGAAAACGGTCAAGATATTTCTAAAATCGAGGCACAGTTTATTAAAATTTATGAAAAAATTCTAAATAAAAATCCATTAAAAGGTGTTTACCAAAATAAAAGTTCTGACTATGATTTTGGGCAAATTATTGAAATTGATGCAACACCACTTCATCTTTTTGGAGAAAGTAAGAAGTACCATATTTATAATCTTTGTTGATGCGGCAACAAAAAGTTTGTTAGCAATCTGAATTGACATTGAGGAAACAACAATTGGATATCAAAATCTTCTAACACAATTATTTAAAAGGTATGGCATTCCACAAGTAATAATAACGGATAGAAGAAGAACTTTTGAGGTTCAGATAGTACAAGAACAGTATGGAAGAAGCGCTAAATGCAAGAGGAATTGAACTTATAACAAGCGAGCAATCCAAAGGCAAAACCAAATGTTGAAAGATCATTTTGAACATTGCAAAGATGAATAGGAACATTCTTTCATACAAACGGAATCAACTGTTTTGAAGACTTTTTGGGAAAAATTGAACTTTTAATTGATGAATACAACAAACAATTTAAAAAGGCCGAAGCAGTAAGTAAAAATCAAATGTTTTTAGAAAGCCAAATACTGAAATTTTTGAAGAAGAGATGAATCTTGTAATTAAAAGAAAAATAGTTAATCATACTGTGAGATATGACAACAAATATCTTGCTCCATTTGATAATAATGGCGCTAGGGTTTCTATGTTTGAAAGTGGAGAGGCAAAGACATGGTAACTCCTGAAAATAAATTATTCTTTGTTGAGGGAAAAGAAAATATGAAGCCAGAGTACCGAAAGGAAACGAATTGAGTGCAATCGATGTATATGCAATATCAAAAAATCTTGATCCACAACATCAAGGTGTAAGAGCTACAATTAAAACCATGCTTCATAATAGAACATGAACATCCAGTACATTTGAAAAACTTGAAAATATATTTAAGAATTCTGCAAACCCAAACAATAAAGACATTGAATTTATTAAAAAACTATTAAGTGAAAATCTTGAAAAGTTAAATGATATTACAAAAGAAATGAAGGAATTTATTGACGCTAATTACAAATCATTTAAGTAAGTTTTTCTTGTTTCTTCTTTTTTAAAAGAAGAAAGCCTATCTGGCAAGACAAAAGAAGTTTTGCTTCTTAAGACCGACAGGTCTTAATAAGAGCCAACGGCTCAATACTTATTAAATAAGTTATTTTTTATTTCAATCAACAATTTATTTGTTGATTGAAGAATATTTAAAAGAAATTAACAAATGATGTCAATCCCCAAAAGTTATGAAAAAACTTTAGGATTGAAGACAAAATGAATTAATTAAAAGCAACTTCTTAATGATGTTGTATGTTTTAATATGCAAAATTTTAAAAAATGTAATTTAACATTTAAAAAATGCGGTAAACCTTAATGTTGTACACACAAAAACAAAAAAATAACACATTTTTTGCTGTTTTAGTTAAAAAAATAGCTAAACTTTTATGTGTTTTGGCTATAATTTTTACAACCTTAAAAATTGGACAAAATAGAAGAAAATTATCACAAAAAATTTCTATTCTCATTTATAATATTTACTCACAAGTAAATATAAGAAAGGTATAAATATGAAAGCAGGACAGAATAGCAGAAAAATTGGTTTTTTCTTCGCACTAACTATGTTAATAGGTAGTGTTGTAGGAATTGGGATATTTTTCAAGAATCACTCAATTAAGGAGGCGACAAGTGGCGATGGTTTAAGTTGACTTATGACCTGAGTTTTGGCAGGTATAATATCACTTTGTAGTGCACTAAGTTTTAGCGAAATTAGTCGTATAAAAAACACAAAGGCAAGTGGTATAAGCAACTGAGCTGCACAGCTAGGTGGCAAGGCATTTGGCTACTTTATTAACTTTAATTACACATTTTTATATGGTGCAATATTAATTGTGGCACTAAGTTTTTTCAGTGCCGAGGCATTACACAATTTTATTGAAATTTGTGCTAATGGTGCTTTTAAAATTCCTACCTATTATTTGCCATTTAGTGCACTAGTCATATTTGTATTTTTCTTTAGTATGATGGTTATAAGTTTAAAAATTAGTTCAAGTATTCAAAAAATTGTAACCATTTTAAAATTTATTCCGCTTATATTTGCGATTATTATTGGAATTAGTTTATATAAGCAAAACTATGCAGGTGGCTCAAATGCTTTTAATAAAGTTAACTTTTCTTGAAGTTCAGTTAAAGGTTTGCTAGTGGCTCTGCCTTTTGCACTCTTTGCATATGATGCATTTTTATCAGTTGGCTCAGTAGCTAATAATTTAAAGAAAGATACTCTTCCACTAATAGTAATTATTGGTATGAGTGCTGTCATTGTAACCTATTCTCTAATAGCAGTGTCAGCTATTTTACACAATAGTGGTTTAGTTGAACAAATAATTAAAAATACAATTGACCAGTCTAAAAATAATAAATTAGCACAAAGTTTGACAATAACATTTAACTTATTTTTGTTTATTTCTGCTATTGGGGTTTTAAATGGAGTAACTACTGGCTTTGTTTATGAACTTAATAATGCAATTAATTTAAAAATCATTCTTGGTGGTGCTAAATATCGAAGTAAGATGAATCTTAAAAGAATGATAGTATTTTTAATAAGCATAATTTATGGAATTATATGAATAATTATCTCGTCAACTGTTTGAGTACTAAAAGGTGATAATGCACTTGATGGATTAAGTAATTTACCTACTTTTATTTTCTTTAATTTTTATGCAGTAATAATAATTTTATATTTACGTAAACGTAAAAATATTAACGTTAAAAAAATGAACAGCGTTCTATTTTGACTTTTTTCAATATTAGCAATTATTGGTTCCTTGTTTACAAATGTGGCCTACATATGAGCAACAATTGCCGGTATCTTAAATAATGATAGAGCACTAAGTGGTATTTTCTATGGAAATGAAACACTTTATATCGGTAAGTGAGTTGAGTTAGTTTTCTACTTTGTATATTGAATATTTATAATTGTGTTTCCTTTAATTAATTATTATCTAATTAAGAAATTTGAACAAAGAAATGTGCTTGATGAATTTGATTTAATTAATTACAAACCAAAATATCTTGAAGATATTTGAAGCAATTATAATTTTAATGACTCTCCTGATATAGTTCGCTCAATTGATGAAGAGCCAAAAAAATTAAATGATGCTATAAAAAATGAGTAATTCGCTACTCATTTTTTAAATTTATTTCTGACAATTTGGACAGTAATAAGTGCCTCTTTTGTTAATGAAAATTTTGTTAATTTTGCTAACCTTACACCTTGGACAATTTTCATTAAAGTGACCGTGAACCTGTAAGAAGTTTTGAAACTCTCCCTTAACGCCATCAACTGATGTATAAGAATCAATGCTTGAGCCACCAAGTTCAGTCGCCTTATCCATAATTACTGTAGCAGTTTTAATTATGCTACTAAGTACACTAAAACTTATATTTTTAGCAGGTGTTAAAGGGTTAACTTTGGCTAAAAACAATGTTTCATTAGCATAAATATTACCAATTCCAGAAACAAGTGATTGATCCATAAGAACCTGTTTTATAGGTATATTCTTCGTTTTGATCTTATCAAAAAGTTCACTAACATTAATCTCAGAAGGTATTTTAGCCACTTTGTTAAGTGGTTTAGTTGTCAATAATGCTTTATCATCCTTAATGTGAAATGTTCCAAATTTTCGGGAATCATTATAGTAAATACAACTACCATCATCAAGGTGAAAAATCATATAATCATGCTTACTTGCTGGTCTAAATTTATAATGAGTAAAATATTTGCCACTCATTCGCAAATGGCTTAATAAATATTTGTTATTAGAAAGTACAAAAATAATATGTTTTGCTAAATTTTCTACATTAATGAATTTTTCATTAAGCAAAAATTGCACAAATTCACTGCTACTAACTTCCTTAATTAATTTAGGTTCTAATATGTCAATTTTGACAATTTTGCGATCAATTATTTTTGGTCTTAGGTCTTTGACCACACTTCTAACTTCTGGTAATTCTGGCATAGTAAATTAATTATATCAAAGTTTTTCAATTTCCTAAAAGTACTATAAAACAGTGCTTTTGAATAATTTAAACAATTGCGTTTGCCATACAACTGATAATATGTACACCTGGAATAAGTACAAAAAATGAGCCACTTTTGGCTCAAAATAACACTCTTATCCTTTAAGGATTTTAAACATATTAGCTTTATAAACTTCAACACCTGGTTGATTAAATGGATTAACACCCAATAAGTATGCACTAATTGCTAATGCTCTTTCAAAGAATTGAAATAAATATCCCAATGTATATTCATCAAATTTAGCAAAATTCATAACAATGTTAGGTACTTTACCAGTGTTCATATGAGCATCAAGTGTTGCATTAAATGCTGTCATATTAACACTGTGTAATTTATTTTTATCAAGATAAACTAATTTATCTAAATCTTCTTTATCTGCTTTAAAGTCAATATCATACTTTGGCTTGTCTAGAACTAAGATTGTTTCAAATAAAACCTTGTTTCCATCTTGTATCATTTGGCCTAGTGAGTGAAGATCAGTTGAAAAGATTCCACTAGTTGGAAATAATCCCTTACCGTCTTTGCCTTCGCTTTCAGCAAATAATTGTTTTCATCATTCAGCAAAATATTGCATTTTAGGTTCATATGAAATCATCATTTCCATTGTGTAATTTTTGCTCAAAATATGTCTTGCCACTGCATAACGATATGCATCATTTGTCTTAAGACTTAAATCATTTGCATCCTTATTTGCTGCTTGTGCACCACTGAGAATTTGATCAATATCAATTCCAGCACACAAAAAAGGAAATAGACCAACTGGACTTAGTACACTAAAACGACCACCTACATCGTCAGGAATAATCAATTTTTCATAACCTTTTTGACTTGCTAAAGAATATAGAACACCTTTTTTAGCATCGGTTGTAGCCACAATTAAATTCTTGGCTTCTACTGCGCCAACTTTTGCCTCTAATAGTTTTCTAAATTCTCGAAATGCAATTGATGGTTCAAGTGTTGTACCACTTTTTGAAATAACATTAATAGCAAATTTTTTACCTTCAACATATTTTAGTGCAGCCACTAAGCTTTCACTACTAATACTATTGCCTGCAAAAACTAATTCCATTTTTGGTTTATTGATGCTGTATTGACCATAAATAAATTCATAACCGCTCTTTGCTCCTAAATATGAACCGCCAATACCAATAACTACAACTGCTTCAATATTTTTACTTTCTCAAAGTTCAACAATTTTTTTCATTTTCTTAACTTCATCACTACCAGCCTTATTTGGTAATTCAAGTCAACCTAATCAATCCTTTTCAACTACTGACTTAGACATTATAGAATTATGAATTGACTTAACTTTATCTTCATAAGAAAGTAATAATTTTTCATCAACACAATTGTGTAAATTTAATTTAACTGCCTTCATTTTCAAACTCCTTAAATAATGAATTATATAAATTATTCTACTTTTTTAAACTTTTGTAACACTAAATCAAAAGTTTATAGAAAAATTATGGAAATAATACAATATTAAAAACTAAATGGATTAAGTTTATTTAAGTAACATTCATAAATATAACTTCAGTATAAGAACCCAACAATATATCCTAAACTTAACTCACTTCCAGATTCAAGTTCAATGCTAAAGACAGGAAGTGAAGCTACGTTCGAAAGTGTGTTTAAATATCCTTTTTGAAGTGCTTTTGAATATGAACTTATTCGGTTGTCTTTGTAACTCTCTAAACCATCTTTTGTGTTATTGATCTCATCACTAATTCGAAAGTCGATTTTCTCATTTTCTAGACTAAAAACCGAAGTAAAAAAGTTTCGATTATTGTCAATTAAATATTGTCCATATGTATAAATATCCTGGCTAAATGTTGCACTCATACAAATGTGCTTTGAACCTAAAAATCGCATATTATTAATGCTGCTATACAACTTAAGTATTCCACTAAAACGTTCATCAGAACCAATTAAGAGATCACTCTTTTTATCATTTTTTAAACAATAGCGAATGTATGCATATTGAAAAGCTTTGTTTTGTTCTAAATTTCCGCTTAATCAACTAACACACCCAGATGAATAACCTTCAACTAAATCATTAATATTAGCACCTTTAAGTATTAAAAGTAACATATTAATTTCGCTAAAAAATGAAAAATTATTTGAAAGAATATTTGGACTAATTAACCTGTTTTGTAGTGGAATATGTAAAAATTCAAGTTGTTTTTCAAGCGATTCTTTTGATATTAAAAATACTCGTTCTAATGCTCGATAATACCCATCGTTAAGTTGCAAATAATTCATTAATAATTTAACAAAGTTAAGTGTTTGCTCATTAAATTTATTAAAGGAACTAAGAATTATACCTGTATTTCTTTGGCAAAATTTATCCTTTATTTTCTCATAGATACCATAGTAATCCTGCGACATATTATCAATATTAATAAAACTAAATTTTATTTTGTGTTCTCTAAGTAAGTCATATTCAAAGAGAAAATTAAATCCGGCATTAAAATTTTCTATTATTTTGCCACTTGCTAAAATAAGAATTTCACCAATTTTTTGCTTAGTAATCAACTTAACAAAATTATTTAATTCTCTCACATTAAAATTACTAAAATTTAGTGCTAATTCATGAAACCCAAAATGTTCAAAACCTTCAATATTTTTTAGTTTAATATCCCTAATTAAATTTTTGCCTCGATTAACTAAACTCTCGTTTTTAAAATCAGGTGAATAATTATAAGCATTAAGATTAATTGTTGCCATCATTTTCCTTAATATTATAGACTTCTATATCATGATCAATTTGAGCTTTAAGAGTTTTAAAACCGTGCTTAGTATTTGCTAAATTTTCTTTAAAAGGACTACGCAAAAAAGCAGCATGATTAGCTTTGAAATTACCAATTTTAATATTGTTTTTGTAGTCAATTTTTTCAACAATAAAATTGACTCGATCGCCGACTCTAAAACTAAATTTGTCATTTAGACGACTTCAATCACACATTAGCGAACGCGGAATAAAGTAGAGATCATTATTGCATAAAACACTAAGCCCATCATTGCTTAGTTTAGTTATCTTTCCAAAAAGTATATCGCCCTTGTGATTCATTGTTACTTTATTATACTTAAACTTTTAGTTTATAGACTAGAATAAATTAAAAAAGTTTTAACAGATGTTACTATATGGCTAAAATTTCAGCAAGTTTTTCAATGTAATTTAATAATTTAGTATTTCTTCAATCAACACCATTGGACGATTGTTTTTTAAATGATTTTAGATAGTTGATAATTTGATTATATGAATATTTTTCAGCTAGGTTCAGCCTTGTTAATTCGTTCTTAACTCTCATTGAAATTATCAATGAAATGTAATTAATAAACTCTGTTGTATATAAGCTATATTCAGAATGAACTCCTGTTTTTGGTAATTCTAAAATGTTCTTATAAAATCTAAACATTTCTTCTATTTCTCATCTTTGAGAATATATTGTGTAGACATCTTCAAGTGATAGTTTGCTGTTAGATTCAAAGATTATTGTACCTAGATTTATAGTTTCATCATTAAATTTTTGAAATTCAAAATTATTCTTCTTTTGTGACATTTTAAAAAGCACTTTTCTTTCATTCGCTTCTATATCTAAATCTTTAATTGTGTAATAGTATTTATTTCCTATATTAGTAATTTTTCCAAGTAAATTTCTATCTTTTATCATTAATGGAATCAAATTATCCATTAAATTATTTGCTGAAATTAGTTTTGAAGAACGTTTAATTGGAAATAAATATCTCATTTTTTTGTGTTCTTCAATCTTCTTAATTATCTTAGAATTCCAATAACCTTTATCCCCAACTATTAACTCATCATTTTTAGCTATATTTTCCAAATAGTCTTCAAATATAGTGCAATCCAACATATTTCCAGCATATGGTCTACCATAGATTGGTTCTTTTGTTTTTAAATCGTATGTATACAAAAGTGTAAAATCTTTACTACCTTTTATTTTTCCTTTTCTTGTTCATTTAGAAAAAACAGAATCATCAGAATTGTATGATTTTAATGTACCATCAATAATTTGAATAGATTTTTTAAACTGGTTAATTCTATCAACCATGAAATTCTCAATTTTTGCATAATCTCTTCCGACTCTTTCAAAAAAATCAGGCATCATGGATTCACTTAAACCAACATTTTTAAATAATTCCGATAGGAAAGAAGTTTCATAATAAAATTTTAAATCTCTGTTTGTGGCCTTTGGATAAGCACATCGAATTAATGATATTAAATAAATTTTCTTAGTTGTCAATTCATCAAAATGTTTTTGTAATTGTTCGTATATGTTTTTGCCATGTTTTTGAAAAATTGCAACATTTCCATAGTCCTTTATTGTTGTTACTACGCTTCTTATTGTTTTTCATGTATTTTGGTTCTTTTAATGCTATATATTTGCCGTTCTCTATTCTTCCAATAACCGCAATATTGTAGGAATAAACTTTTCCGTTAACATATTTTGAACTTCTCTTAACAACTGAATAAATTCCAAAACTGTTTCTTACAATCGTTCCTTTTGGTCTCTCAATCGATAATATTTCTTTTGGTATTGCCATCTTTAATTTCCTTTTTATATAGTAATGTTACTATATATTATATCAAAACTAAATAAAAAACAAGGAAATTTTTGATTATTTCACTTTGTTTTTTACTATTTTGTAGGTTTTGTAACTGAAATTGGTGAAAATAGGTAATTATTTAAAATTTATATAGTAACACTAATTAAAACTTTATTAATAAATGGAAAAAATATGGAAAAAATTTAAATCTAATTGCCTAAAATTTGATTTTTTAACAAAAATTAAAATTTTTAAAAATTTAGCCAATTTTTAATACTAATTACATATTAAATTTAAATATTATTTTATAATAATATTAAATATGAATATTAAGCCAAAATTAAATTAAAAATATAAGTTGGCTAATTAAAAATTAGTGAGGAATCAATATGAAAAGACTTAACTGTACTTATGAAGCAAAAAAAGATTTAACATACCCTTGATTACTTAAACATCCTAAAATTAAAATCGGCTTAGCTAAATTTAAAACAAGAGAAGAAGCTCTTGAATGATATATGTTGCTTAAATATGAAACAGCAGTTTGATATCAAAATGATAAGAAAATTTTTGAAGGTCAATTAACTTGTGACTATGAAGATGGTCAATGAAACTACTACATCAAAACAGCAGGTTTTGATGGTGGTGGAACCTATGAAGGAAACTGCCGTCAAATTAATATTAATCCATCAACATTCCAACATGACTATTATGGAGCAAAAGAAAGATTAAAAAATTTAGACTTTGTACTTATTTCGGATCCAGCAACCTACTTTCCACCAGAATTAGAAATTGCTAAAAAGAAAAAACAATCAGATATTGTCGATGTTGAAGCAATTAGATCACAGTTTCAAGAACAAATTAATATTTTATTAGCACAAATTCATGAAAATAATGCTGAAGCTGATAAAGAATTAGAACTTCTCAAACAAGAATTAGCTAAAAAGGATATGAACTTCAATGAAATGGCTCGTAAAATGGAATTACTTAAACGTAATTACAAACCACTCGAGGGCGTTTCATATGTTAACTATGTTACTTTAGGTTTTGATGACTATGTAGGTGGTGTAGCATTATATACTGAAAAAATTAAAAATATTATCGAAACTACTCCAAAACAAAAAGTTAGTCAAGCTGACTATGATGCAATCAAGAAAAACTATGCCAACTTTAATAAACAATTGCTTGAAGTTGAAGAAAATCCTAATTTTTCACATGCTGAATTAGTTAAAAGAATGCACACTGAATTGGATGCAACATTTGAGTCATTATTAGCATTACTAAGCATTGATAGTGAATTAGAAGATACTCCAGCAAATCGTGCTTATTTCTTAAACAAAGAAACAAAACAAAAACAATCAATTTCATGAGCTAACTCATATGTGTTAGTAGACCTTTATCACGTTGGTTTTGTACCATACAGTGAATATGAATATGCAATTCCTTACTTAGCAACAAGAAGCAAATTCTCAGTAACAGTTATTAATGAATCAGATGCTACTAAAACAATAACAATCCAATCAGCTGAAAGAGATGCAGTTGATACAAGTTTAAACCATGAAGAACCTAAAGAAGTTGAAATGGTTATGGGTGAGGTTGAAGATGTTATCGAAGAACAATCACAACCTGAAGTTGTTGTTGAAGAGCAATCACAACCTGAAGCAGTTCAGGAAACAATTGTTGAAGAAAAACCAACCCTTGAGCAAGAACCACAAGTAACATTTGAGGACCAGCTTTTTGTTCAAGAAGTCGAACCGGTTGCTAATGAACAACTTTTCATTCAAGATATTAAGGAAGAAAAAAATGGTGTAAGCGACTTTGTGCTAATTGACCACAAAGAAGCTAAAAAACCAGAAACCAGTGACTTTGCAGTTAGAGTTGTTGAGGAAAAACCAATTCAAATAATTGATAATAAAGATAAAAAAGTTGACGAAAACTTTTTCACAGGTCTTAGAGGTGATGAACCTGTAGCACTTGAATCAAGTGAAACAGCAGACAAACTTCCTGCTAAAAAGCGTAATACAGCAGGCTTTTACTTTCTAATCTTATTATTAGTTCTAATCCTTGCAGGACTTTTAACATTAGATATACTTGCAATTATTCAATTAGCTGGTGGTCCAATATTCTTTAATTTTGGAGGTTAAAATTTAATTACGAAAATGCACATTGCTGCATTTTTTGTAATTATTGCACTTATTTAAGGCGGAGATAAATATATGAAAAACAATGAAAAAAATATGACTGTTTTAATTAATCATTTAAAAGCAAGTGGTTTTGTATTTCAAGGTAGTGAAATTTATGGTGGCTTAGCTAACACCTGAGACTATGGACCATTAGGTTCATTATTAAAAGATAATATTGAAACTGCTTGAAAAAATGAATTTATCAAAAGTGAAAAAAATAACCACCTACTTGATTCAAAAATTTTAATGAACCCTCAGGTTTGAATAACTTCTGGTCATGTTAACAATTTCAATGATCCTTTAATTGAAAACAAAGTTAATGGTAAAAGATATCGTGCTGACAAACTAGTTCAAGAAATTGATCAAAACATTATTCCAGAAAAGATGTCAAATGAAGAAATTAAAACTTTCCTTGACAAAAATCTAAAAGAATATGAAGGTTCAAAAACTAACTGAAGTGAAATTAGAAAATTTAATCTTATGTTTGAAACAAAACAAGGTGTTACAGAAGAAACCAAGAGCAAAATTTACTTAAGGCCAGAAACAGCACAAGGTATTTTCGTTAACTTCAAAAATGTCCAAAGGAGCATGCGTTCAAAATTACCTATGGGTATTGGACAAGTGGGTAAAAGTTTTAGAAATGAAGTTACGCCAGGTAATTTTATCTTCCGTACTCGTGAATTTGAACAAATGGAACTTGAAGTCTTTTGTCATCCTAATGAAGCAGATAAACTTTATAAGTACTACATTAAAAAAGCTCAAAAATTTGCTCTCGACTTAGGTCTAGAGGCTCAAAATATTCGTATTAGAGAACATGACAAAGAAGAACTAAGTCACTATTCATCAGGCACAAGTGATATTGAATATTTCTTCCCGTTTGGTTGAGGAGAACTTTTAGGAATCGCAAATCGTACTGATTTTGACCTTAAAGCACATATGAGTGCAACAGGAGAAAATCTTGAATACATTGACCCTATTAGTAATGAAAGATATATCCCTTATGTAATTGAACCTTCTATGGGACTTGATCGCTTAATGTTAGCAATATTAATTGACTCATATGATGAAGAAAAACTTGAAGGTGATGATTCAAGAGTAATACTTCACTTACATAAAGATCTTGCTCCATATAAGGTTGCAGTGTTGCCTTTAGTTAAAAAACTTAATAATGAAGCAACTAAAATTTATGAAAAATTATTGAAAGCAGGGATTTCTGTAACATATGATGAAAGTGGTTCAATAGGTAAAAGATATAGACGCCAGGATGCAATAGGTACACCATACTGCGTCACAATAGATTTTGACTCAATTGAAAATAAAACAGTCACTATTAGAGATCGTGATAGCATGCAACAAAAGACTGTTCTAATTAGAAATTTACTAAAAGAACTATAAAACAGGTTTTAATAAAAGTGGGAGTTAATGAATGAGCAACAATAATCATGAAATAATTAAATCAATTATTGCAAACAATAACATTGTTGATGTAATTGGCTCATTTATTACCTTAAGTAAAAAAGGCCGAAGTTATGTTTGCATTTGTCCTTTTCATCAGGACACAAACCCATCAATGAATGTTGATGAAAAGAAGCAAATTTTTAAATGTTTTGTTTGTCAAGTCGGGGGAGATGTCTTAGCCTTTTTAAGAAAATATAAAAAGTGAAGTCTTCAAGAAGCACTTGAATATTTAGCAAACAAAAGTAATAGCAACGTTGATTTAAGTTTTTTTCAAAAAACAGTTAGTTATTACAATGAAGAAGACTTAAGAATAATTGAAATCAATAACAAATCTAACTCACTCTTCAAACTTGAACTAATAAAAAGAAAATCAAGTACTCTAAAATCATTTGTAAATAAACGTTCCCTAAGTAATGAAATAATACAAAACTTTGATATTGGTTTTGGTGACCAAGAAAGTTTTAAGTCAATTTTTGCAAATGAACTAGAAAATAATGCTGACCTACTAGTAAAAGCAAGTTTAATTAATAGTCATAATAAAGCATTGTCATTTAAAGACCGTATAACTTTTGCTATAAGAGATGAACGAGGTGAGATAGTAGGCTTTAGTGCGCGTGCTCTTGACAATGAAACTAAACCAAAATACATCAATAGTAATGAAACAAAATTATTCAAAAAGAATTCTCTTTTATATAACTGAAATCAAGCTAGTGAAAAAAGTCAAGATGGAACAATTATAATTACAGAAGGCTTCTTTGATGTTATAGCCCTTTATAAAGCAAAAATCTTTAATGCTGTCGGCTTAATGGGTACTGCACTAACCAACAATCATTTTCGCTTGCTAAAAGGAAGAAAAATAATAATTTTCCTTGATGGTGATGACGCTGGTCAAAAAGCTTCGCTTAAAAGTGCAAAGTTCTTGCTTGACCATCGAATTGACACTTATATTGTTAATAACACAACCAAAAGTGATCCAGATGAATTGTTTAATGACTATGGGCCAGAAAACATACACAATTTAATAAAAAACGCACCTGCTGCACTAGATTTTATTTATCAATATTTAAGCAGAAAATATAACCTAAATATTTCTCTTGACAATGAAATGAAAAATATTAAGGCTTTTTGCGATGATTTTGTTTACTATCTTGAACATCAAGTTCTAAATATTCAAGAATTTTATAAGAATAAAATCAAAAATGATTATCGTTTTGACATTAAAATCAGTAGTAAACCTAAATTGCCTGACCCATATGACTCACAAGAAATTTATGCACCGCCATCAGGCGGAAGTGAATATGAAGATTATGATTTTTCACAACAAGATGTTCCGCCACTATTAGAAAACGAGTTAGAATACCAAAACCATGTCAATCGCAATAATGATATTGCGAATTATAAAAACAATACTAAAAGAATTCCTCCTGATCCAGATGGAAAACTAATTAATCGGCTTTTTTATGTTCTGCTCAATTATCCAGAATTAAATAAATTATTTAGAAAGTTTGAAAGAAATAAAAATGATGATTTTTTCTTTGCATACTTTAATGATGAAGAGTTAAAACACGAAATTTATAAATTGCTAAAAGAACAAAACAAATTAAATGATGATATATTAAAAAAGTATATTATTGAACTCGAAAAAAAGGAAATTAATGTCGACCTTAGTGGTTTTAACAAAAATTACAAAACTAAGGAAGAAATTGAGACGAATTTTGAAAATGTTTATCGATTGGCAATAAATGAATCGGATAAAGCATACATTGAATACACTGCTAATGAAGAAAGACTTAAGATTATTGCACAAGATAATAATGATGAAAAAAACAAGTCAAGTAAATTTTATGAAGACTTTAGCAAAAAAATGAGACAAATTGGAAAAAGAAAGTCATCAGACTATGATGTTAAAAATGCATATATAGATAAAGGAGAATAAACATGAGTAAATCAAGTGAAATTAAATCATTTGTTTCAATGATTAAAAAGCACACAAGGAGTATAAAAAAGAAGCAAATTACCCAAGAAGAAGTTTATGAATACCTAGATTCAATTAAAGTTGAAATTGATGATGAATCAATGGACGAAGTTCTAGCTCAGTTATTTGAAGCAGGTTTAATTATAGATGAAAGTGACGAAGGTGATCTTGATGATGTTAGCCTTGATGATTTTGACTCTGAAATTGAAGAAAGTTCAAGAAACAAAAAAGAATATACAGATGAAATAGAAGTTAAAAGTATAAAAAGTAATATTTATGATGAAGACCTTGAAGATGATGACGATAGTTATAGTCTTGTAAGTTCATATGGCGATGATGATGAGAGCCAAGAATACATAATTGAAGATGATTATGTTGACACAAGTTATGATGAAGATGAAGAGGATGAATACTACGAAGAGGTAGAAGAAAAGAAAAAAACAAAGAAAAGTAAATCAAAAAACCTTGACGATACACTTGAGTTAGAAAGTTACGAAGATGAAGAAATTAACCTAAATGATACTAAAGTTATCAAAGATAAAGATCTTACAAATAAGCTTACCGAAACAAATGATATAGTTAAATGATACATGCGTTGAATTGGTAAATATGGAAAACTTTTGACAATTGAAGAAGAAAAGAAACTTGCTCAAGAAATGGAAAAAGGCGGTTTTAGAGGTAAACGTGCAAGAGATAAACTTATTAAGCGTAATCTTCGTTTAGTTATTAATAATGCTAAAAAATATAAAAATAGAGGACTAAGTTTTATAGACTTAATTTCAGAAGGTAACTCAGGTATAGTTAAGGCTGTTTCAAAATATAATGTATCAAAGGGCTTTAAATTCTCAACATATGCGACTTGATGAATTAGACAAGCGATTACTCGTGCTGTTGCTGACCAAGCTAGAACTATTAGAGTTCCAGTTCATATGGTAGAAACTATTAACAAAATTACAAAAATTGAACGTGAACTTCAACAAGAATTAGGACATGAACCTACTGATGAAATGATTGCAGAAAGATATGGTAATGGCTACGATGCAGATAAAGTTAGATACATTAGAAAAATTAACATTGATCCCATTTCGTTAGATAAACAAATCGGAAAAGAAAATGATTCTTCATTTAGCGACTTTGTCAAGGATGAAAGCGTGGTTAATCCGGTGGACTTTGCTTCACAAGAAGAATTGGTTGAAACACTTAATTCAATTCTTGAAAAATCACTTGACGATGAAGAAAGAATTTTAATCTGTAAGCGTTATGGAGTTGGCATTGATGAAAATGGAAATAAATATCCAATTCACTCTCTTGAAAAATTAGCTGAAGAAAGAGGTGTTTCAAAAGAAAGAATTCGCCAAATCGAGAATAAAATTTTAAGAAAACTTAAAAGTAGCACACGCAAGGGACGCCACTTGAAAGACTTTATTAAATAATGCAAATTAGAAAAGTGACAAAATTTCTATTAGATAAGTGACCTCTTGGTTTTAAAGAAGAATGAGACCCAAGCGGTTTTTCTTTAAAATTCAACCTTGCTGAACCATTAAGAGGTATAGTATGTGCAATAGATTTAACTAATGAAGTTTTAAACAAAGCACTAGAGATGAATGCTAATTTAATTCTAACTCACCACCCATTTAAATTTGAAGAAACTTGAAAAGACGAAGAAGCAAGTGCACCTTATAAAAGTGCTATTTATCAAATTTGCAAAGAAAAAAGAATTAACGTCTTAGCATTTCATACAAATTATGATAATCAACCTTGTGGCACATCATACCAGATAATTAAGAAATTAAATTTGGATAAATATAAACAAAACTATATTAACAACTATCCAAATTTAGTTAAATTTGATACTACTTTTAATGATTTAGTAGCAAAAATTAAGAATGCTTTTGGTTTTAATGCTATGAGAACAAATTTTCCAAAAGGACTATGAAACAGTCAAATTAGTAAAATTGCTTTTCTTTCTGGTGCGGGAGATATTAGAGAAATAAATAATATTGTTAAAATGAATTATGACTTAATTGTTACAAGTGATATCAAATGAAGTGATTGAATTACATATAAAGAAACAGGAACAAAAATTCTTGAAATACCACACCTTGATGAACAAGTGTTTGCTGATGATGTCTACGAAATTTTAAAACAAAAATTCCATGACATACCTGTTGAATTAGTGCATATTGATGAACCATATTGAAATATTTAATGAGGATTTATGAAACCAGTTGAAAATAAAAAACAATGATTATCAAGAGGCTATATTGATGGTGAAGATATTGCTGAATTTGAAAATAAAAGTAAAGATGAACTTTTAAAATTATTAAATCATGAATATGCATGAGTACGCTCATCGGTTGCCTATAATCTATCGCCTATGGATGAAGAATCTGTTGATGCTCTGTTAAAGCGTCTATGTATCGAGGACAAACTTTATACAAAGATTGCAATTTGCGAAACTCTTGAGACAGGTAACATATTTACAGCTAAAAAAATGGTTGAATTTTTAGGAAAAATTGGAAGAAACCAAATTAGTGAAATACCTAAATATGTTAGCTTAAAAAAATTATATCCTACCCCACGGGATATAATTGCTAAATCACTAGCAAAAATGCACCCATCTATATTGCCAATATTGCTTGAAACTCTAAAATTAGGCACAAGTGAGCAAAAATTGGAAGTTATCGATTCAATTGGTTCAATATGCTTTAATAAAAAAGAATTAGCAAACGAAAAATTACTCAATGAATTAATTGACATTTATGATAAAAATATTAACAATAAAATTTTTGTTTGAAAATTCATAATTTTACTTTCTGCATTTAATTTTGAAGCAAGTAAGCAAATATTAAAAACATATTTAAATTCAAAAGACATTCTCGCTAAGGAAGCTTCGCGTTCTTTAAAATTATTAGAAGAATCAGATAATTAGCTAAAACTGTTTAGCTTTTTTATTTGCCTTTTAGTAAAAATATAAAGTTGTATAATAGATACATGAATTTATCAAAAATTTTTACCATGCAAAAGGAACTTGATGAAGCAATAACAGCAAGAAACGATATCAATGCTAAAGCTTCAAAAAACAAAATCAGGGAATTTCACTATATGAAATTACTTGCTTTACTTGTTGAAACAGCTGAATTTGCTAATGAAGTGCAAACCTTTAAATATTGAAAGGCAACCAAGGAAGTTGATAAGGATAAAGCGCTTGAAGAATTTGCGGACATTTTACACTTTGTTGGTTCATTTGCTTACCAATACGATGTGGAGCCAAATATTAACCCTTTAATTATGAGCAGGGATGTAAATAAACAAATTTGTTTATTGTTTCAAACTATTTCTAGTGCCACAAACAACATCAATAAATTTGTTATCGGTGAGATTCTAGCTCTTACACTAGGAACAGCAAAACTTTTAGGTTATACTCAAAAAGATCTTTTAGAAGCTTACTACAGTAAAAACAAAAAGAATTATGAAAGAATCAAAAATAAATATTAGAAGCACTAAACTTCTAATATTTTTTAAAAATTCCCAATAATCTTTTGTCTCTTACGCAACATAATTTCAATATAAATTATGATACTAATAAATGAAATAGCTCATAATGCAAAAACAATAAAGAATAAATAGTAAAAATCTCGCACAGAAAAAACAACAGCTGAACTAATAATCGTGATAGTCAATGTTACAATACCCAATATAAAAATCATTTTTCCAAAATTTTTGTTTGCAAATTGATAAAAATCGCTATTGCTTGTTGCTAATTTAGTATGATAACCTAAATGCTTATTAAACTTTGGTGTTTTCCAAAAAAGCAAAACCCCCACAATTATACAGGCAATTGATAAAATAATATTTACTCCAAAAACAATGATACCCTCAGCGGCCATAATCTCTCCTTTGATTAAATTTATTATATCAATAAAGAGTTAATTTTTGTAATTGATAAAAAAACAAAAAAGCTTATATTTTGAAAATATAAGCTAAATTATTATCTTTTATTTTTTTGTTTTTGACTGTTTTATAGGCTTTTTAGTAGATTCTTCATCAACGTTATTATTGCTTTTTTGTTTAGCAAAAATGTGTTGATAGATTTCATCATATGATTCAACTGGTATAAAAGTTATTGCTTTTCTAACTTCATCAGGAATATCTGCAATGTTCTTTTCATTGTCTTTTGGAATAAACACTGTTTTAATTCCTTTTTTGTATGCAGCAAACGATTTTTCTTTTAGTCCACCTATTTCAAATACACGACCTCTTAGTGTAATTTCGCCAGTCATAGCAATGTCTTGAGGAACTGGTTTATTGCTTAAAGCACTAACTAATGCAGTTGTGAAAGTTACACCCGCACTTGGGCCATCCTTAGGAACTGCACCTTCTGGTACGTGAATATGAATTTCTCGCTCATCAAAAGCAAAGTTTTTAATATCAAACTTCTCAGCGTTTGCCCTTATGTATGAAAGTGCTATGTTTGCTGACTCTTTCATAACATCTTTTAGAGAACCTGTTAATTTAATGCCACTATTTTTGCTCTTGAAACTAGAAACCTCAATTTGTAAAGTAGTTCCGCCTATTGATGTATAAGCTAATCCATTAACAACACCAACTTGTGGTTCCTTTGTATCTTGGTGGTCAGTAAACTTAGGTGTGCCTAACATTTCAATCGCAATATTTTTGTCAATTGTAAATTTAGAAATTTTTTCACCTTCAACAATTCTTGTAACAATCTTGCGGGCAATTTTGTCTAGGTTTCTCTTTAGACCACGAACACCTGCCTCAGCTGTATAGTGCTTAATAATAAACTCTAATGTTTTATCATCGATATTGAATTGTTCTTTCTTAATTCCTGCTTGTTCAACTGTTGAGTCAATTAAGTGCTCACGAGCAATTTTAATCTTTTCATTAATTGTATATGAGTTCAATTCAATGATTTCAACACGGTCAATTAATGCAGGCGGAATATTTTCATAATAGTTTGCTGTTGCAATGAACATAACTTTTGACAAGTCATATTCATGTTCAAGATAGTTATCTTGGAATTTTGTGTTTTGTTCTGGATCAAGAACTTCAAGCATAGCACTAGCAGGGTCACCTTTATAATCAGAAGACATTTTGTCAATTTCATCAAGTAAAATTAATGGGTTTGATACACCTGCTCTTTGGATTGCTTTAATAATTTTACCTGGCATTGAGCCTACATATGTACGTCTGTGACCTCTAATCTCGCTTTCGTCATGAACACCACCTAGACTAATCTTAATATAACTTTTATTAAGTGCTTCAGCAATTGCTCTTGCAAGTGATGTTTTACCAGTACCTGGTGGACCAACTAATGTAAGAATAGGCACATTATTAAATTTCTTTTGAATTTTTGAATTCTTTGTATCTTCTTTAAACAAAGATAAATCAATTTGATAGTTTTCTTCTATGTCAATTAACTTGTTTTCTTCAGATTTTTTAGATATGTTCTTGTGGTTAATAATTAAAGAAAGGTATTCAATAATACGTTCTTTAACTTTTTCTAAACCATAGTGATTTTTGTCTAAGACTTCCTTAGCATGTTTGATATCAAGAGTTTCAACTTCAATTTTTCTTCAAGGCATTTTCTTAAGAGTACTAATGTATGCAGCGCCAATATTTGCATCAGGTGTACCAGACATCATACCCTTTAGTTTTTCTTTTTCAGTTGAAATTAATTTAAGAACACTTTCAGGATACATTTGTTTCAATTTAGGATCATGAATTAATTTAGCAAATGAATCGTCTTCTTCATTTGCTCCATCACTTTCAGAAAGACTTTCTTTAATTGCTTTAAGTTTTTCTCTTAATAGAAACTCTTTTTGTTGTTTTTCTAAATTATTCTTAACTTTTTGGTTAAGTTCATTTTCAATAATTGCATCTGCAAGTGGATCTTTAGAACCTTTTGAATCCTTAGGTGGTTTTTTAGATAATAATTCGTCTTTTTTATCATCAGATAACTTTTTGCTTTTTTCATTTAATCCAGCATTGCCACGAACAAAGTTTTCTGTTTCAAAATATTTAAGTGCTGCCTTTGAAGAAACATCAATTGTTTTGTTTTTAACGAAATCTTTTTCAAAGAATTTAAGACTATCAACTACTTTCTTTTCTTTTGGTGTTCAATGAAAATTACGATATGAATAAAGAGTTATTGCAATATAATCAATTTGATCATCAATTGAATTTAAATTAAAGACATCCAATTTATAAAGTCCACCTAATGCAAAGTAACTCATAAGCGATTCAATAATATTTTCGCCAGAAAAATCTAATTCATTTTCATTAAGTTTTTGAGTTCTTTCATAATTTTCTTCTGCTCATCTATTTCGAACTTCTGTAGAATTTTTATTTTCTAAATTATAAAAAATTATTTTGTCTCATATACCTTTTTCAACAAGTGTAGTTATTGTTGTGTCCACCACATCTAATTTTTTAATTGATTCTTTTGATAATTCAGACACAAATGATTTTTTAGCTGCGACTGCATTTTCAACATCAAATGAATTTACTGCAAGGCTACCGTTTGAAGTTTCAAGACGGTTTATTTTATAACGTCCTATACCCTTAACCTTAAGCACATACTTTTTAACTTCTTTTGAATCACCTTCAAATACCACTTTTACATCAAGAACTTTTACATATGAACAATATGGATTAACATTTATTGCTTGACTAATTATTTTTGCCTTAGATTCGGGACTCTTATCATAACCTGCACTTAGGTAGTCAAAATATCCAATAAATAGATATTTAGCATCTTCATTTTTTTCTTTCTTAACATTATGGTTAATTGATTCAAAATAGTTAAATAAGTGACTTAAATATTGGTCACTGAAACTTTGGTTTTTTGCGGGTATATCGATAATTTTAGTTTCGTGATTATAAATTGTATCACTAACAAATTTATCATCCAGAATGTCTACTAACAGGATTTTTTCTTTCATAATAACTCTCCTTTAAAAATGCGTTAGTAATATTTTAGCACTCTTATCATTAAAGTGCCAAATATTTTTTATTTTCTTTAATTTTACCTTACTAAATATTAAAAAAGTAATTAAATTTAGGACTTTTTTGGTACTAATTGATTATTTTGCTTTTGTTACAAGGTTAACAATCTTGTTAGGAACAAAAATTTCTTTAATAATATTTTGGTCTGCAAGTCATCTAGAACACTCACTCTTAGCTAATGAGAGTACATAATCTTTGTTATTGTTTGCGCAATTAACACAAATTTGATGTCTCATTTTACCATTAATTGTAACTCCATAGCTAACTTCATCACTTTCAAGAGCACTATTGTCTATTTTAAAATCCTTTAAGTTTTTAAGTTTAAAGAATTTATCACTTAATTCTCAAGCTAAATGTGGAATGAAAGGTTCTAAAATATTTAATAAAACATAGTACATTTCTTTAATTAGCAATGAATTCGTAATTTTATCATAAGCATTAAAAGTTTCCATAGTCCAAGCAATTAGAGTATTAAATGCATAATTATTTCTTCGATCATTAAATAGGCTTTCTTGCTTAAGAAGACCTTGATAAAGTTTTCTTCTTGCATTCTTTTCTTCACTACTTAACTCAAACATTTTGATATCACTAAGTTTGTCGCTTGCTTTAACCTCAATACTTCTTGCAATAAGTTTTTTAATAAATTTATGACAACCTTCAATGCCTGACGAAATTCACTCAAGTTCTTTTTCAGGTGGAGCAGCAAAAAGAATAAAAAGTCTCATTGTGTCTGCATCATATTTTTTAATCATTTCATCTGGACTAACTACATTACCCTTTGACTTTGACATTTTTAGCCCATCTTTAAGAACCATACCTTGTGTCAATAAATTACTAAAAGGTTCTCTAAAAGTTGTCATGTTTAAGTCAGCTAAAACTTTGGTAAAAAATCGTGCATAAAGTAAGTGCATAATAGCATGTTCAACACCACCAATATATTCATCAACAGTGTTTCAATAGTTCAATTTTGCTTTGTCAAAAATGTGGCTTTCTCTTTTTGCTGGTGGTGTTGTATATCTTAAAAAGTATCAACTTGACTCGAAGAATGTATCAAATGTATCAGTTTCTCTTGTTGCTTTATTATTACATTTTGGACACCTGGTAACTAATCATTTTGCATTAGATTTTAGTGGGTTACCACTGGTTGTAAAGTCAACCTTATATGGTAGAGTTACTGGTAACTTTTTCTCTTTTTCAGGCACTAAACCACATTTAGCACAATTAATCATTGGAATTGGTGATCCTCAATATCTTTGCCTACTAATTCCTCAATCCTGTAGGTTAATTTTGCTAGATTCTTCAATTTTGCTAAAGTTAACTTCAACATCTGCATAGTTTTTAATTTCAATATTATTAAATTTAGCAAATTCTTCGTGGCTTTTAACTTTATTAATATCAATAATTTGGCTTCTATTTCTTTCTCCAAGTGAACAAAAATCACTAACATAAATATTGTAAACTTGACTGTTTACTGGATTAATAATACTTAAAGGGAGTTCAAGAAATAACTTTTGCGAAAAGTCTTTTGAAACTGCTTTTGACTTAATTAAATTAATAGTTTCAATCTCTTGTTGACTTAGTTTATTTTGTTCAATTAGACTAGTAACAATATCATGGCTTGCACTAATAACAATAAAATTCATTGTTGCTAATATTTCTTTATCTTTTGTAAAGATATCTAAATAATCAAAGTGATTTTGTTGTTTATCAATAACATCAAATTTTGCTAAATAACCCGTTTCATAGCCAATTCAGTTTTTTTGCATCATTAAAACTTTATCAGGTCAATGACCTTTTAAAATTCCGAGATCATCTTGTAATTCTTTTGCATAATTGCGAATTTTTAAGTAGTATTGTTCCATTTCTTTTTGAACTACAACATCTCCACAACGTCAACATTTGCCATTTTCAACTTGTTCATTCGCTAAAACTGTTTGATCATTTTCACATCAATTAAGAAGTGCTTTTTTACGGTAAACTAAGCCTTTCTTTCACATTTTTAAAAATATAAGTTGTTCTCATTTGGTATAAATTTCATCTGCAGTAATACACTCATAATCTCAGGCAAATGAAATCCCTAAATCTTTTAATTTAGGATTCATTACTTTAATATTTTTATATGTTCAATCTTTTGGATGAATGCCATTTTTAATTGCAGCATTTTCGGCTGGAAGACCAAAAGCGTCTCAACCAAAAGGGTGTAAAACATTAAAACCCTTTCGACGATAATAACGAGCTAAAACATCACTAATTGCATAATTTCTAACATGACCCATATGAATATTTCCACTAGGATAAGGGAACATACTTAAAATATATTTTTTAGGTTTTTTAGTTGAATTTTCTGGCTCAAAATATTTGGCATCAATTCAATATTTTTGTCATTTCTTTTCAATTTTTCTTTGGTTGTAAGTTGACATAATAACTCCTTAAGCGTTATTTAATTATTTGTTATTTTTTTCTTTAATTTAGTAAAGCAAGCTCTAATAAATAAATTTTTAAGAAACTTTTGTTTACTTACTTCAAAATCAGCAATTTTTCATAATTTAATTTTAAGATTAAAGCTTAAAAATATGAAAATTAAGATTGAATTAAGACTAAGATTAATAATATTAAAAAGAGAAAAAAGGCTGCTTGTTGCTAAAAAATAATTATTAATATTTAAAAAAATTTTTTTAAAATCACCTCATCTTTTAATCAAACTTGATATTGTCGCAGGCTCATTATTAAGTAAGTTTAGTGCTTTAAAATATCAAGGCGTGATAATAAAAACATTAATAAAAGTTAATATTGTGCTTGTAAGTACAATCGCAATTGATAGGTTAACAAGATAAATAGCAACTTGCTTTTTGTATGTGTTTTGAAAAATAATTTTGCTTAATAAATTATTAAAAATATAAAAGGTGAATACAAATGTTGTTTGTGCTATTGCTAGAGTAAAGTGACCTAATAAACCAACAGCATCATATCCACTTGTACCATACGAAGGACCAATTAAGGCTAAAAATATAATTATAATTAATGCTGACCAAGGTGCAACAAACATCGCTGCAAAAAGAATAATAACTATTGAAAAGTCGAATTTCAAAAATGGTGCTAGCGGAAATCTAGCAAAACTAGAGCAGACTACATTAACAACAATTGCAAGTGCTAATAAAATTCCACTTGTAACAATTTTAAAAACTATATTCTTGCCATAATAGATATTTTTATTTTGTTCCAAAAATACGATCTCCTGCATCCCCTAAACCAGGTTCAATATATCTTTGTTCATTAAGTTTTTTGTCAAGTGAAGCTAAATAAATTTCAAAATCTTTGCCAAAAGCTTTTTCAACAGCTTTAACACCTTCGCTAACTCCTACTAGACAAACAAGATGAACATTAGTAAAACCGTCTTCTTTTAGTTTTCTAATTGCATCAACAGCACTGCCACCAGTTGCTAACATTGGATCAACAACAAAAACATAACTATCTTTTTTAACTTCAGGCATTTTGTAAAAGTACTCATGTGCTTTATGTGTTACTTCATCACGATAAAGTCCAATGTGTCCAACTCTTGCCTCAGGCATTAATTCAAGCAAACCATCAAGCATACCGAGACCAGCTCTTAAAATTGGCACAATAACAATTTCTTTGTCAAATGTTGCACCAATATATTCTTGATTTAACGGTGTAATAATCTTACGTGGTTTAGTTTTATAGTTTCTTAAAACTTCATAAACCATCAATGAAGCAATCTCATTTAAATTTCTTCTAAAACGTGAATGATTAGCTTCTCTATCTCTCATATTGGTAAGTTTAATTGCTATAAGTGGGTGATCTAAAACTTTTAACATTTTTTACTCCTTTAATATTAGTCTTAATAATAATACTATATATTAAAAATTTTGTTTGAATATTCAAAAAATAATATAAATATTAAAAAATTAATTTGACCAAAAAAATAATGAAATTCAAAAGTGTATTAATCAGTCTTATTTTATAGGTTAATAAATTCATTTATTAAAGCCTAAAAACATAAAATATTTGAAAATTATAAAAGTGAAGTGTTGTTAGTAATGAAGCTTCACTTTTATAATTTTCAAATTCAATACTCCTTTTAACTCACATATTCATAAATTCCACCTCTACTATTTATTACTTTCATCAACTTTCTTTTGAACTCTATCTTCAATTTTACCAATTATAAAATTAATTAATAGTGTCACTGAAACAACTATTCCAATTGAAGCACCCATCCGCCCATAAATGTTAAAGTTTGATATATATGAAGTTAAAATTACTCATAAAATGATGCATAGAAGAGGTATATTTATGTTAAAACTTCTTAAATTTAGGATCTTAAAATAATAAAATAATATATTTAGACCAAGAGCCAAAAAAAAGTAAATTAAAATAACACTAATACAAATTGCTAAATTTGTAACCTTTTGATTGTTAAAATCATTAGTTGCAAATAGTCATCAAACAAAGGGAAATAAAACACAAAAAAGCAATGTAAAAAATACATTGACTAGTGGTCTTCATGTTTTAACTTCTCTTTTTTCTTTTGATTTATTACTCATAATTATTTCTTAGTTTGCTCAACATACTAATAAATTCATCTACTGAAACATTTTTGGTTTCTTCCTTACCATATTCACGGTATGAAACAGTGTTGTTTTTTTCTTCATTAGCACCCAAAATAAGTTGGAATTTTGACTTAGACATTTGAGCTTCACGAATTTTTTTGTTTAATCGCTCATCGCGATCATCAATCTTAACTCTGATATTGCAATTTCATAATCTATTAAATACACTTCTTGAATATGCTAAATTATCTTCTAAATTAACTGGAATAATTGTTACTTGTTTTGGTGCAAGTCAAAATGGTAAATTTCCTTTTGTTTGTTCAAGTAAAATAGCAACAAAACGCTCATATGTACCAATCAAGCCACGATGAATCATAACGGGTCTCTCTTCTTTTCCGTTTGAGCCAACATATGTAATATTAAAGTTTTTAGGTTGCAAGAAATCAAGTTGAATGGTTGATACTGTAACTTCATGACCTAGTGCAGTATTAATTTGAATGTCTATTTTAGGACCATAAAATGCAGCTTCTCCAATGACAGTTTCATATTTAACACCCATATCATCAAGAGCTTTCTTAAGCATTTTCTCAGCACTATTTCACATCTTGTCATCATTAAAGTATTTTTCTTTATCACTTTTGTCACGGAGTGAAAGTGAAATATAACTTATATCAATTTTGAAGATATGTAACATTTCTTCAATTAATTGATACATGCTTTTAATTTCTTGCTCAATTTGATCTTTTCTAACGAATAAGTGCCCTTCGGTTAGAAGCATTCCCCTAACACGCTCAAGTCCAGTTAGTGCACCTGATTTTTCATAGCGGTATAGTTGGCTTTGTTCTGAATATCTAATTGGTAGGTCTCGATATGATCTTTTTTCAAGGTTGTAGCAGACAATGTGATGAGGACAAGTCATTGGACGAGCTATCAATCTTTCATTTTCAACTACTATTGGTGCAAACATATCTTCTTTATAATGCGCTAAGTGACCACTTGTTTTATATAGATCTTCTGAACCAAAATGAGGAGTAAGAACCTCAGTAAAGCCATATTTACGATCCATTTTTAAAACTAGGTTTCTAATTTCATTGTGAATGTACATTCCATCTTCTAACCAAATTGGCAAACCTTGACCGCAAAGAGAGTTAAATGCAAAAATCTTCATTTCTTTACCAATTTTTCTATGATCTCTTTCCTTACGATCAGCCAAAATAGCAAGATAATTTTCAAGTTGTTCTTTTGAGTCTCAACTTGTTCCATAAATTCTAGTAAGTTGAATATTGTTGCTATTTCCTCTTCAATAAGCTCCTGCAATGCTTAAAAGTTTAAAGTTTTTAATAACTTTTGTACTTTCTATATGACCACCAGCACATAAATCCTTAAAAACAATTTCCTTATTAAGTGGATCTTGAAGAGCATAAAAAGTTACTTTTTTGCCTTGTTGTTTTAGTTCATCATATAACTCTTTTTTGTATGGTTTATTAGTAAAGTCATAATCTTTTTCTGAAATTTGAATTGTTACAAGATTTCTATTTGCTAACTTTTTCATTAATTTTTCAATTTTACCTAAATCATTTACGCTCAAAGGTTCCTTAAATTCAAAATCATAATAAAAACCTTCATCAGTTGCTGGCCCAAATCCTAATTTAACTTCTGGATAAAGTTTTTCAACGGCAGCACCTAAAAGATGACTAGTTGTATGATTTAATAACTTGTCTGCTTGAATTTTCATAATATACCTTCTTTTTTCTAAAATAACTGTTTTATAGGATTTTTAGTAAAAACAATTTTACCTGAAACCCATTTTTTTCATTAAATCTTCAACAATAGGCTGGCAAATTTCTTGTGCTTTTTTAGCACCATCATAAACTACTTTATCAACCATTTTTGTAGCTTTTTGATAATTTGCTTGAATTTTAATTAATTCATCTTTAACTACTTGTGCAACAGTGCTTTTAAATTCTGCATAATTGCTATTTTTAAATTCTGCTTCTGCCTCAGTTAGAGACTTGTTGGTTAAAGAAGCATAAATATTTAATAAGTTTAGTACGCCAGGTTTATCTTTTGAAATATAAACTTTATTCTCGCTGTCAGTAACACTTTTTAAAATTTTCTTATAAGCATCCTCTGGTTTGTCATGAAGATAAATAGTTGACTTGGTACTTTTATCACTCTTTGACATCTTTTTAGTTGGATCACTTAAGGACATAATTCTTGCACCAACAGGTGGAATAATCCCTTCAACTAATTTAAAGTTTGTCTTATAGTCTCGGTTTAATCTTTCTGCAATAGTTCGTGCTAATTCTAAATGTTGCTTTTGGTCTTCTCCAATTGGCACAAAATCAGGGTTGTAAATTAATATGTCAGCTGCCATTAAAACCGGATACATTAGCAAACCTGCTGGAATCTTTTCTGTTCCATTTGACTGTTTTGCTAGCTTTTGACTCTTATCCTTAAACTGGGTCATTCTATTTAGCTCTCCAATTGATATTTCAGTAGTCATTAATCACTGAGCTAGTGCATGTTCAACAACATCACTTTGGTAAAATATTGTGCTTTTTTTAGGGTCTAGTCCACATGCTAAATACATTGCAACTATTTCTCTTCGAGCTTTATATAACTCACTTGGGTCTACGTAGCCAGTTGTTAATGCATGTAAGTCAGCCACAAAATAGTATGCTTCATCATAATTTTCTTGCAATTTAACAAAGTTTCTTAATGCACCAATATAGTTTCCTAATGTTAAGTCGCCAGTTGGTTTAATTCCACTTAATAATCTTTTTCTACTCATAACTACCTCTTTTTAAGCTAAATTACTATTATTTATTTTACAACAAATTTATATTTATCTTTGTAAAAGATAATAGGCGCAAAATTAACTCTTATATTAATTTTCTTTTGTTTTTTATCTTGTATAATAAATTTATGAGTAAAAAAGATAAATTCTTAGTTGTTCTCTTAACAATAGTAACCTTTGGTTTTTGTTGAGTTTATTGACGCACAAGAAACAGGAAGGAACTTAAATTAAAAAGAGAAGGAACCAATATTAAACTACCTTCAAATATTAAGATTGTAGAATTAGTTGACAATCTTGGAGGTAAAGAAAATATTGAAGAAGTAAGTGCAAGTATTTCAAATATTAAGGTTCTAATTAAAAATAAATCACTAGTTAAAATGGAAGAGTTACAAAGCACAAAATTTATAACAGGTATTATGATTAGCACCAATAAAATTTCACTTGTTGTTGGTGATTATGCACGTAAACTTGCAATTGAATTGAATGAATATTTAGATAAATAAAAATGCGTTAAGCACTATAAAACAGGGCTTTACGCATTTTTTATTAATTGAACTATTTCTTGTCTTGAATAGCTTCTACACCTGGAAGTGGAATACCTTGTAAGAATTCAAGGCTTGCTCCACCACCTGTTGAAACATGAGAGAATTTGTCTTCCATTTTCAATTTTTGAACAGCGGCAACTGAGTCACCACCACCTACGATTGAGTAGCAACCTTTTAGAGCAGCAACTGCTTTAGCAACTGCAAGTGTACCATTTTTGTAGTTTTCAAATTCTGTAACACCCATAGGTCCGTTTCAAACAACTGTCTTAGCACCCTCAATAGCTTTTGTAAATAATTCAATTGTTTTAGGTCCTAAATCAAGCGACATATATTCATCACTAATACCAACATTTATAATTGTTGGAGCTACATCAGCAAATTCTGTTGAACAAGCGTGGTCAAGAGGTAAAAGAATTTTGTCGCCATATTTTTTAAGAAATTCTGTTGCAAATGGAATAAATTCTTCTTCTAATAAACTTTTACCAATTGAATGCCCTTGGCTTTTTAGAAATGTATAAGCCATTCCACCACCAATAATCATTTTGTCTACAAGTGGAATTAAGTTTTCTAAAACTTTAATTTTGTCGCTAACCTTTGCACCACCAATAATTGCTACATAAGGTTTTTTAGGTTTGTCAATAGCTTTTGTTAGTGCATTAACTTCTTTTTCCATTAAGTAACCAACTGCGTTTTCTTTAATATTTGATGCAATACCAACATTTGATGCATGTGCTCTATGTGCTGTACCAAAAGCATCATTAATGAAAACATCACCTAAGTCAGCTCAGTATTTTCCTAAAACTGGATTATTTTTACTTTCTGCTTTTTCGTTTAGGTCTTCATAACGTGTATTTTGAACCAAAATTACATCACCTGGTTGCATATTAGCAATTGCTTTTTCTAATTCTGCACCTCTGGTTGAGTCAACAAATAAAACTGGTTTCTTAAGTAATCTAGCCAATTCATTTGAAACTGGTAATAGGTTGTTCTTAACTTTATCTTCCTCAGTTTTAACACGACCAAGGTGTGAGAATAAAATTAATTTACCTTTTTCTTTAATTACTTTTTCAATTGTAGGCAAAGCAGCTACAATTCTCTTGTTTGATGTAATAACACCTTCTTTAATAGGCACGTTAAAGTCAACTCTCATTAAAACTTTTTTGCCTTTTAAAACTAAATCGTCAATGGTTTTTTTCATGTAAAATAACTCCTAATTAATTAAACATATATAAATATTATAAACAATTTAAATGTTGATTGATTATATAAATGAAAGCCTTTAAATTTTTTTGTGAGAATAAAACCTTATAGGAATTTAATTACAAATTATTTTTGCTTTTGTGAAATTAATTTACTAAATGATTGATAAATTAATCTTGCAAAAATAGAAGTAATATAATTAAATTACTAACTTAAATTAATGAGGTTTAATATGATTATTAAAGATGTTCTTATTGCTAATTATGATAATGTTATTGATTGTGCTGACATTGAATTTGATGAATTTATTACCAAAATAACTCCAAAAAAAGGAATTGCCAAATATCTTTTAGTTCCTGGTTTTATTGACACACATATTCATGGTTTTATGGGTGATGATGTTATGGACAGTCCAGAAGCACTAAAAAGAATAGCTCACAATTTGGCACTAAGGGGTGTTACGAGCTTTATGCCTACTGCAATGACTGCAAGTTGAGATGAATTAAATAGGTCACTAACTCATATGAATCTTCAATTTAATAATGGTGCTAAAAATATTGGAATACATATTGAAGGACCTTTTATAGGTGAAGCCAAAAAGGGTGCTCACAAAAGTGAGTGATTAAGAAAAGCAACAAAATCTGATATTGAAACACTAGTTAAGAGTTCAAACAATTTTTTGAGAAAAATTAGTTTTGATCCTCTAATGTTTGATAAAAAACTTGTTCATGAACTGCAAAAACATAATATTCAGGCTTCAATTGGACACACTATTGCTGGTTTTGAAATAGCTGCTGAATATTTTAAATCAGGTGTTAATTGTATTTGTCATCTTTGAAATGCTATGACTGGTTTTGACTCTCGTAATCCTGGACTAGTTCAAGCCGCAGTTCAGTATCCTGTTTATAGTGAAATTATCGCTGACTTACATCATATATGTGAAAGAACACTAGATCAAACTTTATATATGTTAGATGAGGATCATATTATGTGTATTAGTGATGCAATTAGACCTGCATATGGCCCTGATGGTAAATGTTATTCAGGCGGTGTTGCTATTGAGAAAAAAGGTAATATTATTTACCTTGAAGGCACAAAAACTATTGCAGGTAGTGCAATTTGCTTACATGATGCTTTTCTTAATTTATTAATAATGAAGCACAGTTTAAAAAATGTTGTAAAGTGAACATCATATAATGCAGCTGTTGCTTATAAATTAAAAAAAGTTGCTTATATTTCAGAAGGTTATTATGCTGATTTTGTTCTGTTAGATTGCAAAAATTTGAGCAAAATTATGACCGTTTATATTAATGGTAAAAAGATAGAATAAGGACAATTATGAAAGTTTTTATAGAAAAAAATGAAAAAGATGTTGCTCTTAAAGCATATAGTTTAATTAGCAAACAATTAAGTAGCAAAGCAGATTCGCGAATTTGTTTTGCTACTGGTTCAACACCAATTGAACTTTACAAGTTGTTAATTGAAAATTATAAAAGTGGAAAAATTGACTTTAGTCAAGTGATTAGTTTCAATCTGGATGAATATCTTGGATTAGATATCAAAAGCGAACATTCATACCATTATTTTATGGATCATAATTTGTTTAATCATATTAACATAAAACGCGAAAATATTAACTTTCCTGATATTAAAAAGTACGAAAGAGATTATAAAAATGGTAGTTATGAAAAAATAATAAAAGATTTTGGGGGTATTGATTTTACAATTTTAGGTATTGGCGAAAATGGACACATTGCTTTCAATGAACCCGAAAGCAAACAAGATGATATCACTAGAGTTGTTGATTTAACTCAAAGTACAATCAATGCAAACAAAAGATTTTTTACTTGTGAGAGTGATGTTCCTCGTAAAGCTGTTACTATGGGAATTGGTACAATTCTTAAAAGTAAGCAAATTATACTTTTGGCTACTGGACCTAAAAAAGCACAAGCCATCTTTGATACCTTACTTAAACCTATTAGTCAAGATTGCCCTGCCAGTTTTTTACAAAGTCATGATAATGTGACAATAATTATTGATGAAGAATCAGCAAAATTGATAAGAGATAAATTTTAGTAATTTCTCAAATAAGTCTATAAAACAGGTTTTTTTGTAAAAATGAATAATAAAAATTAGTCCAACTGAAAGGACTAATTTTTAGTTTCCTAATGTAATGAGCTTAATAAACGAATCAACATTTAAACTTGCTCCGCCAACCAAAAAACCATTAATATCTTTTTGTTTAGCTAATTCAGCAATGTTGCTTGGGCTTACACTTCCGCCATATTGAACAACCAATTTGTCGCTTGTGATTGAGTGAATGAATTCACAAACATCTTGTGCAATTTCAGGGGTAGCAACTTTTCCTGTACCAATAGCTCAAATTGGTTCATAAGCAACAATTATTTTTGAATAATCTAAGCCACTTAAACTTTCTTCAATTTGTTTTCTAACAACTTCCTTAGTTTCACCTTTTTCATATTGTTCAAAACTTTCTCCAACACAGATAACAGGTGTAATGTTATAGTTTAAAGCTTGTTTGGCTTTTAAATTAACTAAATTATTGCTTTCGTTGTGATTTTGTCTTCTTTCAGAGTGACCTAAAATTACATAACTAACATTTAGATCTTGAAGCATTGTTGCACTAATGTCACCTGTAAAAGCACCATTATTATTTTGACTCACATCTTGTGCACTTAACTTAAGTTCTTTAACTTTATTAATTTGATATGCTGATAAGTTTGCATGTGGTAATGCAATTGCAAAATCATTTGATTGGCTAATTGCAAAAGCTTCCTTATTATTTTTCTTTAATTTTTTATATTCTTCTTTGAAAGATAAAAGAAAGTCCATTGTTTCTGTAAAATTCTTATTCATCTTTCAATTTCCAATAACTACATATTTTCTTGAATTCATAATAACTCCTTGATTAATTTTTAAAATTATATTAAAGTTATAAATAAAAATATTTAATAGATTTACAAAATTTAAAAAATATATGAAAATGATGCTACTTTAAAAGTTGGTTAAATTCATCTTCATTAATTATTTTAATATTTAGTTTCTTTGCTTTATCTAATTTACTTCCTGCATCATCACCTGCTAAAAGGTATGAAGTCTTGGCAGAAACAGATGAAGAAACTTTGCCACCATTTGTTTCAATTAAGTCTATATAATAATCGCGTGCATTGTTTAGCTTACCTGTAATAACGAAAGATAAATTAGTTAACTTTTCACTATTAATTTGTGTATTTTTCTGATATTTAAACAAGTTATCAAATTTAAGTAATAAATCGATGTTTTCTTGTTTATTTAAATATTCCTTTAGACTTTCTATTATTTTAGGACCTATATTATTTATAGTTGATATTTTTTCCAAAGTGTCTTTTTCATAGATTAATTGGGAAAAATTGCTATACTGCTTAGATATTAATTTTGCTGCTCTCTCACCGATGTGTTTAATGCCTAATGCAAATAGGATTTTACTAAAAGTTGACTCTTTTGCTTTTTCAATGTTGTTCAATAAATTATTAACCTTTTGATCGGCATAGCGTTCTAGTTTAAGTAGTTCTTCCTTATGTAAATGTAGATTAAAAATATCTTCAATATTTTTAACTAAATTATTTTTATACAAGTCCTTAACTGTTGAAAGTCCTAAACCTACAATATTAAGTGACTTTCTTGAAGCAAAGTGATAAATTGAATTAATTATCATTTCTGCACATTGATTGTTAATACAAAATTGGTCAACATTATTCTCAATTTCAATTAACTTACTATTGCAACAAGGACAATTTTGAACTTTCTCGAAAGTGTCACCTGAGCGTTTTTTTACCAATGATAAAACTTTTGGAATAATTTCGCCTGCTTTAACAATTTGAACCTGGTCGCCAATATTAATGTTTAAGTCCTTAATAAAATTAAAATTGTGTAATGTGGCTGCTCTTACAATTGTTTGATTTAATTCAACCGGCTCCAAATTAGCTATATATGTTATTTTCCCAGTTCTTCCAACTGTTGTTTTTATATCTTTGATAATACTTGTGGCTGTTTCAACTTCATATTTAAAAGCGATTGAGTGTTTAGGAAATTTAGCTGTTCTACCCATTTTATCTCAGTATCTTAAATCATTTAATTTAATAACTAAACCGTCTGCATCATAATCAAGTTTATCTTTTATTTCTGCAAACGAACTAATCGCTTCTTCTAATTCTTCAACCTCAACTAATTTAAAAAGCGGGTTTGTAGGAATGCCTAAACTAATTAAAAAATTTATTGCTTCTTCTTGTGTCTTGATATTATGACTGTGTGGATCAACTAACTCATAAAGAAAAGCTGAAAGATTTCTTTGCTTAACAATTGTTGCATCGAGTTGTCTTAATGTACCACTGGCTGCATTTCTTGGATTAGCAAAAGGTTTTTCTCCAGCACTTATTAATTGACTATTTAGCCTATTAAACTGAGCTTTTGGTAAAAATATTTCGCCTCTTACTTCTAATTCAGCATCATAGTTAATAAATTTTGGAATCGATTTAATTTGATAAATATTTTCACTTACATCCTCGCCTTCTTGCCCATCGCCTCTAGTTAATGCTTGGCTTAAGAAACCATTTTTATAATGTAGTGAAATCGAAAGACCATCAATTTTTGGCTCCACTGAAAAATTAATATTTTCAATTGGTACAATCTTTTCAATGTTAGATACAAACTTTTCAATCTCGGCATACTCATATGCTTTTGAAAGTGAAAGCATAGGTTTTTTGTGAACCACCTTTTTAAATTTATTGTCCGCAAAAGAACCTAATATTAAACTCGGGCTACCAGCATAAATATATTGTGGATATTTTTTTTCTAATTCTTCTAATTCGAGCAGTGTCTTATCATATTCAAGATCACTGACAGAGGGATTATTATCTTGATAATATTCTTTATTTCACTTATTTAATTTATCTCTTAACTCAACAATTTTATTTTTGATCTCGCTTTTATTCATAATCTTCCTTATATTATTAATAGTGAGTTAATTATAATAAAAAAACAGGCGGTTAGCCTGCATTATTAATAATATTGATATAAACACAAAAGTACAGATGAAAGTGTTTAAATTTGTAAAGACCTTAAATAAAAAATAATTATGAAAATTATTTAAAGCTAACAAGTACGATACGAAAATTGAATAGAAAGGGATAATTTAATAATGATAACTAGAAATATTAAATTCTGTACTTTAACTTATTTTAATTTGTCTTATTTTGTTTATTAGTCACAAATGAGAGAACTTAATTTATTTTACAGTGCAAATTTGTCTAGAAAAATGAAGAAGAGATAAAAAAACAAAAATGCACTGGCAGCCTTTCTCAAAGCTGCAACTATATAATAGCACAACACCAGTAAACTTTACCTTTTTTATGCTTTTTTATCTGCTTAATATATAATAAATATATAAAAATGGTAATTTTTTGTGTAGAAATAGGTCTTTTATGAAAATTAATTACAAAAAAAAACTAAAAATATATTACCCTTTTGTTGCCTTAACAACTTGTTTACCTATGGGTATAAGTGCAAGTTGTGTCACTTCAACACAACAAGATAAAGTCGTAAAAAATACTCATATTGTTAGTGAAATTAAAGAATATTTATCCTTACTTGAAGATTCTAAAAAAAATCTTGCTTTTGCTTATAGCGACAGAGTTCTATATGATAAATCACTAGATTTAACAGGTTCAGCCAACAAGGATAATATAGTTAAAATTTGCGAAATGATGGATATTATTTTAGGCAGTAATTTTACTAAAATTGTTGTTAGGGATAGCAAAGAACTAAATTCATTAATGAAAGAATTTAGTTCTAAAATTACTAACCATATAAATGATTTAACCTTCTTTTCAAATCAAACTCAAAATAGAAATTTTTTTGACTTCTTCGAAAAATTACACTATTTAGCTCACGATGTTAACTCTCAAATTTTTAATAATTCAAGAAGGTTAGATTCTTTTCTTGATGAAGAAAATGAAAACACAAGGAGTGTTTTTTATAAAATAATTATAAATATTGAGCAAAATAAACAGATTAAAGACGAAAATTGAGAAAGTGTTATTACTAGAGAATATAAGGCAATTTCAAATGTTATAGCAAACTTGAGCAAAGGTGCTTGGAAACCAAAAGGGAAGCAATATTTAGTAGCAACTTATGGAACTCAGGATCCTAAAACTGGCCACAATCACTCCCATGCAATTGGTAATATGATTTATGAGTTATTCAATGTTCTATTAACCTTAAAAGATGAAATTAGTAACAACTTTAATAGTGATTCATCTAAAATAGACGAATTTTTAAAGGATGTAACTGATTCTGAAAAAAAACAACTTAAAATACTGTGAGATAGTGTTAAGTTAAATTTCGGCAACCTTATTAACAAAATTCAAAATAATGAATTTATCGAGGCTGGATTTAAATACGCTAATGATGCAAGACTATGATGTCAAAAATTAACTGATAAATTGAAAGCGTTAACTTCTAGAACAATTGGAGAAGCAAAAATTAAGGATATATTTACTGCAGTTAATCTCGCAGATGGTTCTAAACCAATTGAATAATTAATCTATCAAATAGCCATATTAGGAAAATTGCAAATAAAATACTTGCATGTGTGCAAGTATTTTAAATTTATTAAATATCGGCTTTAGTATCATTCAAGTAGAAACGATAATTACTTGTTCTTGTTTTATAATAATCATATTTATTCTTATCATCAAATATTGCAATGCTAAATGTTATGTGAGGCTTTTGATCGTCTGTTTTACCTGTTTCATTCGCTTTACCAGATCAACAAGTGTTAGGACTATTATTAATTGTATTTAATGAATTGTTTATTTCTTTTACAATTGTTTTGGCGCCCTCTTCTTTATTGTTGGCACTGCTCATTCTTGAATTAATGTAATAAATTAAAGATTCATATTTTGTTTTAGCATCTCTTGTAATAACATGTTTCTTATAAACATCAAACGAATCAATATTCAAACAATATGTATATGGCGAATTATTAGCTCTAGAATATTTAGATTCAAGAACATATTTTAATGTGCTCATCATATCAACATAATTATTATTGTTATTTTTTGAGAAATGATATTTAAATATAGGGAAATAATATTGGTGAAGAATACCTTTATTTCTTGTTATGTTATATCACATATGATTATTTTCAGAATACAATGTATCAGCCATAAATTGCATGTTTTCAGCAACAAATTCGATATGTTGAGATTTATAGCGTTTGTCATATGCATATCCTGGGCTAGGAATGTAACTTACATATTTTTCATCTTTATAGTAACTATATAACATTTGCATTCTGTAACTATATCTAAAATCAGTTGATGGAAGAATTATTGTAGTTTTTTGACCTTTTGCTTCTGGGAACTTTGTTTCATCTCTTAATAATGGAATTACAACTTGTTGAGCAAACAATTCACCATCCGGAATAATAACTTTGTTAAAGTTAAATAATTCTCCAAACTTTGCAACACCACTGTAACTTAATTCCTTTGTAATTGCGTCATCTTTATTAAATTTAGCAACTTTAGCTTTGTCACTAATACCTTCACCTCTATTTCAGTCAAATACATATTTAGCAACTTTAATATTAGAACTATTCGCAGTAAATTCCTTAACATAATTCAATGCTGTAAAATCTAATGTTTGAGTTTTTGCATCAAATATGTATGACCATAATTGTGAGTTATCACTAGACGAGAATATAGCATTTTTGTCATTTAAGTGATCGCTTACATACTTAGCAAAACCACCCACAATCATAATTGTTCTATAACCATTATTATAATTATGATTTGTCTTATTGTATGCAAGCATATTTTCATCCAGACTCATATCATAACCTAAGAATTTTTGGTCATCTCATGTTGCTTTGTTAGTTGCTGTTCTAAATCTAGACCCTGATGCATCCTTACCTAAATCATAGAACAATGTGTTCATAATACCTGAGTGCTTAATATATCTAGCAAGTGCAACATTACCAAATGTATCAGCATGTTTGTAGATAGTTTCAATGTTTGCATATGCACGATATTTGTTTATTTTGTCCTCTTCACTACTGTGTGAAATTTGACCTAATAAGTTACCGTTAGCATCAATGAAATATTTATTGTAGTTATCTACTAATAAACTGTTTTCTCTTGCAGTATTTGATGTATTCAATTTTTCATAGAAATATTTATCTAATAAATCTTGATACTTTTTGTCTTTTGTATCAATTGAATTCTTAATTTCATTAATGGCTTTTAATGAACCTTTGCCTGAGTTCTCAATAAATAGTTTATATTCTTTGAAATTCTTGGTTTTAACCATTTCAACTTTGTATCTAGCTTCATAGTAAAACTCAATTAATTTCTTAAGTTCTTCAAACTTACCTTTTTCAATTTCTTCTTTAATATCTTTGTAATCTTTAGCAAGATCTTCAAGATATTTAACTAATTCCTTGACCTTTTCAATTTCAACACTCTGTGGGTTTGGGTTAAATTTATTATCAAATGATGATTGAGAATATTTAGTATTCTTTAGTTCATTTAATTTGTCAATTACATATTTATTAACAACAATGTTTTCTTTAGGGTCATTGTCAAGCAATCACTTCATAACCTCTGCAACTAATTCATTAGAACTAAGTGCATTAAGTTCATTATATTTACTTGTTGTTTGTGTTCTAAATTCAAAGTATGCTAATAAGGTTTTATCTTTAATTGTTTGGTCTTTTGATTTTACTAATTCTTCTGTTTTAAAGGCTTTTTCGTTCTTATTAATAGTTTCATTTATTGAATTTATTTTATTAGTAATTGATGTTAAGTTTGAACTTGTAAATTTAATGCTTGAATTGCTATATATTGTTTTAAGTGCTTCTAATTCTTTGACAAATTCTTTTAATTTTTCAATATTAGCTTTGTCAATCTCAATTAACTTATCGTTAATTTTTTTATTGTTATCTGCACTAATTTCTTCAATTCTTTTTATTTCGCCTTGATATCAATCTGCATTTTCAGGTACATTTCCATTAGTAAGTTTTTCTTGCTTCTTAGATTCATAATTATTTAATAATTGTTCAATTGAAATATTACCAGCATTAAGTTGTTGAACTTCTGCTTTAAATTGTTTGTAAGCAGCAACTTCTCCATAACCACCAACTTGATTATTATATGACTTTTCGATAGTCATAATTAATGATTCAAATTTAGCTGCTACTTCAACATATTTAAGATATTTGCTTACTTTTGTTAATTCAGCATCAATAGTTCATTTATCAACTATTGCTTTATGTTTAGTTGTAAGATCATCAATGTCAACATTTGAATCTTTAACATTTTGCAAAGTGAAATTACTAATCTCAGTTTTGAATTCGTTGTATTTAGAATCTAATTTTTGTTTTAGTTTTGTATTCGATACTTTAGTTAAATTAATTTGATGTCAGTTAAATAAATCGTTGTAAGCAAATAGTTTACTTTCAATAAATTCAAATACTTTTTTATCCTTTTCAGGAGTAGATGAATATTTATTTTTAAGTTCAGTTAATTTTGTTTGATTTTCAGTGGTTAAACCATTGCTATTAATACTATTTTTTAATGTATCAATTTCACTAATTGCAGTTGTTAAGTAATTTTTGAAATTACTTAGGTTATTTCCAATTGCTTTCTTAAATTCATCACTTTGAGTTGAATAGCTTTCTAGTTTAGTCTTATCAATTTCAAGTTTTGATTTTAATTCATTTAAATCAACAACTGCTTGAATTGACACAGAAGCATTTTTGAGAGCTTCTTTAGCTTTTTCTTTTGCTTCTTTTAATTTTTTAATTGTTTCTTCAAGATCTGTTTTAGATTTGGTGTCTATTACATTCTTTGTATTATTGTCGTATTCTTCTTTTGCATCTTTATAAATTTTTAATGCTTTTTCTTCATCACTATTAAGACTAGAAGTCTTCTTCTTTTCTTCTAGGCTCTTAACTTGATCTTCAATTTCTTTTGCAAGATTTACAACTTCTTCTTTTTTACTATTTCATTCTGTTTCATATGCGACAATTTTGCTTTCATAATCTTGCTTCATTTTTTTAGCTTGTTGGATTAGTTTATCTAACTCTTCAACAGTCTTTTCATTATTATCATTTGTAACTCTAACTTTATATGCATTAGACTCATCATTATTTAATGTTGAGTCAATTTTGTTTGTGATTGCAGTACCAATTGAGTTGTTATCATCTCTAATTTTTTCAAGTTCTGCTTTAATGTCAGCATATTTTGTATTTGTTATTTTCTCTTCTAGTTTTGTTTTCGTATCGTTGTATGTGTTTTTAAGTTCATCGATTTTTTCATTAAACTTCTTGTTGATTTTTTCTAACAATTTTGCTTTTAATTCATTTATTGAACTTAGTTTATCTTCGGCAGTTTTTAAGTGTGGAAGAATTGATTTTAATTCTTGTACACCACTATTTGCTTTATTCAATAATTCTGTTGTTAATAATGCATCGTATTCGGCTTTTTCAGTTGAAAATTCAGGATTGTTAGTTAATACTTCCTTGATTTTTTCTCATTCAGTTTTCTTAACTTCTGCAATTATCTCTTCTAATTTTGCAGTTAAATCTGAATCATATTTGCTTATTTCATTGATAACTTTTGTATATTGACCACTTGCTGACTTTTGCTCTTTTAACATAGTTAATGTCATTTTTTTGAAATGAGCGTCTAGATCATTTTGTGCATCGCTTACCAATTGTTTTGTTAATGGTAATTTAATATCTGCATCTAAATAAGCAGCATACTCAACTATTTTTGTATAGTTTGTAGCTAATTCATTTAATAATGTTTCTCTTTGTGTTTTGTGTTCTTCAAATTTATTATTTAGTTCAGTAAGCTTAGATTGAATTTTTTCGTAGTCGGTTCTAAATTCTTTTAAGTCTTTTTCAGTATCTAAATCATTTGAATATTTAGCAATAATTGTATCTAGTTCAGCAATAAATTCCTTATGCATTACTGTTGTAATTTCAGTATATAAATCTGCATAAATTGAACTTGCTTGAATTTCAGTTAATTTATCTCTATACTTTTTAACCTCATCACTAATTTGTTTAGATTTTTCTGTATTAACTTGATTTACAGTTGTTTTACCTAATTCATTTGAATTTTTAACACTTGTAAGAGCATCTTTTAGAGCACTTAGATCTTTGTTGTTGTCATCTACTAATTTTTGATATTGATCTAAATTTTGATTCTTATATGTATTGATTGCTGTATCATAATTACTTGATTGATTAACACCATCTTTATCATTATTCTTTTGAGTAATTGATGTAACTTTATTATTAGCTGTATCAATAGCATTCTTTAAGTCTGTTCTATATTTAGTTGCTACTTCATCTTTATAGTTATTCAAGTTTGTTTGATAACTAAGAATTGTACCTTTAATTGCTTCAATTTCAGCACTTGTTTTTGTTTCTCATTGAGCTTGATCTATTTTGCTAAATGTGTTAGTGTGATAGTTAATTATTGAAGTAATTGATGAATGTGCTGCATCAACATAATTTGGATGATCAGTTGGCAATGTTTTAGCTTCTTGAAGTAATTTATTCATTAAATCAGTTAATTCACTAATTGAACTTGTACGTGAGTTCTTAAATTCTTCTTTTTTACGTTTAATTTCTTCAAGTTTAGCTTGTGCTTCGGTAATTTTTCTACTTACTTGGTCAACACCTTGACCTTTTGTATGCTCTGGCGATGTACCAGCTTCTTTTATTGAAGAAAATAGTTCTTTTGATGCTTCATATAACTGCTTAATTTCTTCTTTTTGAGCAGGTGACATTCAAGAGTCATCTTCAGCTTTTTCAGTTTCAATTTCTTCACTAAGCGTTTTAGCTTTGGCACTAATTTCTTGTGTTTTTGCTTTAATCAAGTCTTCTAATTGCTTAATTAATTCTCTTGAAGTTGTTAAACCTAACTTTAATTGTTCAAGATTGTCACTAGAAACGTTGTTCTCAATCTTGTTTAACTTGCTTGTATAATCAGTTGGTAATGTTAAGTTTGTTGAATTATCTTGAATGTATTTGCCTAGTTTCTTGATTTTTGCAATGTTTTCATATAATTCTTGTTTAACTTTTGTCTTGTAATTTTTAATTCATTCTTCAAGAGCTTTAATAGCTGCTTCCGCTTCATTAATTGCTGTTGTTATTTCTTGATTTGACTTAGATGAAATCGCACTTAAAATTTCATTATTTTTTTCTGTTGTGGCATTTTTAATTGGAAGTACTTCTGTGTTAAAGTTTGGATATGTAGTTGAATTCAATCCAAGAATTTCTAACTCTTCATTTAAAACTTTAATTTTAGTTATATTATTTGTACTTTCAATCTTGGCTCTTTCAACAACAGTTTCACGATCATCTTTTACTTGTTTTAATGACTGATAAAGTTGACTTATCTTTTCCTTAACATCGCTAACTTCTTTTTGGCTCTTTTTCTTTAAGTCATCTTTGCTTAATTTAGAAATTGCATCAGCATCGCTATGAGCTGTTGTATTGGCTTCAAGACTATTAATTTGTGCTTCATAATAAATTTTCGAATCTAATGTTGCCAGTTCTTGTTTAAGCGTATTATATTCTTCAAGTTTAGTCTTAATTTCATTTTGCACACTAACTAAATTTTGGGTTCTAATTTCCTCAATTTTACTAATTAAAGTATCTGCATATGTTGTATTGTGTTCAATTGCCTCTTTGTCACTAGAAGTTAAAAGTGCTTTCATTGCATCTAAAACTTCTTGTAGAGATTTTTCAGACTCTGTTGAAGTTGCCTTATCTTTATATTGAATCTTGTTATTAGACATCAAGTTTGTGTAATAACTATCATCAATATTGTCTAGGTTTTTTCTCTCTTTAATATGATTTTCAACTTTTTCAATTGCACTTTTTAGTTTTTCAATTGATGCAGATAAAACATCGGCAGTTGAAAGATAATTTTGGTACTTAGTATTTAACTTCTCATTAAGTTCTTTAAGTTTTGTTAAATTAACTTCTTCAATTTTTGTTGCATCAATTTCTGATTTAACTTCTTGGAGAGTTGTTTTTAAATCATCAATATTTGATGCACTTGGATGTTCATTAATATACTTTTCAATTTTTGCAACTGTAGCTTCAAGAGTTGTTTTAGCTAAGTCTCAATTTGACTCATATGTGCTTACTTTTGTTTCAATATCAGTTAATGATTTCTTAATTTTTACAAGTAATGCTTTTGTATTTGAAACAGCATATTGGTCCTTGTGAGTTGATGCTGTTACATATTTGTTTGCTTCTTCATATGTTGAATTAGCACCAAAAAAGTCATCAAGTGGTAATTCACTATCTTGATACTTACCTTTACCGAGTTTAGAAACTTCTTCTTTCTTGTAGTCTTTTTTATTCTTTTCTAATTTCTTGAACTCTTCTTCAAATTTTTTAGAAAATTCGTCAAATTCCTTCTTGCTTGTTTCATCATACTTGTCATTAAACTCAGTAAGTTTCTTAACTAATGCTCTAAGATCATTAATTTCATGACTTTGTTTGTTAAGTTCAGTATTAATTTCTGTAAGATATGTTTCAATTAATTGTTTTGTTTGTGGATAAATGTCAACAAGTTCAGCTGAACTAACTTCCGCATATTTTCTTTCAATTATTGCTTTGTAAAGACTAGCTTTATCTAGAAGCGAATTTTTGTAACTTTCTGTTGCTAACTTAGTTGCTTCTTCTATTTTTTTAGCTTGCTCTCTAATTTGGTTAAGTTTAGCTTTATCTAATTCCAATGCTTTTGCTTCATTAATTGCAGACTCGAATGCTTTGTAGAATTGATCAACAGATGTATAACCATCTTCAGTAATCATTGTCATCAATGCTTCTGCTTTTGTTAGGTTTTGGCTAAAGTTATTTTTTGCCTCTTCTCTTCTTGTTTTTGCATCAGCTAAATTATCAGCAACAAATTTATTTGCTTCTTTAATTTGTTGCTTATAAATAGCTAATATTTTTTCATAAAATACACGATAAATATTTTCTTGTTTATCGTCCATGCTTTTTGCGTGTTTTTCATGAATTGCATTAATAACATTATTTGCTTTTAAGATTATGTTTAGTGCTTCATTGTAATGATCATCTAATAAGAAGTAATTAGTAAAATCTGCATTTTGTTTTGCTAAAAATTCATTAGCATATTCTTCAGCAAATTTTAGATCTCATTTAACATTTGTTCCATATGTAGGATTCTTTTTACTTAAATTAAGATCAAATTCATAAAGCTTATTTATTAATTGATAACAAGCATCAATTTCAATTGTGCTTGCATTTGTTAATGCTGTTAAATTAGAAGCAATATATTCTTTATATATTTCTGTATTTTCATATTTTGATTTAATAGAAGATGCAATTGTTCTATAACTACCTTCACGGGCTGTTGTGATAGCAGTTTTTTGACCTTCAACATATGTGTTTAGGTCAATTAATGATGAATTAATAACTTTTGTGCCAATTGATGTTGTTTTTGCGCTAAATTGATTAACAAATTCTAAAACTTTAGCTTTAACTTCTTCTAATTTGTTTTTTGAATCTGTATAATAGCTCAATCCTTCATCAAGAATTTCAATCAATTCATTTGCTTTTGTTAAATTACCTTCAAATGTAGCTTTGTGTTTATTTTTGTCTTTTTCCAAATCGTTATATTTTGCTTCAAAACCAGGATTATTTAAAATTGCTTTAAACAGGTCAATTTGAGCTTGTACATTTTCTTTTGATGTTGTAGTATCATCAATCTTATTAGAATGATAATTTATAATATTTTCAATTGAATCTTTCTCAAAAGATAGTTTTTTAGCTTGTTCTTTTAATGCATTATATTTTGTCTCTAAGGCTGTTTTATAGACTATTAGGTCAGAAGATAAAGAGTTACTTGCTGTTGAAATTTCACTAGGTTTAATAGTGTCAATTGTTTGCGATGATTTTAAAAGTTGTTCAAGTTTCTCAATTTTAGTTAATATATCAGCTTCGCTAAGTGATGAATCAGGTGTTGCCCTTCTCGATTTAATGTCAGCAATTAAATAATCATATTCACTTGAGTTGAATGTTGCATTTTGTGCTTTCCTTTGTTCACTCTTTAAAATATTTGTTAATGCTTCTGTTAATGAAGTTTTAGCTTCGTTTATTTTTTCTTTCTCACTTATAATCTCATGAATATTGTTTGAAGATAATTTTGCTTTTGCTTCATTTATTTTTTCAACTGTTTCATTAATAGGTGTTTGATATGCAACTTCACCTGCATATTTATCCTTTAATGCTTCAGTTTTATTGATATCTTGTTCCAAATCAATCTTGTTTTTAGCAAGAAGATCAGCTTCATATTTTTCACCAAGTTGTTCATAGTTATCTAATGCTGATTTTGTTGTATCATTCAAAATCGCATCAATTTCTGCAATATGAGTTGTTATTGAAGTTAATGTGTTTTCATACTTATCTATAAATGGAACTAATGCTTCATTTTTAGCATCTGTTGTCTCATTTTTTAAGAGTATATATTTTTCCCTAAGTTCATTTAGTCTTTGTCTTGCTTGTTCTTCTGTATTTGTTGTAGATTGATTAACTAAATCACTTAGTTTAAATTCAAACACTTTTTCTTGGTTGTTAAATGATTTTTTCGCCTGTTTTATAGTGTTATTGGCAAAAGTGTCATTTGATACTAAACCATTTAGAACAAAAGTTACTCTCACAATTTCTTGATTGTTAGATTGTGCAACTAAATATTCCTTGAAACTTACAGATAATGAACTTGGCACTTTTGTAAAAATGAAATGTTTTTCTCGTTCAATAAATTTTCGCAATTCATTTGGGTTGTTCTTTGGAATTGCATCAAGATATGCCATCATCTTTCTTTTACTGTCAAATTGCCTTGAACCTTTTACAATAATTTTCTCTTCTTCAAATTTTTTAAAACCTGTTACAGGAACAATCCTTGATAACATCTTACCTGTTTTCTTATTTGTTACTTCAATCTTGTAATATGCTGTTGAAGTAAAATCATTTGACCCTTCTAATGGAAGCACATTAATTTCATAATCTGAGTTCGTATCGTACTTAACATTTGTAACTTTGGCCTCAGAAGCATAAATTTTCTCAACATCCTTACCTTCAATTTTTAGACTATTAAGAAATTGCTCATCACTCGTCTTTTTAGTATTTTGTGCTTTTATGGCAATAATGGTTAAAAGTATTGAGCCAGTCAGTGCTGCTGTTGCAATTGCTCAACCTAGTACTTTTTTTGCCTTTACCGATCTGGTTGACATAAATTTCCCTCCTAAACAAAAAATAAATTTTTTGTAAATTAATTATAGTAAAAATTACGAAAAAAATTAATTTTTTTCATTTTTTCCCTAAATAATTAAATCTAACATAGTTAGAACTGGAAGAATAATTTTTTTTATGAAAAATTTTTGCTTTTTTTCATAAAAAATTTGATTTTTACAAAAAAAGAGGTTTATAAACCTCTCTATTTTTTCTTGTCAATGTTTGTTTTAAGTATTGATAAAAATGCCTCTTGTGGTACTTCAACTGTTCCAAGCATCTTCATTTTTTTCTTTCCAGCTTTTTGTTTTTCAAGTAATTTTTTATATCTTGAAACATCTGCTGCATGTAGTTTTGAAGTCACATCTTTTCTAAATGCCTTGATTGTTTCACGGGCAATAATCTTACTTCCAATTGTGGCCTGAACAGGCACTTCAAAGTTTTGTCTAGGAATTGCTTCCTTTAATTTTTGTGTTAAATCTCTCGCTTTACTATATGCAGAATCTTTGTGAGTAATAATTGAAAATGCATCAATTTTGTCACCATTTAAAAGTATGTCAACTTTTACCAATTCGCTTGTTTTATAGCCTATTAGGTCATATTCAAATGACGCATATCCTTTGGTTAAACTCTTGAGCCTATCAAAGAAATCAAAGATAATTTCACCTAGTGGCATTTCATAAATTAACCTTGATCTATTTGAGTCAATATAATCCATATTAATATAAATTCCACGCTTACTTTGACATAGTTCCATTACATTACCAATATACTCATTTGGCACCAAAATTTCAGCTTTTATATATGGTTCATCGATGTGATCAATAAATGTTCTATCCGGTAAAAGTGCAGGGTTTGATACTTTTTCAATTGTTCCATTAGTCATGTGAACATCATACTCAACTGATGGACTTGTAGCAATAATACCAATCTTATATTCTCTGTTTAATCTTTCTTGTAAAATCTCCATGTGCAACATCCCAAGAAACCCGACTCTAAAGCCAAAACCTAGAGCTTTTGATGTTTCTTGTTCTCAGGTTATTGAACTATCAGAAAGTGCTATTTTTTCCAAACTTTCTTTTAGTTCCATATAATCTCTTGTATCAATTGGATAAAACCCTGTATAAAGTACGGGTTTTTTCTTCTTATATCCAGCAAGCGGGCTTTCAGCTGGTCTACTTACTAATGTAATAGTGTCACCAACACTAACTTCTCGTGCATCTCTAATTGTTGCAGCAACATAACCTACCTCACCAGCTTCAAGTCTGTTCTTTTTAGTTTCTTTTGGATTTCTAACACCAAGTTCACTAACACTATATTTTTGTCCATTAGACATAAACATAAACTCATCGCCTACTTTTAGTTCACCCTCGAAAACTCTAATTAGCATAATAACACCGCGATATTCATCGAAGTATGAATCAAATATTAGTGCTTTAAGTGGTTTTGAATCATCTGCATCTTTTGGAGATGGAATATACTTTTCAATTGCTTCTAATACTTGCTCACAATTTAAGCCAGTTTTAGCAGATATACAAACAGCATTGTCAGTAGGTAAGCCAATTACATCTTCAATTTCTTTCTTTGTTGCTTCAATATCTGCAGATGGTAGGTCAATTTTATTTATTATTGGAATAATAGTTAAATTGTTTTCAAGTGCTAAATAAACGTTTGCAAGTGTTTGAGCTTCGATACCTTGGGTAGCATCAACAAGTAAAAGAGCACCCTCACTAGCTGCAAGCGATCGCGAAACCTCATAGGTAAAATCAACGTGACCAGGTGTGTCAATTAAATGAAATGTGTAGTCTTTATACTTAATTTGTACAGCATTTAATTTAATTGTAATTCCTCTTTCACGTTCTAAATCCATTTGGTCCAAAAATTGATCATCCATATCGTGTTCGCTAACTGTGTTTGTAATTTCAAGTATTCTGTCAGCTAATGTACTTTTACCATGATCAATATGGGCAATAATTGAAAAATTCCGAATTTTACTTTTGTCCATAATATCACCTATCAAGTTATCAAAATTTAAAAATATATAATAACTAAATATTATTAAAAATTGTATAATTTCAAAACAAAAAGGAGTAAAATGAAAGTTTTAATTAAAAAAGGTCACACCAATATTTCATACCGAGATAATGAATTATTCATTCAACAAAAAGTTGTTAACAAGTTTAACCATAAGTTAGATTACTCGTTGTTAAGTAACTTTGATTTTGTTCCAAAATTAATAAAAAATGAGAATGACGAAGTGTGATGGGAATTCATTGATGGCAAGGAATATTGAAATGATGAGAATAATATTATTCAAGTAGCAAACAATTTAAAAATTTTACACAGTTCAAAATTAAAATTTCCTGCATCAAATCATGCTGCTAGAATAAAAGAATATCGCAAAATATTACAAGAAAAAAAGATAAAATTGAAAGTTTTAGATGACTTTTATAGACCAATAAATATGACACTCTCACGGATGAGAAAAGATACTCCTTTGCACAATGATCTTTGATTTTTTAACATGATTGTTAAAAATAAGAAAGTGTATTTTATTGATTGGGAATATTCTTCATTAGGCGATAAACATTTTGAATTAGCTTATTATATTGAAGCAAATGAATTAAGTAATGAACAAGAGAAATTGTTTCTTGAAACTTATGGAAATTATGATTATATTTATCTACTAAGACACAAAATATTAGTAAATTACATTGTTATTTTGTGAGCTTATAGTCAGGATGTTTTACCATTTAGCACAAATAAATATGAAGAGAGAATTTACCATTTAAACAATGAACTTAAAAGTTTAACAATTGACTAATAAGCCTATAAAACAGTTGTTTTGGTAAAATTATATAAATTAGTTTTTTTATTTATTTAATATCCAAAAATTAAAAAAGTTGTATAATATTTTTATAGTTTTATTAAAGTGTAAAAAACTATAAAATAAAAATGAGGTGTTTATGTCAAATAAAGGCAATAAAATAAAATATGCTTCTGTTATTGTTTTATCAGTACTTTTAGCTGTATTCACAATTTTATTAATTGTTGTTGCTAAAGCAGAATGATCTGCTAAATTAGGTGGAAAAAGTAACGGTGCTTATCAATTTATAGTAGCTTTTAAAGAAATTGTTAACACAATTTTCTCCGATTTTCTAAAAATTGCTGATACTATTAAAGCTATTACTGTATTAGTAGGTTCAGACTCAATGACATATACAGCATGTGCTATTGCTAGTCTTTACTTAATTCTATATGTTTCTTGAATTTTTGTTGTTTTAGCAATAGGAATTAAAGCACTTGCAAATAGAAATTGGTTTATTGGACCAATTATGTTAGTTGTATTTGTTTCAATGCTTGCTTGATTTGTATTCCAATTCTTTGGTGCTACATTTAAGATGACAAAACCAAGTGATACTAAATTCATATCTGGTACAATTCCATTTGTCCAATTCTTTACTCATGTTGGTGTAATATCAGTTTCTATTGTTGGTATAATTATTGAAAGTCTTAACCTTAAAAAGAAATCAAACAAAAATGTTTGAGAATCAACAAACACAGTAAACGCAGACAATCAATAGTCTTATAAATAATAATCAAAGTGGCTTGCCACTTTTTTAATTTTCTTCTTGGTAGTTAATAATACAAATATAAATTCATTATGAATTACACTATTTAAAATTGCTTATGTGCCTATAAACAAGCATTTTTGTAAAAAAATGAAGCACGTCTAATACTTCATTAATATATTATATTTCTTCAAGTGAAACATTAAATTCGCCAATTAATTCATCATTTGGTCCAAATAATTCATACTTAAATTTTTTGATTTTATCTTCAATAACAACATTGTGTAGTAAAGGTTTTAAAAAGAATTGTGAACCATCAACATTAACAAATGAGTTTGCAGCTTTTATGCCTTTAAGCATTGTTAATGTTGACATACCTGTAAAAATATTAACTCTCTTTTCATTAATCTCAATTCTATTTGATTCACCAACAGAAGGCTCTTTAAAATGATATGTATGATATTCAAATTTGTTTAGGTCTTCATCATCAATGAAATAATCATATTCAGCATCAGCCTCAAAAGAAATAATTTTTGGTTCTACACCCTTTGTTTTATGATCTTGAATTGATGTAAATCTTATTTTCATTTTTCTAATCTTTCTTTAATTGTTTTTTCGCCATATAAGTAAATTGCCTTAGCTAATTCAGGGCCATGTTCAATATAGGTTGTAGCAAGTCTAATTGGCATAAATAAATTTTTGCCTTTTTTTCCTGTTATTTCCTTAGTTTGGTCAATTGCACTTTGAATATTTTCAATTGTGAAATTGCTATTATTAATAATATTTTTAAAACTAATTACAACATCTAGGTTTTCTTTATCAATTGTTGGAATTTGTTCCTGTGGTCTTAGATAAGGTTGCATTTCATCAATTAATTGTTTTGTTGTAAATACACTGTCTTTAAATGTATCAACAAATAATTTATTCCACTTAGTTGATTTTAAATTAAGTTCTTTGAGTAGATTAGATGTTGGTACTTCCTTAATATATTGCTTAGAAAATCATTGCATCTTTTTAATATCAAATTTAGATGGACTTTTACTTAATCGAGCAGGATCAAATTTTTTAATTATTTCTTCCTTGCTCATAAGCTCAACTGTATCTGGTGAACTTCATCCTAATAAACTTAAAAAGTTAAATACACCATCAGGATGATAACCTTCATTTCGATAGTCCTCAATAAATTGTTTTAAACTTGTATCTCTTTTAGAAAGTTTCTTGCCTTCCATATTGGTAATGACTGTTAGATGACCAAATTGAGGTGCACTTCAATTTAAGGCTTGATAAATTGCTAATTGCTTTGGCGTGTTAGTAATATGTTCTTCGCCTCTAAGCACATGAGTAATTTTCATATCATAGTCATCAACTACAACAGCAAAATTGTATGTTGGATAACCATCACTTTTTTGTATAACTCAATCACCGATATCATTAGAATTAAAACTTATGTTCCCTCTAACTAAGTCATCTCACTGGTAAATTGTATCTTTCGGCATACTTAATCGAATTGAATAAGCCTTGGCATTATCTCTTCTTTCTTTTTCTTCCTTACTAATTTTTAATCAATTTCTATCATATCTAAATGAAGCTATGCCTTTTTTATTTGATTCTTCATGTTGAGCTTCTAGTTCCTCACTTGTATCATATGCTTTGTATGCGAGACCTCTGTCAACTAATTCGTTAGCAATTTGTTGGTATCTTTCTAATTTTTCACTTTGACGATATTGACCACAAATCTTGTTTGGTTTAAGTGGGCTTTCATCTGGAATTATTCCTAATCAAGCTAAATTTTCTAACTGGCTTCTTTCTCCATCAACTACATTTCTTTTAACATCTGTATCTTCTAATCTAAAAATAAAGTCACCGTTAAAGTGCTTAGCATACAAGTAGCAAAATAAAGCAGTTCTTGCTCCGCCTATATGTAAATAACCTGTTGGACTTGGTGCATATCTGGTTCTAATTTTTCTCATTTTAACCTCTAATATTAATACTTAATATATTATTTAATATTATATAGAAAATGTAAATTTTAAGTTTCATTTATAAAAAAATAAGCACATGGCTTATTAGGTTGTAGGAAGACTTTTTATTGCTAATTTCATAGCGGTTAGAAATTTATCCATTGTATCAACTGCCTCTGTTAGGTTTTTTGGTGGTTTAGTTGATACTAAACTTGGGATTGCTCCAGCATTAGGTTGAGTTTGATTTTTCGCAAATTCCTTAGATAGAATGTTTTGCATAATAAATATTTTTTTTGCATGAGTGTTATTATCATATTCATCTATTTTATCTTTATATTTTTCAACACTGAATCCAAAAGTTTCAAGCGCTTGATCAGCATATTCCTTAGCAATTGAATTCTTGAGAAGCTCATCAATCAATTTTTTTGATTCATTTTTAAAGTCATTAATTTTGTTGTTAATATATTTAACCTTTTCAGTGTCTTTTAATTCTTCTTTAATGCTTGCTACGCTCTTAGAATTAGGTGCTTTTAAGTAAATTTCAAATGCTTTTGTCATACTTGAGTATTGAGTTGTCAAATAATCTTCAAAATTATTTGAATTTAATTCAGTTTTATTCTCTTCGAAATGCTTACTTGCAATCTCAAAATTAGATTCATTGTTGAATAAAAATGAGTGTATTTGAGCAGTTTTATCTTTAACAAAATCATAAATTTTCTCAGGTCCATAAATTGAAACCTTAGCAGTATCAAAATCACTTTGTTTAGCTTCTTTAAATATAGATAACTCAGATAACTTATTGAAAAATATTTGACAAGATTCATATTTCTTTTGCTTATTTAATTTTGTAATATCTTCAACCTTAGTAGCTTTCTCATAATCAAAAAATGTGCTAGGATTAATCGAAACTTTATCTTTGTTATAACATGAAACAATAGGTACTGTTGAAATTGGTAAACTAACTAATGCACTAGTTCTTAATAAATTTTTAATATTCATAAAACCTCCAAATTTTATATATTAATCGTATTGTTTTTTAATAATTATAGTGTTTGATTTTCTTTAACATAATCAATTAGGTAATCGTATAAGGAATTTAACTCGTCAAATGAACCACTTAAACTATCAAATTCATTTTTAGGCAACTTACCTTTAAGTGATTTAATTAGACTTGTTGGAATTTCTTCCTTATTTTTGATCAATGAATTAAATCTTGTAAAAAGTGATAATGCTAGTGAATTTGGCTCATCTTTTTCAATCTTTTCTCTCAATTCACCTAAAGTAATACCTAATTCTTCAATTGATCTAAATAGATTTTCATTCTTTTTGATTTTAAGCAATTCATCAATAAGCATTATTGTCTTATTTTTAACATCTTTAAATTTTATTTTTATCTCATTAAGTTTGCTCACATCATTTAGTTCGCGTTTAATCTTTGAAACTGTATCTTTATCACTAGATTTTTGATATATTTCAAGAGCTTTTGTCATTTTAGTATAGTGAAGTGTTAAATAATCCTCAAAGTTTTCAGTTATTCGAAATTCTTCTCTATATTTATCATAATACGTCTTTGCTGATTTAATATTTAGGTGCTTAGCAAATAATGAAGATATAAGAATAGACTTTTCATATTTAAATATGTTCAAAACATTATTTGGTCCATATTCTTCTAAATCTTGCTTATTGAATTCTTCTAGTTCTACATTTTTAAAAACTGAATAATTTTTGATTTTTCAAAGAACCTCTTGGCAATATTTTAGTTTTTCAACACTTGTTAATTTAGTAACATCCTTTGTTTCAATAGGTTTTTTAAAATCAAAAAATGTTTTTGGGTTAATTGTTTTACTTGTATCAGTTGACTTATCATGGCATGATACAATAGTCAATAAAAATAGTGGGCTAGTAACTAGAACACCGTTCCTGAGTAATTTATTTATTTTCATAAAATCTCCAATATAAACATTAATAATATTTTGCTGACTTAAAGTTAATATTTATTAATCGATACAAAAAAATTAAGCAGAAATTATCATTACTTTTACACATTAATTATACTCAATTTATGACGTTTGAATTGTTAGCGTTCTGTTTACTTAATAAAAAATGTAAATCCGTTTGCCTATATTATTTTAAAATTTATATTAAAAGATTTTTTATTTAATGTTAAAAAAATTATCTAATATTTGTGCTTCTATATTTTTTAGGTATATTAAACCCAAATATGTTAGGGGTTTCATTTGCATTACCTTTTCCCTCATATTGATTATTTCTGTTAATAAAGGTAAGATTTTTTGTCTTGCATATTCTTCATATGATTTTAATGATGTGGTTTTAGGTTCTAGTGTAATTATTTCAGTTTGTTCATCAGAAGAAATATTTTTCTCGATATTTACAAGAATATATGAAACCTTAATTTTATCTGTATTTATTTTCTCAATTGTTCTTATCTTAGCAATTGTTGAACTATTCAGGTTCTTAAAATAAAAAAAGAGGTTCGATTCATAATTAGCAATGATTTTATCTGCATATTCATTCTTAATTAGTAATATAGGTTTAGTCAATTTAGCCAAATAATTTAATAAGTTTTTAAATACTTCTAAATCACTTTGATTTATTTTTGTAATAATATTAAAATAGAAATCTTTTGAAACTCTTTCGGTTGGATTTGTTAACGAAACTAGTGAAAATCTTGCAGTTAATAATGAACCGTTGCGAACCAATTTATCATCAGCAAGTTCTACCTTAAATTTGCTTTTATCATATGATGAAATGGCAAATGCATTGATTTTTTTACTTTTAATTTCATCAAAATTTGAATTAGGGTTTATTAATGAAAGTTTTAATGAATTAATTGCTTCTGAAGGCGTAATGACATCTTTAAATCCATCAATTTTTTGTTCTTTTCTTGAACTTAATTTGAAATCTGATTGCCTCAAAACTGAATAATGAACTTTAATACTCTTTGAATCGGGATAAGTTATGTTTAAATCATAAATTGAGTATTTTTTCTCGTCTAGATTCAGAATCTTAAAATCATTTAATGATTTAATAGAAGTGTTTATCTTATTATTTTTTTCTAAAACATCCAATTTTAAGCTTGAATTATCACTATCTATTTCCTGTATTGTATTTGTTTCATTTATTTTTTGTTTGAAACCATCAAAGTTTCTAGCTTGTTCATTACTAATATTGTTATCTAAATCTTTAATTTTAAACATTAATTTTAAGTTATTAGAAATAAAATTTTTCTCTATTTTATAATCAGCAATACTATAATTATTTTTGTTAAAGTTTTCCAAATCAAAATCATCAATTGAATTGATTTCATCAATACTTTTTGTATTGATTTTCTTAATGCTTACAGTAATTTTTGATGCATACTCGTTGATATCAACCTTGTTATCTTTGTAATTGCAATTACAAGCAACTAAAGGTACTGTTAATGATATACATTGGAATGGTGTTAATAGTCCTAGTTTTTTCATTTTTCTCTCTTCCTTTGAAAAATTTTATTTGTTTCAATAAATAAGAAATGCTCTTCAAAAAAAAAAAAAAAAAAAACCTTATTTTTTGTCATATATGACTATAAAACAGGTCTTTTAGTTAAAATTGAATGTAAAAAATTTACACTTTTAATAAAATAAATGTAAATTTTTTACATATTTAGGTTTCGTTTTTTATTTTTCATTTTTCGTTATTTGTAAAAATAATTCGTCAAGCTGTTTTTGGTCAACACTTCCAGGTGCGCCTGTGAATACGTCTTGATTTTTTGCATTTTTTGGAAATGCTAAAACATCACGAATTGTTTTTTGGCCAGTAACTATCATTGTTAATCTATCTAGTCCTAAACCAATGCCACAATGAGGTGGAATTCCATAATCAAAAGCCTTTAAAAATCAATCAAATCTCGATTGTTGTTCCTGCTGACTCATACCAATTAAATCAAACATTTTCTTTTGAGTTACTTTATCAAAAATTCTTGCTGAACCAGAACCTAATTCAAAGCCATTAAGAACTAAATCATATGATAATGCTCTAATGTCTTCCATCTTCATAGTTTCTAAATCTTGAAGTGAGTGAGCAAAGCGAGTAAAAGGGTGATGTGCTGCTGCTCAAGTGCTATTTTCTTCATCATATTCAAACATTGGTCAATCAGTAATTCAAGATAAATTTCATTCTTTTCTTGCATAATTGAACTTATCATTTAATTCAACTCTAACAGCACCAAGAGCCTGTGAAGCATGTTCATATTTATTGGCTACAATAAAATATGAACCATTTTTATTACCAAATTTTGCTACTAGGTCAAGACATGCATCTTTAACCTTATTTGCAAAATTTGTATGAACAATTTCGCCGTTTTGGTAAACAAAATAGAATAAAATATTGGCCTTATTCTTCTTTGCAATTTCTTCGAGATCCTTAAAATCACTTTTAGAAATCAGTGTGCCAGTAAAAAGCATTCTTTTACTTTTCGCATCCTTAATAATGTTGAATTCTGTATTGTTGCAAAAGTCATTAATATCAACAATTTTGTAATCATATCTTAAATCTGGCTTATCAGTTCCATAGTCTCTTAAAGCATCAAAGTACTTAATTCTCTGAAATGGGGTTTTAATTTTAATTCCTAATGATTTAAAAATATGTTTAAATAATTTTTCAATATATTTTTGAAAATCTTCAACATTTAAAAATGATGTTTCAATATCTAGTTGAGTAAATTCAGGTTGTCTGTCTTTTCGACTGTCTTCATCGCGAAAACATCTAGCAAATTGATAATATTTTTCAAAACCGGAACACATTAGAAGTTGCTTAAAAAGTTGAGGGCTTTGAGGTAGTGCTCAAAATTCATTTTTATTTCTGGTAGGAACTAAAAAGTCTCTTGCACCCTCGGGAGTACTTTTTGCAAGCATTGGTGTTTCAATATCAATAAAGCCGTTTTGGTGCATAAATTCACGCACGGCAAACATAATTTTATCCTTTGTAATTATATTATTTTGCATAACTGGACGCCTTAGATCAAGAAAACGATATTTCATTCTTGTTTCTTCTTTAACATCAATATCATCTCTAATTGCAAAAGGTAACTCTTCAACTGCTTGTGAAAAAATTGAATATTTGCTCACTAAAACTTCAATGTCGCCAGTTTTTAAATTAGGGTTCTTTTGTTTTCTTAAAACAACCTTACCAGTTACTTCCATTACACTTTCTTTTGTTACATTAAGGTCGCTTTTAAAAACACATTGAGTGATTCCATAACGATCCCTAAGGTCAATGAAAGTCATTTCGCCAAAGCGTCTCTTGTTAGCTACTCAGCCATGTAAGGTAACAATCTTGCCTTTATCCTTAGCTCTTAATTCATTATTCTTTATGTATTTACTTTTCATTTCTATTCCTCATCTTCGTCCTGTGCAACTAGATCACTAAGCAAATTATGCTCAGCTAAAAAGTCTAATAAATCTGCATAACCATCTTCATTGTATTGGAAAATTATACGATCATTATCACTAAGGCTTTTAGCAACAAAGACTTCTTGCCCATTAATTACATCATCAAAAATTACAACATCGGCTTGTAATTTTTGCGCTTTATCAAATATTTTTTTACTCTTAGAAACTTCTTTAATAAATTCAATTTTACTACCGTAGTTTCTTAATTCATTGGTTAGTGAAAATAAAATATCAAGGTTTTTTTCACTTGTTGATGAAACTAAAATATTAATTTTTTCTGCTTCATTATTTTCACTATTTTCCTCACTAATTATGTCACCAATGCGGTCAACTCCAAGACCTCAACCACATGAATATAATTGAGGTCCACCTAACTCTTTAATTAATGTTGAATATCGACCGCCACCAATAACTGTGTTTTGGCTGCCTGATTGACTAGATGTTGAAACAAATTCAAAGACAACTTCATCATAGTAATCAAGGCCACGAACTAATGAATAGTCAACTTGGTATTTAATATTATTGAAGTCTAAAATTGATGTTAACTTTTTGAAAAATTTAGTGCTATTTTCACTTAAATATTTATTAATTTTAGGTGCTTTTTTAACAAAATCTTTTTTACTTTCTTCTTTATCATCAAGAATTCTAAGTACATTGTTTTCAAGTCTCTCAAGGCTAATTGGATTTAGTTGATCTTTGTACTTTTCAAAGTATTTCTTTAATTCACTCTGATATCTAATTCTAGTTTCCTCATCACCAATTGAGTTAATTTTAAGAACATATTTAACATCTAAACATTGCAAAAGCGATGCAGCTGCAATGATTAATTCAGCATCATTATATGGGTTTATTATTGTATCAACAATTTCAAATCCAGCTTGATTAAATTGTCTATAACGTCCTTTTTGGGGTTGCTCATAACGAAACATTGGGCCATAATAAGCAAATTTAGTAGTTTTTAGTGTTGCATATCATTTATTTTCAACAAGTGCTCTAACAAATCCTGCTGTTCCCTCTGGTCTTAGCGCTATATCTCTACCGCCTTTGTCCTTAAATTCATACATTTCTTTTTTGACAATATCACTACTTGCAACTGAACGCTTATATAGTGTTGCAGATTCAATAATAGGTGTTTCTATTAAGTGAAAATTATAATTTCTAGCATAATTAACAAATGCTGATCTAATTAGTTCAATTACATTATTTTCAAGTGGGCTAAAATCTCTTGTGCCCTTAATTTTGTTAAACATCTTTAACTCCTATTTAAGTATTAAATTAATATTAATTATTATATAAGAAAGTGTAATAAATGTCAATTTTTTGACTAGTATAAGAGAAAATTGATGGATTAAATTTGTACAAAATTAACTACAAAAACAAAAGAAAAAGGCTGTTTTATAGCCTTTTTGGTTTATTTGAATTGATTCTCATAAAGATTGAAATAATAACCTTTTAGCCTCATTAACGACTCATGGTTTCCTTGTTCAATGATTTGACCATCATCAACAACTAAAATTTTATCTGCATTTTTAATTGTACTTAGACGGTGAGCAATAACAATTGATGTTCGATCTTTCATTAATTCTTCTTGAAGTGCTCTTTGAATTATTTGTTCAGTGTTTGAGTCAACATTACTTGTTGCTTCATCAAGAATTAAAACTTTCTTTTTACCTAATAATGCTCTAGTTATCGAAAGAAGTTGTCTCTCGCCTTGACTTAGGCATTGGCCACTATTTTCAATAACTGTATCATAACCTTTTTCAAGCTTTTGAATAAAATTGTGTGCAGAAGTTAAACTTGCCATTTCGTAAACTTCTTGATTCGTGATTTTGTCTGATGCAACCTTTAAATTAGACATAATGCTTTCATTAAACATGAATGAATCTTGAAGTACAACTGACATTAAATTTCTTAAATTTTTCTTAGTAATTTTTGCTAAATCAACACCATCAATTTTAATTACTCCCTCATCATATTCATAAAATTTGCTTAACAAGTTAATAATTGTTGTTTTTCCTGCACCGGTAGGTCCAACAATAGCAATAGTTTGACCTGGAAGCGCTTCGAATGTTGCATTTTTTAGTTGATATTTTGATGAATCTTTATCATATTTAAAACTTACATTTCTAAATTCAATATGACCTTTAATATCGCTTAATTCAATTGGGTTCTTAACACTTGTTGGCATATCTAATTCAAGTAGTCTAAAAACACGTTTTGTAGATGAAAGACCAATTTGTATTGAGAATATAACATTAAAGAAAACTTGAAGTGTTCCTGTATAGTTTCAAAGTAGTGAAGTATATGCAATCATTAAACCTGCATCAGGTCTTTTAAAGAAACTAAATACACTTAATGTTGGTACTCCATTAATGTTAAATAAAATCGCAAAAAGTGAAAGTAAAAGAACTAAAAGGTTTGTTGAAACAATAAATCAAGGATCAAAGAGTTTGATATATACATCACCTTTGAATGCATTTTTGTAAATATCATTTGTAATTTTTTCAAAACTTTTTTTTGCACTTTCTTGTTGATCAAATGTTTTTGTTATTTTGCTATTGGTTAGCATTTCCTCAACATAAGCATTCAAGTCACCAAAATTTTGCTGTACTTTGACATATGCTTTTTGTGCTTTATTTATCATTATATAAGCCAGAGAGAAAAATAAAATTGATAAGGGAACTACAATAGAAGTTAGTGTAAGACTAACAAAAGTCATGGCCATAGTTGAAACAAGAACATTAAAAATATTACTTAAGGTTTCATTAAACATTTGAACAAGTGAGTTAGCTAAGTTGTTGATATCATTAACTAAAACTGAGATTAAATCACCACTTTTTTCTTTATCATAAAAACTAATTGGCATATCAATTAATTTTTCCATAGCTATTTTACGCATTTTTGATGCAGCTTTATAAGCTACTGAAATAAGTATTCTACTTTGTATTAGTCGCACAGTGGCATAAAATATAAAGCAAAGAGCTAGAAATGTGTTTCAAATAATAAATTTTTTAACATCAAAAGAACCTGGTATCACTTTTCCGCTTGTATCAAACATTTTTTGATTAAAAAACAAGCTAATTATAACACCTGTTAAAGTTGTCCCTGAAACATAAAAAAGTGCATTAAGAAAAGAAATTATGCTGCCAATAATAACTAGTTTTTTGTCTTTTTTATCTAGAAAACTGTAGACTTTTGTAAATAGTTTTCATGATGATGTTCTTTTGTCATTTTGTTTTTTTGACATTACACTTATCTCCTTTCTTATTGTTCTAGTTGTGTTTCATAAATTTTTTTATAAAATTCGCAAGACTTGACTAATTGTGCATGCTTACCTTGATCCATTATGGCTCCATTAGTTAGAACCATAATATTGTCTGCATTTTTAATTGCACCAATTTTTTGGCTAATTATTATTGTTGAACAATCATAATTATTTTTTACATTTTCAATAACTTTACGAGTTGTAATATTATCTAAGGCACTAGTTGAGTCATCTAAAATTAAAATCTTAGGTTTTCTTAATAAACTACGAGCAATGGAAATTCTTTGCTTTTGACCACCACTTAAATTTTTAGCACCTTGTGTTACTTTATGATCTAAGCCATCTTCAAATTTTGAGACAAAATCATAAGCACATGCATTTTTAAGAGCTTCATACATTTCTTGCTCACTAGCATCTGGCTTGGCTCATAGTAAATTAGATCTGATGGTTCCAGTGTATAATAGTGCTTCTTGATAAACAACACCAACAGTTTGATGTAAGTTTTTAGTATTGATTTGACTAACTTCATGTCCACCAATTTTAATTGAACCCTCATTGTAAATATAGTTATTTAACAATAAATTTATAAAAGTGCTTTTACCACTACCTGTTGGGCCAATAATTCCTAAGCTTTGTTTGTAAGGTAGTTTAACATTAACATTAATAAGTGAATAAGTTGGACTGGTTTCATAGTATCGAAATGAAAGGTTATTAACATCAAGATCAAAATTGTCAACAACTTTTTTGCCCTCATCTACATATAAAGGGTCAACTTTTGTTTCTAAAATTTCATTCATTCTGCTAGCAGAAACTTTTGCTCTAAACATTGAAGTTAAAAATTGAACAGTCATAATTAGACCAAAACTAATTGAAAATAAGTATTCAATAAAAATATTAACTTTAACAAGTGAGTCACTTGTTGCAACTTCTTTGTACATTTCATTACCAGCAAAAGCATATATTCCAATAATTAGTAAGTTAATTGAAGCAAAGAAAACTGGGACACCAAAAGCAAAAATAAGATTTGTTTTTAATTGAACTTTGTATCATCTATTGTTATATTCATTGAAGTGAAGTTTTCTGCTTTCTTCAAGGTTAAAGGTTTTAATAACTCTTGTCCCTAAAATATTTTCATCAGTTGCTTTTGTAATTTCTTCAACAACACTTTGAGTTTTCTTTAAAAGTGGGTTAGTAGTTAAACCAATGATTAAAACCATTATAAAGATAATAGGTATAATTGCCAAAATGCTTAGCGACATCTTTGCATCATTTAAAATTGCTAAGGTAACACCACCTAGTGCTAAAAAGAACCCTTTAATTAAAACACTAGTTCCATTAACTAAGAATTCTCAAAAGATTGCAACATCGTTCGAAACTCTAGTAATAATACTTTCTGCTTTAAGATCGGCTATATTTTTAAGTGAAAATTTTTGAATCTTAGTAAAAAGTGAATTTCTAAAGAATCTACTACTTTTTTCAGCAGCTCATACAATAGTTATAAATGAACTAAAGGACAAAATTGCTTGTGAAAGTGTTTGAACTACTACTGCAATACTTAAATATTTAATTAAGTCTCGACAAATTCCTCTTACAATTCAACGTCCATCAAAGAATGAAAGGGATACTTCTTTTGAATAATCATCAACAAATAAAAGCTTGATATATTGCGAGATAATATTGGGCAAAAGTAAAGAAAAAATAACATTGACAAAAACAAGAAATGCACCAAGAATGAATGATAATTTAATTTTTGATGGTAACATTTTAATTAATTTAAACATTATTCCTCCTTATTTATTAATAATAATTAATAGTTTATTTATTATATATTTTTTATCTAAATATTGACACTATTTTTAAAAACCAGTAAACTATTGTATAATTAGTTTTGAGGTACATATTATGAGCGAAAAATCTTGCGGTCTTGTTATTTTTAGAAAATTTAAAAAAGGTTGAAAGGTTTTAATTTTAAAGCAAACTAATAATGTTTGAAGTTTTGCAAAAGGTCATGTTGAAGGTAATGAAAATGAAATTGAAACTGCACTTAGAGAAACAAGTGAAGAAGTCAATTTGAATAATTTTAAATATTTTTCTGAGAATAGAATCAGTGATCACTATACTTTACAAAATGGTAATTTAAAAGAAGATGTTTACTTTCTTGCTATTCAACTTGATGACAAAGAACCTATTAAGCAAGAAAGTGAGGTACTTAAAGTTAAGTATTATCCAATTTCAAGAGCTAAAAATAAATTTGTTTATTATAGTCAAAAGAAAATTTTAGTCTTTATGTACAGTAAATTGAAAGAATACTTATCAAGTCAAAATAGATAATTAGAAAAATTCCTAAAAGGACTTTTTTATAGTTCTTTTAGGAATTTTTAAAATCTTAAATTTTAATAAGAAATTTTATTATTATTTTCTAAAAATTTATTTCTTAAATAAATTGTTACTGAAAAAATTGGGCTCATTATTAGTGAATAAATTGGAATAGTAAAAATACTTTTAATTAAAATTGGTATCTTAACTAAATAATAATCTGTACCAAAATAATTCAATGTTCTCTTACCACCATTAATGTAGTTATAATATTTAATATAAACAAAAGGTCCAATTAGTCAACGAAAAATTATCATAATAAAACTAATAATACTAAAGACAAATAAATAATTAAATCACTTTTCTTTAACAATTTTACCTTTGGCAAAAAGTAATTGAAAAAATATGATAACAAATGCTACGACACTAAAATTAAAATATACTAGCAACATCGCTAAAACAATTTTCTTAGGTAAATATTGTGGTTTGTTCCGACCTTTATAATGGTAACCAGCTGAACTTGAGTTTGTTACCACAGTATAAAAGAGCAAAATAAAACCCATTGAAATAATCAAAAGAGGAAAAATAATTTTAAACAAATATGAAGCACGATAAAAAAAGTAATATAGTGAACTTAATATACATATTCCAACAGGAATTAATGCATATAGATAATATCAGGTTCCAATTGTTCCAGTCATAAGCATTACAAAAGTATCTGATAAAATTGCAATGAGTGAACCTTTAAACGGACCAAAAAATATCCCATATAATATAAAAAAAATTACTTCAATTTCAAGGGGGAAAACCTTAAGAATTGTAAATCTTGAAACCATAACTGTTACAAAGTGAAACGATAATAGAAGACCAGCAAGAGCAACATCTAAAACACTAAATCTGAATGATTTAGCAAAATGTTGCTTAAATTTCTGGCTAAATGACAATTGATCAAAAGGTTTTTGCACATTATCATTGCTAGGTATGATAGTTTTTTCATTATTTTTCATTATTTTCTATTATATATTCAAATTTTTTTATTGTTAATATATTATTAATGTATGAGTAATAAATTAGAATTTGGAACTGCTGGAATCAGAGGAATATTAGGTTCTGGCGAAGATCACCTAAACGTTGCACACGTGCAACGTGTTGTACATGGTTTTGCAAAGTACTTAAAGAATAAATATCAAAATGTAAATCCAATTACAGTAGTTATTGGCCGCGATAATCGTAAAATGTCATCAAGTTTTGCTACACTAAGTGCTCAAATTTTAAGCAAATATGATATCAAAGTTATTTTTCCACTATATTTAACACCAACACCTTTTGTTAGTTTTGCAATTTTAAAAGAAAAAGCTCAAGGTGGAATTAATATAACTGCTAGTCATAATCCAGCTGAATATAATGGTATTAAACTTTATAACAATATGGGTAGTCAATGCTTGCCAGATGAAATTGAGCAAATTAGTTCTTACTTTGATGATTATTCAAAATATGATGAAAACCTTAAAGTGCCAAAAAAAGAAATTGCTTTAAGAGATATAAGTAATCACAAATTTTATTCAAAAAAACTTTACGACGAATACATTAGCAAAATTGTTAAGATAGGTGGTGATGTAGACCTGTCAAATATTTCACTTGTTTATTCTCCACTACATGGAACAGGTCGAAAATTTGTTGTGGACATCTTTGAACAATTTGCAAAAAAATATAATATGAATTTGTCAAATGTTCATTATGTTAAAAGTCAAATGTACCCAAGCACATCATTTAGACACTGCAAATATCCAAACCCAGAAATTGAAAAAACATATAACAAATCAATAAAAATTTCTCAGAAATATAACACAGACATTATTTTAGTTACTGATCCAGATAGTGATAGAGTTGGCTTGGCAGTTAAGCATAATGGTGAATATGTGAGATTGAATGGAAATGAAACAGCAACAATTGTTTTCGATTATCTTATTAAAAAAGCAGGCAGACTATCATTAGAAAATAAATATATGGTTTATTCTTATGTATCATCGAATATGCCAGCAATACTTGCAAGAAAAAATAATATTAATGTTTATGAAGTTCCTACAGGTTTTAAGTGAATTGGAATGATTATAAATGATGAGATTAAAAAATCTCAAAACTGTTTGTTTGCTTTTGAAGAAAGTTATGGCTCACTTATTGATGAAAGTCTTGCAAGAGACAAAGATGCAATTCAATCAGTTGCAATTTTGACTAAAATTGCTGCTGAATACAAAGCACAAGGTAAAAGCATAGTTGATGTTTTAAATTCAATTTACAAAGAAAATGGTTATATTGTTAGTGGAAATGTTGAAATTATGACAGATGAAAACACTTCACTAAGTGATATTCAAAATAAATTTATTAATTTAAACATAAGTAACAAAATAGTTGAAGATTTTAATCAAAAAAATGACTTCACAAAATCAAATATGATTAAAATCACGTTTAAAAATGATGATTCATGACTTGCTTTAAGACCATCTGGAACTGAACCAAAAATTAAATTTTATGTTTTTGCTTTCGGCAAAACTAACGAAGAGGCACAATCAAAATTTGATAATTTTGTAAAAATTATTAATGAAATCAAATAAATAATAATTAAAACATAGTTGCTTTGGTTTTTTGCCTAAAAGTCCTGTTTTATAGGTTAATTATAAAAATGAACTTTATTGGAAAAGTTCATTTTTTTCTATTTACTATCAATATATTTGGTGTTAAAGTCGCCTGAAACACTAACAACTGGTTTAATAGAAATTCATAGTTTTGGATCTAGTGCTTTAAGATCTCTAATAATACTGCGTGTTTCTAAAAGTAACATTGTTGTTACTACTGTATAAGTCTTTTTGCCAGTGTAACCACTTGTGCCTTCACTAATGGTGTAAGCATGTCAGTAGTTAATTTTTCTAAAGTAGGTTAAAACAGATGATGGATATGTTACACTCGAAATTTCTAGCGAAACTTTCTTATATTTAGGATATGTTAAATTAATTAAGATATTAACAATAAATATATAGAAGAATGTTGTAAATTCTCTCATTCCAAAAACAGTTCTTATTCCAGAATCTTTATATATTTGAGTATTATTAACATAATCTATTGTTGCATAATTATTATGTGGTTGAACAAAACCAAAAATTATTAAAAATGTTAGTGTAGTAGCAACTGAAATAATACTTAAAATATTACCAATACTCATTTGTTTTTTAGTTGAAAAATAATAAGCAATAATGTCAGTTCCACCTGTTGAGCCACCATTTTTTCAAGCAATCACAATCCCCATTGCAACACATGCTGAACCAATTGCACCGTAAATAAATATTGGCCATGTATTTGGATTCTCTAAATTCTTCCCACCTACATTAATAACCTTAGTTCAGCCTGGTGCAAAATTTATATTCTCATGTAGTCAGTCAATAATATACTTTGTCTGATCTGGTGTTATTTTACCAATTGGTATCGAAACCAGAATAAAGTTAGTCACGATTTGAAACAACATAAAGAAAGTGGTTAATATTGAAAAACTTTTCTTAATTTTAAATCCAAAACCAAGCAATAAGGGTAAATTACATCCTAAATAAATAAGAGCAAAATATGGTTTTGTTATTGGATGAGAAAGTGTAATTAACTGAGGTATTCCACTAAGACCACTTGGTATTGTTTCTCCCCTATTTAAGAACACTTGAACACCAAAATTAAATATTAATGCTGATAAAAATATGAACATTAGACGCCTAGCATACAATTTTGTTAGACGTTTTTTTGCTGATTTGCAATTAGGATTATCCTTATCATAATTGTCGCGAACTAATTCAAGATTATCAAGCGATTTTTCATCGTTTTTTTCAACATTCTCGTCCTTTGATTCAAAATCATCACAAGTATTTTCGTTAATATCTAATTTATCAACATTAAAATCATTGTTTTCTCTGCTACTTTTCATAGTGTTAATTATATACAATTTTGTTTTTTTAATATTATTAAATACTACATAATTGGTTAAAAAAATTCGAATTTTTAACACACGTAATATATGTAGCACAAAAGTGCATTATTAAAAGATTATAATTATTATATATGGCAAAAAAGAACATATATAGAAAAGGTTAATCATATGAAAAAAAGAAATATTATTTTGTTAGGAAGTCTTTTAACTGGCTGTGTTCCAATTATTGGGGTTTCAACTAGTTGTCCATCTAAGCAGTTGCCTAAGAAAGATATTCAAGAAAGTATTTTAGTTGAAGAATTCTATAAAAAATTCTTAACTAGCGTTCAAGGACGTTGAACAGGTAATGCTAATAACTTTAAAGCCACAGATTTAGAAACAGATGGTTCACTAAAAGATATAGGAAATAACAAAACATTTACAGAAACAGAACTTAAAACTAAGTTAATCAATAATCTTGGTATCCAAGTAACTCCATCAAAAGTTAATTATGGTTCTCTGCATGCATATCAATATTTAAAGAAAACTATTGAAGATATGGGCTATAAAAATAATAATCCAGAAGTCATATATCCTCAAAAACTTAAAGTTACTATTGAAGAAAAAGATGTTAATGGTAGAAAAGTTGACTTCTATAATATTGAGAACCAAGGTCAAAGTTTCTTTGAACAAGTTGGAAGTCAAACGACAATAGAAGTTAACGGGAAAGAAAAATCGATTGCTGAGGGTATAACTTTTTCAAAGGACAACAACGCTTTAGCAAATAAACTTTTGGAAAATGGTTTTATTAGCCAAGGATTTTTATGAAATGGTGTTGATAGAATTAATGGAACAATCGGTGCAAATAATATTGGGACCAATATCTGTGTAACAATAAACCCGACTGATTCATCCATTACAAGCGATCCAGCAAAAATTAAAGATTTTTTCATTGTTTCACACTATGACTCAACAGCAGAAGGACCAAAAAAAGCTTCATGAGGAGCAACAGATAACGGAACAAGCGTTGGAACAAATTTGAGTTTGCTAAAATTCTTTTCAAAAGTTGAAAATCAAAAACTGCTTAAGTGCAGATTACACATTCTTTTCGCTGATGCAGAAGAAGTTGGTGTCTTTGGAACCTTTGCATTTGTTCATCAATTTTTAAAAGACAGCAATCTACAAAAATCATCAATAGGCGCATTAAATATTGATACTGTTGCAGGTGGAGATATTCTTTATGTTCATTCAAGGAAACCTAGTAATGGTGGAAATACAGATCCTAAATTAAGAGATAAATTTGCAGAAGTTTCTAAAAAAAGAGCAGCAAAATTAAATAGTGACAAAGAATTGTTAAATATTCATCCAAAAATGCCTCTTGTTAATCAGCAAGGCCAAGGTTTCGATGTTGGTGAAACAGGCGATTGATCAGATCATGCTGCATTCGGGATTGTTGCAAATATTCCAAATGCTAATATTGAAGCAACAAACTTCCATATTTTATCAAGCACAGGTGAATATGATGGTTATTCAATGACTATAAATAAGGCTTTTTGGGAAACTGTCGATCCAGCAGATAAAGAAAAATTGTTAATTGAAAAGAAGAAATATCCAAACACAGATATTGATGTTTATGAACCAAATTTAGCAGAAGACAAGATCCTGCTAAGAGGTAATATTTGACATAGCGATCTAGATACACTCGAGTGGACAGATAAGTACATTGGCAAAAAATTATATGAGCAATTAGATACTGTTTATCAAACAATTATCGAATTCTTAAAAGAAATGACTTTATAGTACAAATTTAACTAAAACAAAATGGGGGCAAAAATTTTCCTCATTTTGTTTACTTATAAAAAGATGATATTTAAAAATATCAACAAGATTATTTAGATTCATTAAGGAAGTAAGTATGAAAAAGAAATTTTATTTAACTCTATTGTCTCATGCCACTCTGCCTTCTATTGCATTTTCTTTATGTTCTACTAGTTGCCATTTTAAAGATAGCAAAATAGATCAACTTAAGCAGGAATTTCTTAAATCATTTAGTATCAAAAAAGCACCTAATCTTGGAGATTTTTTGATTGGTTATTTTACTAATATAAAAGAGTATAAATTTAAAAACTTTGAATTTAATTATGACCATGATAAATTCAATTGCACTATCAATAACTCTCAAAATTCATATGATTACAACACCCAAGAAGCGGGCTTAATTTTAAATGTGGAAGATAAATTTTCAAAAAGAAAATTTCTGCATGAGATTAAGGTGCCTCTCGAACTTGAAGATATAAGCAATATGAAGAGCCAAAGCGAAACAGAATTTTTTAACCAATATCCATATCACAATAAAGACAATTTTGTTATTAATAAAGCAAGTCAAATTGATTTTTATTCCACAAGAGATGGAGACACAATTGATGCAAAAGGAGTCAATGGAATTCGTTTTTCTGGAATTGATACTCCAGAGGCAACGAAAATTAATTTGTAATCTAAAATAAGAGAAAATACAGTTGGAATTCAATATTTATATGCAATGAAGGTTAAATGTTTTGTACATTCATTTCTTACTTCAAATAAAACATTAACTAAACAAGTCCAATCAATTTATGTTGTTCCACAGGAAACAAAAACAATAGGAAAAGATCAACCTTATTTTGATAAATATGACAGAATGGTTGCTATAGTTTTTTTCAAATTGAATAACAGAATTTACAACCTAAATACATTGCTAGTTAGCAAAGGACTTGCAATTAAAAAATATATTTCATTAGATGAAAATAGTGAATTTTACACAAAGAATACTTCATACTATAATGAACTTGAAATATGCGAAAATACCGCAAAAGAAAATAAGTATGGATTTTGAACATTAAGCGATGATGAGTTTAAAAAAGTTTTTCCTTAAGTGTTGCTTAATTAGAATATAGATTGATTGACATTTATTTTTTAAAAAAAACACCAAAACCACTATAAAACAGTTCTTTTGGTGTTTTTAAAATTTAGCTATTTTTACTGTTAAATCAATCATGTTTATTGTCATAAAAGCTTAGCTTTTTACTTAATTAAAAACAATCTTATAATATAATTTAATTAATCAAATAATGATATTTAAGGACCTACTATGAGTAAAAATGAAATTAAAGAAAAAATTTTGGTTTGTTTAGATAAGATTTTAAAAGAATTAAACATTGAAAGAAAAGCAATGTTAATTGATGCTAAAAATTTTGGTGATTTTTCAACTAATATAGCAATGGGTAACAAGGGATATGATCCAATTGAATTAGCTAATACTATTGTTTCAAAACTTAACTTTGATGAACTATATTTAGAAAAAGTTGATGTTGTTAAACCTGGATTTATCAATTTTGCACTTAAAAAAGAAATTTACATTCAAACAATTAATGACATTCTTAAAGCCAAAAAAAATTATGGAAAAGGTAATAATAAAGGAAGAGTTAATGTTGAATATGTTTCAGCAAATCCAACAGGTTTTTTACACATTGGACATGCAAGAAACGCAGCACTTGGTAGTACAATTGCAAACATTTTAGAATTTTCTGGTTACGAAATCTTAAGAGAATACTACATTAATGATGCTGGAAATCAAATTAATGTTTTGGGAAAAAGTACATTTGCAAGATATATGCAAATTTGAGACAAAAAATACCCAATGCCTGAAGACTGTTATGGTGGACAAGATATTGTTTGAGCTGCTAAACAAATTTACAAGGAATATGGTGACAAATTTAAGAGCGAAAAACTTTCTAAGGCACAATTTGAAAAATTTAAATATTTAGCTGTTGATTTATTCTTAAAAGCTATTGCTTCAGATTTAGGCAAATTTGGATGTAAATTTGATACTTGATTTAGTGAAAAATCACTATATGCAAATGACAAAAAAGTTATTAAAGAAACAATTGCAACCAAACTTAAAGATGTTACATATGAAAAAGATGGTGCATTATGATTAAGAACCACAGATTTTGATGACGATAAAGATCGTGTAATTATTAAGAGTGATGGTGACTATACATATCTAACTCCTGACATTGTTTACCACAATAGTAAATTTGTTAGAACGGGTAAAGATAGTACTATTATCGACATTTTTGGTGCAGACCACCTAAGTTACAAGAAAAGAATGGAATGTGCGATGATGACTTTTGGATATAAACTTGAAAATCTAAAAATTATTTGCATGCAACTTGTAAGATTGGTAAAAGATGGTCAAGAATATAAAATGTCTAAGAGAAGAGGCACAAGTTTTTGACTAAGAGACTTTGTTAAATTAGTTGGTAAAGATAGTGCTCGTTTCCATCTTTTAGATAGAACAGCTAATACAAAAATTGACTTTGACTTAAATATTGCTACAACAAAATCAAATGATAATGCCGTTTTCTTAATTCAATATGCTAATGCTCGAATTCATAGTTTATTGCAAAAAACTAAATTAGATGTTAAAAAAATAGTGGCTAGTGATTATAAAAACGAAAGCGAACTAAAATTAATTTCACTCTTATTAGAATTCCCGGAAGTAATTTTAAAATCAGCTGAAAAGTTAGCAACAAATATGGTTACACAATACCTAATTTCACTTGCTAAAGAATTTAACTCATGATATTCAAATGGACCAAAAATTATTGGTGCTGAAAATGAAGAAAGCTTACTTGCATTAATAAAAGCTGTAAGCATAACAATTGAAAATGGATTAAGAGTTCTAGGAATTTCAGCTCCAAAATCAATGTAAAAGTGCTTGGCACTTTTTTTATTTTTATTATTAAACTTTTAATCATTTAAAAAATGAATAAAGTAGTAAAAATCAATAAGTTCTTAAATGTGTGGAAACTTTTACATATTTTTGTTTTTTAAGGCATTAAAAAGGCTTAAAAAAATTTTTGAACTTTATAAATAATATAATTATTATGAGGTATTTATTTACTTTATTTTGTAAAAAATGCTTCATTTTAGTTTTTAAGGAGAAAAGCATGAGTAAAATTAATGTATATAGCGAAATTGGTAAACTAAAAGAAGTTCTAGTTCACACCCCAGGTGATGAAATTAGACGTGTTGCACCATCTCGTTTGGATGAATTATTGTTTTCAGCTATTTTAGAAGCTGATTCAGCAATTGAAGAGCACAAAAGATTTCTTAAAATCTTAAAAGAAAATAAAATTAAAGCTATTCAATTAGATGATCTAGTAGTTGAAACATACAAATTAGCTACACAAGAACAAAAAGATGCATTTATCAATGAATGACTTGATAAAGCGGAACCAGTTCTTGAAGGTTCTCTCAGAGAAAAAGTTAAAGAATATATTTTAGGAATCGGTCAAAAAAACCTTAAAAAAATGATAAGGACAATGATGGCTGGAATTCTTAAAACAGAAATGAACATTGAGTTAGATAGAGATCTAGTTGTAGACCCAATGCCAAACTTGTACTTTACACGTGACCCATTTGCATCAGCTGGTAACGGTATTACATTGAACAATATGAAATATGTTACAAGAAAAAGAGAAACAACTTTCTGTAACTTTGTATTTACAGTACACCCTGACTACAAAGACACACCAAAATGATTTGATAGAACAAATCTAGGTAACATTGAAGGTGGAGACGTATTTATTTACAACAGAGATACACTTGTATTAGGTGTTAGTGAAAGAACAAACAAGGATGCAGTTATGACTGTTGCAAAAAATATTCAACACAATAGTGAAAATAAATTCAAGAAAATTGTTGCTATTAATGTTCCACCAATGCCAAACTTAATGCACCTTGATACATGATTGACAATGGTTGACCGTGATGTATTCCTATACTCACCAAACATGATGTCAGTGTTAAAAATTTGAGAAATTGACCTTTCAAAAGATGAAATTGAAATGGTTGAAAGTAACAAATCATTATCAGACATGTTAGAAAGCATTATTGGTAAAAAACCTAAATTGGTTCCTATTGCAGGTGTAGGTGCTTCACAATTAGATATTGATATCGAAACACACTTTGATGGTACAAACTACCTAACAATTGCTCCAGGTGTTGTTGTAGGTTACTCAAGAAACAGAGAAACCGAAAAAGCTCTTAAAAAAGCAGGTGTTAAAGTTCTATCATTCGATGGTAATCAATTATCATTAGGTATGGGTTCTGCAAGATGTATGTCAATGCCTCTTGTAAGAGAAGACATCGAATAATATCTCAATTTAATTTAACGTACAAACAAAATAAAAAAGAAATACATGACTTATTTATATAATAAGGAGAAATATGCCAATAAATTTAAAAGGTCGTAGTTTAGACAGTGCACTAAATTTTACAACCGATCAAATTAATTATTTGATTGATCTAGCTATTGAACTTAAAAAAAGTAAGATGCAAGGTCTTCATACACGCAATCGTCCATTAATTGGAAAAAACATTGCAATTATGTTCCAAAAAGACTCAACAAGAACTAGATGTGCATTTGAAGTTGCAGCCTTTGACTTGGGTGCTGGATGTACATATATAGGACCTGCTGGTTCAAACTTTGGTAAAAAAGAATCTATCGAAGATACAGCAATGGTTTTGGGTCAATTTTATGATGGAATTGAATTCCGTGGTTTTAAACAAGCTGATGTTGATGCATTAGTTAAGTATTCAGGTGTTCCTGTATGAAATGGTTTAACTGATGCAGAACATCCAACACAAATGCTTGCTGACTATATGACCATTAAAGAATACAAGGGAGACCTTAAGGGTAAGAAAATAGTTTTCGCCGGCGACATTAAAAACAATGTTGCACGTTCAATAATGATTGGTGCAGCCTTTACAGGTATGCATGTTGTATTATGTGGCCCTAAAGAACAAGCTAAACTTATTCAAACAGGAGCAGGATACAAAGAAGTTTACGAAAAATGCCAAAAGTTATTCAAACTTAATGGTGGTTCAGTAACCTTCTCAGATGACAAAATTAAAGCTGCAAAAGATGCAGATGTAATATACACAGACGTTTGAGTATCACTTGGAGAAGATTTCTCATTATTTGAACCTCGTATCAAAGAACTGGGAGAATTCCAAGTTGATATGAAAATGATCAAAGCTGCAAAAGATGATGTAATCTTCTTGCACTGCTTACCAGCATTCCATGATGACCATACATTGTTTTCTGCAGAAATTAAAGAAAAATTTGGTAAAAAGTTCCCAGTTGTAGCAACAGGTGCTATGGAAGTTACTGATGAAGTTTTCCAATCGAAACACAACCGTTCAATTGAACAAGCTGGAAACAGGATGCATACAATTAAAGCTGTAATTTTAGCTACCTTAGGATACTAATTATGTCTAAAATAGTTATTGCTTTAGGTGGAAATGCATTAGGAAATAATCCTATTGAACAAAAAGAATTAGTAAAATTACCAGCATCAAAAATTGCTCAATTAGTAAGCAAAGGACATCAGGTTCTTGTTGGTCATGGAAATGGACCACAAGTTGGAATGATTTTCAATGCTTTTGCAGATGCAAAAAAAGTAAATGAAAAAACTCCTGCTGTACCTTTTGCTGAAGCAGGTGGTATGAGCCAAGGATATATTGGCTACCACATGTTAACAGCAATTACTAATGAACTTAAAAAATCAAAAATTGAGAAAGATGTTTTATACTTCTTAACTCAAACTATCGTTGATAAAAACGATAAAGCATTTAAAAATCCAACTAAACCAGTTGGTCAATTCTATAAAACCAAAGAAGAAGCAGTTGCTGCTAATACACCAGGTTCAACTATTGTTGAGGATGCTGGTCGTGGTTACCGTAAAGTTGTTCCTTCTCCTCTTCCAATTGACTTTATTGGAATGAAATCAATCAAAAAAACTTTTGATGATGGTTCTATAGTTATTGTCGGTGGTGGCGGTGGAATCCCTACCATCGAAGAAAAAAACACCTATCAAGGTGTTGATGGTGTTATCGATAAAGATTTTGCACTAAGCAAGCTTGCTTCAAAAGTTGGTGCTAACTACTTTATCGTGCTTACCGCAGTTGACTTTGTTTATATAAACTACAACAAAGAAAACGAAAAGAAATTAACAGATGTTTCAATTGCTGAACTTGAAAAGTACATTGAACAAAATCAATTTGCTCCTGGAAGCATGCTTCCAAAAGTTCAAGCTGCTATTGCATTTGTTAAAGAAAACCCTAAAAATATTGCTATCATAGCTTCACTCGAGAAAGTTGCAGAGGCTATTGATGGAACAAGTGGAACAAGAATCCACGCATAGAAAGTTTTAAACATGGATAATAAAGAAACAAAAAATGTTCAAGAACCTTCTAAGGAAAAGAAAATATCATTTATTTCGGCTATGCTCATCGTTATCGGTGGTTCAGTTGGTGCTGGTATCTTCTTTAAATCAGATAAAATTCTTGGCTACTCTCATTCTAGTTTAATTCTCGCAATATTCTGTTGAATTATTGCTGCATGTGCAGTTATTGCAATGGGTCTTGCACTTATAGAATTAACTAGTGTAAAAAACGACAACTTATCTCTGATGAGTTGATGTAAAGTCTTTAACAGTAAGCGAATTTACCGTGCTTCAAAAGACTTTATGACATACATTTATTTACCACTTACATACTTATTTATGCCATTTTATGTTATTTTATCATTACAAGATGGTTTAAGTGCATTGACAGGTAATGCAAAATTTGGCACAAATTTTGATTGAATTATTTGGTTGATTATTGGACTTGGAATGTCTGCATACTTCTTAATTGTTCCAGCCTATTGATCAAAAGTAGGTAACATTCAAAACATTGTTGTTTTAGCAATTAAATTTATACCTCTTGTTGCTGTTGTAATCTTGGGTTTTGTTCTTGCTGCTACAGGAAAAGGCGGAACAGCAGATATTAATTGAACAATTCCTAAAAGTACAAAAACAATTTCACAAATAATTAAAGAAGGTGGAAGTGTTAAAGCTTTTGCAGGTTTTGGTGCTGGCTTAGGTGTCTTTATTTCTATTGCTGCAATATTCTTTGCATATGATGGCTTTTATGTTGCTGCTGGCATTCAGTCAGAAATGAAAGAACCTAAGAAAACACCTCTAGCTATTTTTCTTGGTTTAGGAATTACAACTATTATTTATTTAATTATTGCTATTGCGATGTCAATAAATGGTGGCAGTTTCTCTAAAATGTTAGATTTTATGAAATCATTAATGGGAGAAAAAGCTGCAAACATAACATTTGGTATTATTAATATTTGTATTGCAATAGGTGTTTTAGGAATTCTTAATGGATTCTCAATGTGAGCTCCACGTTTTGTAGAAGATCTTCTTGCACAAGGTGACTTACCATTTTGAGAAAAACTACAAGGTAAATTAAATGCAAACAAACCTATTGTTGGTATTATTTACTCTTTGGTATTAACAATTCCTATTGTTATTATATTTACAACAATTGGGGCTCTTGCTTATCTGGATACTGTTGGCTATGGCGACAATGTATATGGTAGTGGAATGGGTAGATTATATTCATTCTGCGACCTAATGGCAGATTGAACTGCTGTGTTTACTTTTGGATTTATTGCTGTGGCAATCTTGGGTGCTATTATTAATAGAAAAACAAAAAAGGTTGAAATTAAAGATAAGAAAAAATATTTCTTACCCGCTGCTTGAATTTCAGTTATTCTAGTATTCATTGGTATTATTGTAACAGTTTTAGTGCCGGTTATTGACTTATTCTTACTTTTTGGCATTGATAATAATATCCTGACAGGAGATGCAAAAAAATCATTAATATTAAGTAGAGTTATGGTTATTGTTGTGTTAGGAATCTATGCCGGATTGTCATTCTTACCTGCTGTATTTGAAGATATTGTTCACAAGGCAAAATTTGGTTCTTTAGAAAAATACGAAGAATATAAAGCAAATAAACTAATTAAGAAAGAATCCTAAAAATTAAAAAAAGTGAAGTTTTGTTCCAATGAAACTTCACTTTTTTATTTTTTTGTATTAATGTCTATAGGTGGATCACTTTTATAATTTTTGTTAATATTTATGGGCACTTCACTTTTATAATTTGCAATCCTCAATAAACAATGAAAAAAATAACTTTTAATGTGAATACTTGTTTAATGTTACTTGAATTAACTTATTAAAAATTAAAATTTCGTATATGAAAAGATTTCCACAATTAAATTAAGAATAATAGTAAATAAAATGCATAAATAAACAGCAAAAAGTAACTTTTTACATTAAAATTTGCTGTTTTTTGACTTTTTTATTATCTTGTAGTGGCAAGGGTAATGTTCCTGTATTTAATCAAGAATTGCACACTGACAAGGACATATATTGTTAATCATCTTCTATTTTGTCCAATTTTTAAGGTTGTAAAAATTATAGCCAAAACACATAAAAGTTTGGCTATTTTTTAACCAAAACAGCAAAAAAATGTGTTATTTTTTTGTTTTTGTGTGTACAACATTAAGGTTCACCGCGTTTTTTTAAATGTTAAATTACATTTTTTTAAAATTTTGCATATTAAAACATACAACATCATTAAGAAGTTGCTTTTAATTAATTCATTTTGTCTTCAATCCTAAAGTTTTTTGCATAACTTTTGGGGATTGACATCATTTGTTAATTTCTTTTAAATATTCTTCAAGCAACAAATAAATTGTTGCTTGAAATAAAAAAACATATTTAATAAGTATTGAGCCGTTGGTTTTATTAAGACCTGTCGGTCTCAAGAAGCAAAACTTCTTTTGTCTTGCTAGACAGGCTTTCTTCTTTTCAAAAAGAAGAAACAAGAAAAACTTACTTAAATGATTTGAAATTAGCATTAATAAATTCCTTCATTTCTTTTGTAATATCATTTAACTTTTCAAGATTTTCACTTAATAGTTTTTTAATAAATTCAATGTCTCTATTGTTTGGGTTTGCAGAATTCTTAAATATATTTTCAAGTTTTTCAAATGTACTGGATGTTCATGTTCTATTATGAAGCATGGTTTTAATTGTAGCTCTTACACCTTGATGTTGTGGATCAAGATTTTTTGATATTGCATATACATCGATTGCGCTCAATTCGTTTCCTTTCGGTACTCTGGCTTCATATTTTCTTTTCCCTCAACAAAGAATAATTTATTTTCAGGAGTTACCATAAGTTTTGCTTCTCCACTTTCAAACATAGAAACCCTAGCGCCATTATTATCAAATGGAGCAAGATATTTGTTGTCATATCTCACAGTATGATTAACTATTTTTCTTTTAATTACAAGATTCATCTCTTCTTCAAAAATTTCAGTATTTGGCTTTCTAAAAACATTTGATTTTTTACTTACTGCTTCGGCCTTTTTAAATTGTTTGTTGTATTCATCAATTAAAAGTTCCATTTTTCCCAAAAGTCTTCAAAACAGTTGATTCCGTTTGTATGAAAGAATGTTCCTATTCATCTTTGCAATGTTCAAAATGATCTTTCAACATTTGGTTTTGCCTTTGGATTGCCGCTTGTTATAAGTTCAATTCCTCTTGCATTTAGTGCTTCTTCCATAGCTGTTCTTGTACTATCTGAACCTCAAAAAGTTCTTCTTTTATCCGTTATTATTACTTGTGGAATGCCATGTCTTTTAAATAATTGTGTTAGAAGATTTTGATATCCAATTGTTGTTTCCTCAATGTCAATTCAGATCGCTAACAAACATTTTGTTGCTGCATCAACAGCATTATAAATATGGTACTTCCTACTTTCTCCAAAAAGATGAAGTGGTGTTGCATCAATTTCAACAATTTGCCCAAAATCATAGTCAGAACTTCTATTTTGGTAAACACTTTTTAATGGATTTTTATTTAGAATTTTTTCATAAATTTTAATAAACTGTGCCTCTATTTTAGAAATATCTTGACCGTTTTCTAAAAACATTCTTCTTCTCTTAGCTCATTTTTTACTTTTCTCGTTGCATATGAACTGCAATAACCAAGTCTAAGCATTCTTTTATAAAAGGTAGTGAAAGGCAACAATTTTTTTCATCATTAGTAAGCACATTATTGTAAAAATGCGACAATGCTAAACTAAGGTCACCTTTTGATTTCTTCCCAATATGTTCCACTAATTCATAATATTTATTAGTTAAATCAATAATAACTGAATCACTTACTTTCACACCCTTAAGTTTATCTTTATTACCGTGTGACATACTGATTGCATCTTGGTTATTTGTAGATGCAACCAATATTTGATTTCTATATCTTTTAATTGTCTTTGTTGATGTTTTACAACCTAATTTTCCTAATATTTTTGATATTTCGGCATTTGGTCTATTTCAATATTGTTGAATTTTTTTAAATCTAAAAATTTTTTTATCTTCATAATCAGTTGTTTTACCTGTATCAACTGCTTGAAATCTGGTTTTAATTACAATATTTTCCATAATTTAAATTCTCCTTTTTTAAAATAATAATTGAAACCTAAAAAATGGACAAAATAAAAGATAAAAGCAGGGTGGACAAAATAAAATAAAACTATTATACAATCAAAATAATTAAACTATTTATATTATATTTAATATAATATTTCTATTAAAGAGGAAATAAAAATGAGTAAAAAAATTAGCAAAAAATTATCATATTTTTCTTTAATTGGACCGATTTTTTTAGGTCTAAGTGCAAGTTGTACAAGTGTTAAAAAAGATTATCAATTGTGAAACAATGAAAAATTTGTTGAACAAATAAAAAGAAAAAATATGAATAATTTGTCTTATGAAGATGAATTTAGAAATGCAAAATTTATTGCACCTTTTAACAAATCTATTAAGCCTTCAAATGTTATGTATCAATTAACAGTTTATTCTTTTGCAGATGGTAATAATGATGGTATTGGCGACTTTATTGGACTAAACGAAAATTTAGATTATTTTACTAATTTAGGAATCGATACTTTATATCTTTCACCAATTCATCCAGCTAGTTCATATCATGGATATGATGTCATTGATTATACTGATGTGGCGCCTGAATTAGGTGGCATGGAAGCTTTTGATCAATTCTTAATTAATGCGCATAAAAAAGGCATAAAAGTCATTATGGACTGAGTCATTAATCATACTTCTTTTGAGCATCCTTGATTCCAAGCTGGTCTTCAAAATAAAGAAGAATTTGACAAATTTTATAATTTTTACAACTTTCAATATAGCGGTGAAAAAAAATATGGTATCGATGATTCTAGTACAAGAAATTTATTTTACAATATAGATTCTAATCAAAAGCCTTCACATAAAAGATATGTTGCTGAATTCTGAGGTGGTATGCCTGATTTAAATTTAAAGAATCCTAAAACAAGAAAAGAAATTATTAATGCTATGAAATTCTGAGTTAAAAAAGGAGTAGATGGTTTTAGATTTGATGCCTTTTATTACATTATGGATTCTGAAAATAATCATGAATTTAAAGACGCTACAGGTTTAGAAAAAACTAAATTATTTAATGAACAAAGATTAGCTTTAAGAGAAGTAATAAAAGAAACAAAAGATCAAAGATCAAGTGATGATATATTTTTCTTTGGCGAATGATGAAATAATCCAAGTGAAGCTCATAAATATTTTGTAATTAATGATGCAACAAAACCTTATGAAGAAAGAATTGGTTTAAATACTGTAATTGATGGATCTCGTTTTAAAAACGGTTTCTTTATTGAAACATCAAAAAAAGATTATGAAAAAATTTTAAAAGACCATGAAGTTGAAAATCATATTAGAACATGATTGCCATTTTTAGATAACCATGATGAGGATAGATGAATTAACAAGCATTACTATAATAATCGATTTTTTGGGATTAAAACCCCTTTTCTTGAAATTAAGCAAAATGATTTTAAGGCATTAAATACAATGAGTTATGGATTAAGTAATCTATTAATTCAAAGCGGTAATCCAATTCTCTTTAATGGTAATGAATTAAATATGAGAGGCGGTCCAAAAGCACATTCCGATGCCTTTTTAAGAGAAGCTTTTAAATGAAGTAATAAAAAATACCAAGTAGATTTCTATGAAAGGCGTTCTGGCATAGAAGATAGTCATATATCTTTAAATTTATCTAAAAATGAAAACTCAGTTGAACAAGCTCAAAAGAATAAAAAATCTAATTTTAATTTAGCTAAAAAAATAATTGATTATCGTAAAGAAAATCCAGAAATGTTTGTTGAAAAAGCAAATACTTATGCTAATTTAGATGATCTCTTTAAACCTGGTTATGATTATAAAGGACTTGGATATAAATTAGTTAAAGCAAAGCAAAAAAACAATAAGTTTTTAGTTTTAGTTAATTCAATTTATGACCATACAGCTTATGGTCAAGAATGAAATTTAGTTTTTAAAAATATTCCAACTAAAATTAATGTTATTTTTTCTAATAATTCTTCAATAAACAATGAAAAAATAACTTTTAATAAGAATACTGGTTTAATGTTAGTTGAATTAACCTATTAAAAATTAAAATTTCGTATATGAGAACATTTCCACAATTAAATTATATGAATAATAGTAAATAAAATACATAAAAAACAGCAAAAAGTAACTTTTTACATTAAAATTTGCTGTTTTTTGACTTTTTTATTATCTTGACTGGCAAGGGTAATGTTCATATATTTAATCAAGAATTGCACGCTGACAAGAGCATATATTTTAATTTTAAATATAATTTAATTAGTTAATTATGCAAAAAAATAGGAGATTAGAAAACAAAAAAAGTACAAAAGTTTCATTTAAAACTAGAATGAGATGACTTTTTTTGGGCAAATGACCAAATGAAAGAAGATCATTACCTAAAATTCTTGAATACATGCTATTAGTTTTTACTCAAATCATTATTTTGATTTTAGAAATATTAATTTTGTATTTACTAGGCAAAAATAAATGAAATTTTGAAGGCAAATATTTAGAAAACATAGTTAACGAAATAAAAAGTTATACTTATAGAATTTTATTTTCAGCTGCATTACTTTCTTATATATTTGCGATATTCGTTTGCATCCATATTTACTATATTCTGGATAAAACTGAATTTTACAAATGAAGTGGAATTATTGCAACAATATTTGCCTTGACTTTTCTTAGTCCAATAGCAATTATCTTTTCAATAGTTGCTTATGAAAAAAATATAATCGTTTTTGAATAGTCAGCTAACAAGGAGAAATTATGAATAGTTTTAAGAAACTTTCTAAAAAAATAGCAATTGGTTCTGCAACCTTAGCAGCTCAAGCAGCAACATTAGCTACAATTAGTTGTGGTACTACTGAAAGTAAAACAATTTTAATTGCGGTTGATGGTGTTCAACAAAAATTCTATGACAAAGCAATTGAATTGTTTAAGAAAACAAAATCAGGCCAAAATGGCTATGAAATTAAAAAAATAGCTAAGGACGTTTGAGGTGCTTTAGATATGCCTACTGGGGCAACAGATGAAAAAATCGTACCAGACATTTTCTATGCACCACACGATAGAATTACAACCTTAGTTGCATCTAACGCAGTTGCTGATTTAGATCAATTTGCACCAGGATTATTAGATCGTATCGCTAAAAAAGTTAAAGCAACTGAAGAAGAAAAGAAACAAATTAGATCATTTGGTTCAGTAGTTGGTATAGAAAAAACTACTCAATCACCAACTGAAAAATTTTTTGGTATTAAACACAACACTGAAGGTGTTGTTATTGCTTCGACAAAATCTTTAGCAGATGTTAGAGAAGACTTAGCTAAACCTGAAAATGACACATTGCTAGAATTAGTAAAACAAGGTCGTGCATTTTTAAGATTCCAAGACTTCTGATATGGTAATGGTATTTTAGGTGCAGTAGCTCATGAATACAAAGCTGAAGACATGATGAAGAAATTACTTTTCTTAAAAGAAGGAAAAATTTCAACAGGCCTTTATGAAGAAAATCCTATCCATGTTGAATTCAAAAAAGCAGTTGATTTAATGTCAGAATTCTTCTTCCCTATATATGAAGCTGCATATATCCTAGACTCAGGAGCATATGCTTCTTCTGTGTGAGGTAAAAGAAATATTAAACAAGACGACTTAAAAGCATTATTAAACAATGACATGGGAGCTGTAAATAACAAAGTATTTGAATTAATGAAAGAAGGTAAACTAGAATATGGTTTAATTGGTACTTGAGATGTTCAAGTAGCTCAAAAATCAGGTAATGCCAAAACATTCTTTAATGCTGGTAAATTAAATGATACTTATACATACCGTCAAGCTTCTGGTTCATGATCATATTTAGTAAATGTTAGAAATAACGGTAAATCAAATGCAAGAAAAGAAGCTATTGCAGAATTTCTTGAATGTGTATTTGATTCTCAATCATTCTATGAATACTTCAAGAGTGATTCAAAAGTTCCATTTGTTGTAGACTTACAAAAAGAATTAAAAACAAAAGATGATCAAGATTCAGCTGCTCAAAATACAAAATTACAAGAATTAATGAACAAATTGAAATATACAGATGTTGCTGAATTTAATAAAGATTATGATTCATCAATTCAAGAAATTAATAATTTATCTAATGCAGGTGATTCTCCAAGCGCAAGTACTTGAGAAAATAAAACAACCGATGAACCACTTGCAGATTCAAATATGTATGGAGCTGATAAGTTACCTGTCCATTCTTTATTAGACCAGGTATTAGAATCTAAATTAGGAATGAATTTCAAAGATATTCGTGATAAATATACTGAAAAAGGTACCGGATTACGCAATGCATTAGCAGCAATTTTAGGTTTGGAAAAACTTTCAGATTTAGAAGCCAATGGTCAAAGTTGACAAGTAGCTTTCACAAAATTAAACGAAGCAAATGTTTCAAACGAATTATTTGCAAATGCAAAACAAGGCGATAATGCATTTCATATTAGAAAGCTTGAAAAAATCATTTTTGGTGCTGATGGTGACAGCGCTGATGAATACAAAGCTGTTATCGAAGAATTCAAAACAGCATTAAAAGAAAACAAATTGCAAGATTTAATCAATAAAAAAATTGTTGAAGCTAAAAAAGTCTCACAGCTTTTAACTAAAAAAGCAGTAACTGATGAAGTTATTACAAAAGCAGTTAAAGCATACCTTTACGCAAGATACATTAACCAAGCTGAAGTTAGAAATCTTGGTGACAAATTAACTAAAGAATTTGAATTCCCAGCAAAAGATAAAAGCACTAAAGTGCCAGCCACTGAAGTTATTGAAATTGTTGAACAATATAGAAAAAATCAAGCAATTGACTTAATTTATCAAACATTATCTTCAACTAAATCATTAGCTGATGGCGGATTGAATGTAATTCAATACCAACCGGGACGTATTGACCAATCAAATCCTCAATTTGGTAATGTTGCATGACAATCATGAAATGATGCTGTATTTGGAAATAAATTATTATATTCTGAAATTTCATCAAAAACTAAAACACTTGATGCATTCCAAAAAGTAATGTATGAAAAATTAACAGCAATTTACAAAGAAAAAATTGACACAATTAATAGTTCACCCGAATCAACAGCTGTTATTAAATTTGAATAATGAATCAAAGTCCATACATTAAACCCAAATTAAAAATAGACAAATTTAGTTTTTACTTTTTAGTTTCTTGTTTAGCAGTAATTACAGCGTTAATGATTTTTTGAGCCTTAATTCCTTTTGTTTATGGTTCTAAATTTATAGAATCAAGTCTTAGCGATGAAGAAAAAGCACAAATTGCTAAACAGGTGGCAATAACTAAAATTGTTTCCTATATTGCAAACTCATTAGCCTTAATTTGCTTTCTAATTTACATTGTTCTATTAAGGCATAAATTAAAAGCAGGATATGGGTTTTTCATTATATGAATTTTAGTATTTGCTCTTTTAGGGGCTTTGCCTTGATTTAGAGGCACTAAAGTTTTATTAAAACAAGAAATTATTGTAGGTGTATTTATTACAATCTTTTGTGTGATAATACTTTCTTATCTAATTTTTTTAGCAGTAAAATTGCATTTAGCTCGAAGAATGCACCATTATGAATGGTACACAATGAATAAAGGACATTAATATGGAAAAATTAAAACTTTTTAACTGATATGGAGAAGAATTTGACACAATTCTTCCTGAAGAACAAGATACCTTAAAAGCCTATAAACATCATGTTAGAAATGTTGTTAATCGGCGTATCGATAAAATTAATTCACAAAAGAAGATTAACAAAAATTTATTTTTACGAGCTAGAACCAAATTGCAAGATAATCTAAAAAGAGAACTTTCGAGTTTGTATGCATCTTATTCAAATAAGATTAAAGCTATTAAAGATGCTATTAAAAAGATATCATTTGCTAATAGCACAATCTCATTGATTAAGTATGAAATTAAAGCATTAATAAAAGAGAAAAAAGCTCTTAAAAAATATGTACTAGAATTTCAGAAATCACTAAGACTAACAGCTGACACTGATGAAAAGAAGACTGAATTGTTAGAAGAATTAAAGCAAAAAACAATTAAAGAAGAAAATGAAATTCTTTCTAAATATGCATTATTCAATATAACTCTAAAATATCTTAAACATAATCCAGATCTAGATTTTGACATCGATAAAATTAAAAACCATTTACATGAACAAGAACTAAAAGTATTAAATACATTAGAAGATCCAAAATCTTATTTCCAAAACTTTTATCAAAAATTAGAAAATCGTCGTTTAAAATTAATTGAAAAACGTAATTCACTAAACCACAAATATCAAAATAATAAATCTATTGAATTAAAGATTTATAAAGCAAACAAATACAACATTAAATTAGAAACAAACCAAAAAATCCTTGCTTTAGAATATAAGTATAATCATAAAGCAGAATTACAAAAACAAGAAGTAAAAGCATATAAAAAAGAAGCATATGCTAAAATCGAAGAACACAAAAATAAAATCAAACGTGTTGAAAAAGACAATATTGAAAAGATTAAAAAAATAAAGCAAAATGGTAATTCAAAAATTAAAATTATAAATCAAAATTTCAGGCAACAACTAAAGAAAATTGATGATTTAGTTGCTACTAGAAATTACCAACAATATTTAGAATTTTTAGCTAAAAATAATTTTATAAATTCTAATATTGAAGAATCTAAAAAAATTACCAAAAATCTGTTTTACAGTCATTTAAGAAAAGTGGACAACTTGTTTATAATGACAAAAAACATCTGCTTTAATTAAAATATTTAAAAATTATTCTTTGGATTTTTTAACACAAAGAGCCTTAAAAAAGAATTTGAATGATTGCTTAAATCTGAACTTTATTTTAAAGAATCATCAATTTATGAAAAATATTCTTATGAAGGAAATTATAAAAAAGAATTAGCTTTAGCCTTAAAAGAAAGAGCAATAAATGCAGAGCAAGTAAGACTAAAATTCTTATATGAAAAAGCTTTAGCTATTTATGAAACAAAACTAAATTCCTTAAATCTTAGTTCAGATGAAAATCCTAACATTTTAAAAGAACAAGTTAGAAACAAAAAACAATACCAAAGCGAAAAAGAATTAGTTTCTAACAAGAAAAAAGAACTTTATAATCAATATCTTGAAACAGTTAAGCAAACAGCTTTAAGATATAAAAATAAGGAAATATCAAGACAAGCTTTTAAACATAGCAAAATGGAAGCGAAGATTGATTACAATGAAAAAAGATATGAATTAAAACTTCAAACTAACAGTCTTAAAAATAAAGAAATCTTATCATCTTGATTCTTTAGAAGACAGGCTGAAATGAGAGTTGTTTCAAAAATTTATGAAAGTAAAGTTAATGAGGCTGTCAAAACTGTGCCAATTGAATGTACACGTAATATCAAATGATTAGCAGCAATAATTAGTTTTATTTTTCCTGGACTTTCAGAATTAATATTCTTTAAACAAAAAGCTAAAGGAATATTTTTACTTATAGTAACAACGTTATTGTATGCTATCTTTATTCCTTTTAGCTTTGGAGCTTATACTACTGGTACTGATGGTATGGAAGGGATTCTGAGTTTTATTGACTTAGGAGCACGGCACTTCAATTCCAGCATGGGTATCTTTAGAGATGCTCGGCGTTACCTTTTTGGTGGTGTCATATCTGTTATTATCTTAACAATAGTGTTAATTTACTTTATTGTTTGTTCAATTATTGCATTTAGAACAGCTAAATTAATGGAAGAAGGGTCACGACCAAGTAAATGATCATATACAAAAAGATGATTAAATACAAGCGGTTTCCCTTGAATGATTTCAATTACAGGTTGAATCTTAATGTTATTTATTGTTCTAGCTCCTATTATTACTTCAGTTCTAATTTCATTTACTGACTATGGATACATGCACCAAGCTCCTACTCAACCAGTTCACTGAGTTGTTTGAAACAATGAGGACTTTGATGAATTTATCGTAATAATGGAATTTTAACAGCTCTTGAAAGAATTATTGGCTGAACATTTATTTGAACAATTGCTTCAACTCTTTGTCCTATTTCACTCGGTATTATTTTAGCGATATTAGCGAATAATAATCGTCTTAAAGGAAGAAAATTCTTTAGATTAATCTTTATTATTCCTTGAGCAATTCCAGCTTTCGTTATGTTGTACTTCTTAAGAAGTGCCTTTGTTAATGGAACAACAGGTTATATTAATATGATTCTATTAAAACTGCATTTTATTAATAGACCAATTGAATGACTTAACAACATAACCTCAGCTCGGGCTGTCTTAATTGTTGTTCAAACCTGAATAGCTTATGCCTTTATCTTTATGTTAGTTACTGGTAACTTACAAGCTATTCCAAAAGATATTTATGAAGCCGCTTCTATTGATGGAGCTAAAAACTATCATAAATTCTTTAAATTAACGCTACCTTCTTTACTATTGGCAATTGCCCCAATGTTAATTGGCCAATTTGTTGGAGCATTTAACAACTTCACAACTATTAGTATCTTTAGTGGTGGGGGCCCTGCGTTTGCTAAACAAACCGCTTATCAAGAAGGTGCTACTGATATTCTAATTTCATTTATCTATAAACTAGCCACTGGTGCAGTAAAAATTGAATCTGATCAAGCCTTTGCAGCAGCCTTAACAACTCTTGCAGCTCTATTAAGTATCGCTGTAGCAGCCAGAGGATTCATTAAATCTATGACAAGGAGGGATTAATTATGAATAGTGAAAACAAAATCTACGATTCAATTGTTGATAACATTTCAACTAAAAAAGTTATTAACAAAAAAGTTCGTATCAACTATAACTTATCAGATACAAAACCTCCAACACCAATTGAAATAGTTTGATTGTTCTTTAATTACTTAATCTTAATTTGCTGATCTTTAATTGTGCTTTTCCCTGTGGTTTCATTAATTGTGGCCTCACTGAATGTTAACAACCAACGGGTTGTAGCCATAACGCCTTTTAAATTTGGTTTTGATAACTTTACTTATTTATTCACAAGTGAACGGAGCTACTTTTTAAGATGATATGGTAATACATTATTATTAGCATTCTTAACTATGGTTATCTCAACTACTTGTGTTGCATTGAATGCTTATGCTTATTCAAGATTTAAATTTGCTGGTTCAAAACACTCATTAACTATTATTATGATGTTGCAAATGATTCCTGCTACTTCATCTCTTATTTGTCTTTACATTATTGTGCGGATGGGAAATGATTTAGGAATTAACTCAATATTAATGCTGGTTATTATTTATTCCGGTGGAGCTATATCTTCAAATACCTTTATGTTGAAAAGTTATTTAGATACGGTTTCAAGGGAATTAGATGATTCAGCTAGAGTTGATGGATGTTCTAACTGAGGATTATTCTTCAAAATACTTCTACCAGTTATTATGCCTACTTTAATTATGACTGCTCTATGATCATTCTTAACTCCATTTACGGATGTTATCTTGCCGAAATTTGTTTTAATAAGTAATGAGGAAAAAACTTTAGCTGTTGGATTAGATATTTTCCTTAATGCTGAAGAAAAACATAAAAATGCTGGTGCTTATGCAGCTGGCTCAATACTAGCTTCTCTTCCTGCCTTTTGTCTATTCATGTATTTACAAAAATACATTGTTGGTGGCTTATCTGAAGGAGCTGTGAAAGGATAAAATATGTGATTTAAAAAGAAAAATAAAGACTTGAATAATACTCAAAATCAAAATGAAGATTTTGACGATTTATCCTTTGAAACAATTGATTTGGACAAAATGCTAGATGAAATCGGTGAGCTTAGAAATACTGAAAAAGGAGCTCATATTGAACTAAAAGGATTATCTAAAAAATATGAAGGTAATGAAAATTACACACTTGAAAATATTAATTTAGATATTAAACCAGGAAAATTCTGCATCTTTTTAGGACCTAGTGGTTGTGGTAAAACTACACTACTTAGAATGATTGCAGGATTAAACTCAATTACAAAAGGTGACTTATTATTCAATGGTAAAAGATACAACAACCTTTTACCTAGTGAAAGAAATATTGCAATGGTGTTCCAATCATATGCATTATATCCTCACATGAACGTTTACAATAACATTGCTTTTGGTTTAAAAATAGCCAAAGAAAGAAAAGACGTTATTGATAGACGTGTTAAAGATGTTGCTAAAATTCTAAAAATAGAAGATTACTTATACAGAAAACCACGGGACTTATCCGGTGGTCAAAGACAACGTGTGGCAATAGGTCGTGCTATTGCTCGTAAGCCTCAAGTGTTCTTAATGGACGAACCTCTTTCTAACCTTGATGCAAAACTTCGTGAAAGTATGCGTCGTGAAATTGTTAATATTCATAGAATGCTTGGGGCAACCAGTATCTATGTAACTCATGACCAACTTGAGGCTATGACAATGGGAGATCAAATTGTTGTCTTCAATGATGGCTCAATTCAACAAAATGGTACTGGTCGTGACTTATACTTTAAACCTGCTAATGTCTTTGTAGCTCGCTTTATTGGCTCTCCAACTATGAACGTTTTCAAAGCAACATGTGAAAACGGCACAATAGTTAGTGCTCAAAAAGATATTAAAATTAAAGCTCCAAAAGAATATTTGGAACAATTAAAAGACAAAAAATTAAAAATTGGTTTTAGAAGTGAAGACATTAGAATTCATATCTCTAAAGTGCCAAACTCAATTCATACAACTATTAAAAATATTGAATTAATTGGTAAAGAACAACTTGTAACTGTTAAATTGGATAATGACGATATTGAACTTACAATTACAGCAAGTAATACAGATACTTATGAGCTTTATTCAAAAGTTTACATTGAATTTTATGAACCTAGAATTCATATCTTCGATGCAGAAACAACAAAACGGATTAATTAATGTTCAAAGTTGATCAAAAATTAAAAAAATCTAAAAAAAATTATTTAGCTCGTAAATCTTTATTAGTATTATCAATTATTATTTCAATAGCTGCAATAGCAATATTGTTCGCTTTTCTCTTCTTATTCTTAAAAAGAATAGATGAAGAATTAAATTGACTTCGAGATGTAGATCCTGCTGCTATCAATTCAACTAAAGAAAGGATTTACAATAGTTCTTTTGCAAACTCTCCTTCTTATGGTCTTAAAAATTTCCTTCCTGCATTAATAATAATTAATATAAATATTCTCTTCATATCTTTAATCATTAATTGTATTGCAGTAATTCGACTTTTCTCAAATAAAAGTAATGCAGATAAATACTTTATTTATCTTATATTTCTCCAATTAACCTCTTTTTGTTTATTCTTTTTTGTGATCTCACTAAGCCCTAATAAACTTAACAAAGTTATTGACTTTAAGGAATTAAATGGTTCAAAATATGCTATTTATCTATTTTTAGATAAAATGAAAATTACTTATGCATGAATCGGAATGTTCATTATACTAACAAACTTTATTTTGTTAATTGTTGCTAAAACAAAATATGGATATGTCAAAAATGACCAAATTATTGCTAAAAGCAAAATTTATACTAAGGACTTAGAAAAACAATTAATATAATGATTAAAAAGGTGCTTCGGCATCTTTTTTTGATATATTGAGATTTTCTGAAGTGAACCCCTAATGTTGTACAAAAGAACTTTGGGGGTTTTTATATGAAATTAGATAAAAGTATTAAGAAAAAATGGAAAAATATGCTTGTGGAATTTATAAATTAACAAAAAAGCTTTATTTTTTTAAAATTTAAAGGTGTGTATAATATTTATATTATGGATTTACAAGAAAAGAAGAAAACACAAGTGATCATTGATTATTTAATTGATTTGATTAAAACTCAAAAAGTACCAACAAACAAAATTTTACCAAGTGAGCATTCCTTAATGATGCATTTTGATTGTTCAAGAAGTATTGTTGTTAAAGCATATCAAAAATTAGAAGCATTAGGAGCTATCTATTCAATTTCAAAAAGAGGACATTTTGTTGCTGAAAACTTTCACAACTTAATTAAACCAATTAGTTATCTTTTAGGAGTAACAGCACAAGAAGGTAAAGAAATAAAAAGCAAAGAATTGGCTCAATGAATGGTAGACAAAAGAATTCTCTTTGTTCAAGGTTTTAGAACTTTTGAAAAAACTTATTATAAAGATAAAGATGTTTTAGCAACTTCTGAAATTTATGTAAGCTGTAAAAATATTGAAGTTGATGAAGAAATTAATTTTAATAAATCTTTAACTGACTTATTAATTGAACGTGGTGGTTTAAATAATATGGTTTATTCATTAGCATATGAAAATGTTAAAAAATTTGGATATGAAAGCTTGGTAGTTGTTTCATTTTTTGGCTATGATGAAGACAGTATTTGTATAGCTGGAAAGTATTATATCAATCCAAAATACTTTAGATTTTTCCATCAAGAATTTTCGCTAAAATCATAATTATCAATTTGTAAAATATTAAATGAAGCACTTGTAAAAAAGTGCTTCTTGAAGTGAACCCTCTAAATTGTACAAAGAAACTTTTTTTTGGGGGGTTATTATGAAATTAGATAAGAATATTAAGAAAAGAATTGTTAATCTTTATAAAAAAGGAATCATAAGAAGTCAAATATCATTAACACTAGAGGTCTCTGAAAGTGCAATGCATAATGTCATCACTTAACTTTGACATTTTTTTGTAATATTTTTACCAATTTACCTATAAATAAGCAAGATAAAAAAATTTTCACTTTTTTAAAAATGTGTTACCATTATAATACCATTTATGGTATAATTTATATATGTTTGTTAAAATTTCAAAAATAAATGGCATAGAATATGTCAAAATAGCCCGCAGTGTTAGGGATAAGGAAACAAAAAGGTTAAACAAGTTATTGTTAAAAGACTTGGTAAACTTGAGGATTTACTAAAAGAAGATCCAAACTACATTCAAAATCTAAAAAATATTATTCAGAACTCTCAAAACAAGAAAGTCAAAGAAAAATCGAACTAGCAAAATTTGGTGAAATATTTATGAATTTTATTGAGGAAGATTCAGATGAGATTAACTATACAGAATTAACAAAAGTTAAGCGTTTTGATGAACTAGAAAATGAAAATCTTTTCGACATAGAGAAGATTAAAGAGCAATTTAGTAATTCGTCAACCGAATTTGAATTTTTCAATTATGGTAATTTAGTTTACAAAATAATTTATGAAAAATTAAAACTAGATAAACTAATGAATTCAATAAAATCAACAACTCAAATTAAATATGATTTCAATAATACTGTTCAAAATCTTACCTATATGAGAATCCTAAATCCTTGTTCAAAATTAAGAACTTATAATGAATATGAAAATCATTTTTTGCAAAATGATGATACATTAAAATCTCACTATCGTTCACTTGAAATATTAGGCGAAAAAAGACTTGATATTATCAAGCATATAAACAATGTTTTAAACAAGATAACAAATAGAAAAATAAATAAAGCATTTTACGATGTTACAACTGTATATTTTAAAAGTTTTACTGCTGATGACTTAAGGTTGCATGGTTTTTCAAAAGACCAAAAAGTTAACGAAGTTCAGGTTGTTTTAGGTCTAATGACAGATGCTAATGGATTACCAATAAGCTATAAATTATTTCCAGGGAATACAAGTGATTTTAAAACTTTTGTTCCTTTTATACAGGAAGTTAAGGAAAATTTAGGTATTGAAGATATTACAATAGTTGCAGACAGATGATTAAATTCAGGTCCAAATTTGCTTGAAATAATTAACTCAGGTTACAAGTTTATAATAGCTCAAAAAATTAGAGATGCCAAGAATAAAGTTAATGGAATTCTAGACCTTGAAACATATGAAAAAATGGGTGAAGAATTCTTTGTGAATGATGAAAAAATGGTTAAATTTGTGCCAGATAACGACAAGATTAAACAAGAAATTCCAGGGAAATTAGTATTAACTTATTCAGAAAAAAGACAAAAAAGACAGATATGACAGAGAAAGATTAGTTGAAAAAGCAAAAAATTAATCAAGAATAGCCAGTCAATTGCAAGGTCTGAATTGCAAAAAGGTGGCAAGAAATATCTTGATTATGATGTTAATAAGATTACACTAAAAGAACAAAAAATTGAAGATGATGCAAAATGAGATGGCTTTTATGGTATATTCACAAACAACTTTGAGATGACAAATGAAGAGGTTTTGTATACCTACAGAAAACTTTGACAAATTGAAGAATCGTTCAGAATATTAAAGACAACATTTGAAGTTAGACCGATTTATCTTTGAAAAAAGAAAGTATTGAAGGACATTTTGCGTTGTGTTATTTAGCATTAGCAATTCATAGATTATTAGAATTCTCACTTGAGTCAGTTATACATCCTTTTAAGTTTACTACAGACAATATTGTTAGTGCATTAAGGAAACTTTGACTAGTTGCTTTTAAGGATGCAAATAGTTCAAATAAGTACTTTTTAAGGTTAAAAGAACCAGTTATTTATAAGTGTTTAAGGCAAGTTTTAGGTATAAAAAGAATTCCGAAATGAGGAAACACAAAAGAACTTAAACTATGGTAACACAAAATTGATAGATTAAAAGTTTACTAATACAGCTTTTTTGTAGGTGTATTAGTAAATTTTTTTGATAGAAAATGTCAAAGTTAAGAAAATAATTAAATATTTTATAATTTTTTTGTACAACTTCAGAAGTTCACATCATTTATTTATACTTTTTTATATTGACTTTTACACTTGATACATCAAGATTATTATGCATTTTGAAACATTATTTTAAAATGATTTTAAAATTTAATTATTATGAATATAAAAGGACAAACTGAAGAATTTTTTAAGGATTTTGATGCTAAATATGCCTATAAAAAAGCTGATTTAGGAACAAAATTCCATAAAAATCATATCGAAATAAAGCTTTGACAACCTTTGGCTTTAGATGTAAAACTATTAATTTTTCAAAATTATTCAGATAATAAAGAAACAATTACTTATTCTATGGAAAAAGAAGAAACTGTTTGAGTTTCAAAAATTGACAAAAAATATGAAGGAAAATTTTATCAATTTTTAATTACTCATCCAGATAATTCTAAAACTATTGCACTAGATCCTTATGCTTATTCCTTAGCTCCTTTTGACTGAGAAGCTAAAGAAGATAAAATTGCAAAAGGTGCAATAGTTAATCTAAATAATAAATCAAGATGTGGCATAATAAAACACCCTCTTAAAAGTGAATTTAATTGTCAAGTAGATCCTATCATTTACGAGCTTCACATTCGCGATTTTACCAGTTTAAAGAACGCTAAAGAAAAAGAAAAATTAGGTACTTTTGATGCAGCATTAAAACATGATATTTTTAAATATTTAAAAAATTTAAATATAACTCATGTGCAACTTTTACCAATTCATTCAACTTATTCTTTAAATGAAAGAAATATAAAAATGCTTAAAAAAGGAGATGGTAAAGGTTGAGCTACTAATTACAATTGAGGATATGATCCTTTAAATTACTTTAGTATCAATGGTTCTTATTCAACTAATCCAAATGATCCTTATAATAGAATCAAAGAATTTAAAAGGTTTGTAGATAAAGCACACCAAAGTAAAATTGGAGTTATTTTAGATGTAGTTTATAACCACATGATGACAAATTCAATTTATGATAATATTCTGCCAGGTTACTATTATCGAGATAACGCTAAAGTAAAACCTGTTATTTATCCACCTTTAGCAAGTCAAAGATATATGGTTAGGAAACTAATTTATGAATCACTAAAACATTTTGTTGAATATTATGATGTTGATGGTTTTCGTTTTGATTTATCAAGTTTTATTGATAAAGATACATTTGATTACTGCTTTGAAAACTTAAGAAAAATAAAACCTAATTTAGTAATCCATGGAGAAGCTTGACAATTTAGTGATTTAGATTTCAAAGATTCTTATGTTAAAGGAATTAATGATAATAATCATTCATTTGGCTACTTTAATGATTCACTTAGATCAATAATCACTTGAGATGAATTTGAAGTTGGACCAGGATTAATTACTAAAGTAAATAATGAAAAGGCTGCCAAATATCGTTCATGTGTAGTAGGCAATATTAATAATTACAAATGACCTAGTTATGATTTTGAGTATTCAAAAAATCCAAATGATTTATTTACTAAACATGTTGGAAATAACTTAGCTTATGTTGCTTGTCATGATGGCGGAACATTATGAGATCGTATTATTACAGAGTCCTTAAATAAAGATATGAAAATGAAAGATTTATTAGATCAATATCGCCAAGCTTTGATTTTACAAATCACAACACAAGGACGTCAATTCTTTTTAGCAGGTACTGAGCTAGCTCAAAGTAAGCCTGCAGATAAAAGTGGTCAAGATTTTCATAAGTCATTTTATTCATATGTCAAAGATTATTTTGAATTAAATCCAGATGAAAATAAATTCCATTTTAATTCTTATAAAACTACAGATTATACTAATGGATTAAAATGAAATAATTTAGAAAATCCTTTAATTAAAAAAGAACTTTATCTTTGATTTATCAGGCTCTTGAAGTTTAGACAAAGTACTAAATATTTTAGACTAAATTCAAGCGATGAAATTAATAAATACTTGAAATTTAATTGTGAAATTAAAGATCAAAATGTTGTCGATTATTCAATTAAATTAAACGAAAATGAAGAAGTAAGAGTTATTCACAATTTTAACCAATATAACTATAAAACAATTGATTTAAAAAAATACAAAGCTTTATTTTGCTCAAAAATAGGTATCTTTAATATCAAAGAAATATTAGGGCATTGTTCATATATATTAATTAAAAAATAGGAGAGATATGAAAACAATAAAATTAGAAGATAAAATTATTTACCAGATATTTCCTCGTTCATTTTATGACTCAAATAATGATGGTGATGGAGACTTATTAGGTATAGTAAAAAAACTAGATTATTTACAAGACTTAGGCATAAATGCAATATGACTTTGTCCAATTTATGACACTAATTTTGTGGATGCTGGTTATGATGTTTTAAATTACAAAAGTGTTTGAAAACAATTTGGGACTTTAGAAGATTTTAAACTCTTGACTGCTGAAGCTAGAAAAAGAAATATTGATATTATTATGGATATTGTTTTAAATCATGTGTCAAATGAACATGAATGATTTAAAAAAGCATGTGAATCAGAAGACAATATCGAACATAATTATTTCATTTGAAGAAAAGAATTAAATAAAGAAGAAAAAGAAGCAAAAAGTATTTTTGGTGGTTCGGCTTGAGAATATGTTCCAAATGTTAAAAAATATTATTTTCACCTTTTTGCTAAAGAACAAGTTGATTTAAATTGAAACCATCAAGACACAGTTAAAGCTATGTCAGATGTTATTGATTTTTGATATGGCTTAGGTGTTAGAGGCTTTAGACTTGATGCAATTAAACACGTTTCAAAAAACTTTGAAGAAACTTTAACTAATCCTTGCTTTGCATGATGCAAAGGTGCAGACAATATGCTTCTTAAATTTAATAAGCTAGCTTTTAGCAATAAAAAAGATGCTTATACTTTAGGTGAAGCAAGTGGAATTAATTTAGAAGAATTATTAAAATATGGAACTGGATCTAAAAAAGTGGCTGATAACTATTACAACTTTTCTTGATGATGAATCGGTTGAGGAAAAGAAACGGGTAGAAATGGTTATGACTCAAATTGAAATTACAATGAATTTGTTTATCAACAACAACCATTCCAACATTCTAGAAAAGTATTGCCAAGTATGATAACCAACTTTTTATCAAATCATGATACTTCAAGAAGTATTTCAAGATGAGGAGATGAAAGCTTATTCCATAAAGAAAGTGCCAAAACTCATGCTTTAATGCTTTTTGGACTTAAAGGTATTCCATGTATTTATTATGGAGAGGAAATTGGCTTATTAAACAATCAATTTAATGCAAGAGAAGAATTCAAAGATTGTGATATATTTAATGCTTTTAGTGAGTTAGTATACAAAAAGAAAATTTATAGTGAAGATGAATTTATTAAATATTGCAATATCAACAGTCGTGACTCAGGTCGTGCTTTAATGCAATGAGATAATAGTGCAAATAATGGTTTTAATGAAGGTCAAAAAACTTGAATTAAAACAAACTCAAGAGCACAATGAATTAGTGTTCAAAATAATATAGAAGACAAAAATAGTATTCTTAATTTTTACAAAAAAATTATAGCCTTAAGATCTAAAAAATATCATGACATTTTAGTATTAGGAAAAAGTCAAATAAACCTACAAAACAGTGGAATAATACAAATTACAAGAACGTTTAATAAGCAAAAAATAGTTGTTTTAATTAATATGACAAAACACCAAAAAGCAGTGGAAAATGTTCAAGGAAAACAAGTATTATCAACGTATATAGATAACAAAAAAGTTATTGACAAATTAAGACCATTTGAATCAATTATGTTAGAAATTAAATAAGGAGCAATTATGGAATATATTAAATATGACCCTGATAATAATCAGATTTCACAGATTAAATTTGACCGTAATGTAACAGGCAAAAGCGAAAGTATTTTTTCACTTGGTAATGGTTATTTAGGCATTAGAAGCGTTGACGAAGAAGTTCAAGAATATAACAAAGAAGACTTTTTTGTTAATGGTATTTTTAATAGAACATCTAAAGAAGAAGCTCCCGAATTAGCTAATTTAGCTGATTTGATTCAAACTCCTATCGTTTTTAATAATCAAATTTTTGAAGTTAATGAAAAGGATCAATATACTAAAACCTTAGATATTAAAAATGGAATTTTAAGCCGTAAAGTTATTGCAAAAAGAGACTTTGGTACAGTTGAATTGAATTTTGAACGTTTTGTTTCTCAAGACATAAGAAATATTTATGCTCAAAAAATTACAATTAAAATTTTAGATTCTAAAGATGAAATTGTTAAGGTTAAATTATTACCAGGAATTAATGGACAAGTAACAAACAACGGTACTCAACACTTTGAAGAAGGTCTTAAAAACCGTGTGACAACCGAAAGTTTGAAGATGCAACAAATAACAACTAATTCAAATCGCTTTGTTGTACACCACATGTTCACAAGACTTTTAAAAAACAATAAGTTAATTTTAGGTGGGAATGATAAATATCAAATTCAAACTGATCGCCGTAAAGTTTACTTTAAAATTGAAAACGAATTAAAAGCAAATGAAGAGTTAGTTTTAGAAAAATTAATGTCAGTTCACACTTCAATTGATGATGAAGAAAAAATATTAACGAACAGTGAAGTTTTAGCTAAATCTGATTTAACTTTTAGCTACTTATTAAAAAATACATTTGCTTCATTAAAAGAAAATTCTACTGTTGCAATGCAAAAGGTATGAAATCAATTTTATGTCAAAATTGAAGGTGATGAACAAAGTAAATATGATGCCTTAGCATTAAAATTTTCAATTTTTCACTTAAATAATTTTGTACCTAAAAATTCAACCAACTTAAATGTAGGAGCTAAAGGACTTTCAGGCGAAGGTTACCAAGGACACACATATTGAGATACTGAATTCTTTATTAATCCTAATTATCTTTTTACTAGACCAGGTGTCGTTAAAAGATTACTAACATATCGTTATAAAGGGATAAAGGAAGCTAGAAATAAAGCTTTTGAAACAAAACAAAGAAATGAAGAAAGTCGTTTATTAGGTGCTCAATATCCTTGAGAAATGGCCTGACCTACTGATGGCGAAGTTTGTCCTTATTGAGGCCAAACTGATGTTGTAACAGGCGAACAAGTACCGATTGCAAGTAGAAGACAAGAGATCCACGTTTCAGCTGATATAGCCTATGCAGTTTATCAATATTATCATTTTACAAATGATGAAGAATTCATGAAAAAAATGGGCTATGAAATGATAATTGATACAGCTTACTTTTACACAAACCGTGCAGAAATACAACCAGATGGTAGTTATGAAATTAAAGATGTAATGGGTCCAAATGAATATAAAGGGAACATTAATAATAATGCATTTATTAACCAAATGGCCTTATTTAATATGAAATTGGCAATTTCAGTATATCGCAAATTGCAAGTACAAGCACCAGGCTTACTTAACCGTATTTTAAAAAGAATACCTTATAAAATTAATTTTTTAAAAATGACTAAAGTCATTAAAGGTCTTAAAATTCAAGTTCCTAATAAAGACAAAATTATTGCAGAAAATGATACATTCTTATCTTTACCTTTAAAAAATGTTAAACCATTCCAAATGCTTGGAGATGCTGGTAAAAAATTATTCAATACTTCTGAAGGACATAGATTATTAGGTTCTCAGTTAGTAAAACAAGCAGATGTTGTTCTCTTAAATTATTTATTCCCTAAGTTATATAATAAAGAAATCAGGGAAAAAAACTTTGATTACTATGAAGCAATAACAACTCACGATTCATCACTTTCAGCTGCAACTTATTGTATTGAAGCTGTTAGATTGAATAAAATTGAAAAAGCTTATGAATTATTTAAATATGGTATTAATGTCGATTTTGGTCCACGAATGCATACTTCAAATGCTGGTATTCATGCAGGATCTTTAGCAGCAATATGACAAATGATTGTTTTTGGTTTTGGTGGTTTAGGATGATTTGATAAAAAACTTCATATAACTCCAAAATTACCAAAAAACTGAAATAGTTTAGTTTATAAAGTAAGTTACAAAAATGAGCCATTTTTAGTAGAAATCAACAAAGACAAATTTACCATTAATACTATAAATAAAGGTTCTAAGTTAAAAATATCAGTTAATGGTATTGATTGTGAAATTACAAATGAAAAGCAAGTTTTCGAGGTGAAAAATGATTAAAGGAGTAATTTTTGATTTAGACGGAGTAATTACTGATACAGCTAAATTACATTACAAAGCCTGAAATGAAATAGTCAATGAATTAGGCATTGATTATAGCGAAGAAGAAAATGAAAAATTAAGAGGTTTGCCTCGCAAAGATACTTTACTTGCAATATTTAAATTAAAGAAATTTAAAAATAATTTTGATGATCAAAAAATCAATGAATTATGTACTAAAAAGAATGAATTATATTTAAGTTATTTGAAAAAATATCTTAATAAAGATAGCCTTTTAGAAGGTATTGAACAATTTTTAAAAGACTTGAAAAAAGATAAAATCAAAATGGCAATAGCCTCTTCAAGTTTCAACGCTCCTTTGATTTTAGAAAAACTTGGAGTTATAAATTATTTTGATGTTATTGTTAATCCTACTGAAGTTAAAAAAGGAAAACCTGCTCCAGATATTTTCCTTTTAGCTCAAGAACAACTTAAATTAAAAAAAGAAGAATGTGTTGGAATTGAAGATGCAGTTGCTGGAGTTGAAGCTTTAAATATAGCTAACATTAAATCTATTGCAATAACAAATGGCAACAATAATTTATTTCAAAAAGCAACTTTATTAGTTCAAGATACATCTAAATTAATTTGAGATTTAATTAAACCTGTTTTGTTTTAATAACAATTAATGTTAAAAAAAGAATCCTTTATTTTACTTTCAAGTATTCAATAAAGGATTCTTTTTTTATTCTTTTTTTGATTAATTAAGTGTTGATTTAACTTTTTCCTAAGTTTGACAATTTCAAATCAAAAAAATTTACTAATGCACCTATAAAATAGCTGTATTAGTAAATTTTAAACCGCTTAAATTTGTGTTATCATTGTTCAAGTTCTTTTGTTTTTCCCCGTTTTGGCAATCGTTTTATGCCCAAAACTTGTCTTAAACACTTATAAATTATTGTTTCTTTTAGTTTTAAAAAGTACTTATTTGAACTGTTTAAATCCTTAAAATTAACCAGTCAAAGTTTCCTCTCGACTTTGACACTTTAAAAATTCATTTTTAAAAAGCCTATAAAATAGGCTTTTATGGAAAGTCTATTATTTAGATTCTAGTAAAACAGGGCCTAATTCATCAACTTTTCCCCATTTAGGAATTATTTGATAACCCAATGATTCTCTTAAATTTGTGTAATCTTCTGGTTCTCTAACTCTTAAAAAGTATTTTTCTTTCTTGTCTAAACTCTCAATAAGTACTATTTTTACCTTTCTCAACGCATCAACAATTCTGTCAGTTGTTAAACTGTTATTAGCTAATGAACTTAATGAAAATTCTATGAATCTTTCAATAACCAATGCCAAATAACAAATCATAAAATGACCTTCAATTGTTTTTTCTTTTGACAAATAAACCGGTCTAGTTTCAAAAGTTGTTTTTAAAATCCTAAATGATTCTTCAATCTTTCATAAATTTGAATATGTTCTTATTACTGTTTCAATGCTTAAATTTTTGTTGCTTGTATATATTCCGTAAAATCCATCTCATCTTGCGTCATCTATAATTTTTCTTCATTTAATGAAATTTCTCCAACAGAATAGTTGACATATTTTTTGCCACCTTTTTTAATTCACTCATCGCTTTTGAGCCATTTTTTCAACACAACTTTTGGCTTTTTTAATCAGTCTTTCTCTATCACTTTGATCTTTTTTCTTCTTTTTCTGAAAAACTTAAAATTAAATTTCCATCCAATGAATTATCAAGTCCTAATTCATCCTTAATTTTTTAGTTAATGGTGCTTTTTTACATAAAAACGCTTCACTGCTTGCTCATATGTTGCAAGATCTATAATGCCGGAACAAGGTTCTTATTTCCTTTAATTTTGTGAGACATTATGAACTCAAAACCATCTTTTTAAGTTCTAAAAGATTAGGACCAGAGTTTAACCCTCTGTCTGCAATAACAGTAATATTTTCAATACCTAATTTTTCCTTAACTTCCTTTATAAAAGGGATAAAAGTCTTAAAATCACATGTATTTCCGGCAAACAATTTGTATGCAATTGGAATTCCATAAGCGTCAATCATCATCCCAAGAACAACCTGTACATTATTAATTTTTGCATCCTTAGAAAATCCGTAATCTAACAAGTCATTTTTTCAATACTTTCAAAGTAAACAGTTGTAACATCGTAAAATGTTTCTTTTAGGTTTCTATCAAATAGTTCAGCTAATTTTTTGTTGATATGTTCAATGATATCTAGCCTTTCATCACACAAAATTTCAAGGCTTCTGTAAATTGATTTAAGAGTGTCATCATTCTTTATTGTATACTCATTAAAAATATTAAATGTTTTACTTTTTGAACAAGGTTTTAAAAATCTCATTGCGACTAAATTTTGGACAATATTGTTCAAATCATATTTGATTCTTTTCATACTCTTTGATTTCTCAAAATATTTATCTAGATCTAACTTTCGGTAAACATTGTTTAGTATTAAATTGCCATAATTTAAAACTTCTAATTCATTCTGATATTTATTGTGTATCTTGTTTTCATCTCTAATATCATATTCACCGTCAACGTTATCGTCAGATAAAACATCTTTAAATGTCCCAAGCATTCTGCCTAAAAGTACTTCTTTTCTTCCTTATCTTTTGAATACTTTTTAAATTCATTTCTCAGGTTTTCTAAAAAATTAGGATCGTTTTCTTCTAATTTGGATAATAATCCCAAATTTTGGACAACCTTATGTTTACAAGATTTGCTTTCCTTATCTCAATAACTTTTCACAATATTAACATATTCTTTATTTCTAACTCTAATAACTTTAACAAACATAATTATATTATACTATGTTTTACTAGAATTACAAGAAAAAATAAAAAATTCATATACTATGTATATGAGCCTTATTTTTAATATGTTTTAATGGCTAAAGTGTCAAAGTCAAGAAAATAGTTGTATTAGTAAATTTTAAACCGCTTAAATTTGTGTTATCATTGTTCAAGTTCTTTTGTTTTTCCCCGTTTTGGCAATCGTTTTATGCCCAAAACTTGTCTTAAACACTTATAAATTATTGTTTCTTTTAGTTTTAAAAGTACTTATTTGAACTGTTTAAATCCTTAAAATTAACCAGTCAAAGTTTCCTTAATGTATTGACAATGTTGTCTGTAGTAAACATAAAGGATGTATAACTGACTCAAGTGAGAATTCTAATAATCTATGAATTGCTAATGTTAAATAACACAACGCAAAATGTCATTCAATACATTCTTTTTTTAAAGATAAATCGGTCTAACTTCAAATGTTGTTTTTAAAATTCTGAATGATTCTTCAATTTGACACTTATTTTTTTACGTCTTTATTCATAAAATCATCTTATGAAAAATTACCATAAAGTGTTCAAATTGTTTTGGAATTCACAGGGGCCTAAACATGACTTATAATTTATGCTAAAAAAATGATAATTTTCTTCTATTTTGTCCAATTTTTAAGGTTGTAAAATTATAGCCAAAACACATAAAAGTTTGGCTATTTTTTTAACCAAAACAGCAAAAAATGTGTTATTTTTTTGTTTTTGTGTGTACAACATTAAGGTTTACCGCATTTTTTAAATGTTAAATTACATTTTTTAAAATTTTGCATATTAAAACATACAACATCATTAAGAAGTTGCTTTTAATTAATTCATTTTGTCTTCAATCCTAAAGTTTTTTCATAACTTTTGGGGATTGACATCATTTGTTAATTTCTTTTTAAATATTCTTCAATCAACAAATAAATTGTTGATTGAAATAAAAATAACTTATTTAATAAGTATTGAGCCGTTGGCTCTTATTAAGACCTGTCGGTCTTAAGAAGCAAAACTTCTTTTGTCTTGCTAGACAGGCTTTCTTCTTTTTAAAAAGAAGAAACAAGAAAAACTTACTTAAATGATTTGTAATTAGCGTCAATAAATTCCTTCATTTCTTTTGTAATATCATTTAACTTTTCAAGATTTTCACTTAATAGTTTTTTAATAAATTCAATGTCTTTATTGTTTGGGTTTGCAGAATTCTTAAATATATTTTCAAGTTTTTCAAATGTACTGGATGTTCATGTTCTATTATGAAGCATGGTTTTAATTGTAGCTCTTACACCTTGATGTTGTGGATCAAGATTTTTTGATATTGCATATACATCGATTGCACTCAATTCGTTTCCTTTCGGTACTCTGGCTTCATATTTTCTTTTCCCTCAACAAAGAATAATTTATTTTCAGGAGTTACCATGCTTTGCCTCTCCACTTTCAAACATAGAAACCCTAGCGCCATTATTATCAAATGGAGCAAGATATTTGTTGTCATATCTCACAGTATGATTAACTATTTTTCTTTTAATTACAAGATTCATCTCTTCTTCAAAAATTTCAGTATTTGGCTTTCTAAAAACATTTGATTTTTTACTTACTGCTTCGGCCTTTTTAAATTGTTTGTTGTATTCATCAATTAAAAGTTCAATTTTTCCCAAAAAGTCTTCAAAACAGTTGATTCCGTTTGTATGAAAGAATGTTCCTATTCATCTTTGCAATGTTCAAAATGATCTTTCAACATTTGGTTTTGCCTTTGGATTGCCGCTTGTTATAAGTTCAATTCCTCTTGCATTTAGCGCTTCTTCCATATTTGTTCTTGTACTATCTGAACCTCAAAAAGTTCTTCTTCTATCCGTTATTATTACTTGTGGAATGCCATACCTTTTAAATAATTGTGTTAGAAGATTTTGATATCCAATTGTTGTTTCCTCAATGTCAATTCAGATTGCTAACAAACTTTTTGTTGCCGCATCAACAAGATTATAAATATGGTACTTCTTACTTTCTCCAAAAAGATGAAGTGGTGTTGCATCAATTTCAATAATTTGCCCAAAATCATAGTCAGAACTTTTATTTTGGTAAACACCTTTAATGGATTTTTATTTAGAATTTTTTCATAAATTTTAATAAACTGTGCCTCGATTTTAGAAATATCTTGACCGTTTTCTAAAAACATTCTTCTTCTCTTAACTCATTTTTTACTTTTCTCGTTGCATATGAACTGCAATAACCAAGTCTAAGCATTCTTTTATAAAAGGTAGTGAAAGGCAACAATTTTTTTCATCATTAGTAAGTCTCATTATTGTAAAAATGCAACAAGGCTACACTAAGATCACCTTTTGATATTTTCTCAATATGTTCCACTAATTCATAATATCTATTAGTTAAATCAATAATAACTGAATCACTTACTTTCACACCCCTAAGTTTATTTTTATTACCATGTGATATACTGATTGCATCTTGGTTATTTGTAGATGCAATCAATATTTGATTTCTATATCTTTTAATTGTTTTTGTTGATGTTCTACAACCTAATTTTCCTAATATTTTTGATATTTCGGCATTTGGTCTATTTCAATATTGTTGAATTTTTTAAATCTAAAATTTTTTTATCTTCATAATCAGTTGTTTTACCTGTATCAACTGCTTGAAATCTGGTTTTAATTACAAGATTTTCCATAATTTAAATTCTCCTTTTTAAAATAATAATTGAAACCTAAAAATGGACAAAATAAAAGATAAAAACAGGGTGGACAAAATAAAATAAAACCATTACATGACTTATAATTTATGCTAAAAAAATTAATTTTGATATATAATTACTTTGTTACTTTTGTAACCATTCTAAACAGGTTTAAGAGCTAAATATAGCCACCTCAAAGATGAGCCACAAAATTCAGGAGGTATAGCATGATTGCTATTATCGAAACAGGGGGCAAACAAATTTTAGTTAAAGAGGGTCAAACAATCTTTATTGAAAAAATAGAAGGTAAAGAAGGTTCAACCGTTGACTTTGACAAAGTTTTACTAGTTGACAACAAAATTGGTAAACCATATCTTAAAGGAGCCAAAGTTACTGGCAAAATCCAAAAACAAGGCAAAGCAAAAAAAATAGTTGTATATCGTCATAATCCTAAATCAACTCACAAGAGAAAATTAGGACACCGTCAACCTTACACACGTGTAGAAATTACTAAAATAGTAGGATAGGACTTAAAAAATGGCACATACGAAAGCCGGTGGTTCAACCCGTAATGGTCGTGACTCTCGTGGTCAAAGACTAGGTATTAAATTAGGTGACGGTCAATTCTGTACAGCTGGATCAATTATCTTTAGACAACGTGGTACAAAGATTTTTCCAGGTACAAATTGTGGGCGTGGAAATGATGATACATTATTTGCTTTAATTACTGGATATGTAAAATTTGAAACAAGAAGAAACAGAACATATGCCTCTGTATATCCAGAAAGAGTTTCAAATTCTCTTTCAAAACCTGTTGTTGCTAAAAAAGTTGAAGATAAGAAAGAAGTTAAACCAAAAACATCTACTAAAAAAACCTCAACATCAAAAACAACAGTTGCTAAAAAAACTGGTGCTACAAAAAAACCTGCAACAACTAAAAAAGTTAGTTCAGCTAAAAAATCAGTTAAGTAATATCAAATATTTGCACATTGTAACTAATGTGCAATTTTTATTATTTACGTATAAAACAGTGTAATTAGTAAAAAGCAAGATCTTATGATCTTGCTAAAATTATAGTAATTCTATTTTTTGCCTCTGTAACCAAAGTCAATAACAGCACGACCAAGGAATTCACCTTTTTGTAGTTTGTCAAAAACTTCAGGAACTTCTTCAAGTTTTATAACTTTGGTAATTTCAGATTTAATTTTTCCTTCAAGAGCATATTGAATAGCTTCTTGCAAGTCAAGTCTTGTACCAATGATTGAGCCAACAAGTTCTTTTTCAAATAAAACTGTCCAGAACACAGAAACACCAACATTATCTTTGCCTAATTGGTCCGTAGGAGGAAGACCAACTAAAACTTGACGTCCACCACGGCGAAGCATTTCCATACCTTGTTCACCAGCAATTGTGGCAACAGATGTGTTAATTACAGCATGTGCTCCACCGCCAGTCTTTTCAATCAACTTTTTAATAAAGTCTGGATCCTTCTTTGAATTGAATGCAAATTCAGCACCTGATTTGATAGCTAATTCACATTTTTCATCACTAAGATCAATACCAATTGGTTTGTAACCCATCGCTTTTGCAAATTGAATAGCTACTTGACCTAAACCACCAACACCAATAACAGCAACTCATTGGCCAGCACGCGCATTAGATCTCTTAATTGCTTTATATGTTGTAACACCAGCACAACCAATTGGAGCACCTGATACTAAATCAAAACCTTCAGGTATTATTCCAACATAGTCTTCATGCCCAATACCATATTCAGCAAATGAGCCATCAACTGTAAAACCAGTTAAATTTTGTTTAGGACAAAGTGTTTCTTCACCTTGTAGACAAAACTCACATGAACCACAAGCCTCGTGGAAACAAGCAAAACAAACTCTGTCGCCTTTTTTAAGACGTGTACATCCAGGTCCTAATTTCTCAACAATGCCAATACCTTCATGGCCTGGAATTAATGGATATTTAGGTTGAACTAATCAATCAGCATTTGCAGCATGTAAGTCTGAGTGACATATACCTGAAGTTTCCATACGAATAAGTACATGTTTTGGTCCTGGTGTAGGAATTGCGACTTCCTTAATACTTCATTGTTTTGGTTTATCAACAACAAAAGCCTTCATTGTTTTTGCCATAAAATCTATCTCCTTAAAAATAAATAGTAATTAAATAATGTTTATTAAACATTAGTAAGGAAAAATACCCTACAATTTAATTTTATAGTTTTCTAAAGACTTTTTTCTTTTTAAGAAAAATAATAATGGTTTTATTTTATTTTGTCCACCCTGTTTTTATCTTTTATTTTGTCCATTTTTAGGTTTCAATTATTTTTTAAAAAGGAGAATTTAAATTATGGAAAATCTTGTAATTAAAACCAGATTTCAAGCAGTTGATACAGGTAAAACAACTGATTATGAAGATAAAAAAATTTTAGATTTAAAAAATTCAACAATATTGAAATAGACCAAATGCCGAAATATCAAAAATATTAGGAAAATTGGGTTGTAGAACATCAACAAAAACAATTAAAAGATATAGAAATCAAATATTGATTGCATCTACAAATAACCAAGATGCAATCAGTATATCACATGGTAATAAAAATAAACTTAGGGGTGTGAAAGTAAGTGATTCAGTTATTATTGATTTAACTAATAGATATTATGAATTAGTGGAACATATTGAGAAAATATCAAAAGGTGATCTTAGTGTAGCCTTGTTGCATTTTTACAATAATGAGCTTACTAATGATGAAAAAAAATTGTTGCCTTTCACTACCTTTTATAAAAGAATGCTTAGACTTGGTTATTGCAGTTCATATGCAACGAGAAAAGTAAAAAAATGAGCTAAGAGAAGAAGAATGTTTTTAGAAAACGGTCAAGATATTTCTAAAATCGAGGCACAGTTTATTAAAATTTATGAAAAAATTCTAAATAAAAATCCATTAAAAGGTGTTTACCAAAATAAAAGTTCTGACTATGATTTTGGGCAAATTATTGAAATTGATGCAACACCACTTCATCTTTTTGGAGAAAGTAAGAAGTACCATATTTATAATCGTTGTTGATGCGGCAACAAAAAGTTTGTTAGCAATCTGAATTGACATTGAGGAAACAACAATTGGATATCAAAATCTTCTAACACAATTATTTAAAAGGTATGGCATTCCACAAGTAATAATAACGGATAGAAGAAGAACTTTTGAGGTTCAGATAGTACAAGAACAAGTATGGAAGAAGCGCTAAATGCAAGAGGAATTGAACTTATAACAAGCGACAATCCAAAGGCAAAACCAAATGTTGAAAGATCATTTTGAACATTACAAAGATGAATAGGAACATTCTTTCATACAAACGGAATCAACTGTTTTGAAGACTTTTTGGGAAAAATTGAACTTTTAATTGATGAATACAACAAACAATTTAAAAAGGCCGAAGCAGTAAGTAAAAAATCAAATGTTTTTAGAAAGCCAAATACTGAAATTTTTGAAGAAGAGATGAATCTTGTAATTAAAAGAAAAATAGTTAATCATACTGTGAGATATGACAACAAATATCTTGCTCCATTTGATAATAATGGCGCTAGGGTTTCTATGTTTGAAAGTGGAGAGGCAAAGCATGGTAACTCCTGAAAATAAATTATTCTTTGTTGAGGGAAAAGAAAATATGAAGCCAGAGTACCGAAAGGAAACGAATTGAGCGCAATCGATGTATATGCAATATCAAAAAATCTTGATCCACAACATCAAGGTGTAAGAGCTACAATTAAAACCATGCTTCATAATAGAACATGAACATCCAGTACATTTGAAAAACTTGAAAATATATTTAAGAATTCTGCAAACCCAAACAATAAAGACATTGAATTTATTAAAAAACTATTAAGTGAAAATCTTGAAAAGTTAAATGATATTACAAAAGAAATGAAGGAATTTATTGACGCTAATTACAAATCATTTAAGTAAGTTTTTCTTGTTTCTTCTTTTTAAAAAGAAGAAAGCCTGTCTAGCAAGACAAAAGAAGTTTTGCTTCTTAAGACCGACAGGTCTTAATAAGAGCCAACGGCTCAATACTTATTAAATAAGTTATTTTTATTTCAATCAACAATTTATTTGTTGATTGAAGAATATTTAAAAGAAATTAACAAATGATGTCAATCCCCAAAAGTTATGAAAAAACTTTAGGATTGAAGACAAAATGAATTAATTAAAAGCAACTTCTTAATGATGTTGTATGTTTTAATATGCAAAATTTTAAAAAATGTAATTTAACATTTAAAAAATGCGGTAAACCTTAATGTTGTACACACAAAAACAAAAAAATAACACATTTTTTGCTGTTTTAGTTAAAAAATAGCCAAACTTTTATGTGTTTTGGCTATAATTTTTACAACCTTAAAAATTGGACAAAATAGAAGAAAATTATCAGACTTTTTTCTTTTTAAGAAAAATAAAACTGTTTTTGAGTTTGGATTTGAAAATATTTTAAGCTTCATATTTATTTAATTATGATTAGTAAAAGAAAACAAGATCATTTGAAAATGATCTTGTTAGAATTTAGGCAGATTTTATTTTTTACCTCTGTAACCAAAGTCAATAACGGCACGACCAAGGAATTCACCTTTTTGTAGTTTGTCAAAAACCTCAGGAACTTCTTCAAGTTTAATAACTCTTGTAACTTCTGATTTAACTTTACCTTCTGCTGCATATTGAAGTGATTCTTGTAAATCAAGTCTTGTACCAACAATTGATCCAGCTAATTCTCTTTGGAATAATACTGTTCAAAATACAGAAACACCAACATTGTCTTTACCAAGTTTGTCTTTTGATGGAAGACCAACTAAAATTTGACGTCCTCCACGGCGAAGCATTTCCATACCTTGTTCACCAGCAATTGTGGCAACAGAGGTGTTAATTACAGCATGTGCTCCACCGCCAGTCTTTTCAATCAACTTTTTAATAAAGTCTGGATCCTTCTTTGAGTTGAATGCAAATTCAGCACCTGATTTAATTGCTAATTCACATTTTTCATCACTTAGGTCAATACCAATTGGTCTATATCCCATTGCTTTAGCATATTGGATTGCTAATTGTCCAAGTCCACCAACACCGATAACAGCCATTCAGTATCCTGGACGAGCTTTAGCTCTTTTAATAGCTTTATAGGTTGTAACACCAGCACACACGATAGGTGCACCAGATATGATATCTAATCCATCAGGAACAATTCCTACATAATCTTCGTGCCCAATTGCATATTCAGCAAATGAACCATCAAATGTATATGCTGACATATTTTGCTTAGGACAAAGTGTTTCTTCACCTTGCAAACATCACTCACAAGAACCACATGCGTCATGTAATCAAGCTAAACAAACTCTGTCACCTTTTTTAAGACGTGTACATCCAGGTCCTAATTTTTCAACAATACCAATACCTTCATGCCCTGGAATTAATGGGTATTTAGGTTCAACTAATCAATCATAATTTGCAGCGTGTAAGTCAGTGTGACATACTCCAGAAGTTTCCATACGAATAAGAACTTGTTTAGGTCCAGGTGTAGGGATTGCGACTTCCTTAATACTTCATTGTTTTGGTTTATCAACAACAAAAGCCTTCATTGTTTTTGCCATAAAATCTATCTCCTTAAAAATAAATAGTAATTAAATAATGTTTATTAAACATTAATGGGAAAAATTCCCATGTTAAAATTTTATCTTTTTTCTTGCTTTAATGTACCTTTTGGGAAAAATAGTGAAACATTTCCACATTATTGAAAATAAAAAAATTTTTTTGCTTTTTTTATTAAAAAAATGGCTAGGTAAATATAAGGAGGAAATATGAATCCATTATTAGTTTATTTAAGTTATAAATTTGAAGGAAATGTCTTTGAGATATATAAGTTTTTAAAAAGTAATAAAAAAATTTCACAGGATGAAATTGATTCAGTACTAAAAGAACTAGAAGAAAAGGACATAAAATATATTTGTGCACTAGATTATAATTATCCTGAATCTTTAAAACAATATAGATACTTGCCACATGTTTTATTTTACAAGGGCAATATTGAATTGTTAAATAAGAAATCAGTGTGCTTAACAGGTGATATTCAATCCCCACTTGTTGATCTTAATATCAAGAAATCACAAAATGCAATGCTAGAAAACTTTGTACTAATTACTAACGACTTTAAGAATTTGGACCAAAAATTTGTTGACATATACAGAGAGAATAAAAAAGGAATAGTCCATATTTTGCCATATGGATTCAATTATTTAAAGGAAACACATAATTTAGAAAATGAATTGTATATTAGTCAATATCCACCACATACGCATGCAAAATTATTTAGATTTAAAGAAAGAAATATATTGATGTCTATGTTAAGTGAATTTCTTATCATATATAGTAGCAAAAATGATTCAGGCATTTTGAATCTCGCGACTGCTTTTGCAAATAATAACAAGGAAGTATATTGTTATCCAGGATTGAGTTATGATGATGGTAATAACATTTTAATTAAAAATGGAGCCAACTTAATAACTCAAATCGCAGAAGTTCAATATTATTAATTTTTTTCAAGAATTTCATTAATTACTTGACCTATTGCTCCTGTCAAATTTGAACCTATAATTTTATCTGCTGCTAATTTTGCATCATTGGTTCCATTTCCCATAGCATAGCCAATGTGAGCATTTTGAAGCATTTCAATGTCATTGCCACTGTCTCCAAAACAGTATAGTTCATGTGTGTCAATTTTTAAGTAATCAAGTAGAGTCTTTAGACCATATCACTTTGTTGTATGTAATGGATTAACATCAGTATAAATTGAATTGGTTAGAAAGACTTTTTGTTTACCTTTTAATCTTCCTTGAAAGTGTTTAGTAGTTTCTTGAGCACTATCGAGTGGATTTCTAATTGCCATTTGAGTAATTTTACTTTCAGGATTATTTAATACACTAGTTAATGCTGATAAGGGTTTTAAAAAATGTGGATTTTTATCACTTAATTTGTTTTGTTTGCTAACTCATTCTGGTAGTATATTTTTATCACTATTTTTAGATCAAGAACCATTAAAGTCAGGAGTATCAATTGTTAAAATTAAATTATTTGTATTAGCATAATCAAATAATTCATTAAAAATCGATTTGTCAACCTCACCTAATACTCTATAATAATCCTTTTCAACATCGTAAAAAAGCGCCCCATTAGAACAAACAAAATAATTAATACCTTTAATTGTTTTTAATAATGGCAGAGTTTTTTGCAAACCACGCCCAGTACAAATTATGTTGGCGTGTCCTTGATTATATGACTTTATGATGGCATCTTGTGTTTCTGGGTGAGCATTTACACCATCAGTTAATAATGTCCCGTCTAAATCGAAAGCAAATACTATTCTTTTTTTACTCATTCTATATTCCTTACTCATTTAATTTACTAATTAATTTTATCATTTTTTAACATTGTTTTTAAATTTAAAAAATTGCTAATTTACTAAAAGTACTGTTTTATAGTACTTGTTGAAACAAGCTAATATCAATTTAACACATATCTGTTTTTAAAAAAATAAAAATGACCATTTTACCAAAATATGGTTTAAGGTCATTATAAAATTTAGTAAATTAATATTTAAAATATGTAAACTTATATCAATAAGGAAGAAAGTCGAACCTTTCGCTTTGACCAAAAGCAATAAACAAAATAAGTCCAATTGTTAAAATTAAGAATAAGATGTCTATTCATTTAATTCTTAATTTACGATATTTTGTTCTTTTTGCATATGGATCATATCCTCTCGTTTCCATGGCATTGGATAAATCTTCTGCTTTTGCAAACGAAGTAACAAATAAAGGAATTATTAATGTAGTAAATGATTTTACTTTTTCTTTTATCTTACCATTTTTGAAATCCACGCCGCGGCTAGCTTGAGCTTTCATTATTCTTTGAGCTTCTTCAAAAAGAGTAGGTATAAACCTTAAAGCTATTGAAACAATCATTGCAATGATATGAGTTGGAATAAACAATAATTTAAATGGAAACATTAAATCTTCAAGTGCTTTTGTAAGTAATATCGGTTTAGTTGTGATTAATGGTAATGTTGTAATCATAATCATTATGTAAATTCTTATGATTAATGCACCTGTTCTTGCTAATGCTTCTAATGTAAGGGCATACTTGCTATGACCTCCTCAAGGAATTATTCGAGTATAGTTTAAATCTTCAAGTGAACCAGGTGGCATCTTCATTGTATAAATATTTACAAAAAGAATAAAAAATCCAATTATTAATGGCATAATCATTAATTTAAACAGTGGATATATTCTTCTTGAACCAATAACAAAAGCTATTAATAATGGTACTAGAAGTATCACAAGTGAAATAAAATAGTTTACAAAAAATGTTAGAACTATATAAATTATATTAATAATTAACTTTAATCTTGGATCAAGCTTATGAATTAATGTCTCATGTGGATAATAACGACCAATAGGAGACTTCATTAAACACCTCCTTTCATTCTCTGATTAAGAAATTGGGCAAGGTCATCTATTGAAGTTACCTTTGGAACCTTAATTCCTCTTGTTTCTAATTTTGAAACAAAATCTAATAATTTAGGTGGTTCCATATTATTTTCCCTTAGAAATTCTGTATTTCTTAAAATCTCGTATGTGTCGCCGTCCTTAACAATTTTGCCATTTTTAAAAATCATTACTCTTTTTGTTGCTTCTAAAACATTATCTAAATCATGTGTAACAATAATAATGGTTTTTCCTTTTTTATGTAACTTATCAAATATATCTAATATTTCCCTAACACCAACTGGATCTAATCCAGCAGTAGGTTCATCAGCAATTAATATGTCCGGTTCCATTGCTAAAATACCAGCTAGTGCAACTCTTCTTTTTTGACCACCACTAAGGCCAAAAGGGGACTTATTTAAATATGATTCATCAAGACCAACCAATTTAAGATATTCACTAGCTCTCTCGTATGCTTCTGTTTTTGGAACGCCGAAACTTCTAGGACCAAAAGCAATATCATCTCTAATAGTCGATTCAAATAATTGATACTCAGCAAATTGAAAAACAATTCCAACCCTTTTTCTAATATCCTTAGCTTTTTTAACTTTTTTTTGTTTTTTTTGAACTATATAAGAATCAATAAATTTTTCACTCTTACCTGTTTTTTTGTCTTTTTTCTCATTTTCAAAAATTCATTCAATTGAACCACCTCAAGGCAAAATAAGAGCATTTAAATGTTCTATAAATGTTGTTTTGCCTGAACCGGTTTGACCAATAATTCCTATATATTCGCCCTGATTAATTGTTGCATTTACACCATTTAATGCTTTGAATTCCATTGGCGTTCTACGACTAAAAATATGCTCTAAATCTTTTACTTTTATTTGCATAATTGATTTAACAACTCCTCTTCATCATATGTAGGTTCAATATTATCTATTTTTTCACTAAGTTTATAAATAAAAGGCGAATCTATTTTTGCTAGCTCAATAATTTTTTTATTTCTCAAAATCTCCTTTGGGGAACCGTTTGCCACAACTTGACCCTTAGAAAACACTAAACAATAATCGGCCTGAATAGCTTCATCCATATCATGTGTAATTGAAATTAAGGTTTTTTCTCTTGTTTTTTGAATTTCCTTAATAATTTTAAGCACTTTGTTTTTACCTTTTGGATCAAGCATTGATGTAACTTCATCAAAAATTATTATTTCAGGGTTTAATGCTAAAACAGAAGCAATAGCAACTCTTTGTTTTTGACCACCAGAAAGAAATTGAGGCTCTCTTGTCAAGTAATCTTTCATATCAACTTTTTCAGCTAGATTTTCAATTATTGATTTCATATCTTTTTGAGGAACTTGTTGATTTTCAAGTCCAAAAGCAATATCGTCTTCAACACTTGCACCCACAAATTGGTTATCGGGATTTTGAAAAATTATTCCAATTTTTTTTCTAATTTCTCTAATTGTTTTTTTTGAAATTACAGTTCCATTTATTTCAATTGAACCAGAAGATGGTTTGTACAAAGCAACAAGTAATTTACTAAAAGTACTCTTGCCTGAACCATTATGGCCTAATATAGCAACATATTTTCCATCAGGTATAGTAAAATTAAGCCCGTTAAGAGCTTTTGTTTTAGCTTCTGGATAAGAAAATACTATATCTTGTACTTTAATCATAATAGAAATATTATATTATGAAATTAATTTTTTTAGTCTTAAATTATGCAAGTAATGGTTTTATTTTATTTTGTCCACCCTGTTTTTATCTTTTATTTTGTCCATTTTTAGGTTTCAATTATTATTTTAAAAAGGAGAATTTAAATTATGGAAAATCTTGTAATTAAAACCAGATTTCAAGCAGTTGATACAGGTAAAACAACTGATTATGAAGATAAAAAAATTTTAGATTTAAAAAATTCAACAATATTGAAATAGACCAAATGCCGAAATATCAAAAATATTAGGAAAATTGGGTTGTAGAACATCAACAAAAACAATTAAAAGATATAGAAATCAAATATTGATTGCATCTACAAATAACCAAGATGCAATCAGTATATCACATGGTAATAAAAATAAACTTAGGGGTGTGAAAGTAAGTGATTCAGTTATTATTGATTTAACTAATAGATATTATGAATTAGTGGAACATATTGAGAAAATATCAAAAGGTGATCTTAGTGTAGCCTTGTTGCATTTTTACAATAATGAGACTTACTAATGATGAAAAAAATTGTTGCCTTTCACTACCTTTTATAAAAGAATGCTTAGACTTGGTTATTGCAGTTCATATGCAACGAGAAAAGTAAAAAATGAGATTAAGAGAAGAAGAATGTTTTTAGAAAACGGTCAAGATATTTCTAAAATCGAGGCACAGTTTATTAAAATTTATGAAAAATTCTAAATAAAAATCCATTAAAAGGTGTTTACCAAAATAAAAGTTCTGACTATGATTTTGGGCAAATTATTGAAATTGATGCAACACCACTTCATCTTTTTGGAGAAAGTAAGAAGTACCATATTTATAATGCTGTTGATGCAGCAACAAAAAGTTTGTTAGCAATCTGAATTGACATTGAGGAAACAACAATTGGATATCAAAATCTTCTAACACAATTATTTAAAAGGTATGGCATTCCACAAGTAATAATAACGGATAGAAGAAGAACTTTTTGAGGTTCAGATAGTACAAGAACAACTATGGAAGAAGCACTAAATGCAAGAGGAATTGAACTTATAACAAGCGACAATCCAAAGGCAAAACCAAATGTTGAAAGATCATTTTGAACATTGCAAAGATGAATAGGAACATTCTTTCATACAAACGGAATCAACTGTTTTGAAGACTTTTTGGGAAAAATTGAACTTTTAATTGATGAATACAACAAACAATTTAAAAAGGCCGAAGCAGTAAGTAAAAATCAAATGTTTTTAGAAAGCCAAATACTGAAATTTTTGAAGAAGAGATGAATCTTGTAATTAAAAGAAAAATAGTTAATCATACTGTGAGATATGACAACAAATATCTTGCTCCATTTGATAATAATGGCGCTAGGGTTTCTATGTTTGAAAGTGGAGAGGCAAAGCTTATGGTAACTCCTGAAAATAAATTATTCTTTGTTGAGGGAAAAGAAAATATGAAGCCAGAGTACCGAAAGGAAACGAATTGAGTGCAATCGATGTATATGCAATATCAAAAAATCTTGATCCACAACATCAAGGTGTAAGAGCTACAATTAAAACCATGCTTCATAATAGAACATGAACATCCAGTACATTTGAAAAACTTGAAAATATATTTAAGAATTCTGCAAACCCAAACAATAAAGACATTGAATTTATTAAAAAACTATTAAGTGAAAATCTTGAAAAGTTAAATGATATTACAAAAGAAATGAAGGAATTTATTGACGCTAATTACAAATCATTTAAGTAAGTTTTTCTTGTTTCTTCTTTTTAAAAAGAAGAAAGCCTGTCTGGCAAGACAAAAAGAAGTTTTGCTTCTTAAGACCGACAGGTCTTAATAAGAGCCAACGGCTCAATACTTATTAAATAAGTTATTTTTATTTCAATCAACAATTTATTTGTTGATTGAAGAATATTTAAAAAGAAATTAACAAATGATGTCAATCCCCAAAAGTTATGAAAAAACTTTAGGATTGAAGACAAAATGAATTAATTAAAAGCAACTTCTTAATGATGTTGTATGTTTTAATATGCAAAATTTTAAAAAATGTAATTTAACATTTAAAAATGCGGTAAACCTTAATGTTGTACACACAAAAACAAAAAATAACACATTTTTTGCTGTTTTGGTTAAAAAATAGCCAAACTTTTATGTGTTTTGGCTATAATTTTTACAACCTTAAAAATTGGACAAAATAGAAGAAAATTATCAATTTTTTTAGTCTTAAATTATGCAAGTATTACACCAGTTTTAGTACTATTAGATTTTAGTTGTTGTTTTGCAATGAAAGAGAACCTTATTAGTAATACTAATAATTGTTAATTAAGTAAGAAAAATAAAAAAATAAGGCCTTTAATTGCCTTATAATTAGTGATATAAAATTAAAATTAAGATTTGTTGAAATTTATCTAAATAACTATAAAATAACTCTTTTAGTAAAATATTATTTAGTTACCTTAGCATCTTTTTTACTTTTTGATGTCTTAGGTGTTGATATCTTTGTGTCGTTGTCTTTTGATGTTTTTTCCATTTTACTTGTTTTAACTTTTTCACCTTTAACTAATTCGATAATAGCCATAGGTGCATTATCTCCAGCACGTGAAACTAATTTATAAATACGCGTATATCCACCATTACGATTCATGTAGCTTGGAGCAATTTCTTCAAATAAAATTTTTAAAACATCTTTTTTGCTTTCATTATTAACAATTGTGCGTAAGAAACTAGCGGCAATACGACGATTTGCTAATGTTGGGTTTTTTGCCTTTGTAATTAATTTTTCTGCATGACGACGTAATTCCTTAGCACGTGTAAGTGTTGTAGTCAAACGTCCATGTAAAAATAGTTCACTAACTAAGGTACGAATAACACCTTTTCTTCATTTAGTATCACGACTATAAATTTGTGTTGGATTAGCCATTATTCTTCTCCTTTACTTAGTTCATATCCATATTCTTTTATACGTTGTTGAATTTCGTCAAGTGATTTACGACCAAGATTTTTAACTTGTTCTAATTCTTCAAGAGACATCTCTGCAACTTGAGAAATTTTTGTCTTGCCTATTCTCTTAAGTGCATTAAGTGAACGGACAGAAAGATTTAATGAATTAATGTCTACATCATTGTCATTAACTTCTAATGTTTGTTCACTTTCCTCAGCAAATACATTTACTTTCATTTCATCAACATTACCAATTAATTTAAAGTGTCCAACTAGGATTTCACATGCTTGTTGTAAAGCACTCTTTGGATCAACAGTTCCATCAGTTTGGAACGAAAATGTCAATTTTTCTTCAATTTTGTTTGATGATGAGTTTAATTCCTCAACTGTATAATTAACCTTTTCAATTGGACTAAAATTACTATCAGTAGCAATAAAAATTCCGTTTTTAATTTTCGATTCCATTCTTGTTGTAATTGATGAATTATTTAGAAGTTTTTTATTTTCTTCATTAGAAATAAATCCACGCCCTGGCTTTAAATATAATTCAATATTTAATTTGTGTTTTCCGCTTGCAGATAAGTGTGCAATCTCTAATGATTTATTTAAAATTTCAATACTTGAATTATTAACTTCTAACAACCTTGAAGTAACTTCCCCTGGTTGATCAGCTTTTAGTGTTACTTTAATAATTTCATCATCCCTAACAAATTCTGGATTATATTGAAATCTTACTTTTCTTAAATTCATAATAATTGTGGCAACATCTTCAACACAACCATCAACTACTTGGAATTCATGATTAACATCTTCAATTTTAACAGCAAAAAGTGCTAATGATGTTATATTTGAAAGTAAAATACGACGTAGGGCAACACCTAATGTTTGGCCCATACCACGTTCAAGTGGTTGAAGAGTAAATGTAGTTACATTTGAAGTTGAATTATTTAATTTAGTAACCTTTTGGTACTCTAATTTTGTCATCTTTTCCATAGTTATTCAACTCCTTTAATTATTTTTTAGCTTCACGTTTAAGAATACGTTTTGGAGGTCTTGTTCCATTATGTGGAACTGGTGTAACATCTTTAATTTCAGTTACTGTGATACCTGCAACTTCAATTTGTTTTCTAGCTGCATCTTTACCTGCACCTAAACCTTTTAGTTGAACTTTTACACTTTTAATACCATGCTCTTTTGCAGCTTCAGCAACAGCTTGTGCAGCTAAACCTGCTGCATAAGGAGTTTTTTTCTTGGTTCCTTTGTACCCAATAGCACCAGAAGAACTTCATGCAATAACATTTCCTTTTTCGTCAGCAAAGGTAACAATAGTATTTTGATTTGTTGAGTGAATGTGTGCTACACCATTTGTTATATTTTTCTTTTTGGTTTTTCTAGCCATAATTAATTCCTCTTCCTATCTATTATTTAGATTTTTTACCTGCAACTGTTTTACGAGGACCTTTACGTGTACGAGCATTCTTTTGTGTACATTGACCTCTAACAGGTAAGCCTTTTCTGTGACGAATACCACGGTAGCACTTAATTTCCATTAAACGCTTAATGTTTAAGCTTGTTTCACGACGAAGATCACCTTCAGTTGTGTATTCTTTTGCTACTTCACGAATTGCACTTAATTGTTCTTCTGATAAATCTTTAACTCTAAGATTTTCATTAATCTTAGCCTTGGCACAAATTTCTTGTGCACGAGTTCTTCCTATTCCATAAATGTATGTTAATGATATAACAACACGTTTATTATTAGGAATTTCAATATTTAAAATTCTAGCCATTTAATTCCTCTTTTATCCTTGTCTTTGTTTGTGTTTTGGCAATAAGCAAATTACCCTAATAATTCCCTTACGTTTAATAATGCGACAATCTTTACACATTTTTTTAACACTTGCTCTAACTTTCATAATATCTCCTTATTAATCTATTTGTGACGATAAGTTATTCGCCCTAAAGATAAATTGTAAGGACTAATTTCAACATCGACAGTATCACCAGGCAAAATACGAATGTGATTAACTCGCATTTTTCCTGAAATGTGAGCCTTGATGACCATTCCGTTTTCAAGTTCAACATCATATTCATCTGTTGAATAAGCTTCCTTAACAATTGCTTTCATTTTAATTGCGTCTTTTGCCATTTAGATTCCTTTCGTTAATATAACACCTTTACCATTTTTGATTAAAACAGTGTGCTCATAGTGTGCAGCATTTAAACCACTAGCACTTACAACGGTTCATTTGTCACTCTTTACCTTTACTTTTGCATTTTTTTGCAAAATCATTGGCTCAATACAAATTACCATTCCATCTTTTAATAAAGGTCCAGTTCCAGCATGACCATCATTAAAAATATATGGATCTTCGTGGACCTCGCGACCAATTCCATGTCCACTATATTGTCTAGGTGTATATAAATTATTTTGCCTTATAACCTTACCAATAGCAGCACTTACATCACCAACTCTTGCTCCAGGTTTAATTGCCTCGAGACCAGCATAAAATGACTCTTGTGCTACTTTAATTATTTTTTTATCACTATCACTGATATTACCAACACCTTTTGTGAAGGCACTATCACTCTTCATTCCTTTGTAATCACATCCTATGTCAACTTTTACTATATCGCCATCTTTAATAATGTAATCACTTGGAATTCCATGGATCAATTCTTCATTCACCGAGATGCAACAGGTTGCGGGAAAACCGTATAAACCTTTAAAAGCTGGTCGAGCATCTCTTTTGACTATTTCATTAAAAGCGATTGAATCCACTTCTTTTAATGAAACCCCTGGTCTTACAAAGTCATAAACAATTTTTTTAACTTCTGCCAGGATTTTGCAGCTTTGAGTAATATTAATAATTTCTTGTTCATTTTTAATAGTTATCATAAGTCTGCTACTTTCTACATATTATTTACTTTTAAATTTTGATAATGATTCAACTACATTTTTAGCAATTGATTCAGGTTCGCTAATAGCATCAAATGTCAATAGCAAATTATTCTCTTTATAATAATTAAGCAATGGAGCTGTCTGATCGTGATAAACTTTTTGACGAACTTTAATAGCTTCAATTGAGTCATCTTTTCTCAAGATTAATTCGCTACCACACTTGTCACAATCTTTGCCTTTCTTTGATGGCATAAAGTCAATGTGAAAACTTGCCTTACAATTTTGGCATTGTCTACGGCCATTTAATCTTTTTAAAATAACTTCTTCTGGCGCACTTAATTCTAATGCAACATATTTAAAATTAGGAATACTATTCAAAAAATTAACTTGTTCAATAGTTCTAGGATAACCATCAAGCATTATTATCTTTTTTTCGTTCATTAATGCTTGAATCTTATTCTTAACAATTTCATTTGTGATACTATCTGGAACATATTGACCACTTTCAACAATTTTCTTAACCTGTAAACCAAGATCACTTTGAGATGCAATTTCTTCTCGAAATATATTGCCAGTTGAAACATGAACTAAACCATATTTTTGAGATATAAGAGCAGCAACAGTACCTTTACCAACTCCTGGTGGTCCCATAAAAACGACATGTTGGGTAACTTTATTTATCATAATAAACCATCTCCATTTTTGTATTTGTCATAATCTTTTGATTGATTATCAACTTTTTGATCGTCTGAAGCAAAAGGATCATTTTCTTCATATTTGTTTTGGAAATTAATCACTTCTGCCGCTTCTTTTGAAAGACGTTTTTGTTTAGCAAGATGCTGACTTTTGCGTCTTGCAAGAAATTGTTGAATAGTTTCAAGAGCAACAGAAACTAAAATCATCATACCTGTTCCACCAAAACTTACAATAGCAGGTATATTTAAACCTAAAATCATAATATATTGAAATGAAGCTAAAAAAACTAAATAGAAACCACTAAATGTACAAAGTCTTAAAACAATCCCTATTAAGTAATCTTCAGTTTCTTCGCCAGGTCTAAGTCCTGGAATAAAAGTAGAATTTTTAGCAAAGTCTTCTGAAATTTTATCAATCTTTGATTGTTGAAGTCCAATTACATAACTGAAAAAGAATGTAATTAGAATTAACAATGACAATCCTAGCGGTTGTCTAAATTGCATATTAGCTTCAATTCATAATTTTCCTGAATTTCCACTTGGTAAAATTCTTGCAATCATAATTGGAAAACTTACTAGCATAGAAGCAAAAATTATTGGCATAATTCCACCTGGGTTTAACTTAATTGGTAACTTACCCATTTCATTGATATTTCTACTTCTGCCAGCTCCTATTTGTTGAATTGGAATATGTCTTTCAGCATTATAAACTAATGTAATAATAAATAATAATCCAAAGTAAACAAATAAATAAGTTAAGAATTTTAATGCTCCAACAAAAATTGCTGTTGTGCTCTCGCTACCGACAAACAAACTGAATGCACCTTTAAATTGAGTAGGTAATTGGAATGCAATACCAACAAAAATAATTAAACTTGTTCCATTTCCTAAGCCTTTGTCTGTTATTTGTTCAGCTATAAACAATGAAAACAATGAACCAGCAATTAAAATTAACGGTAAAACAAAAAAAGTTGTAACACCTGGGTGAAACGCTTTTATTGGATTAAAAATGATAAAAGGATTATCACCTGCACCAAGCGATTTTGTTAATAGGATAGCTTGAGGAAAAGCGATTATTAATGTTAATATTCTAGTAATAATGTTTAGTTTTCTACGACCTTGTGGACCACTTTGACTAAGTTTTTGAATTGGTGGAAAAAGCTTGGTTTGCAAAAGAGACATTATTAAACTTGCATTAATAAATGGACTAATACCCAATGCAACCAATGAAAAATTTTTAAGACCCCCACCACCAACAAGGTTAAGAGTATTTAAAAAAGGGTCATCATTAATGTTTGTATTAGCTAAATTTACAAATGGTGCCTTAATTGTTGTCATTAAGATATAAATTGACAATAACAATAACGTATATAATAATTTTTTTGTTATTTCTTTTGTACTTCAAAATAGTATTCACTTATTTTTGAAAGTATAAAAAAACTTAGAAATTTTGAAACCTGTATTTGCAAAAAAGTTCTTCATTTAACGTGCCCTCCTTTCCTCATTTTTCCCTTATTATAAAATTCTTTATTATTATATAATAAAACACTCATTTTTATAGTAAATGAGCAAATAATTTTATCTTGCAAATTATAAAAGTGAAGTGCCTATAAATATTAATGTAAAAAAATTATACGATTTTCCAGAAGAAACAATGCAAATAATGAATAAATGCACGACAAAAAATGTTTTATTCGCATAAAACAATATTTTAATTCTAAGTAAAGAATGAAGAAGGGGGAAGGGAGGTAACGGGGGTATACCCCCGCGCGGCGTCTTTTTTGCTTTTGTTTTAATCTTGTAGGAATAAGTTTGTTAGGTCAATATTTGTTTCTAGTTTATGAAATTCAATAGGACTCAAACCTGATGGATAATTAACTGCTGAGTATCTTTTAATTGAATTAATTCTAAACATAATATGTTGAACATCGCTATTAGTTAATGAGTTAAAACTCTTTCCTTTTGCAACAAAATATCTTATGAACTTATGCATATTTTCGATTGAACCTTTTTGATTTGATGCATAAGAATCGGTATGATATATTTGTCCTATACATTCAATTTCATCTAACCTGCGATTTTCAATTCCATTATCAATTGTTAATGAATCAATATGCAAGTTGTAACGCTTAATTAATCACAATAAACCTTCTTTTACTGATTTAGCATTACCTTTTACAAGAACAGCATATGCCATTCTTGTTTTACGATTTATCAATGTCAATAATCTTCAATAATCAATTCCAATTAAGCCAACAACTGTATCCATTTCATAGTCATTTGCATTCATTCTTTGATTAATACTTTCAGGTCTTAAATGTATTGATAAACCTGGGGTTTTTACTTTTGGTGTGCAAGTTTTTTTCTTTTTGTTTTGACCTTTTCCAACTGATTTATAGGGCAATATGTCTAAACTGACAATACCTGGGTTCTTTTGCAAGAATTTATAGAATGTTACTGGTTTCGGACAAAAGTCGCCTTCTTTCATAACTTTTTTAAACTCGTCAATAATAGTTCTAACAGACATTTTTATTGCTTTATTTTTACCGTCCTTACAGTTCTTATTCTTATTATAATTTTTAACTAATTTACTATAAAAAGTTAAGATTGGTACTCATTTTCTCTGTATTTTTTTACTTTCAAAATATGTACGAGAAAAAGCATAATTAGATATCTCATTAATAAATGGTACAGGATCTAAAATTTGTACAGTGGGGTTTTTCTTCTCACATATACTGCATATATATCTTGTTTTTCCTACTGGAAATTTAGGACCAGAATTTAACTTATTAAACAGTTTTCTAACTGTCTTTTTAGAACAGTTTAATTCATTGGCAATACTTGAAATATTATTGTGTCGTTTTATGATTTCGATGAATCTTAAAACCATAGAAACTGTAATTCTATTTGGGTTTTGTATATTTCTTTTTTCTGCATATCTCTTGATCGCATATTCAAGTAATAATTTGTCATAATTTACTTCATAATGTTTAGTTAATGAATAACCGAAATGATTCTTAATACCTCTAAATATTTGTTGATGTATACATGTAAAATCTTGATATTTTAAAATTAGCATATAATTAGTATGTTCCTTTCATTTGTATCATTAATATTTTACAGGAACTATAAAAAAGTGAAGTTTCGTTACTAGCGACACTTCACTTTTATAATTTTCAAATAATTTTATCTAAATTTCAATAGTACAAAGTATTAAAATTGTATATTTTACAAATAACTTATAATTTTTAAAAATTTTACTAATTAGCCTGTTTTATAGGCTTTTTAGTAAAATTTAATTAACTATTAGTATTTCGATTTAATAGATTAGTTCAAAGCAATTTAATTTTATTTTATTTGTAAATTTTATTATTTTTTTGTTTTCTAATTCATAAATGTTAATAATTACAACATAAACTCTACATAGTTTATACAACTAATAGGATTTAACTATATATTTCATTGATCAAAATAATAGATTCATTTATGAAATTTTCATCTAAATTAAAACATCTTAGAATTTCTTTTTGTTTTGTAGTTAATGCATATTTTTTTCTATATGTGTTTGAATGTTTAACAACTTTAATTTTTGATAATTCATTTAACAAAGTTATAACTGTTTCATTTGAACTACTGTTTAGTATTGTGTGGCACTTGTTTGTAAAATATGATCAAATTATTGTTGAAATAAAAACTAAGAATGTTCTAGATTCTATTGCTATGACATTACCTACATGTCTTTTTTCAAAACCTATATTAGATTTTAAAGCCATAAAAGTTTTTTCAATAACATCCCTGTTTCTATATGATTCTAAAACTTCTTCAACACTTAAATCAACATTTGAAATTAATGCATAATATCCTGCATTATCATATGCTCTTTGTCTTTCATTATCATTTGTATAAATAGTCTTAATATTGTCATTTTCATCAACAACAAAATCAAAATATTTTGAGTATGTGTTTATAATTCCATCATTAATTTTCTTAACATTTCTTAATTGGTTTTTGAATATTTGAATCTTATTATTGTATATTTCTCTCTCGAGTGAAGCCTTAACATCTGAATACATTAGATAAACAAAATATTCATTATTATCATCTATAAAAACTTTGGCTCTTGTTTTAACTCCAAAGCAGTTATGATCTTCTAAATATGTTTTTGATTTATTTGTAATTTGATGCTTATTATCATTAATGAGTTTTTTTAGTGTACTATAGTAATCTCTTGCCATTATTATAAATTCAAGTTTATTATCATTTAAATATTTGACGTTTTCGCCTGTAAAATAGCCTCTATCCATTACAAATCTTACATCTTTAAATTTATAGTCAAGGGCTTTTTGGAGCATTAATTCGCATTGGGTTTGATCTGTTATTGAACCTGGAAAAATATCATAAAATAATGGTAAACCCGATTTTTGTTCAAGTGCATATGCCAAGTTTATTTGTCTTAATTTTTCATCAATCTTTGCTTTTCCATATTCGCTCAAGTCAATTTTATTTGAATTTACATTGAAGTTTGTTGAGTCAATTGAAACCAAAATTTTATTTAAATCTAGTGAGCTATTATGCAATGATTCAGTTCATAATTTTAAGAATTCATTTATCTTTTTAGATGTTACTTCTTGATTTATTAATCTTGAAATTGTTGAGTTAGATGGCACATTTTCAAGATATGAAAAATTGTCAAATAGTCAATTTGAAAAATGCTGGTGTACACTTGTTCTTTCATTAACATAATAGATAGGTAAAGACTTAATTAAGTCTGATTTATCTTCGAAAATTTCATCAAGAATACGACTTATTCCAAGTTCATTCATAATATGTTGCATAACTAAAACCGACCCGACACTTATTGTGTCATCGTGTTCTCCTGGCTCACTAACTTGTACAGCATCAATTTCCCCGTAAAGTGAAAAATAATTGTCATTTGGATGCATTTTTGTTGGATCAACTTTTGATACTTTTCCGACTAAAACTCTATTTTCTCTTCGATATCTTTTACCAGGAATTGTCTCATAATCTTTAATGACATAATCAAACTCATTGCTATTTTGTTTTTTTATTTTTTTACCTTCTGGAAGGTCAACATGTAGATTAATATATAACATTTCATACTCCTTTTATAATTATAATAATAAACAATTTTTAGATTTATGGATTAAAAATAGACAAAATGATTATCTTACAGTTAGTATTATTTAGAAATAGGTTACCAAAACAAAAATTTCTCAAAAAATAAAAAAATGCCACTTCGTGACACATATTCTTTGAAAACTGAATAGTAATAATAATTCATTGAAATGTCTTAAATATACACTTCTACTTTTAAATCAATCGATTTATTAGTATTGGTCAGCTCAACGTATTACTACGCTTACACCTCCAACCTATCAACCTCATAGTCTATAAGGAATCTCAAGGGAATACTTATCTCTGAGGAGGCTTCCCACTTAGATGCTTTCAGCGGTTATCCTTTCCGTACTTAGCTACCCAGCTATGCTCCTGGCGGAACAACTGGAACACCAGTGGTACGTCCACTCCGGTCCTCTCGTACTAAGAGCGGCTCTCATCAATATTCCAACGCCCACATCAGATAGGGACCAAACTGTCTCACGACGTTTTGAACCCAGCTCGCGTACCGCTTTAATGGGCGAACAGCCCAACCCTTGGAACCGACTCCAGCTCCAGGATGCGATGAGCCGACATCGAGGTGCCAAACCTTGCCGTCGATGTGATCTCTTGGGCAAGATAAGCCTGTTATCCCCAGGGTAACTTTTATCCGTTGAGCGACTGCCATTCCACAATGTACAGCCGGATCACTAAGTCCTGCTTTCGCACCTGCTCGACTTGTAAGTCTCGCAGTCAAGCACACTTCTACCTTTGCGCTCTACATACGGTTTCTGACCGTACTGAGTGTACCTTTGAACGCCTCCGTTACTCTTTAGGAGGCGACCGCCCCAGTCAAACTACCCGTCACGCACTGTCCACCCGCCAGTAAAGGGCGGCATGTTAGAAACTCAATATACCAAGGGTGGTATTTCAAGGATGACTCCACAAGGACTAGCGTCCTCGCTTCAAAGTCTCCCACCTATCCTACACATGTTAGACCAAGTTCCAATACGAAACTGTAGTAAAGCTCCATGGGGTCTTTTCGTCTTGATGCGGGTACCCAGCGTTTTCACTGGGACCATAATTTCACCGAGTCTAGTGTTGAGACAGTTGAGAGATCATTGTGCCTTTCGTGCAGGTCAGTATTTAGCCGACAAGGAATTTCGCTACCTTAGGACCGTTATAGTTACGGCCGCCGTTCACCCGGGCTTCATTTCAACGCTTCGCGTAGAGCTAACGCATCCACTTAACCTTCGGGCACTGGGCAGGCTTCACCCCCTATACATCACCTTGCGGTTTAGCAGAGAGCTGTGTTTTTGATAAACAGTTGCCCCTCATAATTTACTGTGGCCTAAGTGTTACCTTAGGCGCCCCTTCTTGCGAACTTACGGGGTCATTTTGCAGAGTTCCTTAACACTAGTTTTCTCGCTCGCCTTAGAATACTCATCTAGGGGACGTGTGTCCGTTCTCGGTACAGGTTTCCATAATATTAAGTTTAGAAGCTTTTCTTGGAAGCATGGAATTGTTTAGTTTAGTTGCCCTGTGCATAACGCCTTCCGGTTATAGACTGCGGATTTGCCTATAGTCACCAGTCAACGCTTACCCCACAATCCAGTAAGTGGTAAAATTATCCTTCTCCGTCACTCCATCACTATTATAGAAAGTACAGGAATATTAACCTGTTGTCCATCGGCTACGCTTTTCAGCCTCGTCTTAGGTCCTGACTAACCCTGGGTGGACGAACCTTGCCCGGAAACCTTCCCAATAGGCGTCGTAGATTCTCACTACGAATCGTTACTCATACCGGCATTCTCACTTCCTAGTGCTCCACCAGTCCTCACGGTCTGACTTCATTGCCCTAGGAACGCTCCTCTAACGTACAGATGTACCCGCGGCTTCGGTATCGTGTTTTAGTCCCGTTAAATTGTTGGCGCAAGGTCTCTTGACTAGTGAGTTATTACGCACTCTTTAAAAGATGGTCGCTTCTGAGCCAACTTCCTAGTTGTTTATGAAACCTCACAACCTTTCTCACTTAACACGATTTTGGGACCTTAGCCGGCGATCTGGGTTGTTGCCCTCGCGAGCCGGGACGTTAGCACCTCGGTTCGACTGCATAGTAATACATAATGGTATTCGGAGTTTGATTATAGTCAGTACAATAGCGTCACGCCATTCCATATTCAGTGCTCTACCACCATTACTTAACACTACACGCTAGCCCTAAGTTTATTTCGAGGAGAACCAACTATCTCCAAGTTCGATTGGAATTTCTCCGCTATTCACAAGTCATCCGGGCACTTTTCAGCGTACTACGGTTCGGCCCTCCGCTTGGGGTTAGCCAAGTTTCAGCCTGCTCATGAATAGATCACATGGTTTCGGGTATATAACAACATACTAATTCGCCCTATTAAGACTCGATTTCTCTACTACCCGCTTTTTTCCGCTTAACCTCGCATGCTGTCATAACTCGCCGGTCCATACTGCAAGATGTACGCCATCACCCATAAACGGGCTCTGACTAATTGTAAGTAAGTGGTTTCAGAATCTATTTCACTCCCTCTCGGGGTTCTTTTCACCTTTCCCTCACGGTACTAGTTCACTATCGGTGTCTGATTAGTATTTAGCCTTACCGGGTGGTCCCGGCAGATTCAGACAGGGTTCCACGTGCCCCGCCCTACTCAGGATACGACCAGAAGACTTAATAATTTCACATACGGGGGTATCACCCTCTATGCCGCTTCTTCCCAAAAGCTTCTGCTATCATTAAGTTTTGTAACTTCATGTAGATCGTCCTACAACCCCCATTACTGGGTTTGGGCTCTTTCTCGTTCGCTCGCCGCTACTAAAGAAATCATTGTTTATTTTCTCTTCCTCTTGCTACTAAGATGTTTCAGTTCACAAGGTGTCTCGCTCAAGTTTCTATGTATTCAAAACATGGCAACTAGGCATTACCCTAATTAGGTTTCCCCATTCGGAAATCCCCGTTTCATAGCATATTTCCGACTCCACGAGGCTTATCGCAGGTAATCACGTCCTTCATCGACTTTCAGACCCAAGGCATCCACCACAAACTCTTCCTTATTTAAAAGTATTTTCCTATTGTTATAGTTTGTTATGATGTGTATTTTAAGACATTTCAATGAATCATAATAATATGATTTTTTCTCGATGAAATCAAAACAAATTAACCATTTAATTTAATTTTGATGTCGTTGTAAATATCAAAAATTTACTATTCAGTTTTCAAAGAACATTAGAGAGAAAAATATTATTCTCTCAAAACTAGATATAAAGTCTTTAGACCCAAAAAAGCCACATAACAAAAATATATAAAAAGGTCTAGTGAAATAAGGTTAATAATACTATAAAAGTATTTTTGTACTCCGTAGAAAGGAGGTGATCCATCCCCACGTTCTCGTAGGGATACCTTGTTACGACTTAACCCCAGTCACCAGTCCTGCCTTAGGCAGTTTGTTTATAAACCGACTTCGGGCATTACCAGGCTCCCATGGTTTGACGGGCGGTGTGTACAAGACCCGAGAACGTATTCACCGTAGCGTAGCCTGATCTACGATTACTAGCGATTCCGACTTCATGTAGTCGAGTTGCAGACTACAATCCGAACTGAGACCGGTTTTTGAGGTTTGCTCCATGTCACCACTTCGCTTCTCTTTGTACCGGCCATTGTAGCACGTGTGTTGCCCCACTCGTAAGAGGCATGATGATTTGACGTCATCCCCACCTTCCTCCCGATTACTCGGGCAGTCTCCTTAGAGTCCTCAACTAAATGGTAGTAACTAAGGATAAGGGTTGCGCTCGTTGCAGGACTTAACCGAACATCTCACGACACGAGTCGACGACAACCATGCACCATCTGTCATTCTGTTAACCTCCACTATGTCTCCATAGCTTTGCAGAAGATGTCAAGAGTGGGTAAGGTTCTACGCGTATCTTCAAATTAAACCACATGCTCCACCGCTTGTGCGGATCCCCGTCAATTCCTTTAAGTTTTATTCTTGCGAACGTACTACTCAGGCGGATCATTTAATGCGTTAGCTGCGCCGATGAGTTCCCCATCGACTAATGATCATCGTTTAGGGCGTGGACTACCAGGGTATCTAATCCTGTTTGCTCCCACGCTTTCGTCTCTCAGTGTCAGTATATGTCCAGTTACCGCCTTCGCCATATTGGTGTTCTTCCTTATATCTACGCATTTCACCGCTTCACAAGGAATTCCGCTAACCTCTACACAACTCTAGTCTGCCAGTATCCAACGCGTTTTGGGGTTGAGCCCCAAAATTTAACGCCAGACTTAACAAACAACCTATAGACGCTTTACGCCCAATAATTCCGGATAACGCTTGCAACCTATGTATTACCGCGTACTGCTGGCACATAGTTAGCCGTTGCTTTCTAATACAGTACCGTCAAAACAAAATCATTTCCTATTCTGTCTTTTCTTCCCTCACCACAGAAGTTTACAATCCATAGGACCTTCATCCTTCACGCTGTGTCGCTCCATCAGGCTTTCGCCCATTGTGGAATATTCCCTACTGTCGCCTCCCGTAGGAGTCTGGGCCGTATCTCAGTCCCAGTGTGGCGGTTCAGTCTCTCAACCCCGCTAAACATCATCGCCTTGGTGGGCCGTTACCTCACCAACTAGCCTAATGTTACGCACCCCGATCCTTCCAGCGAAGCAAACGCTTCTTTTACGTAATCTTCATGCGAAAATTACGAGTATTTGGAATTATCGACTGTTTCCAGTCGCTATGCCAAACTGAAGCGGTACGTTGAGCACGTGTTACTCACCCATTCGCCGCTAAGGTATTGCTACGCTTCAGCTCGACATGCATGTATTAGGCACACAGCCAGCGTTCATCCTGAGCCGGGATCAAACTCTCGAAAAAATTGACTGTCATGTTTATATATCTAGTTTTCAAAGAACAATTTTAGTGCATTAATTTACAAATGCTTTAATATGATAACACATAAGCAATTAATTTCAAAATATTTTTTTATTTTTTTGCTAAATTGAAAAAACATTCTCATTATTCTAAAAACATTAATTAAAAAAATATGTGCCGTGCACACATATTATTTAATTTTAATTATTTCTATTTCTTTATCTATACACTCAGCTTCTAAATCCTTAAGCATGCTTAATTCTTCTTCTAATTTATTTACTTCATTAATTGTTGGTTTTGTTACAGGTTCTTTTGGTGCAAAAAGTTCACAGGTTTCACTTGCTTTAATAATAGAAAGTTCATATGTTTTAATTACTTTAGCTATATTGATAGTTTCAATTTTATCATTACTCAATAATGGGCGAAAAATTGGGATATTAACACCATCTGTTATTGTGCTTATTGATTCTAGTGTTTGAGAAGCAACCTGACCCAGGTTTTCACCATTTGAGAGAGCAAGAATTTTTTTGCTTTTAGCAATTATGCGAGCAATTCGATAGAAACTTCTTCTCATTAGTGTGATTTTATAAGCTTGATTTGAAACTAAGGCTATATAATTCATCAATTTTGAATAGTTAGCCAAATAAATTGTACTTGTATTCTGATATTGATTAAGAACACTAACAAGAGCCTTTATTTTTTCAATTGTTTTTTCATCAGTTTGAGGAGGTGTAATAAATGAAAGAAAGTCGACTTTAAGACCTCTTTTCATAAGTTTAAAGGCAGCAACTGGACTATCAATTCCACCACTCATTAGGTGTAATACTCGACCACTAACTCCGACCGGAAGACCACCAAGTGCTTGAATGATATCCACAAAAATATAAGTATGTTTGCCCCTTACTTCTATATGAATTGTAGTTTGTGGATTATTCACATCAACTTTTAAATTTTTGTTCTTTTCCAATAAGTAAGCACCTACAATATTGTTAATTTGACCTGATTGATAAGCAAAACTTTTGTTATTTCGGCGAGCAGAAACCTTAAAACTACCACTTTTGCCTTCAATCAAACTTAGTGAAGCATTCTTGATTTCATCTATATCATTTGCACAAATAATTACAGGCGAATATGAAGTGATGCCAAAAATGTATTGCAAGAAGTTCATATTTTCATGACTATAAGGCAAGAACATACGGTCAAATTCAACCTCTAATTTATCCTTGGTTTTCTTACGAATATTTGACGCTAGTGTATCAACAAAATTAATTCTATTTTTACCTTTTAGTGTTAATTCGCCATATCTTATCAATATTTTACTTAACATATTTCTTTTCCTTTTTCATGCAGGTTGCTAAAAGTGAGAAAGCTTCATCGAACCTTTTGGCTCTCATATGCTTGTTAACAGAGATTAAGAGTTCGTTAAAATCAGAATTATTTATTCTAAAATGCATACTTTTTGACAATAGTTCCTCTGTCATTTTCTTGTATAAATAAGCCCTAAAAGTCATTTTAAGGAGTTTGTTGAAAATTTTATAAAAACTAAGTCAATTTTTAGATTCAAAATTCAATTTACCACTTTGACTAAAATCTCTTTTAACATTAGTTAAATTTGAAATTAAATGTTTAATATCACTTTCTAATTCTGAACTTTGTTCAAGAACGCTACTTTGAACAAATTGAATTTTAAGGCTTCATGTTTCAAGCATCTTCAAATAATATTCATTGTATTTTTTTTGATAAGAATCATAGTTAAAAAATTCAATTTTATTATTACAATTTTTAACAAGTTGCATAATGCCTTCAATTAAATTTTGCACTTCCATTAAACTTACTTCGCTACTTTTCTCTTTACTAGTTACAATTGAGTCATATTGATCTTTCAATTGCATTAATTCAGATGAAATTTTTGCTACAAAATTTTGGTCATAGTCATCAAGTTCGATTGAAACATAACTTAATTTTTGATCGAGTTTAGTAATCATATTACCGATTTTTGCTAACTCTTTGTTAATAAAGTCTTGAAATTCTTTGTTAATGGTTGATTTTTTATTAAGAATATAGTATTCTGTATAAATTTTCTTAATTCTTTCTTGTATATCTTGATAAGGTAACTCAAGCCACTCATTTGTTAAAACTTGATGCTCACTAATTAAATCATTAATTGCACTTTGCTCTCTTGTTTCAGATTTTAATTTGTTTAGAATTTTAGGTAAGTGGTCAAAAAGACTTCACTCTATATTGACAAAGTGATCAACTTTGCGAGCAAAAATGTTAATTCTTTTTTCGTGTTGATTAAGAGCATTTGAGATGCTATCAATTTTGTGAGTTAATTTATTATTTTCTCACTCAATAGTTGTTTCGCGAAGTTGAGTAAGTTCATTTTCAAGATTTTTATAACTTTTCTTTAGTCGAAATTTATTCTTATCTAAATAATCGCCGACTTTACGTAAAATACTAAATGACTCATTTGTTACTATTTCAATAACATTTCAGTGCTTATTTAAGTTTTTGGTCTTTTCTTCAAATTCTTTATTAAGCGAAATACATTCTTGATATTTGGGCAAAATTTGATGATAAATTTTATGAGCAACTTTTAACTTGTATGATTTAGCTGCCTTTCTTAGATTGTAAAATTTTTCGTTTAAATCTTTAATTATTGTATTTAAGCTTTTGTCAAGACTTTTTAGTTCACTTAAAGATGACTTATATCTTTCTTGAGATTGAGATAAAGTGGCAAAGCGAGAAATTGTCGCATTTCTTCCAGTTAAATCATTCTTAATATCTTTGGTTGCTTGATCAAGAAATGAAATATATTTATTTAATTTTTGTTTTCTTATATAAAGGAAAATAAAAATGCTTAAAAGACCTGTGCAGGCTAAGATTATTATTGGAGCAACAATTTGAATAATCAATGTTAACATCTTCTCTGGCATCCTTATCTCCTATTTATTAATAATATTTTATATTATTATTAAATTAGAACTTAATAATAAAAAAATGGGAAACCCATTTAATTATTGTTGAGCATTACGCATATCTAAACTTTTGTAGCCTTCAACTTTTTTACCTTTATAAAATCCACAAGAGTCACATACACGGTGTTGTTGAATTAATTGAGAACAGTTTTTGCATGCAATAAGATTTTGAATAGGTAAAGCATCATGGGTACGTCTTTTATGTTTACGTTGTTTAGATGTCTTACGTTTTGGAACAATAGCCACGATTCCTCCTTGTGATATAAAATTTCTATTAGCTAATAAATGTATTCTAATTATATGTTAAAAAATAAAATTACATAATGTTTAATTGCTTTTTTGTTAAAAAAGTTTTTTTGGTTATCTTTTATGACTAAATAAACCACATTTTAGAATGAAAATGATAATTTTCTTCTATTTTGTCCAATTTTTAAGGTTGTAAAAATTATAGCCAAAACACATAAAAGTTTGGCTATTTTTTTAACTAAAACAGCAAAAAATGTGTTATTTTTTTGTTTTTGTGTGTACAACATTAAGGTTTACCGCATTTTTTAAATGTTAAATTACATTTTTTAAAATTTTGCATATTAAAACATACAACATCATTAAGAAGTTGCTTTTAATTAATTCATTTTGTCTTCAATCCTAAAGTTTTTTCATAACTTTTGGGGATTGACATCATTTGTTAATTTCTTTTAAATATTCTTCAATCAACAAATAAATTGTTGATTGAAATAAAAATAACTTATTTAATAAGTATTGAGCCGTTGGTTCTTATTAAGACCTGTCGGTCTTAAGAAGCAAAACTTCTTTTATCTTGCTAGACAGGCTTTCTTCTTTTAAAAAAGAAGAAACAAGAAAAACTTACTTAAATGATTTGTAATTAGCGTCAATAAATTCCTTCATTTCTTTTGTAATATCATTTAACTTTTCAAGATTTTCACTTAATAGTTTTTTAATAAATTCAATGTCTTTATTGTTTGGGTTTGCAGAATTCTTAAATATATTTTCAAGTTTTTCAAATGTACTGGATGTTCATGTTCTATTATGAAGCATGGTTTTAATTGTAGCTCTTACACCTTGATGTTGTGGATCAAGATTTTTTGATATTGCATATACATCGATTGCACTCAATTCGTTTCCTTTCGGTACTCTGGCTTCATATTTTCTTTTCCCTCAACAAAGAATAATTTATTTTCAGGAGTTACCATGCTTTGCCTCTCCACTTTCAAACATAGAAACCCTAGCGCCATTATTATCAAATGGAGCAAGATATTTGTTGTCATATCTCACAGTATGATTAACTATTTTTCTTTTAATTACAAGATTCATCTCTTCTTCAAAAATTTCAGTATTTGGCTTTCTAAAAACATTTGATTTTTACTTACTGCTTCGGCCTTTTTAAATTGTTTGTTGTATTCATCAATTAAAAGTTCAATTTTTCCCAAAAAGTCTTCAAAACAGTTGATTCCGTTTGTATGAAAGAATGTTCCTATTCATCTTTGCAATGTTCAAAATGATCTTTCAACATTTGGTTTTGCCTTTGGATTGCTCGCTTGTTATAAGTTCAATTCCTCTTGCATTTAGTGCTTCTTCCATACTTGTTCTTGTACTATCTGAACCTCAAAAAGTTCTTCTTCTATCCGTTATTATTACTTGTGGAATGCCATACCTTTTAAATAATTGTGTTAGAAGATTTTGATATCCAATTGTTGTTTCCTCAATGTCAATTCAGATTGCTAACAAACTTTTTGTTGCCGCATCAACAAAGCATTATAAATATGGTACTTCTTACTTTCTCCAAAAAGATGAAGTGGTGTTGCATCAATTTCAATAATTTGCCCAAAATCATAGTCAGAACTTTTATTTTGGTAAACACCTTTTAATGGATTTTTATTTAGAATTTTTTCATAAATTTTAATAAACTGTGCCTCGATTTTAGAAATATCTTGACCGTTTTCTAAAAACATTCTTCTTCTCTTAACTCATTTTTTTACTTTTCTCGTTGCATATGAACTGCAATAACCAAGTCTAAGCATTCTTTTATAAAAGGTAGTGAAAGGCAACAATTTTTTTCATCATTAGTAAGTTCTCATTATTGTAAAAATGCAACAAGGCTACACTAAGATCACCTTTTGATATTTTCTCAATATGTTCCACTAATTCATAATATCTATTAGTTAAATCAATAATAACTGAATCACTTACTTTCACACCCCTAAGTTTATTTTTATTACCATGTGATATACTGATTGCATCTTGGTTATTTGTAGATGCAATCAATATTTGATTTCTATATCTTTTAATTGTTTTTGTTGATGTTCTACAACCCAATTTTCCTAATATTTTTGATATTTCGGCATTTGGTCTATTTCAATATTGTTGAATTTTTTAAATCTAAAATTTTTTTATCTTCATAATCAGTTGTTTTACCTGTATCAACTGCTTGAAATCTGGTTTTAATTACAAGATTTTCCATAATTTAAATTCTCCTTTTTAAAATAATAATTGAAACCTAAAAATGGACAAAATAAAAGATAAAAACAGGGTGGACAAAATAAAATAAAACCATTAAAATAAACCACATTTTAGAATGAAAAATTTAATTTTTTATAATTTATTTACAAGTATTAATTTTGTAAACAAAAACTATTAAATTGATTGTAAATAGTACTAATAAAATTCGGGGTTAATGCAATATGAAGAACAATAGCATATTAGAAAAAGTAAATAAAATAGTTAAAGAAAATAATTTTGATAGAAAAACCATAATTAAGCTCTCAATATTAATTTTGGTTAGCATATTAACATTTTTTGCGTTTTTATTTCTTCTTAATATTTTAGCTGAAGTAATATATATTGCTAATTACAGAGGTCTTAAATTAAGTAAAAAATGAATATTTTTTCTTATGCCTATAACTTGCTTAAAACTTCTAATTTATTATTTAATTTTTAGGCTTGTTGCAAAAGTTAAAATACATCAATATTCAAACAGTAATATTTTCAAAGCATTAAAGTGATACAAAATTTATTGTTTTATAACTTTTAAATTTAAAAAAATTAATGAACTTGATTCAAAGAATTCATTTGATGAAGATGAAGTTAATATTATTAAGGTTTTTTCAAACAAAGGTCTAATACCCCTTGGTAGTGCTTCATTTGTAATGAAATATAAAAATTTTTGAAGAAAAAATAATAACATCGATTTTGTGTCCACAGATTTTTCTAATATATCAAATGATTGAATTAAGGATCTTTCGGATATTGAGATACTTCATACAAACTCTGCAGCAGTAAGATTAATTTATAAGTCAAAATATAAAATTGAGATTATGAATTCAAAAGTAATCTTGCCACAATATTGAAAATATAAAAATGGTAAAAAGATAATTAATAAGTATTGACTTTTTGGCATAAAACTTCAACAATTATTTAGATTATTAACATCAGAAAATTTGACAAGTGGGATATCAAAAAAGATAAGTGATATTGAATATGACATTGCTTTCTTACTTGCAAATGAAAAGATTTCAATGAAGAAAGCAATTGATGTTTTCAAACATTCAATAATCTCAAATAGTTTCTTCTACAACTTTGTAGCATTGAGCAAATTCGACATAAGAGATGAAATACAATGCGAAAAGGTTAAAAAATATTTGGATAATTTTGAATATTTTAATGATAAAAGAATTCTACAAGTTTTATTTGTAGTTAGAGAGATGTTTAAAAAATTGAAAATTGATGAAGATGCTCAAAAATTATATAAAGCAATTGATACTATTATTTACAAAGAACAAGCAAACAAAAAGTACGTTCAGTATGCTAATTTAGATATCATAAAAGATGATGAACTAATTTTAATGTTTAAAAAATTTGGTACTAAACTAGAAACAAATTCATTCTCAAAAAACAATTTGATTACTGAAAGTAAACAGAAACAAATAAACAACTTTTTAAGATGATTATTAAAAACAAGCCCAAAAAGTGATAATGGTTTTGATATTAGATACTTAATACTTTCTGAAATGGATAGGATTTATTATGAAGGATAAAATTTTTCTTAAAGAAACATTAATTGTTCAAATTTGCCTTAATATAACAATAATGCTTATGTGTTTTTTAGGTCTTGTTCATTATGTTATCGACATATTAAATATTAGAGCTAATTTTTACATTGAAAATTTAGCATCTGATTGTGTGATGTTTGTCTTTATTTTGTTATTTTTTATCTTGTACTTATTTATTAAAACATGAAGTCAAAATTTATATGTAATTAAAAAAATTCTTAGACTTAATAGTCTCTTAAATTTAGTAAATTCATTAATACTTTTGATATTTAACGAGTTAATATTAATAATGTTAAGGTCAGGTTATATTGAATATATAATAGTCGCTAGGACAACAATAAATATTATTGTTTTATTTTTTAGTGTTTTTGTTTCTCTAATTATTATTAAAAGAATATCAAAAATTACTAAATTAAGTGATTGCTTTGCATCACTAAAAGTCTAAAAAAATCATATCAAATTAAAACGAAGTGTCTTTTAAGTAACACTTCGTTTTTAACTAAAAAGGCTGTTTTATAGTTCTATTAGTTAAAACTTATATCTTGAAAATATGTAATACCATCTAAATTTAGTGGTTTAGAATAAAAGTATTGAACAATTGATTTTTTGTATTCATTTGTAAATAAAAAGTTGTTTTCACTAACACGAATACCTAAAAATGCATCTAATGATTTTAGTAGTTTAAATTGCATATCAAAATTTAATTTTTGAATTTTTGCTTTTAATTCTGCTTTAAACTCATTTGGTTTCAAATTTGTTTGCTTCAATAATGTATCAAGATCCAAATAACTTGATGTTTGATAATTTTTAAAATAATCAGTTTTATTTATAATATCTTCAATGTATGAAATTATTTTTTAATATATGTTGAATAATTAATTGAGTCTATTTTTTCATTTGAAAACATTGCAAAATTTGTTAAAAGTGAATTATTTTTTAAACTAATTACCTGAGTTCCGGAGTTGGACCATTAAAAAGTACTATTTTTACTAAAAAGTGTGAAAAATACAAATTTTTAAGTGTTTTTGCACTTTTTTAAAAATTTTTTATTTTTTAATATCATTTAATAGCATTTATGATATAATATTATTATGAAAAAGATTTGGTTATAACTGATTGTTCTAATGGAAAACAAAAATATTGCTATGTTATAAGACCTAAAGGATATAACAAAGGTGCTGATAGGATAGTAAGCCTTGGCAATGTAAATGAACTCTCAAAAATTAGAAAAGACTACAAAGAAATATTTAAAAGAGCACTTTTAGAGAATACATTCAAAGATAAAAATGACATTAAAACCTTTCTCCTAAATAAGTTAAAAAATATTAAAAATACTGAGCAAAACACAGGCTCAGAAGTTATTTACACATTGCTAAAAAGTTAGAAGTTTTTGATGCTATTTCAGGTTCTAAACACAAAAATTTAGAGGCTGTTTTTAACTATCAAGTTGCCTCAAAAATGTTAAGAGATAATTATAGTATAAAGCACTCATTTGAAAACAAGGATGAATATACAAATGATGTAACCACTAAAATTGATACCTTTTATAGTCTATTAGATGTACTTTGTACTAATAAAGATTCAATCATTAAAACACTAAATAAAAATTGTCGTAAATTCATTACAAGAAATGAAAAACTAATGTTCTACGATTCAACAACAGTATACTTTGAAACTTTCGAAAAAGATGGATTAAGAATGAATGGATATTCAAAAGAAAACAAGGTAAATGAAGATCAAGTGGTGTTTTCGATGGCAACAGATAGTTATGGTGTACCTTTTAGTTATAACCTTTTTCCAGGCAATACTATTAATTCAAAAACACTTAAACCATATATAAATGACCTGTCTAGAGTTAAAGATTTATCTAATGTAACAATAGTTGCAGACAGGGGTATGTCAACAAAAGAAAATTTGTCTTTTCTTGAAAGCCATAACATCAATTTTATTATGTCATATAGACTAAAATCATCAACAAATGAATTTAAGGATTTTGCTATAAATAAGGAAGATATGACAAAAACTTATGACGGGATTTGATATAAGGAATACAAATTTCAATCTGATAATTTAGACAAAAACGGAAATAAAAATGAAGAAAAAGAGTAATTACTTATAGTGAAAAAGAGCAAAAAAGATAGAAAAGATAGAGAAAAATTAATTGACAATTTCAAGAAACAAGCAAAGGGTCGAGACTTTGTAACAGAAGATGAATTAAATAACAAATATAAAAAATACAGATATTTCGAAAAGGTCGCTATTGAAGATAATGCAAATAATGAACAAAAATTATTGCAGATAAAATTAGAGATAATAAAGTTGAACACATTTACAAACTTGATTATGAAAAAATTTTGGAAGATGAGAAATATGATGGTTTGTATGTTTATGAAACAACATTAATTGATATGCCAATAGACAATATTGTGGAAACATACAGACAACAATATTTAATTGAAGATAATTTTAGAATTCTAAAAAGTACTCTAAAAGTAAGACCTATTTATGTTTACACTGATAATCACATTAGAGGACACTTTGTGTTGTCTTATATAGCACTATTTATTGCTACATTTATTAAGAAACTTCTTTACCAAGAAAACATTAATCAGTATGGACTAATTGAGACTGCGTCATGTCAAAAAATCATCGAATGTTTAAATAACGCAAAAGAATGTATTAAGTATGCAAATGAAACAATCTTATGTAGGGAGAAAATAGAGGCATCAACAGATGAACTATATACAAGAATATTAAACATAATTAATAATTTAAAAGTCTAAAAAGTGTTATTAAAATTTATTGCAAAATTTTACCGATATGTCTATTTTATAGGCATATTGGTAATTTTTTCTGACTTTGACACTTTAGAAATTAATTTTTTAAAAAGCCTATAAAATAGGCTTTTATGGAAAGTCTATTATTTAGATTCTAGTAAAACAGGGCCTAATTCATCGACTTTTCCCCATTTAGGAATTATTTGATAACCTAATGATTCTCTTAAATTTGTGTAATCTTCTGGTTCTCTAACTCTTAAAAAGTATTTTTCTTTCTTGTCTAAACTCTCAATAAGTACTATTTTTACCTTTCTCAATGCATCAACAATTCTGTCGGTTGTTAAACTGTTATTAGCCAATGAACTTAATGAAAATTCTATGAATCTTTCAATAACTAATGCTAAATAACAAATCATAAAATGTCCTTCAATTGTTTTTTCTTTTGACAAATAAACTGGTCTAGTTTCAAAAGTTGTTTTTAAAATCCTAAATGATTCTTCAATTTTTCATAAATTTGAATATGTTCTTATTACTGTTTCAATGCTTAAATTTTTGTTGCTTGTATATATTCCGTAAAATCCATCTCATCTTGCATCATCTATAATTTTTTCTTCATTTAATGAAATTTCTCCAACAGAATAGTTGACATATTTTTTGCCGCCTTTTTTTAATTCACTCATGGCTTTTGAGCCATTTTTTTCAACACAACTTTTGGCTTTTTTAATCAGTCTTTCTCTATCACTTTGATCTTTTTTCTTCTTTTTCTGAAAAACTTAAAATTAAATTTCCATCTAATGAATTATCAAGTCCTAATTCATCCTTAATTTTTTAGTTAATGGTGCTTTTTTACATAAAAACCATCACCGCTTGCTCATATGTAGCAAGGTCTATAATGCCAGGAACAAGGTTCTTATTTCCTTTAATTTTGTGAGACATTATGAACTCAAAACCATCTTTTTTAAGTTCTAAAAGATTAGGACCAGAGTTTAATCCTCTGTCTGCAATAACAGTAATATTTTCAATACCTAATTTTTCCTTAACTTCCTTTATAAAAGGGACAAAAGTTTTAAAATCACTTGTATTTCCGGCAAACAATTTGTAGGCAATTGGAATTCCATAAGCATCAATCATCATCCCAAGAACAACCTGTACATTATTAATTTTTGCATCCTTAGAAAACCCGTAATCTAACAAATCGTTTTTTTCTATACTTTCAAAGTAAACAGTTGTAACATCGTAAAATGTTTCTTTTAGGTTTCTATCAAATAGTTTGGCTAATTTTTTGTTGATATGTTCAATGATATCTAGCCTTTCATCACACAAAATTTCAAGGCTTCTGTAGATTGATTTAAGGGTGTCATCATTCTTTATTGTATACTCATCAAAAATATTAAATGTTTTACTTTTTGAACAAGGTTTTAAAAATCTCATTGCGACTAAATTTTGGACAATATTGTTCAAATCGTATTTGATTCTCTTCATATTCTTTGATTTCTCAAAATATTTATCTAGGTCTAACTTTCGGTAAACATTGTTTAGTATTAAATTGCCATAATTTAAAACTTCTAATTCATTCTGATATTTATTGTGTATCTTGTTTTCATCTCTAATATCATATTCACCGTCAATGCTATCGTCAGATAAAACATCTTTAAATGTCCCAAGCATTCTGCCTAAAAGTACTTCTTTTCTTCCTTATCTTTTGAATACTTTTTAAATTCATTTCTCAGGTTTTCTAAAAAATTAGGATCGTTTTCTTCTAATTTGGATAATAATCCCAAATTTTGGACAACCTTATGTTTACAAGATTTGCTTTCTTTATCTCAATAACTTTTCACAATATTAACATATTCTTTATTTCTAACTCTAATAACTTTAACAAACATAATTATATTATACTATGTTTTACTAGAATTACAAGAAAAAATAAAAAATTCATATACTATGTATATGAGCCTTATTTTCAATGTGTTTTAATGGCCAAAGTGTCAAAGTCAAGATGAACTATATACAAGAATATTAAACATAATTAATAATTTAAAAGTCTAAAAAGTGTTATTAAAATTTATTGCAAAATTTTACCGATATGTCTATTTTATAGGCATATTGGTAATTTTTTTAATTTATAACTCCGAAAGTCGGAAGTGTCTTTTAAGTAACACTTCGTTTTTAACTAAAAAGGCTGTTTTATAGTTCTATTAGTTAAAACTTATATCTTGAAAATATGTAATACCATCTAAATTTAGTGGTTTAGAATAAAAGTATTGAACAATTGATTTTTTGTATTCATTTGTAAATAAAAAGTTGTTTTCACTAACACGAATACCTAAAAATGCATCTAATGATTTTAGTAGTTTAAATTGCATATCAAAATTTAATTTTTGAATTTTTGCTTTTAATTCTGCTTTAAACTCATTTGGTTTCAAATTTGTTTGCTTCAATAATGTATCAAGATCCAAATAACTTGATGTTTGATAATTTTTAAAATAATCAGTTTTATTTATAATATCTTCAATGTATGAAATTATTTTTTAATATATGTTGAATAATTAATTGAGTCTATTTTTTCATTTGAAAACATTGCAAAATTTGTTAAAAGTGAATTATTTTTTAAACTAATTAAGTTAAATAAATAATTACTAAAAGAATTATCTATTGAAAAAAAGTCTTGAAATGATGAAAAATAAGCATAACTATCTCTTGAAGCATATTCATAATCAATTTGTAACCTGCTGTCTAGTCCATTGTATAACTTAACAATTCTTTCATAAATTGATTCAATTTTTGTACTTTTATCGCTAAAAATTGGTAGAGTAAATTTAATATTTTGATTTTTATATTCTGGATTTTTATTATAAAATTCATCTAATATTTGGCTCATTTTTTCTTTGTATTTATCATAATTTGAACTCTTAAGTTGTTCATTAATATTTAAAATTTTATTTTTGCTTATTGATTTATTTATTAAACCATTTTTGCCTTTAAAATCTATAATTCCATTTCTAAATTCTTTATTACTTTCATCATAATCATAGTCATAAATTCGATTTATATCATCTAAATAGTTTACATTTTGATCTCCGGATAATGAATTTTTATCTTTGCTATCATATATCATACTTTGAGATGAAAATGAATTCCAATATGTATTATGACTAAAATTTAAAATAAATGAATGTTGATTAATTGAATTATTCAATATATTTCTAAAAACAATTTGATGTGGTGCATAAAATGTTCTATTTGCATTGTTTTTGTCCAATAATTCACCTAACTTCTGGTTGTAAAATAGTTTACTAAATGCTTCATTGAATTTAAGTTCTTTGATATTTGAAGCATTTGGATTTAAATTATAAAAATATTTTATTGTATTGTCACTGCTTGGTTTAAATAATGTAAAAGTTATACCAAAGAGATTAGAATAATTGTCAATTTCATCTTTTTGAACTTTGTTAAATAAATCGTAATTAGATTCAGAAAGAAGATTCTGTTTAAATGCATTATAACTTTGTAATCTAAAAGTTGCTTCATCACTTGGAATTGGATTGTATTTTAGTGTTATTTTGTTAAGAATATTCTTCTTTGTGTTTTCATTAAAAACATCAAGTGCAGAATTGTTATTTTTAATAAAAATTTGCTCATCAACACTGTTTTTATTTAAGATGTAATAACCTATAAAACAGATGTTTTGGTAATTTTTGCCATAATTATTTTTATTTAAATTATAGTGTTCTGTTGGTGTGGGATTAAAGATTAAATTATTAGTTATTTCTTGTGTTAAGAACAACTCAATATTTTTAGTCTTATCTTTTAATTTGGTTTCATCATTTAATTCAAAAGTTAATTTATTATCAGAAAAACTAAAATCTTTGAGTGAATAATTATCTAAAAGATCTTTGAAATGAGCATTGTTTTGTTCTAAATTAAAACTTGTTTCAAAATCCTGAGCTTCTAATTTATATTTTGTTTTTTTGCCTTGATAGTCTGAATAATAAATATTATCTTTGAGTTCAAATTCAACTTTTGTTGCTTTTTTTAGTGCTTCAAAGAATACAGTTGAATTTATATTGTTATTCTCTTGTGAATAAATTTGTACTACACCATTTTGTGCACCTAGTTGATCATTTTTTGTAGTTGAAGAAAGATTACTATTAACCTTATCACTAACATTATCATCATCAAAAGTTTTTTTGCTCTCATCATTTAAAGTTAGCGTGATTGATTTGGCTAAATAAAATTCTAAAAATCTTGCACTTGTTTTATAAAAATGCTTGTTTAAATAATCATACTTGCTCTTACCAACATTTTTTCAACGTATAAGCGGTGCTGTGAGCAAACTTTCATAATCGTTATCAATTCTTTTAACTTTACTAAGTATAAAATTATCTTTATAAGTGTTAGGTTTGTTGAATTTTTTAATGTAATTGTCTTTTGAATTAACCTGACGAATATTATTGCATGAAATAGATACAACACTACTAAATAGTGTTGTAGAAATTAAAAATGCACTTGCTATATTTTTAATTTTTTTTCTCATAATATCCTTACTTATCTAATTTTGGTACACTTGCAATAAATAAATTAATGCCTAAAAATTTAACTAAAATTACATATAAACTTGTAATTGTTGATACAAATATTGTATATTGAATGTTTCTTAAATTATCAATAAGATCTTTAAAAACATTTCCAATATTTAAACTTTGATCTATCTTATAAATATTAAAGAATGCTAATGAAGCTAAAGCTAACATATTAAGCGAAAGCGAATCTGAAACAAGAGCTATATTTCTTCATAAACAGTGACAAAATATAATACGATAAATAATTCTTCAATTGCTTACGCCGCTTGACTTATATGCCAAAATAAATTCTTTATTTTTAATTTCGAGTCCAATTGAATAACTTGAATAAAAGAAACTTAATGAACCAATTGTACTTAATATTAAAAGAGCATTAAAAAAGTTATATGAAGTTATTTTAAAAAATAAGAAAACAATTATTAAAAAAGGAATTATGTTAATTGTTCCAATTAAATAGTAACTAAATTTAGCACTGCTTCTATTTGAATAATATGCAATTATTGAGCCTAAAAATGTTCCTATAATAAGTTGAAATAATGTTGCAATAAATGTAATTAATATACTTGTTCCAAATGAGTGAATAAAGAAACTAAAACGATCAATACCACTTGAATTTGTACCAAAAAGTAAAATGTATTTTTTTCCTTCAATTGCATAGATAAGTTGATATGGATTGTATGTTAAATTTACCAAATCAAAACTTGGTGTTTCATTAACAACAATTCGCAAATGAGGATTGTTTTTCTGCATATTTAAAATAAGTTGATAGAAATTATCATCACTTGAAAACTTTTTAGTAATACTTGCACCAATATAGTTTGGCAAATTGTAAGCTAAATGAGAATCAATGATACTTTTTTTCGGTGAATATGGACTAATGATAGCACTTAGAGTTAAAAACACTAGTAATATTGCAATTAATGAAACTAAAAAAATGTTTATTTTTTTTCGAAAGAAGCGTCCTAAGTATTGTTTGAATTCACTCTTGTTGTTAGTTACATTAACTAAAAAATGCTTGTGGTGTGCTTTAACAAAAAGACTACTTTCAAATTCTAAATGGCTTTGTCCTTCTTTTTTATGCGAATGGTGGTGTTCATGTTTATTTGACACAATGCACCCCCTTTCTAAATTTAATCTTAGCAATTCTATCCTTAATATTTAGATTAAAGTAGAAGTTGTATCCATTTTCAACTTGTAAAATATCGTAAATTAATTCACAGATGAAAGCTAAGATAAATAAAAGCAAAGTTTTAAAGAAGACAAGTGCCATAATAACATTTATTTCACCTTGTTCAAACATACTTATTAGAATAATGCTTTGCCCTGGAATTTGAAAAATTAATTCAATTATTAAACTAAAACTAATTGCTAAAACAAGAATAGGTACTATTTGGTTGATTATTGAAATAAATAGGTTTTTAATAACTGCTTTTTGGAAAATTTTTCAACTATTAAGTCCATTTGCTTTTAGTGTAATGACATAATCCTTTTTTAATATTTGAACAAGATTGCTTTTTGTTATAGTGGTAAAGAAAGCAATTATCCCTAATGAGAGAAGGGAAATGGGAATCATTAAAGAAAGCAGTGTAAAGCCAAAGCCAAATGCTGAAGGTTCAACAAAATTAACCGGTAAATCATTAATCTCTGAAATAATCAGCATTATTGGAGCGAAAATAAAAGTGGGTACTGCTGCTAAAATAAATACAATGAATGATATAGCTAAATCGCTAAATTTATTATTCTTATAACCAAGTCATATTCCAACTAAAACACCTATAAAAAAGCTGAATACAAAAGAAATGCCTACAAAAAGTAAGCTAAATTTATAATAGTGAAAAAACAGTGATAATGATGATTTAAAACCACTGTTATTTGCTAATAGTGGTTTACCGAATCCATTAAATATTGAAATTAAGAATTTAAAGTAATTTTTAATTATAGGTTGACCGTTTTGATTGTTAATAAATATAACTATTACAAAATAACTAATAGTTATTGTAACTAATACTCCTAATAGTGTAAGTAGAATTTTTTTGAAAAAGTATTTAGCAAAATTCATAAAAATTCTTCCTTCTACATAAAAAACCGCGTGGCGCGGTTTAATATAAAATTAAATAATTTCGTTTGATTTGAAAGCATCAAAAATTGAGTTGTATGCTTCTTCTTCATCTGCACCATTAATTTTAATAGTAATTGTGTCGCCTTTTTTAACACCTAATGACATAACATTCATTATTGATTTTAGATTTCCAACTTTACCATTTTTATCTAATGTGATTTGTACATCACTCTTAAATTTTGAAGCAATTGTTGAAACAACACTTGCTGGACGTGCATGAAGACCAATAGGATCGATAATTGTTGCTGTAAATTGTTTCATGTTAATCTCCTTATTAAAATTTCAAAAAATTGTTGACTTAAATATCTAAATTTACATATATTATTAGTTAAATTATATAATAAATCAAATTTGCTTTATTATATTACCACAATTTGCACTTTTTAAAAATAAATAAAATTATGATTGAAAATATTTTACCTTTACCAAAACAACAGTTTTATAGTTATTTTGGTAAATTATTCGCTTTTCTTCACATTGAAAAATTTTTCATTTAATGTTTCAGTGTTTTTTCCCACACTTTCAAATTCTATTTTATTATTAATTAAAGTATTTATAACTAATGAAATTTTTTCAAAAGGTAAATTGATAGCAACACCATTTCTTTTTGTTTTAACATCATCTAAACTATTAATTATTTTTTCTTTTTCTAAAATGTCGGTTGCTTCTTTAATTTTATCTGTTTTAATAAATATCTTAAAATCAGAACTTTCCAAAATATCAAGCCCACCTGAGTATAAAACTTTGCCTTTATCTAATACTGTTAAACTATCTATATATTGTTCTAATTCGCTTAAAATATGAGATGAAACAAATATTGTCTTGCCTTGCTTGTGTAATTTACCTAAACTTGTATAAAGTTCAATTCTAACTTTTGGATCAAGATTTGCTGCTGGCTCATCAAGGATTAAGATGTCTGGATTATGAATAAGAGTTTGAACAAGAATTACCTTTTTTTGTTGACCAGAAGATAAGTTTTTACCAAGTTTTTTTCATAGTGATTTCTCAACACCTAATTCCTCAAGTAATTCTTTAACTCTTTTTTTTGCTTCCTCTTTTTTAAAATTATTAAATTCAGCTAATGCAACTAAATATTCAAATATATTTAAATTCTTAGGAAATGTTGCTAATTCAGGTACATAACCTAATTTTTCTCTACTCTTTTTATCTTTGTAACTAATTCCATCAATTAGAATTTCTCCTTTGACTTCTGGATAAAAATTAAGCAGTGATCTAAAACTTGTTGTCTTTCCAGCACCATTTGCCCCTATAAAACCATGGAATTGACCTTTTTTGACACTAAATGAGACATTCTTAAGAGCTTTAAAACTTTTAAAATTCATTGAAGTATTTTTAAATTCAATTGCGTTTTCACTCATGATTTCTCCTATTTTATAAGATTTGCTTTTCTATAAATTGCTCAACCTCAAGTTGATAAAATTCCGGCTAGTGTTATAATGATTAAAAATTGTAAATATGCTGGAAATATGCTTACCATATGGACTTTATAAGCATGAACATCTATCTTATTTTCATCTATGTGTTCAGAATTGACAAACAGTGCTCCAAATAGTTTAGAATTTTCTGGGTCTGCATAAGAAAAATCCTTTAGTGCTACTTTAGTTTTATTATATAAATCATATGTAAATAATGAAAAGGCTTTGGTGATTTCAAACATATTATTGTCTATTAATGTAGCAAGAAAAATACCTTTTGTAATATCTTGAAAATCAAAATCTATGATATCAAGTTTTTGTCCTAATATATCTCTTCGTTCATATGTTTTATTTTGTTCTATAAAATTATTAAATTTTTGTTCTTCATCACTTTTATCACCAGCACTAAGATAAAATTTAAATTGATTAGCAATTAGTGGAAAGATAGAGTTATATATTTTTTTGTTCATTTCTTTGATAATATTGTCATATGCATCAAATGTGTTTCTGACATTCTCAAGTTCAGCTTTCCTATCAGATATTTTTTGATTAAACTCTGATCTAAATTCTTGAATCTTTAAGTTTATTTGATCAAATAATTGTTGGTCAAAAACATTTGGGTGCTCATTTCAAATGTTTATCAAAGAATATGGGTATTTTATACGATCATAATATTTATCGCCTCATTTAATAAAATTTCTTTTATAAGACATTTCAGTTACTGCTTTGTTTAGTGATCATTTACTTATAATTTGTCTACCATTTTCAGCAGTAGAAGTCTATGTTGGTATTTATAATATAAATTTTTTTATTATCTTTTGTAAGATAATTAAAACCATCAAGAACAGTTTTCAAATCTTTTTGTAAAAGTAATAATTATATATTTTACTTTTACCTAGCATAGCATCTATGCCAGTTTGTTTTTCATTCATTAGGACGATGTCATCATAAAGATTAACAATTCATGAGTTAATATTCAAAATATTTGATATTCCTTGAATTTTTAAATTATTGTTTGATAATTTTTTGTTTGATAAAGCATAATCCTCTTTAATAAATGAAGTTTGTATATCAGGTTCTAAATTTTCTCTCTTAATATTATTTAATTTGCTGACTGGACTAATTTTTGAGTATTCAACATATGAAGAAAATAGTCTTGAAACACCAAATACTAATGGAGCAAGTCCAAAAATAGACATTGTAATTCCATAAAGACCTTTTGCTGAAATTTTAGAAAAGATCAGCGAAATAAATGATGTTGACAAGGTACATAGCAAAAAAGCTGATAGTATATACACTATGTGTAAAAGTAAAATTTTAAAAATAAAACTAATGGTTGCACTTTTTCAATATATAACAGATACAAAAATTGACTCGCTAATAGTTAAAAATAAAGCAACAATAATATTATTGATTAAGTTTATTAAAATAGAACTAATAAAAGCTGATCAAAATATTTGACTTCTTGATATCGGTTTTGAATAAAGTACATATGTTAAACCTTCTGTTTGAGGCATTTTAAATACATAAACACTTGTAACCGCTGAAGCCATAAGAATAAACATTGGAGAACTATATAAATAAAAAGTTGCAAGTGTTCTTAATGATAATAAATCGCCAATTGCGCCTCTGTTTGAAAACAATATTAAAATCGTTCCAAATAAAAGCATTATTGGTAAGAAACCAAAATTCATTATCAACACACCTTTGTTTCTATATGCTGTTTTAAAATTCAATTTTATTAGGTTTTTCATTAAATCTCCCAAAAATTTATATACATAAATTTTACTAAAATTAAACTTGTGGCAACTTATTTGGAAAATATAACCTATTTTAATTCGATTTAAGCTCACTTGTTTTGTGCTTATTCGAAATTGTATAAAACACAATTGACTTTTATAAAAATAACAAAAAAATGTAGCAAATGCTACACTAATTATTTTGATGAAAATTACTATTATTTTCTTAAGTTTAATTCAACTAAAACCTTGTTGTATGTTTCTAAATCATTTGCTTTTAGATGTTGTAGTAAAACACGGCGTCTTGAAATCTTAGCCATAAAACCACGACGTGAGTGGTTGTCTTTTGGATTTGCTGAAAAGTGTTTTTTCAAATCTTCAATTTCAGCTGTCAAGATAGCTATTTGAACAAATGTGTTTCCTGTATCTTTTTTATTTGCACCATATTTAGCAACTAATTTAGCTTTTTGTTCCTTAGTAATCATATATTTCTCCTACATATATGTTTTAACCTAGCTAAAATTTTCATCTTAACCAAGTATAAAATTAAATGCATTTTTAATGCTTATTTATATTAGCATAATTTTATTAAAAGAGAACTCAAAATTTCAAAAATATGAAAAAAATCACTAATTTGGCTTTGTTCTTGCTTTTTCCCAAGTTTGACGAATCAATTAAAAAAGGAGTATTAAAAATGACTAATACGCCTTATTTATAGGTGTATTGGTCATTTTTACAATTTTAGCCATGTGTTATAATACCCTCAATTTCATCGACTTTTCCCATCAGTGGAAGTCTTTCAATATTTAATTTTTCAATTAATTCAAGGTATTCAATTGGTTCATCAGTTCTCATAAAATACTCTGTATCATTCTCATAATCTTTAAAGGTTATTAGTTCAACTTCTCTAATACTGTTGAGTATTTTTTCAGTAGTAAATTTGTGATCATCTTCAACTATTGAGTCAATAGTGAATTCTAGAAATCTTTGGAGTACAAGGGCTAAATAACAAATAAGAAAATGTCCTTCAATTGTCTTCCTTTTTGATAGATAAACAGGTCTAACCTCAAATGATGTTTTTAGCATTCTAAACGAATCTTCAATCTTTCAAAGTTTTCGATATGTTGAAATAATTCTATCAGTCTTCATTTCCATATCGTTTGTGAATATTCCATAAAAGCCATCTCATTTTGCATCATCTTCAATTTTTGTTGTCTTTATCGTTACTTCTTTAACATTATAATCGAGATACTTTCTACCGCCTCTACTTAATTCTGAGCGAGCTTTTGAAGCATTGTTTTGAACACCTTTTAAAGCTTTTTCAATAAGTCTTTTGCGGTCGCTCTCATCCTTTTTCTTCTATTTTCACTGAAAGAAAGAACAAGTCTACCATCAATTATATATTTCTCATCATCTTCATTTTTTACAAATTTTGTATCTTTACGATCTCTAATAAAGTAGTTTTCAGTTATTTTATCATATGAATCTAAGTCAAGTATTTCAGAGGCAATTTTGCCTTTTGCTCTAATTTTTCTGCCATTATAAATTTAAAACCATTGTCAATTATCGACTGTAAATTAGGCCCAGAATTAAGTCCTCTATCAGCAACTATCGTTACATTTTCGATTCCTAAATTTTCCTTAACTTCCTGTATAAAAGGGATAAAAGTCTTAAAATCGCTTGTATTTCCGGAAAAAGTTTGTAACTTATTGGTATTCCATTTGCATCAATCATCAAACCTAATACCACTTGTGTTTGATTAACTTTTAAATCCTTTGAAAAACCAAAGATTCTAAAATCATCTGCTGTGAAACTTTCAAAATAAACTGTTGTAACATCGTAGAAAGCCTCTTCTAGATTTCTGTCCATTAATTCTGATAATCTATTGTTTAAATGTTTAATAATATCTAATCTTTCATCGCATAAAATTTCCAATGCTCTGTAATGAGATTTCAACGTGTCGTCATTCTCTATTAAATATGAATCATAAGATTGAACTGTTCTTAGTTTTGATGAAGGTTTTAAAATTCTTAAAAAGTTAGGTTCTCAACAATATTATTTAAATCATATCTGAAAAGAAATTCTTTACTTTTTAAATCAAAATATTCATCAAGTTTTAGTTTTTTGTAAATCGTTTTGTAAAGTAAATTACCATATTTTTTCTAACTATTTTTTACTTTTTTCAGCCTTTTCTTCATATGTTAATTTGTCTTTGAATTCATTCCTTTCATTGAATTCTGTGTCAAATAAAGCATCAATAGATTTGTGAACTCTATACTTCAATAATTCATTATCTCTCGCTTCATTTCTCAAACCTTGATATTTATTTTTTAAATCCTCTAAAATGTTAGGATTTTCTTCTTGCAGTTTTGATAAAAGACCAAGTTTTTCAATAACCACTTGCTTTGTTTTATTTGTTCCTTTTATTCTAACTGAATGGCAAATTTGAACATATTCTTTGCCTGCTACTTTTGAAACTTTTACATACATAATTATATTATAACATATTATAACACAAAATAAGAAAAAATGAAAAAAATTTCATATACTTTAGTATATGAAGTGTTCATTTTCATTTTTGATTCGTCAAACTTGGGAAAAATCACTAATTTGGCTTTGTTCTTGCTTTTTCAAAATTTACACTTATAATGATATATTCAAATTTTTGACAAGGGAAAGAATATATGATTGAAATAATAGGCAAAAAACTTTTATTATTTAATAAAACATATAAAACAAATTTATCGATAGTATTAAAAGGCAGTTATGCATCCAAGATTCAAGGTTTATTAGATAGAAAAAGCAACGATATTGATTTTTGTTTTACAACTAGTTCAAGTCTAAAAGATAAAATTAACTTTATGGATTTTTTAGAAAAAGAATTAAAAATTTGTTTCCTTACCAATGACCAAAATCTAAAACAATTCATTTATTCAAATGTAAGATATGAATTTATATTACTAGAAGATATAGACAAAATTTACTGTAAGCATTCAAATTGAGATAATATATTTATCCTAAAGCCTATTTATCTTTTAATTCAAAAAATATCGTCATTTCCATATATATTGTCAAGCGATTATAAACATAACAAAAGAAAAAAACTTTTAGATAGTATTAAAGATATAGAACATTACTTAAAATGTATTAATTTAAATGAAGAATTGAAAGATAATTTAACAAATTCATTTATATTTTTATGTCTATATAATTCATTCTTCATATTTAAATATTACAAATACACGGAATTTCACATTAAATTATCAAATATTGATTCACTTATTTCAATTCAAGAGTACAAAGTACATATGAAAACATTAAATAAGATAGTTAATATTCATAACTTTCTATTTTCCGAAAAAGAAAAATTTATTAAATTTTTGGATTGCATATTAATGAATAATGAACTAATTACTAATTCAATTAGAGAGAAACAAAGTTTACCAACTCTTCCTTTTTTCGAATTCGAAGCAATAAGAAAACTTTTTGAACATCACTTGTCAATAAACAATGCGATTTATTTTGAAAAATATAATTTAAATATTTCAATTGATGTCTCAGAAAATAACAATTGAGAAGAAGATAAATTATTAATACAAGTTGATGAACAAAATAAAGACACAATCAATAATATTATAGATATAATCAAAAATAAATTAAAAATGTTTAGCCTTCCATATGAATTGTCATTAAGTTTGGTATCAAAAAAAGTTATAAAAACTCAACACAAAAATAATATTTCAATATCACTACCATCAAGTAAAATTCACTCAACTAGCTCAAACGTTTTAATAAAAAATTTTTATTACTTGATGTTTTTTATATTTCTATTAAATGAGGATTTCAATGACTAATACTTTTAAAAATAATTTAACTAAGTATATGTCTTCATTGGCAATCTCAATGATTGGCTCAGAAGCTTTTAAACTTGGTTCGTCTATTTATATTTTTAGAATCACCGGCGACTTTTGACTTGTAACTCTTTTATACTTACTTATACAATTTCCATCACTTGTTGTTTATATTTTTTCAGTAAAAATAATAAAATGATTTAAAAATAAACAAGCACTACTAATTAGTGATCTACTTAGTTCATCACTTTTACTTGTGCCATTATTTATTTTTCTAGGTTACATAAACAATCAGGATAACAGTAATTTTAAAAAAATTTTTTCCATAACACTAATAATAGTAAGTTCACTGCCTGGATTCATTCATGCCTTTCGCTTTATACATTTAAAAGACATTACTTACTATATAGCAAGTTCAGAAACCGATATGGAAAAGATAAATATTGGAAATGTTATTTCATCTTCAATCGGTTTCTTGTTATCTCCAATTTTATCCTTTGTACTTTATAAATATCTTCCATTTTATTTTTTGTGTATTATAAACATAATTACTTACATTATTTCTGGGATTCTCTATTGAAAAATAAAAATTAACAATAATTACTTTGAATTTAATAAATCAATTGGTAAAAATAATTTAAACAAAAACTCAAAATCATCCTCACTTATCATATGAACCTTTGTTTTATCAACCTCTTTTGTTTTGTTATTCTTTTTATATCCAAAACAAAGTGGATTAATTCAGTTTTTTAAATATACAAATGAATATAGTTATAATGATTGAGCATTCATTTTTACGCTTATAATGTCTATTTCTGGAGTTGTTGGCTCAATATTAGCTCACTTTATTAATAAAAAACAAAAATTAAAAAATATTATTTTTATTTCATCAATTTTTGGAATTGCTATATTAAATATTTCTTGGTTATTTATGCCATTAGCAAGAAATAATTTAGCCACTCTTGTTTTCTACATTGTCATTAATGCAATTAACCAGATTTTATTTAATCTTTTATTGCCTATGATATATTCAGCATCATTTAAATTATTTAAAAAAGAAACCTTTCACAAGCAAAATGGAATTTCATTAGTTTTTAGAATAGTTGTCAGTTCACTAATTTCAATTCTCTTGACATTTATAAATAATATTTCATCATACTACTTTACATATTTAACTTACACATGTATTTCATTATTAGCAGCAATTATAATTGTTATATGTTACAAAAAATTGTTTATAACCAATAAGCAAAAATATGAAATTGATAATTACTATAATAATGAAAAAATTTTTGCTGAATATATAGAATATGCAAAAAAGGGTTTATGAAATTCAGAAAAAGAAATACTAGAGAACATTTTAACTAATAAGCAAGATAAAATCGACATTCTTGATATTGGTTGTGGTGCAGGAAGAACTACTTTTGCTATTGCAAAAATATTCAAGAACGCTTCAATTGATGCAGTCGACATTAATCATAAATTTATTAACTATTGTAATGAAGTCAATGACAATAAGAATCTTAATTTTAAAAGGCAGGACATATCGCAGGAAAATATAGACATAGACAAAAAATATGACTTAATTTTATTTTCATTTAATGGCTTTACAAATATTATTTCAAAAAAAGAAGTTTACAATACAATTAAAAATATAAAAAATTGCTTAAATAAAAGCGGTAGATATATTTTTACAATTCACAATCTTTATTCATCAGGCGAATATCAAAAATTTTGAGATGAAAAAGTAAAGATAAATGAACTTTCTCAATTTGATGAAAAGAAAGTGCTTGAAACAACACTACACAACGAAAAGATTAAAATTAGGTTTTACACACAAAAAGATATTGAAGAATTACTTAATGAATTTGGTCTAAAAATTGTCCAAAAGATAATAAGAAACGAAAATAATGAACCAAAATGAGTAAAAGACTACTCTAAACAAGTTGTTATTTATGTTGTTAAACATAAGGAATAAACAAATTAAAAAATTAGATTTAATATCTAAAATTAGGTAAAAATCTAATTTTTTTCAATTTTGGCAACTAAATTTGTGCTCGTATTAATGTAAATAAATTTTTTTGAACAAAAAATAGAAATTTTTTGAAACACACGGCAAAGTTGTTATATAATAGAAAAACTATATTTCATTTATAGTATTTAGGACATTTATTAAAAGAAAGGAAAATGAAATGCCTACAACAAATCAACTTGTTACAAGTGGTAGAGTTTCAAAAGTTCGTAAGCAAAAAGCACCTGCTTTGAACCTTAGTTTCAATACCTTAACAAAAAAAGGTCGTAAGTTGCCAGCACCATTTAAACGTGGTGTATGTACCCGTGTTGCAACTATGACTCCTAAAAAACCTAACTCAGCTATGCGTAAGTATGCTCGTGTTAAGTTATCAAATGGTATGGAAGTTACTGCCTACATTGGCGGTGAAGGACACAACTTGCAAGAACACTCAGTTGTTCTTATCCGTGGTGGTAGAGTAAAGGATTTACCTGGTGTTAGATATCACATTGTTCGTGGTACACAAGATTTAGCTGGTGTTAATAATCGTAAACAAGGACGTAGTCTTTACGGAACAAAAAGAGAAAAGGCTGCTAAATAGGCCGACTAATATAGAAGGAGAAAATTATGTCAAGAAAACATTCTGCACCTATTAGAGAAGTATTAGCTGATCCAGTTTTCAACTCTGTATTAGTAACAAAATTAATTAACACAATTATGCTAGATGGTAAAAAATCAATCGCTCAAGATATCCTTTATTCAGCTTTCAATATTATTAAAGAAAAAACAAACAAAGAACCAATGGAAGTGTTTTTAGCAGCTGTGGAAAATGTTACACCACAGCTTGAAGTTAGAACACGTAGAATTGGTGGAACAAACTACCAAGTTCCAACAGAAGTTTCTGCACGTCGTAAACAAACATTAAGCCTAAGATGATTAGTGCAATATGCAAGACTAAGAAATGAAAAAACAATGGATGTTAGATTAGCTAACGAAATTATTGATGCATCAAATAAAACGGGTGGAGCTATCAAAAAACGTGAAGATACTCACAAAATGGCTGAAGCTAACCGTGCTTTTGCTCACTTTAGATGATAGTATAAGATATTATGGCAAGACAATATAAATTAGAAGACTACCGCAATATCGGTATTATGGCTCACATTGATGCAGGAAAAACTACAACAACAGAAAGAATTTTGCTACACACTGGTAAAATTCACAAATTAGGTGAAACACATGATGGTGCTAGTCAAATGGACTGAATGGCTCAAGAACAAGAACGTGGTATCACTATTACATCAGCTGCTACAACAGCATTTTGAAATGGTAAAAGAATAAACATTATTGACACTCCAGGACACGTTGACTTTACAGTTGAAGTTGAACGTTCACTTCGTGTTCTAGATGGTGCAGTTACTGTTTTAGATGCTCAAAGTGGTGTTGAACCTCAAACTGAAACTGTCTGAAGACAAGCTACAAACTACAAAGTTCCTCGTTTAGTATATGTTAATAAAATGGATAAAGCAGGAGCTGACTTCTTTGCTGCTGTTAAATCTGTTAAGGACAGATTGAATGGAAATGCAGTTGCAATTCAAATTCCTATTGGGGCTGAAGCTCAATTTAAAGGTTTAGTTGACCTTGTTGAAATGAAAGCTTTTGAATACGATGGAAAACCAGAAGAAAATGCAAAAGAAATTGAAATTCCAGCTGACTTAGTTGAATTAGCTAAAACAAAAAGACAGGAATTAATTGAAGCAGTTGCTTCATATGATGATGAATTTATGATGCAAGTATTAGAAGGTGTAGAACCTGATGTTGCAACACTTAAAAGAGTTATTCGTAAAGCAACTTTATCATCTGAATTTTATCCTGCTGTTTGTGGAACAAGTTTTAAAAACAAAGGTGTCAAGAAGATGATTGATGCCGTGGTTGAATACTTACCTTCTCCACTTGATATTCCAGCTACAAAAGCAGAACTTAATGGTAAAGAGGTTTCAATTGAAGCAACAGACAGCCATGATTTTATTGGTTTAGCATTCAAAGTTATGACCGACCCTTATGTTGGTTCACTAACATTCATTCGTGGATATGCTGGTGTTTTAAACAAAGGTTCATATGTTTACAACTCAACAAAAGATGTAAAAGAAAGAATTGGTCGTTTAATTCAAATGCATGCTAATAGCCGTAATGAAATTGATGAATGTTATGCAGGTGATATTGTTGCTGCTGTTGGTCTTAAATCAACAACAACTGGTGATACACTAGTTGCAGAAAAGTCGCCAAAATACATTTTGGAAAAAATGGTTTTCCCTGAACCAGTTATTTCTCAAGCACTTGAACCAGAAAGCAAGGATGCTATGGAAAAATTGGCTCTTGGACTTCAAAAATTAGCTGCTGAAGATCCAACATTTAGAACATACACAGATGAAGAAACAGGTCAAACAATCATTGCAGGTATGGGTGAATTACACCTTGACATTATTGTTGATCGTCTTAAACGTGAACATGGTGTTAAAGCAAAAGTTGGTGCTCCACAAGTTTCATACCGTGAAACAATTACTAAGGCTGCTGAAGTTGAAGGTAAACACATTAAACAATCTGGTGGTAAGGGTCAATATGGTCATGTTTGAATTAAATTTGAACCTAACCATGACAAAGGTTTTGAATTCGTAGACAAAATTGTTGGTGGTAAAATTCCTAAGGAATACATTAAACCAATTCAAAAAGGTCTTGAAGACAAAATGGCTGGCGGTATTTTAGCTGGCTATCCTATGATAGATATTAAAGCCACTTTATTTGATGGTTCATACCATGATGTTGACTCATCAGAATTAGCCTACAAAATAGCAGCATCAAAAGCTTTAACAAAAGCAAAAGATTTATTAGGAACTGTCCTACTTGAACCTATTATGGATGTCGCTGTTGTTATCCCTGAGGACTACTTCGGTGATGTTATGGGCGACATTACTCGTCGTAGAGGACAATTACAAGAAAATGAAACACGTAATGATGGCGCAAGCATAATTAGAGCATTAGTACCATTGAGTGAAATGTTTGGATATTCAACAGATTTACGTAGTATGACATCTGGTCGTGGTACTTACCAAATGCAATTCCACCACTATGAAAAATGTCCAAAAAATATTTCGGATGAAATTATCAAACGTCGTAACATTCAAATCAAGGACGAAGATTAATAATAAAAAATGAACTCAGTTTTATACATTATGAGTTCATTTTTTATATCCGTAAAATTAGTACAATTTGAAAATACATTCTGTCGCTCTTTGACTAATTTGGCTATAAAACAGTTAAATTAGTAAAACTCAAAAATAATTAATTTTGTTCAGTGTCAAGCATAGGATTATTTGAATCTATGAAGTGAATTGAGCATTGTGCACCTAAATAATTTTGTGATAATTCAACAACTCTATTAATTGCATTTATTAAACTATTATTTAACTCCGTATCATTTTTATCAATTATTTCCATAACTAAAAATGCACTTTCAGTGTTATCATCAATCATTGTTCTTTTACCATCTCTTCAATTTAAACACCTACAAACTGCACCTAAATTATCCCTATAACAAATTTCGCCTTCTAATGTTGGTGAATTATAATCTTCACCAAGTGCACAAAATTCATCACCACCTTTTGTAATACCAAGCAATAAGTCACCATCAATTTTTTTCATATCTTCTGCACCACAAGGCAAACCAAATTCAAGTGATGCAATATTATAAATATCAACAAGTGGATTAATTGAATTCACTGGGTTGCCTTTTTCAATTCTTTTTAAAAGTGCTTCAATGCTTGATCTTGCGCCTTTTTTAGTTTTAAATTTAGTAAAAGCATCTCTCCAGATTTTAATTCTTGGGTTATCACTAAATACCATTGATTCACTTACATATTTAACTGCTTTCTTGTTCGCGTCCTTAAGTAAGCGTTTAATTCCTTCATTTGCTATCTTGTTGTTAAATTTTCTAATTAATACAACACCTAATCTTGCATTTGGAAATAATTCAAAAAATGATTCTTCAACTATAAATTTTTTCATTTTTGCTCCTTAATATTTTATTCACTTAATTAAAACAATAGAATATAAATTAATTATATAACAGTTGTTAATTATCAGTTTTTAACAAAAAATATTGTTTTTTGTTTGAAACTTAAAAAAATGGTGTATTCTTATAATACAAAGAGCAAAAATGAGCTCTATATATAACAAAAAAGCATAAAGAGTTGCTGAGCTAACTGGCTTTGAAGCATGCCAACCTGCATTTGTAAGGTGGACAGTGAGGGTTTATTAATTTAAACTAACATGTTTAATTAAAATTTATAAAACCTCCTTTTTATGCAACAAAAGTGGAGGTTTTTATTATGAATTTAAATAAACAAATTTTATTTACAAGTGAATCTGTGGGTCAAGGACACCCAGACAAAATATGTGACCAAATTAGTGATGCTATTTTAGATGCCTATTTAACTATTGATCCATATTCTCATTGTGCTATTGAAACAATGGCAACAGGAAATAAATTGATTATTGCAGGGGAAGCTAGTTCTAAAACAATTATAGACTACAAACAAATAGCAATTAATGTATTAAAAAAGGCAGGACAATATTCAGAGCAACTTGACTTTATTATTGATGTTAAACAACAAAGTGGTGATATTAATCAAGGTGTGATTCGTGTCGATAATGAAATAGGTGCCGGTGACCAAGGGATTATGTTTGGTTATGCTACAAACGAAACAAAAAATTATATGCCACTAGCAATAACTCTTGCACATGAGATTGTTAAAAGAGCAGATAAACTAAGAGAACAAGGTCTTTTTAAATATGCTAAAAGTGATATGAAAAGTCAGGTAACACTTGATTATACAGATAACAAAAAAACAAAGGTTGACACACTGCTTTTTTCATGTCAACATGAAGAAAATTTTGATGAAATTGAATTTAAGGATTATATTAAAGAAAATATCTTTAAACCTGTTTTACAGGCATATTCATTAAATTTACCTGAAAAAATTTTAATTAATCCAACAGGTCGCTTTGTAATTGGTGGACCTATTGGGGACACTGGATTAACAGGTAGAAAAATTATTGTTGATACATATGGTGGAGCTTCTAGACATGGTGGCGGAGCTTTTAGCGGTAAAGACGCAACCAAAGTTGATAGATCAGCTGCATATGCTTGTCGCTATGTTGCTAAGAACTTAGTTGCAGCAGGTTGTGCAGATCGTATTGAGTTGCAAGTATCATATGCTATTGGTGTTGCTGAACCAGTTTCAATTTTAATTGAAACTTTTGGAACAGAAAAAATTTCTAAATCTAAAATTATTTCAATAATTAATAAATTATTTGATTTAAGGCCAAAAAATATTATTGAAAGTCTAGATTTAAGAAGACCTATATATCAACAAACTGCTTATTTTGGTCACTTTGGTCGCCTTGACTTAGAACTACCTTGGGAAAAATTAGATAAGGTTGAAGCAATTAAAAAAATAATGAATGAAAAATAAAAAAATATTGTAAAATTTAAACACTTAAATTTTGATTTAAAACATTAGGAGAATCTTATGCGTAAAATTGTTAGAGAAAAGAATAAAGAACGTGCAGCTAAAAGAGTTCACAAATTACAACTTGAAGAAGCAAGAGATAAAAGAAGAGCTGCAAGAGCTACTGAAGCAAAATAATAGTAATAATCAAAACAAAGAGCCGTTTGGTTCTTTTTTTGTTCAACTAATTTTTCACCCAATATGTCTATTTGATAGACTTTTTAGAAAATAAAAGAACCTCACAAGAGGTTCTGTTAATTATAAATTTTATGAAATTATTTAACTTCAACTGAAGCACCAGCTTCAACAAGTTTAGCTTTAATAGCTTCTGCTTCATCTGGCTTGATGTTTTCTTTAACAACTGCTGGAAGTGTTGAAACTAGTTTGTTTGCATCCATTAGAGCAAGGTTTAATAATTCTTTAACTGCTTTAACGATAGGTAGTTTTTTGCCATTATCTGATGTAATGGTAACTGTAACTACTGATGGACCTTCTGCTTCAGCAGCAGCTGCAGGAGCAGCGGCAACAGCAACAGCTGATGGGTCAATACCAAATTCTTCTTTCATTGCTTCAACTAATTCCATAACTTCTTTAATTGACATTTCTTTTAATGATGAAATGAATGATTCTTTTGTTAATTTTGCCATGATTAATTTCCTTTCGTACTATTTATTTTCTTCTTTTTCACTAAATAATTTTAGAGAAAGAGAGAGTTGTTGTAATGGTGCCATAAGTGAACGAGCAAGAATTGTAAGAGCTTCTTCATAGTTTGGCAATGAAGCAACTTCTGCAACACCTTTAGCATCGATAACTTTTCCTTCAAAAATACCAGCTTTAGGAACTAAAAGTTTATTTTCCTTAGCAAATTTTACTAAAACTTTAGTAGCAACAAGAGCATCAGCTGTACCAAAAGCAAAAATGTTTGGTCCAACTAGATGTTGTTCTAAATCATTGATACCTTGATTTTTGGCAGCTATTTTGAAAAGACGATTTTTATAAACTTTAATGTCAATACCTTCTTTTTTAGCTAATTGACGTAATGCTGTCAATTCAGCAACACTTAAACCACGGTATTCAGCTATAACAAGTGCTTGCGAAGATTCTAGTTTGCTTTGGATTTCTTTAACAGTATCCATTTTAGCTAATCTAAAAGCAGATTCATGTGTTTTTTGCATGAGTATCCCCCTTTCATAATTAAATATGCAACACGGGACAATAATAATGTGATAGAAATAAGAAATCTATACACTCGGTAACGAATTAAGCTCTCGCTGTTACTGTCTTTATGTATTGCTTTACTATTATATTAGTAAATTTTAAAAAGCAAAGCACTTTTTTAGCAAATTGCTTATTTGGTACAAATTAAAGATTATGTACAATATAGGTGTAAAAAAAGTGGTTTTTACAAAATACCAATTTATTCGCTTTTTCTACTTTCAACTTGTGTTTCATCTGTGTCTAATACTTCGACTTTGTTACCTAATTCAATATCAACACGCACATTTTTAAACTTATTGTCTCCTAGGCTTATAACTTTAAAATAAACATTGTTGAATTCATATTTTGAATTCTTAAATAACTTGTGGCCGATTCTTTTTTCAAGTCATTTGTGAAGACTTAATTCAAGTTCTGCTTCATCAAGATTAAGATCAATTTCAAGTTTCTTAGTTAACTCTTTCATTGTTAATGATGCTGAAACGTGAAAATGTTCAAGGCTAATTTCAAAGATATCTTTTAATTCTTCATCGTCAAATTCATCATATATCTCACCAACTATTTCCTCTAGAATATCTTCAATTGTAATTATTCCAATAATTTCACCTGAATTATTATTTGGTGTAACAAATGACATTTGAGCTCGTTCATATCTCATTTTTTCAATTGCTGATGAAAGTGATGAGTTTGCACTTATTGTTGGAATTGGTTTAAAATAATTTATAACCTTTCCTTTTTGTAAAAAGAAAATATCTTTGAGATGTAATATTCCAATTAAATGCTCATCTTTTTTAACCGGAATACGACTATAATTTGTATCCTTAAATATTTCTAAAGCATCTTGGATGCTTGCATTTGAGTCAATTGTTGAAACATCTTTAATTCTTATATAATGCTTTCGAACCTTGGTACTATCAAGGTCAAGTGCATTTTGAGCCATAAGACTCTCATTAGCTTCCAAAACACCCTCATTTTGAGCAATATCAATAATATTTTTTACATCATTTTCAGTATTAGTAATATAAATTTTTTTACCAATTTTGCTTATTGGAAAGGTAATTGGTCAAAAAAGATAATATAAAACAATCAATACATAACAAAAAGTTTTAACTGTCATTTCTGGTTTACTTTTGGCAATTAATTTAGGTATAATTTCACCAAATATAACAATTATTGGTGTCATAACAGCTGTTGAAATTAATACATTATAAGATTCAAATTTTTCGCCAAGAGAACTTGATAATAATCATGACGTCAGCGCTGATGCTGCTATATTTACAATGTTATTGCAAATTAAAATTGTGCCTAATGTCTGGTTGAAAAATGTGTGCTGTTTTTTAATAATCTTATGACCAAATTCCTTATTTTCAACCATTGTTTCAACTTTACCAGCATTAAGTGATGTATAAGCTGTTTCACTTGCACTAAATATTGAACTAGATATTAATAAGAAAACTAGTCCAAGTATAGAAAAAATTAATTTCAGTCTGGATTCCATAATTATTCCTCGTCGCTTTCGTCCTCGATTGAGATTGCAATATCTTCATTTTGAAAGTCCATAAAGTAACCACAAGACATCTTAAATCATAATGGAAATGTTCCTGTTGGTCCATTTCTGTGCTTTGCAATAATAATATCAATTTTTTCGCCTATATCACCATAAAGATCTTTTGTTTCTTGTGAAACATTCTTTTTGTAATAATTCTCACGATATAGGAACATAACAATATCTGCATCTTGTTCAATGTTACCTGACTCACGCAAATCTGACATAATAGGTCTCTTGTCTTCACGTTTTTCAACTTCACGAGAAAGTTGACTCAATGCAATAACTGGTATGTTTAACTCAAGAGCTAATGTTTTTAATGAACGGCTAATTTTAGCAATTTCATTTTGACGACTGTCACCTCTCTTGTTTGTATCAGATGAAATTAATTGTAGATAGTCAATGACAATAATATCAATTGGACTAACCTTATGTAGGCGACGGCACTTTCAAAGCAACGTGTTTAGTTCATTATTCACAGATTCATCTATAAACAAGTTCATTTTGTCAATTACACTTTGTTTGATACTATTAATTATCATAAATTCATTTTGTGTAATTGCTTGCGGTTGTTTTAATTTTTGAAGTGGTACCTGAGTATTAAGACTGTAAATTCTACCCATTAACTGTGTTGATGACATTTCAAGAGTAAAAAATACAGCTCGCTTATTTTCTCTTTTAACAACGTTAGAAGCTATATTAAGTGCAAATGCAGTTTTACCCATAGCAGGTCTAGCAGCAATAATAATTAGTTCACCACCATGAAGACCTTGTGTTACTTGGTCAATGTTGCTATATCCTGTTGATAAACCATTTAATTCATTTAAATCCTTTGAATGTCTTGTTTCAAGATCCTTGTAGTATTCATCGCTAACTTCTTTTGCTGTCAAAAATTCAGCACTAACCTGACTTCTGTCAATATCAAGTAAAAGGTTTTGCAAATCAAAAATCACATCTTTTTCATTAATGTTCTTTTCAGTATCCAATTTTCGCTGAACAAGAGCAACTCTTGATTCAATTAGTCTTAACTTTGTTAATTTAACTAACTCTTCAAGGTATGTTTGTATGTTAGACGAAAAACCTGTTGCATGATAAAGTCTAGCCAAATAATGTGGTGTTATTTGAACATAATTTCTCTTTTCAGCAGTTATAAAAATATTTTCCTCATTGATTGAAATATTATTTTCAAAAAGTTCCTTAAAAATACTAAAAAGCCTTTGATTTTCTAAAATAGCAAAGTCTTCTTCAAGTAAGTAAGGCACAATCTTAGAGGCGTTTTTATTGTTGGTTAAAATCAAACCTAAAAGAGACTCTTCATACTTTGCATTTATATGTCGAGATGAATTTATCGGTTTATTATTTAGGTTGTTATTTTGCATTTATTATCACTTCTACTTTCAATTTTGCAACAATATCTTTGTATAAAATAACATCAATATCATGCGTGCCATTAGACACTAAATGAACTTTTTGAACAGCATATTTATCTAATTTATAGCCTTTTGAAACTAATGTTTTAACGATGTCCTTGGTTGATATTGCTCCATGAGCAATTAAATTACCGTTATTATCAATATGAGCATCAAGGCTATATTTAAGAGTTAATTTTTCAATTTCACCTTTAAGCGTTAATGCTTCTGCACGTTTTTCCATTTCATTGTTAGTAAGTTCACTAAGTCTTTTTTCTAATTCTTTTTTGTTTTTTTCATTATAGGCAACAGCAAGACCTTTCGCAATTAAAAAGTTATTACCATAACCGGCTGATACTTCAATAATTGTATTTGCTTTACCTTTTTCACAATCTTTAATCAATATTACTTTCATGTTTCACACTCACAATCGCTTGTTTAATATTATCAACAAATGTTTTTAAGTCTTCTTTTGTTACTGCAGCAGCTGTTCCAAAGTGACCACCACCACCAACAGCCTCACATATTATTTGAACATTTGTATCAATGCCTCTGGCACTTAATTTATATGATTTATCGTTTTCACTTCGTGCTACAACGAAACTTGCTTTTCTTCCACTAATTCTTAAAATTTCTTCAGCTGCTATTGAAATAACATCATTTGAAAGTGGAATATCTTTGTATGCTAAATAGAAACCAGGCTTTACTTCTTCAATGTTTTTTAGAACCTCTGCAACTTTGTTATATGTTGATGCATCAATTTTTAAAATATTTGAACTTTCAGTTGAATCAGCTCCTCTATTTTTTAGCCAACTTGCTGCCTCAAAAGTCCTTGAAGAAACGTGTTTTTGGAATTGTAATGTATCTAAATAAATTCCATTTAATAACATTTGTGCAATTTCTTTTTTAATTTCAACTTGTCGATTAATAAAGAACATTAACTCAGTTACTATTTCACTTGCACTTGAAGAAGAAGGCTCAATATGTCTATTTATTTTTGGACAAAAGTCAATAGAAGAATTTAATCTATGGTGATCTAAAATAAAAATATTTGTGTTTTTTACTTTTTGTACACATTCTGCATTATCAGTACGGTTTGGAAGTGCATTGTCAACCAAAAATACAATTGTGTTTTCATCAGTTAAGGTGTTTGCTTGATGTGTTTTTATAAAAATTGCGGACTCATCACCAAAATATTTTGAAATAGCTTTTTTTGTTGTTGCATCTTGTGTGGTTGTACAAATATAAGCATCTTTATTAAAAGTTTTTGCAATTGCATAAATACCTAATGCTGAACCAATCGCATCTAGGTCAGCATTCATATGTCCATATACAATAACTCTTTTAATGTTTGGATCCAATAATTTCTTTTCAATCGAGTAAGCAAGAGACTTGATCTTTGCTCTGTTAATGTTTGGCAAAATTTCACTTGTTGAACCATAATATCTTGGTTGATTATTTCTTGAAAAAATTGCAACTTGGTCTCCACCGCGACTTTGAGCTTGAAGAAGTGCATTCTTCGCTTGTTCCATTTTTTCTCACAGGTTTTTAGTACCATAGGCAAAACCAGCTGAAACTGAAACAATAATATCTTGACTTTTTAAAGAATTATGCAAATTGTCAAAGAACTTGAAATTCTTTTGACTCATTTGGTCTAGAGCTTGTTTATTTGTTACAATTAAAAACTTACCATTGGTATTGTATTGTCGATATACTAAATTATAATCACATACTAAGTCATCTAAAACAGCAACAACCTCTTTTGTAACATTATAAAGTTGTTCCTCTGAAAGAATTGATTGATAAAGTTGATAGTTATCAATTTCAATTTCACCTAAAACAGTTAACTCGTCTTCATATAATTGTAGTGTTCTTTGTTCAAGTGTATTGTCTTTAATACTTAAACAATTTTCAAAAGGCCAAATATTTACCGTATATGAAAAGTCCTTAAAACTAAATTCAAATGAAATATTGTTTGAGTCAAAATCAATGTTGAATTTTTTAAAAAAATCAACCAATTTAGAGCCAACTCATTTTCTTCCAAAGCGATTCTTAATAAATTTACTAGTTCATAAAATTTGGCCTTCACTATCAAAAATTAAAACCCCGATTGCATTATGACTAATAATTTCATCTATAAAACTATTAAAAGATTTTTTAACAATTGCTTGAGTAGATAAAAAACTTTTAAGAGCTAAAATACCAAATATTCCAACAATAATTACTGAAATACAAATCCCAAAAATTGCAAGAATATTGCTGTAAGTCATTGAATTATTAAAATACAAAATTACTGAACCAATCATTAAAAAAAAGCCAGCAACAGATATTAAAGAATAGAATATAATTTTTTGCTTTAAGTTCATATTTATATTATATATTAGTATTAATAATAAAATTAAATTTTTTGTGTATAATTTGTGAACTATGGATGCAAACCAAAAAACTTATTTCATTGATTTAGATGGCACTTTATTTGACCAACATAAAAAAAGCAGAATTAGTGCTAGGAATGTTAGTGCTATTTTGCTATTAAAAAACTTCGCAAATGTTGTTTTATCAACAGGGCGAAGTTTTAGCGACCAGCGTGTTCAACAAGCAATTTATCAACTTGGAATCAATGATGTTATCACTGCTTCAGGTGCTGAAATTTATATTGATAATCAATTGGTTTGACAAAGAATATTTAACAAGGAAGCAGTTGAAAAAATTAAGAAATTTGCAGAAGATAACAAAATAATTTATGTTATTTTTGATGATAATGGCGAAACAATTTATACTCATAATGCAATAGATTATTGACTTAATAAATTGTTTTTATCTAAAAAACTACATGCAATTAGAAAAAATAAGAACTTTGATTTCAATAGACACAAAAACATTACAAAAATAGCTCTTATTTTAAAAAATGTGGCAAGAGCTAAAAGCACATTAAAGACATTTAGAGTTAATTTTAGCGATATTACCAATTCATATCTAGCAAGTGCAAACTATGTTTTAGAAATCACAACAATTGATGCAAATAAAGGTTTATCTGCATCGGCATATTGTGCTTTTAAGGGTATAAATCAGTTAAATACAATTCATATTGGTGACTCAATGGCTGATGCCTCAGTAAAAGGTTATGTTGGCAAATTAGTTGCCATGGATAATGGCACAAGTGATCTAAAAGCAATAGCTGATGAAATTGCACCCAATTACAAAAATGGTGGTTTATATCGTTATTTTATTTCGCCAAGCAAAAGTAAAAATAGGAAGTAAAAATGATTAAGTTAGGAAGTCATATTTCATTTAAATCACCAAATTATTTAGTTGGTTCTATCGAAGAATCACTTAAAAATAAGGCCAACTGTACAATGATTTTTTTAGGTGCTCCACAAAATACAAAAAGAGTTGAACCTTCTCTTTATAAACTAGATGAATACAAGCAAAAATATGAAAATTTAATTAAGCCACAAGATATAATAATTCATGCTCCTTACATTATTAATCCCACAAGTAAAGATAAGTCAAAAAGTAGTTTTGCAATTGATTTTTTAATAAAGGAAATTGAACGAATGAATTATATTGGTGCTAAATATTTAGTACTCCACCCTGGTTCTTATACAAAATATCAATTACAAGAGTCTCTAGAACAATTAGTTAGTTCTCTTAGTGAAGTTTTAGCAAAGACAAAAGATGTAATAATTTGTATTGAAACAATGTCAGGTAAGGGAAGCGAAGTTGGTATTAATTTTAACCAATTAGCCTATTTGATAGGCAAATTAGCAAATGATAGAATAAAAATTTGTCTTGACACTTGCCACTTGTGGGATGCTGGGTACAATATTAAAAATTATGAAGAATTTAAGGCTGAACTTATTAAATATGATTTATTAAGACATGTGAGTGTCATTCATTTAAATGACTCAAAAAATGACCTAAATTCACATAAAGATCGACACGAAAATATCGACAAAGGTTTTATTGGAATTGAAACATTAGCCAAATTTGTTCACGATCCAGATTTTGATAATATTCCTATTATTTTAGAAACTCCAATTCCAGAAAAAGGTCCAATTTATGACCAAGAAATTGCACTACTATTGAATTACAAAAGTTAAAAAATACACTGCTTGTTCAGTGTATTTTTTAACTTTACCTTATTTATAGGTTATGAACTTTAATGACTCTTCCTTGCCATAATCGGTCATTTCTTTTGTAAATGGTTCTTTGCCAAGTTTATCAGCCTTGCCTTTGTGTTCATTTAGGTATTTTCCAAATTTGATAAATGTATCAAATAAACTTTGACTTTCATAAACTTGTTTTACATCATTACTTCCATGATAATCTAGCATTTTATAACCATCACCACCTGCAACCATAAAGTCATTAGTTACAACATAGTATGTCTTGTCATCATCAATTGCTTTTCCGCCTAATTTAAGAGTGCTTTCATCAAGTTCATATTTAACTTTGCCATCACTTGTAGTTACTTTATTTACCGTAAATGAAACATTGCTTGACCATTGAGCAAATGCACCTGATCCAGCTTTACTTAAACCATGTTTGATTGTTTCTTTAAGACTGCTTCCTTTGAGAGAAACTGCATCAATCATATTACCAAAAGGTGCAACTGCTAACACACTTTCCTTTTTAATTTCCTCAGGTTTATCTGGATCATTTAGAGTTAAATCAGCCCTAATTCCACCGCCATTTTGTAACCCAACAACATTTTCAAGTGATAAATCAGCAATTTGATCTTTTTTAGCGGTATAAAAATCTCAAGCCATTGCTTCCGCAGTAAAGAGACCTAATGTTGATTTTTTAACTCTTCCTTCTCAAAATTTTTGACCATTAAATTCTGTTTCTCTCGTGTTAAATAATTGAGTATCAAGAGTAAATGCTCCCTTACTATATGTATCCTTATATGTGGTTTCAAGTTCACTTATTAATCGACTAATTTTAGAATCTAATTCAACGCCATATTGTTCCAAAATAATTTGATTTATATCTCTTAATTCTTCACGTGCAAAAACGATTTTGCCACTTGATTTATCAAAATCTAATGTTATATCACCAAAGTATTTTGTGTAGCATTCAGTTTGAGAAATATATGACTTAGCCAATTCTCTAAGTTCATATTTAGTATGACTGTGACCATCTAAAATCAAATCTAGTTCTGGAACTTGTTGAGCTAAATAGGTAGACTCTCATGCTTTTTCATTTCGCCCAACTCCTAAGTGAGTTAATGCGATTGTAAAATTAACATCTGGATGTCTTTGTCTAATTTCTTGCAATATTTCTTTTGTTGCAGTTACAGGATCAACAAAATTAACATTGACTGAATTTTTAGGATGTGAAGTATAGGCACTATCTGGAGTTGTAATTCCAATTAGTGCAACTTTAAGACCATTAGTTAACTCTTTAATTAAATATGGTGTATATGGTCTAGTTCCTGCTTTATCCATAAGTGTTGGATCAATAGTTTGTTTATCTTTATAAACAACATTAGCTGACAAGAATCTTGTGCCACTTGATTTAATTTCTTCATCTAATTTAACTGTGTGCTCTAGACCAAAGTCAAACTCATGATTACCAACAGCAATAGCTGCATAACCCATTTGCGCAGCTATTTTTGTAATAGTTTTGCCCTTATCTGAGTCGGAAAAAGGTAAACCTTGGATTAAGTCCCCTGATGAAAGAAGCAAGTCATATTTACGATCTTTTATATATTTTGAAAAACCAACCATACCGGCATAATTATTATATTTTGAATCATCCTGTTTAATTCTGCCATGCTCATCGTTAGTGTGTAAAATTCTAATTGTTTGAATCTTTTGATCTTCTTGAGCAACCTTTAACTCATCATATAACTTGTTAAGTTGTTCTCTTTTTGTATTAAGAACTACTTTTGTTGATTTTAATAATTCATCAATCTCTTTTTGCTTAGCATTATATTCATGCTCTTTTGATTTCTTGTCAATTGCTGACAATTCTTTTTTCTTAGTTGAATAAATTTTTGCTTGTGCTGACAAATATGAGTTGTATTTATCAAGGAAATTGTAATACTTGTCTCTGGCTAACTTAGCCTTGTGCTCTTCAACAGTTATATTACTTCCTGAACAACCTTGTGCAGAAATTGCAACTATTGGCAAAAATGCAAGAGAAAGTGGTGTAAGTGTTAATAAAATTCTTTTTCTTTTACTCATGAAATAACTCCTAAATTAGTATTTACAACATAAATTTTATTAAAATATTGACTAAAATGGCTATTTTATGGATTTCTTGTAAAAATTCCACTTTTTTTCACTTTTATATTTATTAAAAGGATTGCTCTATTTTAATTTGTTGTTTTTCATTCCAAATGTTTTATTGAAATATTTTTTCCTAATGTAAAATTAGGTTAATTTATATAAATTAAGGAGAGAACAATGATTAATAAGTTAAATCAAATCTCGCAACCGAGAGAGAGAGAGAGAGAGAGAGTAAGAATGAATTTAACTGACTAGTACATAATGAAAGAGATTGCCAAAAGGCTTTTTGAAATTATGTAATTAAAGGTATTTACATTGATGAAAGTAATGAAATTTTAGATCACCCATACTACGAAGAAAAACTTTTGTATCAAACTGATGGAATTCATAATGGTGTGCTATTCGAATTTAAAAAGAACTTAACAAATCAAACAGTATATAGGGCTTTTGGCGAAAGTCTTTCATACTTAAGAAAATTTAATAACGATGGATTAAAGAAAATACCACGATGAATTTGTATTGCAACATTTGATTCAAAAAAATACTGATTAATAGATGCAAATAACTTCAAGGAATTTATCTATGACCAAAAGTATGAAGATTTATACAATATTCCTTCTAATAGTCCACATACTTTTACATTAGAACCTGCTGGAATTTGATTAGATCCTGATGATTTACTTGAAAAGGTTAAACCAAGAGAAGGAGAAGAAAAATATTTAAAAACAAGATTAAATCTACATAATTTTTCTAAAATAAATGACTATTTTTATAAAAACAATGATCTAACAAACGATGAACCAAGCGTTTTTATCAAAGAACTAGTTAAAGGAATTGACATTCAAGAATGTTTATTGAACTCTGGATATGATAAAAACGATAAGGATTATGAAATTAAAATAAATAATTTAAAAATATCTCTTGAAAAATTAAATAATTCAAAAAAGATTATTGATTGAGTTGAGCCTGTTTTTATCACAGATATGCAGGAAATAATTGCAAAAAAATGGGATCATGTTGGGGGCGAATTATCAAGAAAAAAAAGAGGGGCATTCTTTACTCCACCTGAATATTGCAAGAAGATGCAACATTATTTATTGAATTGTATAAATGAGTGTAAAAATAATTTGGTGCCTTATTTGATAATTGATAGATGTGCAGGATCTGGAAATTTAGAAAAAGGACTACCTGATGATGTTCTTAAAAATGTTATTCTAAATACATATGAATTTTGTGAGTGAGTGCATCTTGGTTACAATTTTAATAGCAAAGTTAAATGCATTAGGCCTCCATACATATCGGCAAGGCTTTCAGATGTGTATATTGATGAAAATCTAATGCAATCAGGAGATGCTTTAACTAAAGAATTCAATTTATGACTTGACAATGAAATTAAAGAGTGAAGAAATCAAAATCCTAATGGAAAAATTATTTTTTATGAAAACCCACCTTTTCGAGATGCAACAGCTAATAGTCATGGTAAAGGTGAATCAGTAAAGCAAAACTTTGTGATTGAAAAAGCGTTAGAAGAAGGTTTTACTAGACAACAAATAAGGGACATTAGTACTCAATTTATTTACAGTGCAAATTCTTTAATGAAAAACGGTGATGAATATTGCCTAATTTCTCCAATTAAATATTGAAAATGAAACTACATAAATTTTGAATTTGTTGAAGGTTTTATTTCAAATAGAAAACACTATAATGCAACAACAGGTGGATTGCCAATTATAAGATGGAGAAAAGGTACAAATATGACCAGCATTATCAAACTTGAAAACGCAATATTAAAACAAATTAAAAATAGGGTTTCTGAATTTTCTATTGAAGAGGATGATTACGAAGACAATGTGTATGCAAAACTATTTATTGGAAATATGGCTGTTCATAATGGCAATATATTGACTAATTTTGAAACAGAAAGATATAGTAATAAAGCTTTTAAAGTTTCCAATAAGAATATACAAAAAATATCTGTGCTAAATTGTCTAAACTCTTGAAGTTCACAAAACTATATAATAGATCCATTAACAATAATGAAGTCAGCTGACAAACAACATCAAGCATGAGAGGATAAATTATTTCTTAATGATTGTTTATTTTGAACTCTCTATACAAACAAGAATTATTGTGTTTCAAATAGTGATGTAATTAATGAAATTTGCCCAGAAGGTTTAGCATTCAAAAAACTAAATCTCTATTTTTGTCAAGGGGACGAATATAAAAGAATATTTAAAATTTGAGAAAATATAATGAACTCTACAAGAAATTCAAAAATGTATAAACCAAGATATAAGTATGGCTTAAATCAAATTATGAAGGAAATAAATATTAAAGTTTTTAGCTATAAAGATAAATTTGGAAAAGATCACTACAAATTCTTTGATGATGGCGATTTAAATGGTTTGATAATTGCATTAAAAGAAGAGCTAAAAATCTTTTACAATGAAAAAATTCTACCAAAATTATTTGAATATGAATTGCTAAAATAAATTCTGTTTTTTCTTCACTAATTCGCCTATAAAACAGGCATATTAATAAAAAATTTTAATATTAAATAACTAGTTTTGTTTTAATTTTTTTAAAATTTAACACGGGCTAGTTATTTTTAATATTAATATTAATTTTAAAACTTATATATAATTACTATATGAAAATTGAAGTTAATAATGTTAAGAAAAAATTAAAATTTTTAACAAGAGAAAAGAAAAATGATAGCGACGTTGTAGGAGATGTTAGTTATTCAATGCCCAGTGAAATTTTCAAGTTTTTAATTTTACTTTTTGTTGCAACTTGTTTTGTGATGTTTCAGTATCAAGACCTATTTTTTAATAATGACAATAAAATAATTAACATCATTAGAAAAATTTATTTATATAGTTTTGGCTTAGCATTTGGTGATGTTATGAACTTGATAATCTTAGGTTCATTTTTAACACTCTGTGTACGTTGATGCGGTTCAATATTTAAGAATTATTACTTCTCGTGATTTAAACCATACATTAAAGTTGACTACTGAATTTTAAGAAAAAAAATAATTACTTTTGTTTGATTAACATTATTATTTATTGCTTTAATTTACCACTGTGTTTTAGTTTCTTTTAGAGTTCAAAATATTTGATACTACTCAATCGATGATGTTAAAAATATTTACATAAAAGGTTGGTATTATTCATTTACTAATCAAATTGAATTAGCAGCAAATAAGAGCGTTGATTATCCGGTTGCTTACCTTAACATTGGTTTTATACTAGATTCATTATTTAATCTTCTTTATGTAATTTCATTTAGTCCATATTTAGCAATTGTAAGTGCATTATTAATTTGAACTTTGGCTTGAGTATTCCTAGTAACTCTTAATCCATTTAAATATTTTAAGAATATTAATGAACGTAAGAAAACAATAGTTATGATTGAGCAATACTTACAAAAAGTTAATAGTTTATTTTACTATACACCTGAAGTTAAAAAGCTTTTTAAATTTTATAAAGACGTAGCTAATGTTCTTAAAATAGATTATTTAAAATTCAATTTTAATTATTTGAAAAAGATGGCAAAAAAGAATATGAATCTTTTATCAACTCATACATTAACAGCAAAATATTTTGAGAATATTAAGGCTAAAAAGTCAAGAATGGTACTTGAAACAGAAGAGTTTCTTAAAACAATTGAAAATAATCCAGCCAATTCATCAACTACTACAATTACGCTGGATGTGGCTGCTGACATTAAGATGCCAAGCGTAAATGCACAAGACTTATTAATTCATAGCAAAGGAAATAAAATTAACTCATATATTAGTAATGAATCAACTAGCGAGTTTTCAAAAGATTTTGATTTAACAGAAGAAAGATATATGTCAAATTATGTTGAAACAGCTGAAATTGAAGCTGTTGACCATGAGTCAACTAAATTACTGATTATGGATTTAGAGCCCAAGAGTAAAAAAACTAAGAAAAAAACGAAGATGCGAACTGTTGAAACTGTCATTGAATACAATAAAATTAACATTAAAGATAAAGTTGCTAGTGAAGAAATAGCAAATAAAAATATTTTGTTAATTACTCAACAAGTTGACCAAATAATTAACAAAAAAACTGATATACCTGAAACACAGTCTCACACTCAACAGCCTTTAGTAAATACAGATGAATTAATTAATACAAGTGAATACACTCAAGAAATCAAAAAAGACTTAATTGACCAAAACAACTATAAAACAATCGAATTAGAAAAAACTAATGAATATAGTAAAGAAAACAATACTAATGAAAAAATTCAAAATCAGGTTGGTTTTTTAATTGATTCTGTTGAAAATACAGTTGTTATTAACATTGATGAAATTAAACAAAAGACTAATATTGCTAATCAACAAACTGATTATCTAGATGATAAGAAAATTGATGAATCTCTTGGTTTCATAATCCCAGAGGATTCTTATGAAGTTAATGTTCAAAAAGATGATGATTTGAAATCAAAAGAGGAATTTATTGCTCAACTAGATAGTATTGAAATTGATAATTTAAATTCAAAAGAAATTAAGTTAAATGATAATCAAGTCAACAAAAATAAGGACTTTCAATTTATGTTTGACACAAATACAATTTTAATAAATAACAGTGTAGAAACCAATAACGATAAAGTTGACTACTTTGATGAAGATGATAGTTGAGTAAGTCCGATTTTAAGTGATAACTAGGAGATAAAATGAAACAAGTTGCATGAAATGATGTTCAAAGTATTGTTGCAAATAGCAACAACCAAAATAATGTCTATTTTATAACATTTACAACATCTTGATGCCCTGACTGCAAGGTTATGAAACCAGTTGTTGAAAGTGTTGAAGAAGAATACAAAGAATATTCTGAGGTTATTTTTCTCGAAGTTGATGCGGAAGAAGCACAACTTTTTAGAAAAATAAATAACCGTTGAAAAATACTTCACGTTCCAACATTTTTAATAATGAAAAATAATAAGATTATTCAAAGAGGGGAAAACTACTATCCAAAAGAAATTCTTTGCAGTTGAGTAGAAAAAGTCTTGGAATAAATATGACTAAGAGTGAAATAATTGCTTCGTTAAAAGCTGTAACAACATTACCTGGCATTTATCTTTGAAAAGATAAAGATGATAATGTTATTTATGTTGGTAAGGCAAAAAATTTAAGAAAAAGAATGCATCAGTATTTTGAAGGTGCAATCAACTCATATAAAACAAGTAGGCTAGTGGAACAAATATATGCCTATGAAGTTTTTGTTTGCAACACAAACAAAGAAGCTCTTTTACTTGAAAAATCATACATTGATAAATATAATCCTGAATACAATATTCTGCTCTTGGATGACCGAAGATATCCATATTTAAAAGTACAATTATTTAATAGCAAACTCGAAATTTCATTATCAAGAAAAATAAATAAAAAAAATGAAAACAATAAACTTTTTTATTTCGGGCCATTCCCTATTGGTTATGGTTCAATACAAATTTTAAAATTGCTTGAGCGTGAGGCTTTTTATGAAAAAGGTTTAAAAATTAAAAATAAGGATCCTAAATTTTGACAAGAAAAATTTAATAAAATCAAATCAATATTAAGTTTTAAAGATAATTCATATATCAATGAAATTATGGAAAAAATGCTTAAGGAGGCAGAGGCTCAACACTTTGAGATTGCTAGAGACTTAAAGGCATCTTGAGTGTTTTTAAACAAACTTAAAGAAGAACAAATAATTGAGTTAAAAAACATCAGAAATTTAGACGTTTTTACCTATAAAACAGTTGAAAATGTAATTTATATTACCACTCTCTTTTATCGCTCGGGTCTTCTAATAAATAAAGATAATCAGGCAATTAGTGTTGATATTGATGAAACTGAAACTCTTGAAAAATTCTTTAATAAATATTATGAAGAAAAAATTAAACCTGATGAAATTTTAGTTGAAAAAAAACTTATCAATCTAAATTTGAATTTAGATGAAAATCTAAATATCTTTTGCCCTAAAATTGGAGAAAAAAGAAAAGTAATTGAGATTGCTAAGTTAAATTTGGAAGAATTTTATAGCAGGGAACATTTACTTATTAAAAATAAAAGTGAGCATATTATTAAGGTTTTAGATAAATTTAAAAAAATCATAAATTTAACATCTTTAAAAAACATTATTATATTTGACAACTCAAATTTTGCAAACTTTAATCCTGTTGGTGTTGCTGTTGTTTACACTAATGGTCAAAAGAACAAAAATTTATATCGAAAATTTAATCATATGGACATTTATTCTAGAGATGCTGATGTTGAATATATGAGTGAAACAATTAAAAAATACTTTGAATCACAAGATAACAAAAAGGATTTTGATCTAGTTATTGTTGATGGTGGTTTGGCTCAAATTCATGAAGCTAAAAAGGTTCTTTTTGATTTAAAGATTAATATTCCAATTGTTGGTCTTGTTAAAGATAATTATCACAGAACAAGAGCTCTAATTGATACACAAGAAAACCTTATTGAACTAGATGATAAAGAACTGCTAAATTTTTTAGCAAGTATGCAAATTGAAGTTGATAGATTTGCCAAAAGTCATTTAAGAAAAAGAAATAGAATAACTACCTTTGAGGGTTCATTGCAATCTATTAAAGGTGTTGGAAAAAATACTGAAATTAAATTATTAAATACTTTTAAAACTTATGTCAATATATTTAATGCATCAATTGAGGAATTAGAAAAAGTTGTTTCTAAAAAATTAGCATTAGAAATTAAAAATACTTTTAAAGATAAATACAAATAATTAATAACTTAAGGAGTTAACAATGAGCTTTGGTAAAAATTTTTTATGAGGTACATCTTTTGCAGCTAATCAAATTGAGGGTGCCTACAATGAAGATGGTAAAGGTCTAAGTGTGCAAGATGCATTGCCAAATGGTGCATTAGGTAATATCGATTTAGAACTAAAAGAGTTTAATATCAAAAGAAGGGCTATTGATTTTTACCACAGATATAAAGATGATATAGAACTATTGAAACAAATGAATATTAATGTATTAAGAATTTCAATTGCTTGAAGTAGACTATTTCCAAAAGGAGATGAGAAGTCTGCAAATCAAAGCGGAATTGAATATTATTTAAGACTTTTTAAGGAATTGAGAAAGAATAAAATCAAAACCATTGTGACACTTTGCCACTATGAAACACCACTCTTTTTGGCTACTAAATATAATGGATTTAGTAATAAACTTGTTGTTGATTTCTTTTTAAATTACACAAGAGTTGTATTAGAAAACTTTGGTCCATATATTGATTATTTAGTTGCTTTTAATGAAATTAACTCACTATTGCATATTCCATTTTGTAATGCAGCTATACTAAAAAATCAAAGTGGCCTAGGTACTCTTTATCAAGCTGCACATAATATGCTGTATGCTTCTGCAAAAGTTAAGGAAATGATTAAGCAAAACTATAGTCATATTAAGGTTGGCTCAATGGTTCTAGCTATGCCTTTTTACACAAAAAGTGCAAAAGTTGATGACCAACTTATAAAAATGGAAAAAGAATGACAAAATCTATATTTTACTGACGTGCTTGCTCGTGGTTCTTATCCAAAATATTTAGATAAATATTTTAATGATAATGACATTAAAATCAATAAAACAAAAGAAGAATTAGAAGTCATTAAAAATAACACAGTTGACTACATTGGTTTTAGTTATTATATGTCAAGAATGATTGATTCAGAAGCTGACAATAATTCAAAAGAAAATCTCTTAGGTGGGGTTGAAAATCCATATTTAGAAAAAAATAAATGAGGTTGAAATATTGATGCTGATGGACTAAGAATTGCACTAAATCAATATTATGATCGTTACCAAAAGCCTTGTTTTATAGTGGAAAACGGATTAGGATATGATGATAAGATTGTAGAACTAGATGGTAAAAAAGTTATTCATGATGACTACAGAATTGATTTTCATAAAAAGCATATAAAAGCATTACATCAAGCTATCGAGGATGGTGTTGAAATAATAGGTTATACAACTTGGGCTGGTATTGATGTTGTATCTAATACAAAAGCTCAAATGTCAAAGAGATATGGTTTCATTTATGTGGATTTAGATGATAACGGTAAAGGAACTCTTGAACGAATTAAAAAGGATTCTTTTGAATTCTATAAAGAGGTCTGCATGACTAATGGGCAAAATTGCCTAAAATAAGAAAAAATGGCAACTTGCCATTTTTTGATTAATTTATGATTATTCTGTTCAAATTAATTTTCCTTGAATTCTTTCTCTTTCTTTATCAATTTCAATAATTTGAATCTTGATGTTATCACCTGTTTTAACTACTTCGCTAGGATGAGAAATATAGTGGTCCTTTGTTTTCTTCATATTAGAAATATGAATTAGAGCTGCTTGCTTAATACCAATATAAACAAAAATTCCAAAATCTGTAATATTTTGAACTGAGCCGTCTAAAATCATATCGGTTTTCAAATCTTCAAGTTTGAGAACATCTTTTTTAAGAATATAGCCGTCTTTGTCATCTCTAATATCTTTTGTTGGATTAATTAAAGAATCTAATATTAATTTGACATCATATTCATTTGATTCAACATCACTTGCAAGTTTTTTAATATCCTGTTGTTCAATTGTCTTAATATCAATCTCATTCAAGTCGATATTTAGATAATTAACAATTTTGTTAGCTAATTCATATGATTCTGGGTGAATTGAAGTGCGATCATAAAAGTTTTTCGAATCGTGAATTCTTAAGAAACCAACTGCTTGTTCATATGCTTTTTCGCCCAATCCCTTAACTTTCAATAACTCTTTTCTTTCTTTAAATTTTTTAACTTTCTCACGATATTCAACTATATTTTGAGCTAATGTTTTACTTAATCCGGAGATGTAGCATAATATTTCTTTTGTAGCGCTGTTTAAATCAACACCTACCATATTAACTACTTTATCAACTTTAAAATCAAGTGCTTTTGATAAATCTTTTTGATTAACATCATGTTGATATTGACCAACACCAATTGATTTTGGATCAATTTTAACTAATTCATTAAGGGGGTCTTGATAACGTCGGCCTATATTTACTGCTGAACGTTCTTCAATACTAAATTCAGGAAATTCTTCATTAGCTGATTTTGAACCTGAATAAACACTGGCACCAACTTCACTTACAATTGCATAGGAAATATCTTGATTTGGTAATCTTGTTGCTCTTTCTTTTAATAAATTAGAAATAAACTCTTCTGTTTCTCTTGATGCAGTTCCATTACCAATAACAATAACATCAACTTTAAAATCACTTAAAAGTCTATTAACTATTTCATTAGCTTTTTCAACAAATTTTTGAGGTGGATTAGGATAAATGATAGATTTTTTTAAAAACTTACCTTGTGGGTCTAAAATTGCAATTTTGCAACCATTAACAAATGCAGGATCAATAGCCATTACAACTTTGTCTTTAACCGCTGGTCAAAGTAACATAGTTTCTAAATTGTTAGCAAAAAGAACAATTGCTTCCTTTTCAGCTCTTGCAAACAAATCGCTCTTAATTTCACGAACAATTGAAGGCAAAATTAAACGTTCTAAACTATCTTTTAATGATTCATTTAGTATTTTTCCGGTTCTCTTAATCTTGAAATATTTATTATCTAAATCATAAGTAATTTTTGCTAAATTATAAGTCATATCATAACTTATAATTTTTTTATCTTCGCCTCTGCTAATAGCTAAAACACGATGATTAGGAATAAATTTCACTCTTTCTTTATAATCATAATATTGTTTAAAAACTTCTTTTTCATCTTCGGCATTTTTCTTAATTTTTGTTACTATAAATCCAAAGTTGTAAATTTGTTCCTTTACATAATCACGGTTTTGTGGATCTTGAGACATAATTTGACTAATAATAAATTGTGCTTGCTCAATAGCAAATTCAACGGTTGCAACTCTATCATTTAAATATTTTTTTGCTTCGCGATAAGGGTCAAATTTTTCATCACTTGCTTCCATAATTGCTTTAGCTAGTGGTTCTAATCCTAGGGCTATTGCCTCACTAGCTTTGGTCTTCTTACCTACTTTAAATGGTTCATAAATATTTTCAACTTCTGCTTTTGTTTCAGCTTGCCTTAGCTTATTTTCTATTTCATCTGTAAGTAGACCTTTTTCCTTCAAAATCTCAATAATTGATTCTTTTCTTTTGTTCAATTCAACATTGTAAACATACATATCTCCAATTTGTTGAATTATTTCTTCATCAAGTCCACCAGTTATATTCTTTCGATAACGAGCAATAAAAGGCACTGTTGCTCCTTCGTCAAATAATTTAAGAACTGCCTCAACTTGTTCCTCATTTAAACTTAATTTTTGGGCAACAAATTTTTTAGATAAATCCATCTCTTCCTCCTAATAATTAATATGCTAATTATACTAATATTTTTACTAAAAAATGTTAAAAATTTGGTGTTTTTTACCAAAATAACTATTTTAAAATTAGATTTGCTACAAATCAAATATATTTATCTTTTTAATGTAAAAATATCCATTTTTTTGACTAAAAAACCTATAAAACAGACCTTTTAGTCAAATTTTAAAACATTAAAAACTAATGCAAAAATTATTTATTATTAATATAATTAATTAGTTATATAATTAAAATTAGAATTATTAAAGACTTATATTATAAGGAGGTTTATTGTGACTAAATTTATAGTAACAACTGGTGGCGTTTTATCTGGGTTAGGAAAAGGTGTTACTAGTGCAAGTATTGGCAACTTATTAAAGGCACAAGGCTTTAAAGTATTTGCTCTAAAACTTGATCCATATTTGAACATTGATCCTGGGGTAATGAGTCCAATTGAACATGGTGAAGTTTTTGTGACTGCTGATGGTGGAGAAACTGACCTAGATCTTGGACATTATGAGAGATTTATTGATGTTAAATTAACAAGAGAAAGCAATTACACAAGCGGAAGAATTTTTACTCGTCTTTTTGAAAAAGAGCGAAAAGGTTTATATGGCGGAAAAACAGTTCAAATAGTGCCTCATGTTATTGATGAAATAATTGATATCATTGAAAATACAACCAAAAAACAAAAGCCTGATTTTATGCTAATTGAAATTGGTGGTACTGTTGGAGACATTGAAAGTAATCCATACATTTATGCAATCAGTAAGTTTGCAAGCCTAAATCCAAAAAGTGTCTTCTTTGCTCATTTAGCTTTCATACCTTATCTAACAGCATCAAAAGAATACAAATCAAAACCATCTCAAGTTTCAATAGCTTCACTTAGATCATTTGGAATCAATCCTAATGTTTTACTTTTAAGAAGCCAAGGCGAAGTTGACAAAAGAATAATCAACAAGGTTGCTGAAGCCTCATTTTTAGACCCGAATCATGTAATTGGAGTCCCTGACAAAAGTAGTATTTATGAAATACCAATGTTTTTATATGAGCAAAATATTTTGAAAATAATATATAACCACTTTGGAATTAAAAAGGCAATTAAAGACTCAGTTTATGGTCAATGAAAAGAATTCCTAAACAAATATCATGCAGATAGAAAACACAAAATTTCCTTATTATTAGTCGGCAAATATACTGAATTAGAAGATGCTTATTTATCAATTATTTCTTCGCTAAAAATTGCAGCTGCGCATCAAAATGTTGAACTAAACTATGACTTAATTGATGCTGATTTAGTAAACAGCAAAAATATTGAAAGTTTAACAAAATCACATGACGGTGTAATGATTCTCCCTGGTTTTGGTGCTAGAGGTTTTGAATCAAAAGTTAATGTAGCAACTTATACTAGGGAACACAAAATTCCAACATTGGGTATTTGCCTAGGTTTTCAAGTTATGGCAGTTGCTCAAGCAAGAGCAATTGGTATTAAAAATGCCACTAGCAAGGAATTTGCTCAGGGCAACATTGAACAAACTTTTGTTTTGACACCATTTTATGAAAATGGAGACAAAATGGCCATTGGTGGTACTTTACGACTTGGTGAAGATCAAGTTTTGGCAAAAGATGGTACGTTGGCTCAGGAAATTTATGGTAATAAAGTTTTTTATGAACGCCACAGACACAGATATGAAATTAGTCCACAATATGTAGATAAATTGCAAGATGATGAATTTGTCTTTAGTGCAACTCATCCAAGTCGAAGAGTAGCAGAGATTTGTGAAGTTAAGAAGCACCCTTTTTATTTAGGTGTTCAATACCACCCAGAATTTAGTACAAGAGTTCTAGCCTCTAACCCGCTTTTTGATCACTTCTTCAAAGCAATAATTAAAAACAAAAAATAGGAGATTATAATGTCAATAGACTACAAAAAGACACTAAATATGCCTCAAACTAACTTTGATATGAGAGCTAATTTGACAACAAAGGAGCCTGAATTTCGAAAAGAATGAGAAGATAACAAAATATATGAAAAAATTTTAAAGAAAAACAAAAAGAATACTCCTTTTATTCTTCATGACGGCCCACCGTATGCCAATGGTAACTTGCATATTGGTCATGCATTAAACAAAATTCTTAAAGATATTGTAATTCGCTACAAATCACTAAGAGGTTTTTATACTCCATATGTACCTGGTTGAGATACACATGGACTACCTATTGAACACAAAATGCTTGAAGAAGCACACCTAAAGAAAAATGAATTAAGTGTAATTGATCTAAGACAAAAAGCAGCTCTTTATGCTCAAGATCAAGTTAACAAGCAAGCTGAGCAATTCAAATGTATGCAACTTTTATGCGACTTTAAAAAATACTACATTACAATGGACCCAAAATTTGAAGCACAGCAATTAAGACTATTTAAAAAAATGGTTTTTAGTGGCTTAATCTATAAAGGATTGAAACCTGTTTACTGATCACCTTCTAGTCAATCAGCACTAGCTGAGGCTGAAGTTGTTTATAAAGATTTTAAATCACCTTCAATATATGTATCTTTCGAAATCAGCGATAATTTGGAAAGTCAAAAAATTAAAAAAGGTGACTATTTGGTAATTTGAACAACAACGCCATGAACTCTACTAGCTAACGCTGCTGTTGCAGTCGGCCAAGATATTCAATATTCTAGAGTTGAATATAACAAAAAAGGTTATATTTTTGCAAATGAGTTAGTTGAAAAAGTGACTGCTCAATTAGGTTGAGAAAACTACAAAATAACCAATACTTTTAGTAGCCAAGAAATTATAAACATGCAATATACAAGTATGCTTAATAGAAATATTTGCCCTGTGGTTTTAGGTCATCACGTTAGTCTTGAGAGTGGTAGTGGTCTTGTTCATATAGCACCACTTTTTGGTGAAGATGACTTCCAAATTGGAATTAAAAATTCACTTAAAATGATTATGCACATCGAAGACGATGGAAAAATCAATAAAGACGGTGGCTCATATGAAGGTTTATTTTATGAAAAAGCTAATGCACTAATTATTAATGAATTAACTAATTCAAAAAACTTATTATTAGATGGCTCAATTACTCACTCATATCCACATGATTGACGTACTCATAAACCAATTTTATTCAGAGGCACTCCTCAATGATTTGTTTCAATTAACAAAGTCAAAGACCAAATCTTGAGCGAATTAGAAAAAGTCAAAACATATCCAGATTGAGCTAAAAAACGTTTAAGCAACATGATAGTTGACCGAGATGACTGAACTATTAGTCGTCAAAGAACCTGAGGTGTTCCAATTATTATCTTCTATGACAAAAATAAAAAACCAGTACTTAAAGAAGATATTTTTGACCATATTATTAAACTTGTGGAAAAAAATGGTAGTGATATTTGATACAAAAAGAGTGCTGATGAATTGTTACCTAAAAAATATCAAAACAAAGGTTATACAAAAGAAAATGACATCATGGATGTTTGGTTTGACTCAGGTTCATCGTTTATGTCTGCAAACATTGACAAAGGTTTAGAAACGCCATATGATTTATATCTTGAGGGTAGCGACCAATTTAGAGGCTGATTTAACTCTTCATTAATTAACTCTGTTGCTTATAATGGTAAAGCACCTTATAAAAATATAGTTTCACATGGTTTTGTTCTTGATGCCAAAGGTGAAAAGATGTCTAAATCAAAAGGTAATGTTGTTGACCCTTTGAAAATAATTACTAAAAATGGTGCGGATATTTTGCGTTTGTGAGTTGCCAATTCTGAATTTTCAAATGATGTAAGTATTAGCGATAATATCATTAATCAAAACAGTGAAATCTATCGTAAGATTAGAAACACTATTAAATTTTTACTTGGTAACTTAAATGATTTTAAATACGATCCAAAACTAAAAAGAATTGGAGTACACGCCTATATTAAAGAGCAATTAGAAAAAATTAAAGCACAAGTTATTGAGGCTTATGATGATTACAAATTTATTAATGTTATTAAGATTTTAAACAATTATGTAGTTGAATTATCTAGTTTCTATTTAAACATTTCAAAAGATGTTTTATATGTTGAGTCTAAAAATTCAATAAATAGACTAATGACATTAACTAATCTCTATGAAATTGTTGACTTTCTAATTGTTGCACTTGCTCCTATTTTACCTACCACAGCAGAGGATGCCTACAAAAACTTTAATAAAGTTAATAAACTTGATAGCGTTCACCTTGAATCATTTAGCGACGCCAAAAATGCTGATGAAAAAGTTTTAAGTCAATGAGATGAGTTCTTTAGACTTCGTGATGAGGTAAACTTGTTACTTGAAAATGCAATCAAAGATGGATTAATTAAGAGAACTAATGAAGCAAAAATTGTAATTAAAAGTGACAGCGACTTTATTAAATGTTTAGATTTAAGACAACTTTTAATGGTTGGAAAAGTTGAATTTGGTGCTCAAATGTCTGTTTCAATATTTAAATCGCTTAAATGCCAAAGATGTTGAAATCACTTTATGGCTTCTCAAATAAAAGATGATATTTGTCCGCTTTGTCATGAGGTTGTATTTAATGAGTAAAGAATATAATGGCCTTGATCCGCAAAACGAATCTTTCAAAGAAAAAATTATAAATTGATGAAATAAGCTTGTAGATCATTGTAAAAATGATTACAAAAAAATTCTTATTGCTTATGCAATTTTTCTTGGTGTTGCTATTGCTGCAATATTAATTGACCAATTAACAAAAACTTTTTTATTTGAGTGAAATAGTGCTCATACTGGCGGTTCAAATGATACAACATATCAAGGAACATTAATTGGCGTAAGGTCTGTTGGACACTATGGAGTTACCTTTATTCCAAGTGCTGAACATAAACGCGGTCCATTGATATTTATTCAATTTTTAAGCATAATAATTTTAATTGGACTATTAACAATTCCGCTATTATCAAAACATTTATCAACTATTATTATTTGTGCCATAATTTGAGCAGGTGATTTTGGAAATATGTTAGATCGCTTTCTATTTAATATGATGGTTAAAGATATCTTTTTTGTACCATTTGTTGAAAAATGAAGTGGTAGAACACTTGGGACTTTTAACTTTGCTGATGTCTGTATCGTTGTAGGCTGTATTTCATTAGTTATCTTTATTTTTACCGAAATATTTATTGAAAAAATTAGAACCAATAAAGAAAAAGAAAATATAGAAATAATTGATAAAATAGTACAAGAAGATAACAAAAATAATAATGTTGAAGAAAACATAAATAATGAAATAAAAGATGACAAGGATGAATAATAAAATGAACTTTAGCATTTGTTAGAGTTCATTTTTAAAATTAATTATATAGGTGTTACATGAAAGTAATAAAATTAAACTATGTATAGAAAATATTTATATCCAGAAATTGAACCTTATCAAAAAGGTTATTTAAAGGTTGATGATATACATCAAATTTATTATGAAGTTTGTGGCAATCCAAATGGTGTTCCAGTTGTATATGTTCATGGTGGTCCAGGTGGTGGATTTAGTAAACAATGCAGAAGATATTTCGATCCAAAATACTATAAAATAGTATTATTTGACCAAAGGGGTTGTGGCAAAAGTACTCCAAGCATGGAATTAAAAGGCAACACAACATGAGATTTAATTAGTGATATGGAAGCAATTAGAAAAGAATTGAAGATAGAGAAATGAATTCTTTTTGGCGGTTCATGGGGAACGACATTATCCTTATCTTATGCAATTAGTTATCCTAAAAGAGTTGACAAGTTAATACTTAGAGGTGTATTTTTAGCACGTAAAAGCGATATTAATTGATTATACCAAGAGGGAGCAAGTTATATTAAGCCAAAAGGCTTTGCAGAATTTACTTCAATATTAAAGAACAAAGAGAAGAAAAACATAATTAATTCATATCACAAATATATGCACTCAAACAATGAAATTCTAAGACATAGGGCATTAATTGAGTGGACAAAATGAGAATCATCATTGCTTTATCTGAATGAAAGGCCTTATAAAGAACCTAAAAATATAAAATCTACATATGAAATTTCAATAATTGAGAACCATTATTTTGTAAACAATTGTTTCTTTGAGGAAAATTATATTTTGAACAATGTTGACAAAATTAAAGACATTGAAACTTTTATTGTTCATGGTGAATATGACTTAATTTGTCCACCTGTTAATGCCTATGATCTTCATAAAAATCTAAACAATTCTCATTTAATTATGGTCAAAAAGTCTGCTCATACTCAAAGAGAAGTTGGCATTACAAAGGAATTAATTAAGATTACTAACATAATTAGAAAATAAATTGTAAATTTTTTACAAAAATTTAAATTTACCAAAAAGGCTGTTTTATAGGTCTTTTTGGTTTTTTTATATAAATTAAAATTAGGTTTTGAACACAAACATATGCTGGAAGCAAGTATTTTCTATCATTTTTGTTGTCTGTATGTATAATAGTGTTTACATTAAATTTGAAATTTATTATTAATGAAAGAGAGTATATTAAAATGAAAAAGAAATCTTTAAGGTTAAATAAATTAATTATTCCTGCTTGTGGTCTTGTTGGTGCATTACCACTCATTGCGGCTCAATGTAATGACAAGAGTAAAAATAATCCAACACCACAAACAAACAAACAAACAAACACAAAGCGAAATAATAAAAAGTGCAAAAGCTAAACTAAAAAGATCTATCGAAATTCTTAAAACTAATAACAAAAAATATACACGTGAAACACTAAATGAACTCAAAAAATCTTCTGATGAAACAATCAAAACACATGAACCTTTATTAACTAAGGAAGACACATCGCTTGAAGAAGTAAACCAATCAAAAGATAAAGTTGATAATAAAATTACTGAATTAGAATTGCAATATAATAAATTAAAAGTCGATAAGGAACAAAAAGTTAAAAGATATAATCAAGTTAAAAATGAATTGAATAATTTAATTATTGAAGCTAAAAAATTTAAAGAACAATCTAAAAAAAATAATCCTGATATATCATTTGATAAATTGGAAAGTATTATTAATGATGCTGAAAATGAATTAACAAAACCTAATGCAACTGAAGAAAGTTTAGATAGTATTAAAAATAAACTTGCATCAGAAATTACAAATATAAATAGACAAGCAAAAGAACAACTTGACAGCGAAATTAAAGTAGCAGAGTTAGAAATTGAAAAATTTGAAAACAAGAAATACTTTGCATCACTAAAAAGCGAACTTGAGAGTCAAATTGCTAAAGTTAAGAAGTTGTCTCTTTCAAACAAAGAAATCAACGAGTACAAAAAAGCATTAGAAGAATTAAAAGCATCACAAGAAAAAGCAAAGTTGAATAAAGCGAAAATTGAAAATGTCATTCAAGATATTGAAAATGCCAAAAATTATGAAGAATTATTTAAAGAAAAAAATGGCAAAAAACTTTTTGAAGGTAAAATTAATGATTTAAAACAAAAGATCAATGCTGAACTCATTAAACTTGAAGATGAATCATTATCAAATCTTTCAACTGATCAAATAGTAAACAAATTGTCAGAAATTAAAGAAAATATATCTAATCAAAAAGCAACTTTTGTAAATGAAACTGATTCATTAAAAACTGAATATAATGAATATCTTAAACAATGACAAAAAGTTTTTGATGAAATTAAAAGCATTGAAAATAAAATTACAAATTTGCAAAATAAAGAAGAATTAATGAAAATTTATAATTCATCTAATGAATATTCACTATTTATTAATGAAGAAAATATTAAGAATTATAATATTGAGTCAAAAAATGAACTAGAAAGAATAACTGAGAAAGTATTAAATGACCTATCTAGTTTTGAAAAAAAATACATTAATGCTGAAATTAAAAGTTTTCTAGAGCGTATACGTGCAAAAAGAAACATGATAAATTAAGCTAAAAAAACTAATATTGTTCATTATAAGGCAATATTAGTTTTTTGTTAAGTTTAACACCTATTTAAAATCTGGTTTTTTTAGTTCTTTATAATCTGTTGTGCTCGATTCAGCAAACTTTTGAAAAGACAACATTCTCTTGAAATTTTCAAAGGAAAGTTCGTGAAATCTATTGTAACCGGTATAATGGCCAAAAATATTTTCGTCGATGGATAATGATGTTAGTGCCTTAATTAATAGTTTTTTTTGTTTTATATCAAGCCCATTTCTACTAATTACTAAATCATTTGGAACTGGATTAGTATAGATTAAATTGCGAATATGAGATTTAGGATAATTAGCAGCAACATAGTTTTTAGAATTTTTTTCACTTTTCGTTCAACTAAAAGCACCCGCCTCATCAAAACCTATATGGTAACTTTTGTTATTTACAGAAACATTAAAGCCATACTTCATGTTTCCAACTTTTAAAACATTAAGATTCGTTCTACTTTTAATATCTCTGCTAATTTGTTCTATTGATTTATTAAAATGTCATGCTAACAACACATAATGGTATTTGTATTTTTTATCAGTTTGTTTATCTTCATAAATTAAACCAAAACTTTTAAACTTATCTCAGTTTTTGTTTTCTCAAGCACTTATAATTTCGCCACGCTTAGCATCATCACCTGAAATGAGAATTGCAGAATGCTTTGTAAACGCTGTATCATTTTCATCGTGAAATAATTTGTACTTACTTCCATCTCATTTTAATTCACTCTCATATTTATACCATTCAGGATATTCATATTTCTTAAATTGTGTATCATTTTGCTTGTCTGCAAGTTTTCTTAACTTGTCATTTGATTTGCCATCAACATAATAAGCAAAGTCATCAACTGATGCACCGTCATATCATTTGAATTTTAATGTTGATGTTTGAGCAATAATAGGTAATAAATTGTTGTAATCTTCATCATTTTTCAATGATGAAGAAAAAAGAGAATATGAAACAATTCCAAGATCAACATTTTCTGAATTATTAGCTTTTAAATCATTATATAATTGATTATCCTGGTATCTCCTTTTTAGTTCAAATGATACACTAGGTAGCTTCCTAAGTGTTTCATCCTTTTGTTGAAATTCCTTAAATCTTTTAGTTAATAATTCTAGAAATTTGTCTTTTTGTGATTTATTATCTGCTGGCTGAATTTTTTCAAATCCAAAATTACTTGTTTTATAACCAATGGTTATTTTGTCATCTCAAATAACTTTTGATTTATTTTTTAAAATTTTTCTATCGACTTTTTTTATATCTGTTTTGTCATTTCTATTTGATATATCTTTTTTATTTTCGACGGGTGCTTTTTTATTTGAACAACTTGAAGCTAAAAATAAGACAGAAAATAGTGTTGCTGGTAAAAAATAAAATTTCTTAACTTTCATAATTTATTCTCCTTTTCAAATTAAGACAGGAACACTAAATAAGTTTATCTACATTTAAAATGGACAAAATACACTTGAATTAAAAAAACTTGCTCCTGTTTTTACCATTTTACTACACCGACAATTTCATTTAAAATAAAATGTAATTTTTTTACAAAACAACTATAAAACAGTCAAATTAGTAGCAATCTAGTATTAACTAAAATTGAAACGGAGTACAAATTATTACTGAAATTAATATAATAATTTAATAAATTTTGTAAATCTTTGGTAAATATGTTATCTTTTTGAAATATTCAACCAACAAAAAATGATAATTATCCCGAGTTTCGGAGTTAGACACACTAAAAGGCTCAATTTTTGGCAAAAAGCACAAAAAACATTAATTTTTAGGCATTTTTTAAGCTTTTTCTCAAAAACGTGTTATATGCATTTAATTACACTTTTTCCCTTATTATTGACAGAAAAGAATTAATTACATTTAACTATTTTGTGGTATTATTTAATTTATCGGCACATTTTAACCTTAAAATTGTAAAAGTGTTATTAAAATTATTGCCAAAATTTTACCAATATGCCTATTTTATAGGCAAATTGTTCATTTTTTTAATTTTTAACTCCGAAAGTCGGGATTTGAACAACTTGAAGTCTAAAAATAAGACAGAAAATAGTGTTGCTGGTAAAAAATAAAATTTCTTAACTTTCATAATTTATTCTCCTTTTCAAATTAAGACAGGAACACTAAATAAGTTTATCTACATTTAAAATGGACAAAATACACTTGAATTAAAAAAACTTGCTCCTGTTTTTACCATTTTACTACACCGACAATTTCATTTAAAATAAAATGTAATTTTTTACAAAACAACTATAAAACAGTCAAATTAGTAGCAATCTAGTATTAACTAAAATTGAAACGGAGTACAAATTATTACTGAAATTAATATAATAATTTAATAAATTTTGTAAATCTTTGGTAAATATGTTATCTTTTTGAAATATTCAACCAACAAAAAATGATAATTATGTCTTAAGTGGGCTTTGTTTATAAAAATAAAAAAGGCAATTTTAACCAAAGAGCCTTTTTTATAGTCAAATATTATTATTTTTTATGTTCTTCTAAGTAAAGTTTAAGAGCAGCAGATCTTGCAGCTTCTCAAATAATTTCTGAATATGTTGGGTGTGGGTGAATAGTATAAGCAATTTCTTTAACACTGACTTCTTGTTCCATAGCAAGCGCTATTTCAGAAATATAATCAGTTGCATGTGCACCAATAATGTGAGCACCTAGAATTTGACCATATTCACGGTCAACAATTAATTTAACAAAACCAGAAGTTTGTTTTGTCGCAATAGCTTTTCCAAGGAATGAAAACAAGTATTTAGAAATAAACACATTGTGTCCCTTTTCCTTTGCTTCTTCTTCTGTTAATCCAATAAATGCAATTTCAGGGTTTGTATAAATGCATCCTGGAACAGGTTTGTTATGATAACGAACATTTTCACCTAAAATATTACCTACTGCAATTAAAGCATGTTGATATGCAACGTGTGCAAGCATATTTTGTCCTGTTAGATCACCAATAGCATAAACATTTTTAACATTTGTTCTCATTTTTTCATCAACTGGAACTTCTTCTCTAACTCCAACATTAACACCAATTTCAGCAAGACCTTGGCTTGATGGAATACGACCAACAGCAATTAAATAAACATCGGCCTTAATTTTTCTCTCGGTGCCACCGATTTCATAAACTAATTCGTTTTTATTACTTAATCCAGTTGAGGTTGCATTATAAATAATTTGAACCCCATGCTTTTCTAAATGTTTAACAATTTCATTAGTTACATCATGATCAATTCCAGGGAGTAAGTGATTTTGGTTTTGAATAATTGTAACTTTTGAGCCTGCTGAAGCAAATACTTGAGCAAATTCAACACCAACAACACCACCACCAACAATAACTATTGAACTTGGTAATTTTGAATCATAATTAATAGCTTCACGACTTGAAAGAACATAGTTCTTTTCATATCCTGCCTTAAAACCAGGTAAGGCACGCAGTCTACGCGAGTGGCTACCAGTAGCTAGAATAACATTCTTACCACGATACACTTTATTATTAACTTTAATTTCCCTAGCACCAACAAATTCTGCTTCACCTTCTTCAATTTTACATTTTGAAGCAATCATTAATTTCTTAACGCTACTTGAAATTTGATCTACTACACCTTTTTTACGTTCATGCATTTTGACTCATGTTTTTTGTAGATCTATTTTTAACTTATCAAGGTTGCCAACAACACCATAACTTGCTGCATTTAATACAGTTTCAAGTACATCTGTTGACTTAAGCATTGCTTTAGTTGGGATACATCCAATATTAAGACATACACCACCTCAAAATTCTTTTTCAACAATTAATATTTTTTTACCTGCTTTACCTAATTCTTCAGCAGCTAAATAACCACCTGGTCCACCACCGATAATAACAACATCGAATTCTTCATCAACCTTACCATCGTATTTTTTTCCTTCAGTACTAAATGAAATACTATCTTCATCATCAATAGACTCATATGAAGGAGTTTGAATTTCTACTTTATCAACTTCTACTGCTGATGTAGAAGCACTTAAAGAATCAAAATTTAGGTCAATTAATTCACTTGAATTTGGTGCATCACCCACTAAGCATTTTTCTTCTTCAGTTTCTTTTTTTACAGTATTAGTTGCAAAACTAGTTGTAGGATTTTTATCCCCAGCATCAATAACAATTATTTCTTGGCCGACATGAATTAAATCGCCACTTTTCATTCTAATTTCTTTAACAATCCCATCAACAGGAGAAGGAATTTCTGAGGCAACCTTATCAGTTTCAACTGAGAAAAGTTTTTGACCTTCTTTTACTTTATCACCAATTTTAATTGGAATTTCGCCAACTGTTCCTTCGTGCAAACCTTCGCCAATATCAGCAAATTTAAATACATAATAACTTGTAGTTGAATTTGATGTTGTTTCATTTTTAACCACTGGTGTTTCAACTGATGTACCCTTACCATCATCAATAACAATTATTTCTTGGCCGACATGAATTACATCGCCACTTTTCATTCTAATTTCTTTAATAATCCCATCAACAGGAGAAGGAATTTCTGAGGCAACCTTATCAGTTTCAACTGAGAAAAGTGTTTGACCTTCTTTTACTTTATCGCCTATTTTAATTGGAATTTCGCCAACTGTTCCTTCATGCAAACCTTCGCCAATATCAGCAAATTTAAATATATACATATTAGTACACTCCTAAAACATCTGGTTTTTCTAATAATTCTTTAACTCTTGAGGCAAAGCGACCAATTTGAGCACCATCAATTCAGCGGTGGTCAGCAGCAACAGTTAAATACATTACTTTACCTGGAACAACTTGACCAGATCTAACAACAGGTTTATCGATAATAGCACCCACACCAGCAATTGCTAATTCTGGATAGTTTATAACAGGGACACCAAAAAGTGAGCCAACTGAACCATAATTTGTTATTGTAAATCCAGCATCTTTCATTTCAGCAGGTTTAATAGTTCTATTTCTTGCAGCACTAGCTAGTCTACTTACCTCACTTGCTATATTAATAATACTTAAATTATCAGCATTATTTACAACAGGTACCATTAGTCCAGCTTCAGTATCAACTGCAACACCTACATTAATTACTCCAGGATAATCTAATGTTTGGTTTGCTTCATTATATTTTGCACTAAATATTGGAAATTCTCTTAGTGTAATTGCTACTGCTTTAATAATATAAGGTAAAAAAGTTAATTTAACATTATCACTTTTGAGAACTAAATCTTTAATTCTTGAGCGTAGATCTCAAAGTGCGCTCATATCAATTTCATGAACAAGGTTTGTGTAAGCAACATTACTTCATGAATTAGTCATTGCTTTAGCAATTGCCTTTCTAATTGGGCTAACTGGTTCTGAATGTGCTGAGCGATCAACTGTGAGTCTTGGGGTAGGGTTTGGTTTATTAATTGTTTGACTTTGAGATTGAATAATAGGTTGATTAATAGATGCAGGAGTTGGCGCAAAATTATTGTGAAGTGATGTAGATGTTGCTTGTGTTTTAAATTTTTGAATATCTTCAATAAGGATTCGGCCATTAATGCCTGAGCCACTAACAAGGTTAATATCAATTCCCATTTTAGCAGCCATTGCTCTTGCAATAGGGGTTGATTTAATTTTCATTATTTCTCCTTATAAAACTATAAAACAAGTCTTTTAGTAAAATTATTTGACTTAAAATTAAAATTTAAAGTCCATTACTTCTTTAATTTTTGCAAGAACTTTATCTTCGTTAATGCACATAAATGCTTCACCTTTTGCAAGAGGAACTGTTATATCATAGCCTGTACATCTTGTCATTGGTGCTTTAAGATATTCAAATGCTTTTTCATTAACCCTAGCCATAATTTCAGCTGAAACTGAAAATGATTTAACTGCTTCATGAACTACTAATAGTCGTCCAGTTTTTTTAACACTTTCAACTATTGTTTTAGTGTCAAGCGGCTTTATTGTTCTTAAATCAATTAGTTCAATTGAAGCTGATGGGTTGATTTCTTTGTACTTTTTGATTGCATTAATTGAATCAAAAACCTGAGCTCCATAAGTTACTATTGTTAAGTCGTTTCCTTGAGTTAAGACATTTGCTTTTCCAATCTCAACAGTATATTCGCCTGCTGGTACTTCTTGTTTTCCAGCACGATAAAGTTTTTTATTTTCTAAAAATACAACAGGATCCGGATCTTTTAGTGCAGCTAATAATAAGCCTTTAACATCATAAGGAAATGCTGGCATAACAACCTTAATACCTGGAATGTGAGCATACATTGCCTCGATTGCTTCTGAGTGGTGTTCCATAGCTTTAATTCCGCCACCCATTGGCATTCTTATAACCATAGGTACATTAAAACGTCCTCTTGATCTATTTCTTCATCTTGCACCATGAGTAAATAATTGTTGCATTGAAGGATAGCTAAATCCTTGGAACTGAATTTCTGCAATTGGTCTTAGTCCTGCCATAGCAGCACCAATTGCAACACCAACAATAGCTGCTTCTGAAATAGGAGTATCAAAAACTCTGCTTTTGCCATATTTCTTTTGCAAGCCTTCCGTAGCTCTAAATACGCCACCTTCAACACCAGCATCCTCACCATAACAAACTACACGAGAGTCCTTAGCCATAGCAATGTCCAAAGCATTGTTAACAGCCTGAACATTATTTAGTGTTAACTTTTCATCAGCCATGATTATTTACCTCCTTTTGATGCTCAAAATTTAATAGCTTCTTCTTTTTGTTCTAATAAATCATCATCAAGTTTCTCATATGTGTAATCAAAAATGTCTTCAAGCTTAGTGTTGATGTCTTTGATGCTTTCTTCATAAGTGTTTTTAACTTGTTCAAGTGCATTGGCTCAAATTTGTTCCTTTTGCTTTTCAGTAATAATTTTTTTGTCTTTCATGTATTTTTCAATACGATGCATAGGTTCTCATTTTTCGTTTTCTTTTTCTTCACTTTCACTTCGATAAAGTTTAGGATTATCACTAGTTGTATGTGGTCCTTGACGTCAGGTTACAAACTCAACAATCACGGGTTTGCTTTCTTTTCTGGCATAGTCAATTGCTTCCTTAATAACTTCATAAGAAGCTAAAAGATCATTACCGTCAACTCTAACTCCAGCACATCCAAACGCATGTGCCTTAGCAGCAATTGTTGATGAAATTGATTCAACACTATTTGGAGTTGAAATAGCTCATTGGTTGTTATTTACACAAAAAACAGCAGGTCATTGTTGAACAGCAGCCATATTAACACCTTCACTAAATTCACCCTCAGTAGTTCCACCATTTCCAATAAATGAAACAGCAACACCACCAGTTTTTAATTCTTTTTGCGCATAAGCAACACCAGCACATTGTGAAATTTGAGTTGCTATAACAATGTTCGCAGGCACAACATTCACATCCTTTGGATGATGACAGCCTCACTCCTGACCATTTCAGTAGCGAATTAAACTAAGCATAGGTACACCTAAACGAAGCATTGCAGCATTTGATCTAAATGCTGGGAGAAATCAGTCTTTTTTCTCCATTGCCATTGCTGTTGCAATTTGCAATGCTTCTTCTCCTAAATTAGGTGGAAAAGTAAGCATGCGCCCTTGACGTTGTAATTGCAACATGTATGTATCTTGTTGCCTTGACAAGACCATTCATTTATAAGCATCTAAAACTTCAGAATTACTTAATGGCGCCTTGTAATTTTTCTCAATTACGTTGCCATTAACATCTAAATGTCTAATGATTTTCTTTGGATCATCCATAATTTTATTAACATCGACATACTTGTACTTTGTTTTCATATAGATACTTCCTTTCTTGAGTCAAAATTTTAGAGTCTTTTATATATAGACTTAATTAAATTTTAATATTTATAATAAACAACTATCTTAAATTGGCTTTTATATCTTTTAATTAAAGTTATTTATGGAAATTTTTCCACTTAAATCACTCAATATGTTTAGTTAGAAGTTTTATTTTCAATTTTTTGTGCAAAAAATTCATATTCGATTTATGTGTTTGCAACGCCAAAAATGATATAATGGCTTATAAAAGGAATTTGAATAATGAAAAACATCAATTATAAGAGAATTTTTGTCAAAGGAATAGACTTAAATATTGTTAATCTGCTAACTCAAATACATGAATATAAGGGTCGCCAAAATATCTATATTAATAATAAAAAAAATGAAATCAACAAACTTATGAAACAGAGTTTAATTGATAGTTCAATTTATTCAAATAAAATTGAAGAAATTGAAATAAGTAATAAGCGAATCAAAGATATTTTGATAGATAATGAAGCGCCAAAAAGCGATGCAGAAGAGGACATTAAAGGTTACTATCAAGTGCTTAACAATTTATTTAAGGCAGAAGAAATACAACTAAATCCAAATTTTCTTCTTGACTTACATTATCAGCTTTTTCAATATTCAAACAGCAAGGTTAAAGGTCGTTTTAAATTAAACGATAATTATTTTTTGGAAACAACTCTTGAGGGCCAAAAAGAAATTAAATTCATTCCTACAAAAAGTTTTTTAATCAATGATTTTGTTTCTAGTATGTGTAATAAATTTAATGAGTTAAAACATGATAATAAGCAAAATATAGTTCTTCCTAGCATCGCATTTATTTTGGATTTTTTATGCATTTCACCTTTTAACTATGGTAATAACCGTATATCAAGAATTCTCTTAAACTACTTACTTAATTATTGTGGCTTTGCTGTTGTAAAATATGTAAGTTTGGAAAAAATAATTTACAAAAATCATTCACAGTATCAAAATATTCTACAAAAAAGTTCATATAAATGATTTGAAAATCAAAACAATTATTTTATTTTTATTGAATTTATTTTAAAGATAATTTTGCAAGTTTATAAAGAGTTTGAAAGTCTGTTTACAACACTTGAATATAAAAAAATTGATGTTGCAAAGGAGATTGTTAAACTTTTATTAAAGTTTAAAAAACTCAGTAAAAATGAATTAATTTGCTTGTTGCCTGAAAGTAGTAAAAGGACAATTGAAAGATATCTAAATAGTTTACTTAAAAACAATTTAATAAGCAAAACCGGTATTGGCAAGAGTACTAAATATACTATAAAACAGGCTAATACAAAAAAATAAGAACTTTAATTTTTGTTCTTATTTTTTTGTAACTTCTTATTTGTTTTATGATGATTTTGTTTTACAACTCTAAAATCTTCATGAATTGACTTATCTTTTTTAGCCTGATCAATGTAATAATCAATTACGTCGCTATTAAAAAAATACTCGTTGTTATTGTGTTTGTTAACTATTTCATCTAAACTATCTGCAATCATATTAATAAGTTTTTTTGGATATTTTAATTCTTTGCTATTGAATAAAAATTCTTCACGGTCAACAATTGAAAATTGTTTTCTTGGATAACTTTTAACATCTAAATCAAGGTCAATAAACTTGATTGTGTTATCTTCATAAACAGGTTTTGAAGCTAAGTTTACATAAACATAGTTACTTTTTTGTTTAAGTAAAATTAGAGCATTATACATGCTGTTTTTAGGTAAAAATCATAAAACATATTTACGATATACTCAACTTTTCTTATTTGCTTCTGCTACTTTTGTTTTATACATAAGTAGTACATAATGCTGAGTTGTATTTCTTAAAACCTTGACACCATTTCATTGACGATATAATTCACCGTTGTATTTAAAAGCTTGAACATTAACAATAGAGCCAATTAGTGGAAATACTATTTTTTTAACTCTTGAAATCTCCTTAGTAGGAAGACTTTTAGATACATCTTTATTCATCTATTTTTCCTCATTAAAGTAAATAGAATACCTATTGTTTGCATTTAATTTACTTACAAAGTTTGCTTTCAAATCATATTTATTAACTTCAAAATCGCTCGGTGTATCACTACTGATCAAATATCTATCTGGTAATGGGTTATCATCATATTCGCTAATTAATTCATTGTCTTGAACTATATTATCATTGTTATCATCTTTTCAAAAATAAATAGGTGAATTAACTTTAATCATTTGATAGTCAAAATAATCACTAACATATGCAGCATGTTTATATCTTAAATTGTTTAACACTTCATATGGTAAAAGCGAAAAGTTAGTATCAAATAAATTTCTTTTTGCTTCAAATTTAAAAGCATTTAAAAAATTTAATCTAACTAATTTTTTATCACCCGATTTTTTATCAATATAGTAGAAACCTTTAATTTTTTTATTATTAAGATAACCACTTAATCTTGTTTGGTATATTTGTTTTTTATCAATATCAGCTGAATATCTATTATCATCAGAAGCATTTAGTTCCTTAACTTTAATTTTACTTTTAACTTGTGAAATAACTTTACCATAACCCATTGTTTCAAGAAATAATTTGTAAAATTCTTCTTGATTATTATGCTCATAAATATTGTTATCATAAATATTTCTATTATTTTCCAGTTCGGCTTTATAGATTGTTCTGGATCAATCACTTGAATAATTACTGCTATAGGTTACACCACTTTTTCCTTTACTTATAGATAAACCATAAAATGATTCACCAATTTTTAAACCTTCAATTGTTTCAGATTTAAAAACCTTTCAATATCTATGGTCATAAGGATTATCTGGATCATTAAATGGAATGTAAGCAAATTTTTGCCACTCTCTTGGTAGTAATTCTGTAAGTGAATAATAATATGGAATATTTTCAGTTAAGATTGTGCTAGTAAATTGTGGAACAGTTTTTTCGCCCTCTTCAACAAATGAGAGATATTTATGCATTGAATTAATTAATTTTAGCCTTGCTAATAAAAGATTATCATTTGAATTTGATAAATTTCACAAATCATTTAAACTAAAAAGATAAGGGACAAAATTTGTTTCTTCATTCATAGTGGATTTGTATTTATTATCAAAATATAATATTTTTTTAAAGTCTGCAGCAAACTTTTTGTATCAATATCCGTGGGAAAGTTTATCATTTAAATCTGATCGATAAGCTATAAGTGAGGTTTTACCTTCTGTCACTTGTTTTAATGAACCATATGAGGCGTACGAATATCCTCAGTGATGCATGTATTCATGAAATAATGCATATAGCATTTGTCTAACTTTTAGTTCTAATTTAATTCCTTTTTCAGAATAAACAGAACCATTTAAATAAATTCTCTGTATTGTAGGCAAGTATATACCCGCAGCTGTTTTGCCAATGATTGAAAAATCATTAATATTTATAGAATCAATGAACTTAATTTCTGGTCCATATGTCATTCTAGAATAGAAATAATTAGCCAATAGTGCTAAACCATAAGGCCCTAAAAGAAAACGTGGCTTACCGTTTTCATCAAATCCATATGATTTATCTGTAAATTTAACATTATGTAGTGGATCAATATATACTCAACTATTATTTTGAAATTTAAATTCCCCTTTTTTTACTCAGTTTTCTTTATTAAAAATGTAATTTTTGTTTGTCAAATCATACTGTAAAACAGAGTTATTCTCTAAAATATAATCATTAAATTTTAAATCAATGAATTGTTCTTTTAATTCATCTGTAACATTATTAAAATCATTAAGTTTTAATTTCTCGTTTTTGTTTAGATAATTTTCTTGATTCCTAAGTCCTATTTTGTCTTCTTTTTTTTGAATAGTTACTTTGACAAAATCTTCATTATCATTTATATTACTAAAGGTTTTTAGTAAAAGAAAATAAGTACCAATAAATAAAAGAATAAAACATAAAAAAATTGACAATGAAATCAATATTCAAAATAATACTTTGTTGCGCTTTTTTGATCCTCTTTGCTTAATATTTTGAGGTGGGATCATTGTACCTTTCATATAAAAATAATACATTAGTGTTTAACTAACATATTTATTATAAATGAATCAAATCTATATTTATGCATTTTTAAATATATTTAAGAAAAATAGATAAATTAGTGAGAAATATAACAAAATCGAACAAGTTATTTCGAAATGAATATTTAGATTCTTTTCACACTGGATTCATTAATCATAATGATTTGGAGTTTAATAACTAGTTAATTTTAAAAGCAATATTTTTAATCTTTATAAAGTTAGTGTAATCTATTTGACTATAAAATAGTATTCTATGTAAAAATAATTTGTATTTAATTTTTATCCAGCAAACAATATCTTTAATTAATCTTCGCTTTACTTTTTATCTCTTACAAGTCCATCATATTAGATATATTAAACATTTAATTTAATATAATTTTTAAGTAGTGATATTAATCAAAACAATATCGAACTCAATGTTCTGTATTTCCCGAGTTTCGGAGTTGGGACCATTAAAAAGTACTATTTTTACTAAAAAGTGTGAAAAATACAAATTTTTAAGTGTTTTTTGCACTTTTTTAAAAATTTTTATTTTTTAATATCATTTAATAGCATTTATGATATAATATTATTATGAAAAAGATTTGGTTATAACTGATTGTTCTAATGGAAAACAAAAATATTGCTATGTTATAAGACCTAAAGGATATAACAAAGGTGCTGATAGGATAGTAAGCCTTGGCAATGTAAATGAACTCTCAAAAATTAGAAAAGACTACAAAGAAATATTTAAAAGAGCACTTTTAGAGAATACATTCAAAGATAAAAATGACATTAAAACCTTTCTCCTAAATAAGTTAAAAATATTAAAAATACTGAGCAAAACACAGGCTCAGAAGTTATTTACACATTGCTAAAAAGTTAGAAGTTTTTGATGCTATTTCAGGTTCTAAACACAAAAATTTAGAGGCTGTTTTTAACTATCAAGTTGCCTCAAAATGTTAAGAGATAATTATAGTATAAAGCACTCATTTGAAAACAAGGATGAATATACAAATGATGTAACCACTAAAATTGATACCTTTTATAGTCTATTAGATGTACTTTGTACTAATAAAGATTCAATCATTAAAACACTAAATAAAAATTGTCGTAAATTCATTACAAGAAATGAAAAACTAATGTTCTACGATTCAACAACAGTATACTTTGAAACTTTCGAAAAAGATGGATTAAGAATGAATGGATATTCAAAAGAAAACAAGGTAAATGAAGATCAAGTGGTGTTTTCGATGGCAACAGATAGTTATGGTGTACCTTTTAGTTATAACCTTTTTCCAGGCAATACTATTGATTCAAAAACACTTAAACCATATATAAATGACCTGTCTAGAGTTAAAGATTTATCTAATGTAACAATAGTTGCAGACAGGGGTATGTCAACAAAAGAAAATTTGTCTTTTCTTGAAAGCCATAACATCAATTTTATTATGTCATATAGACTAAAATCATCAACAAATGAATTTAAGGATTTTGCTATAAATAAGGAAGATATGACAAAAACTTATGACGGGATTTGATATAAGGAATACAAATTTCAATCTGATAATTTAGACAAAAACGGAAATAAAAAATGAAGAAAAAGAGTAATTACTTATAGTGAAAAAAGAGCAAAAAAAGATAGAAAAGATAGAGAAAAATTAATTGACAATTTCAAGAAACAAGCAAAGGGTCGAGACTTTGTAACAGAAGATGAATTAAATAACAAATATAAAAAATACAGATATTTCGAAAAGGTCGCCATTGAAGATAATGCAAATAATGAACAAAAAATTATTGCAGATAAAATTAGAGATAATAAAGTTGAACACATTTACAAACTTGATTATGAAAAAATTTTGGAAGATGAGAAATATGATGGTTTGTATGTTTATGAAACAACATTAATTGATATGCCAATAGACAATATTGTGGAAACATACAGACAACAATATTTAATTGAAGATAATTTTAGAATTCTAAAAAGTACTCTAAAAGTAAGACCTATTTATGTTTACACTGATAATCACATTAGAGGACACTTTGTGTTGTCTTATATAGCACTATTTATTGCTACATTTATTAAGAAACTTCTTTACCAAGAAAACATTAATCAGTATGGACTAATTGAGACTGCGTCATGTCAAAAAATCATCGAATGTTTAAATAACGCAAAAGAATGTATTAAGTATGCAAATGAAACAATCTTATGTAGGGAGAAAATAGAGGCATCAACAGATGAACTATATACAAGAATATTAAACATAATTAATAATTTAAAAGCTAAAAAGTGTTATTAAAATTTATTGCAAAATTTTACCGATATGTCTATTTTATAGGCATATTGGTAATTTTTTTAATTTATAACTCCGAAAGTCGGGTTATAAAGTTAGTGTAATCTATTTGACTATAAAATAGTATTCTATGTAAAAATAATTTGTATTTAATTTTTATCCAGCAAACAATATCTTTAATTAATCTTCGCTTTACTTTTTTATCTCTTACAAGTCCATCATATTAGATATATTAAACATTTAATTTAATATAATTTTTAAGTAGTGATATTAATCAAAACAATATCGAACTCAATGTTCTGTATTTGTTTTGCAAAGGATAATATGAATAGAAGAAACAAAAAGATAATTAAGATCTCTCTTACTATTGGTGCCAGTTTGGTGGGTACAATTTCACTTGCCACTGTTGTTGGTGCTGTGATAGATAGGACCAATTTCAAGAATTCAATAGGTGAAGTTAACAATAAAAAAGAATTTTTTAATAGCAAAAATAAGGAACTAGCAAAAAAATATGATACATTAAGCAAAAAAGTTAATAGCTTAAATATTAGTGCTAATTTTAAGTCTGAATTGGATAAAATTCTTCAGATTTATAATCAACAAGCTAGTGTTAACAGTGCTTTAAATGACAGATTACAAGAAATATTAAATAAACATGGTAAATATCATGTTGGTTTTCATTTCGGTAATTCTTCTTATATTAGAAAAAAATTGAATAGTGATGACCTAAATTTCTTTTATAACCAGATTAAGGATGCGGTTAAAAAAACTGATCATATTTTATCTCTTTCTCAGGTTGAACTTTTTAAAGAAAGTTTTGACAAAATAGAAAAAAGAGCTGATGAATTATTGAGATTAAAAAATAGTGGTAACTTCATAATTGACTCAGTCGATGAAAAAGAAAAATCATTCAAAAATTTAGAACTTGCTGTTGCTCTATATAAAAATGAAAAAGAATCAGAAGAATTCAAAAAAGGAGAATTAACAATTGGTTATTATGAAAAAGCTATAAAACTTGAAGCGATAAACAAAAAATTGTGAGAAGACAAAGTCTTAGAAAAATTTAATGAAAAAGTAACAACGAATTCAATAAGTAAGAGTATTCTAAATAATTTAAAACTTAATGAACTTAAGATTATAAGTGGTATTTCTAGTGCTAAATTCGAAAAAGCTAAATTTATTTTGCAAACCTATTTCAATGCTGATGGAACATTAAAAAATTTAGATGATGTTGAAAGGTTTAAAGTAATTAATGATTTAACAAGTGCAAATGAAAATATTAAAGAATTTAATAATGAGTTGTTTAATGTAATTTCTAAATATATTGAAGAATTAAAAGAAAAAATGTTCAATAATGGTATTTTAAATTCAAGTAGTTTGCTCGATTTTGGCATTAATAAACCTTTATATGATAATCTTTTTGATCAGTTTGATAAATTTAACCAAGGTTTCAAAAATACCATTTTATGAGATTTTGAAAAAGTTAATTATTTAATCACAAAGTCAATTGAACTAATAAATAATGAAAAATCGCTCAATGAAAAATTTGTTGATTTTGTTGAAAATGAACTAAAACAAAAGATCAATTCCTTTAATGAAGATTTAACATCATTATTTTCAATTGCCAATTTTGAAGATTCTTGGAAAAATGTAAAAGCTTTTGCAAACTTGCCTAGAGTTGACTTTTCAAGTCTCAGTCCTAGTGAGTATATTAAAAAAAGAAATGAACTAATAAGCAAATTTGTTTTAATAAAAACATCGTTTAGTGATCTTGATGAAAAATCTGTTAAATTATTTAACTATGGTAAAGAAAGAATTAAAAAATTTATTGACGCTTATTTAACAAATAAAAATGAATTAGATTCATTCAATTCTTTAAATGTAACATACTCAGATTATTCAATTTTTGAGAAGAAATCTAATGAACTTTTGTCTAAGGAATTACAAATCACTAGTACAAAAACGGATTTAATAGAATATCTAAAGAAGATGCTAATTTTTAATGAATTAATCTCTTGTGAAATTAATAACATAAGAATTCTTAAGGAAGTAATAAATTCAAATATAAGTGATAATGATAAATTGCCAACAGGTCTTAAAATTGACCATTCATTGCTTAAAGGTTTTAAGGATTTAAATCAATTAGAAGAAATTAAAAGCACCATTGATATAATAAGAAAAGAAAGTAACTTAATTAAAAATGCTCAAGTTGTTGAATGAAAAATAGGCAACATTAGCGACATTAGTGCGTTATATACTAAGTTATTTGAATCAATATCCAAGATTAATAAAGAAGTTAAAAAAGCAGAAGAGCTTAAAGCTGAATACATTATATACGTTCAAAACGCAAACCGAATTATTAATGAACATGAAGTCACATTAAAGCAACAAAAATACCTTGAAACATTGAGAATTCCAATGGTAAATGACTCAGTTATTAAAGCAATTAGGGATAATTTCGTTAACGTTAATTCAAAAGTTGACTTTGATAAAAAAATATCTAATGACACTAAAAAGATAACATCATTTATGAATGAATTAATCTATATTTTTGATGAATATGTCAAATTTGAAAATATGAAACCACTTCTAGTTAGAAAATATAATGAATGTCTAGAGAAAAATCAATTTGACTTTCCACTAGTTGAAAATCTTAAAAAAATTATGGAAAAATTTCAAGAAGATACCGAACAATGACTTGATGAAATATTTAAAGAACTAACATCGCCTAATATTGATTTAAATAAATTACCAAATCGGGAACCATGTGATAAAGCGGTCGAAATGATTACAACTTTTTACAATTATCTAAATACACATCTTTAATATATTTTTAAAATATTAAATTTATAAAGGAAAATATGACTCAAAAAAATAAAAAGAATTTAAAGATTTCACTTGGTGTTCTTGGGTCGCTTGTTGCTATTGTATCAATAGGAACAATAATTGGGACTTCGCTTGATAAATCTTCATATAAGAATTCAATTAATGATATTAACAATAAGAAAAAAGTTTTTTCTGAAAAAAACAAGGAATTAGAAGACAAACACAGAACATTAAACCAAAAAATCGACCAATTAAACATTGAGGCCACTTATAAGTTTGAATTAATTAAAATTCTTCAAATTTACAAAAAGCAAATTAGTTTAAATAATGAACTAAGCAACAGTCTACAGAAAATATTAAATAAACACAGTAAATATCGTTTAGGTTATCATTTTGGCAATGCTACATATATAAGAAAAAAAGTTAATGCTAATGATCAAAAGTTTTTTTACTCACAAGTTAAGGAAGCCGTTGACGAAACAAATCGTATTATAAATATCTCGCAGGTCGATTTTTTTCTCAAAGAATTTGATGAAGTTGAAGAGAAAGTAAACAAACTATTAGAATTAAAAAACAGTGATAACTTTATTATCAAATCAATGCCAAATAAAAGCATCTTATTTAAACAACTTGAAAAAGCATTAACTAAATATAAGGATGAGAAGGAAAAACTTAGGTTTGGTGGCAACAGAGAAATCAGTGCTGATTTTTGTAATGCAGGTGCTAGATTAATTATTGAGGATAAAAAAATATTTGAGCAAAAGATATTAGCAAAATTCAATGAAAAAATTACAAGGAACTCGATTAGTAAGTCAATTTTAAGCAGTACTGAAATTGATACATTAAGTCAAATTAGCAATATATCAAGAGCTAAATACTTAAAAGTGTGTGAAACACTTAAAAGATATTTTACGGTTGATGGTTATGTTAGAGATATTGAAAAAATTGATCGTATTATGTTACTTAATAATCTAGCAAGTGCAAATGAAAACATTAATGAATTTAACAACGAATTGGTTGCACTTGTTACAAATTCAATAAGTAGTTTAAAAGAGAAAATTAATGCATCTAGTATTTTAGATGCAAATAAATTATTTGATTATTCTTCACAAAAAAATAAATATCAATTATTGTTTAGTAAAATTAATGAATTAAGTACTTATAGTAAAAATAATAATCTTTTAAATATAGAAAAAGTTATTCCGTTGATAGAAAAATCAGTTGACATATTAAACTATGAAAAAGGCTTAAACGAAAAATTTGTTGATTTTATAGAAAATGAAATTAAGCAAAAAATTTTAGCTTTTAACAAGGATATAACTAGAATTTTAAAAATTTTTAAATTTGAAAATGATTGAGAAAAAATTATTCAATTTGCAAACATGCCAAGAAACAATTTTTCTAAGTTAAAAGATGCTGGATATGTTAGCGAAAGAAACAAGTTAATTGATTTATTTATTAATGTAAAAGAAATATTTTCTAATCTCGAACAAAGTGCAAGCAAAATGTTTGCATATGGAATAAATAGAATAAAAACTTTTTATAATGTTTATTTAACAAAGAAGAAAGAGTTGAATAACTTTAACTTACTTTCACTTTCTTATAAAGAACTCATTCAACTTGAAGAAACATCCAAATCAATACTTGCAAAAAATATTACTCATACCTTTAATGAAAAAAAATTAACACCTTTTTTAGACAAATTATTAACATTGAATGAGTTAATTGAAGTGGATACTGATATTTTTAATACTATTAAGAAAACAATCAATTCTAATTTAAGTATATTTAACAATTCGGTTTCAAAACTTAAAATAGATGATTCGTTACTTAATGATTATAAACCACTGGCACAGTTAAGCGATGCTAGTACAATTATTAATTTAATTCAAACTGAAAATAATTTTGTTAATAGTTTGAATACAATCATTTGATCGATTGATAATACTAATGATGTGGTTAATTTATTTACCAAAATATTTGACTCAATATCAAAAATAAATAATGAAATAAGTAAAATTTCACAACTCAAAGTTCAATATGAAACTTATCTTAATAATGTTAGTATTGAAATTAAGAAGAAGGCCAACGAGTTTGCACACCTAACGTCGCAAAATAACAAAATATCTAATGGAATAAAAGTTATAACAAACAAAATCAAACAAACACTTTTGGATGTTAATAATAGAGATGAATTTACAAACAAAATTTCTCTTAATCAAGAAAAAATTAATTCATTTGTAGAAAAATGAATCGATATTATGAATAATTACTCTGCATATTGCAACCTAAAAATAGAGACTGATAAATTGTGAAATAAATGTGTAGAAAAAGGATTTGTCGATAGTGTAGTAAGTAGTGCAGAATTCTTTAATTCACGTCACCGCAGTGAAAATATTTTTAACAATTTATTTTCAAACTTAAATTCTAGTGTTATTGATTTGAATAAAGAACCCGATAGTTCAAGCGCTGAAAGTGCTCTTGGTTTTGAAGAAAAATTAAATAGAACACTAAAAGGAGCACTTAAATAAAAAACATATTCTTAATACAAAATATTAATTGATATAATAGATACTAGTGACAATAATATTGTCACAGAAGGAGATTTATGTACAGATTTAAAGCCAAATTAGTTTCAACTCAAGAGGTAATTGCACAAGCTAACTCACTTGAAGAAATTGAAGGATTAATCCTTGGTTTTCGTCGTAAACAAAAATATGATGAACACACAAGAGCCAACGATAAAATCCAAATTATACATGTTGAAAGGGATTCTTTAAAAGGCAAACATAAATCAAAAGAAGAAATTCTTAAAGTTGTTTAATAAACAATAAATTAATAGGGCTATTATGCCCTATTTTTTATGTGTTAATAATTTAATCTTTTACCACACCAAGCAACATTAATGTGGAAAAATCTATAATTAAATCATAGTATTTAATTAATCTAAAAATACTAATAAAGGAGATTTTATGAAAAGAAAATTTTTATTTAGCTCACTAGCTCCATTAGTAGCACTTAGCCCAATTACAATTGCAGCTAGTTGCGAAAAAGACAAACAAGAAAACTTTGACTTTAATAAATTAACTCCAGCAGAAAAAAATAAATTTATTAAGGAAGAATTTGCAAAGTTAAATGATGAAGGCAAAAAGGCCCTAATTAATTCAATTGATTACAAAAGCATCTTATCAATGGATGAAAAAGAAGCACTAATTTCTAAACTTAATAAAGATGCTGCTCAATTTGGCTCAATAGTTTGATACATAAAATCAGTTGAAGCACGAATCGCAAAAGAAGCAGAATATGCCAGAGCAACTGCAGTTTTTGACAACTTAATGACTCGTGCAACAACTGATAAATTTGAATATAATCAAGATTTCAACACTAAACAACAGGTTGATAATGCATCAAATGGTAATTACATACCCGTTGTATTCATGGACATTGATGAAACAGTATTACAAAATGATTACACAGAAGTTTACGGAATGCTTAATGGTGGTTATAGTGGCAAGATGAAAGAAAAAAATGATCTTCAAGCTAAGAGATTTGCTGTTCCTGGTGCAGTAAAATTCATTAATCATGTACAATCAAAAGGTGCACTAGTTGTTTATAACTCTGATATGAATCAATCAACTGCTGTTAGAGATGCACTTAAGAAAAATCTGAAAAATTTAGGTATTAAATATGTTGCAGATTTTCAGTTTTGAATGCGTGGTTCAATGCCATATGTGGCAGTAGATGGAACAACTATTATTAGTGATGAAATGACTAAAAATATGAGCAAAGATGAACTTAAAGAACTAGCTAATAAAATGACATTTAAAAGCGATTTTGAAGCAACACCTTGAAGAACATGAACTAATTCAAGTGCTGCAGAAATTTTAGGTAAAAAAGTATATAAAACCGACCGTATGAATGGTTTAGATGACAATGATAAGGGTTGAAATCTATCATCGATAGACTCTAAATCGGGTAATGCAGTTAAATTAAGAACTCTCATGAGAATCGGTGACAACTTTAACGATTTCTTTGATAGAAATTCAAAAGGCAAAAATAATGGTGAACGCACAAATCAATATCTTAAGACTGAGGGTATGAGAGAACTATTCACAAATATTAAAGGTGCTGAAGGCTTAAAATATGTTAAAAAAGCTGATGGCAAATATGGGGAATTCAAAAAGCAAACATATTGACAAGGCTACAGTATGATTCCTGGAAATAGTGAATATGGTGGCTGACTAGAAGAATTTGGTTATGGTGATACATACAATATGATTTATCAAGAACTAAAATCTATTTTAGCAGATCCTAGATATCAAAGTGAACGAAGTGAAAGTGATCCTAATAACGAAAAACAGGATTAACAATATGAGTAAATGTTAGGTTAGGTGTGTGTAACCTAACATTTTTTGCAAAAATAAAACACCCATTTAAGGATGTTTTGGTCAATTTTATGAAATGGTACGTCCTAGAGGACTCGAACCTCCGACCCAATGGTTAAAAGCCATTTGCTCTACCGCCTGAGCTAAGGACGCATTTAGATGCCTAACTAGTAGACAACTGGTACCCAGAACTGGACTTGAACCAGCACGAACTAACGTTCGAGGGATTTTAAGTCCCTTGCGTCTACCTATTCCGCCACCTGGGCATCTTGTTATAAAATGCTACTTAATTATAATGCATTTCGCAAATAATACAAACATTTTTTAAAAAATATTTTTTAGATTTTTTCTTTGAAAAAAGTTAATGATTTTAAACCTAAAATTGACAAAATTAAGACATTTCTTAACCTGAATATTTGTGTAAAAGTATTTGATAATTTTAACTGTAAATAATTAAAATTGTTAACACAATTATTGTTATAATAAAATAACAATTGCATAAAAATATTTAAGAAAAGGTCAATAATGAATAAGTTAAATGAAAAGCAGTTAAAAGTTTATGAAGTAATTAAGAAATTTGTCGAAATATGCGACAAGCACAATTTAAAATATAGTGCTTTTTTCGGGACTGCATTAGGTGCTATTAGGCACAAAGGTTTTATACCTTGAGATGATGATGCTGATTTTTTAATATCAAAAGAAACATATGAATTCCTAAAGAAAAATTACAATGAATATATTGTTGATAATGAAACACAGAAAAGCCCAATGATTTTTCCTAAATTTTCATTAGAAAATAAAAATAGCGAAAATGCCTGTTTTATAGACCTTTTCGTCACTGTACCAACAACTGAAAAGAAACTAAAAAAGTTTAATAGATTAACTAATAAAATAAGGTTTGCCCATAATTTTACACATAGGCCAATCCTAAAAGGACTTTGGGGTCTTAAATTAATTAAATGTTTTTTATGATGAACCTGAGTAACAAAAAAAATAACCTTTGTTGATGCTTATAATGAATTATATGAACCTGATTCAAAAATAACTCATGTAATAAGTTTTATTTCTAAAAAAGAAATGAAAGAAAACACATATAAAGATATTGATCTTCTGGATACCATAAAAGTTGATTTTGAAGATATCAAAATCAACATTGTTAAGGATTATGAAAAAGTTTTTGAACACAATTATGGCAAGAACTGAAGAACGCCAATTAAATTTCGCTCAGGTGAACATCTCGGCTGATATGATATGGCTAAGTTTTATAGAAAGGGTAAAAAATAAAATCACTTTTATTGGTGATTTTTAATATTTTCTTGTTGCAAAATGTTATGTGAATTAAATTTTTGCCTCTTGACTTTGACACTTTGGCCATTAAAACACATTGAAAATAAGGCTCATATACATAGTATATGAATTTTTTATTTTTTCTTGTAATTCTAGTAAAACATAGTATAATATAATTATGTTTGTTAAAGTTATTAGAGTTAGAAATAAAGAATATGTTAATATTGTGAAAAGTTATTGAGATAAAGAAAGCAAATCTTGTAAACATAAGGTTGTCCAAAATTTGGGATTATTATCCAAATTAGAAGAAAACGATCCTAATTTTTTAGAAAACCTGAGAAATGAATTTAAAAAGTATTCAAAAGATAAGGAAGAAAAGAAGTACTTTTAGGCAGAATGCTTGGGACATTTAAAGATGTTTTATCTGACGATAGCATTGACGGTGAATATGATATTAGAGATGAAAACAAGATACACAATAAATATCAGAATGAATTAGAAGTTTTAAATTATGGCAATTTAATACTAAACAATGTTTACCGAAAGTTAGACCTAGATAAATATTTTGAGAAATCAAAGAATATGAAGAGAATCAAATACGATTTGAACAATATTGTCCAAAATTTAGTCGCAATGAGATTTTTAAAACCTTGTTCAAAAAGTAAAACATTTAATATTTTTGATGAGTATACAATAAAGAATGATGACACCCTTAAATCAATCTACAGAAGCCTTGAAATTTTGTGTGATGAAAGGCTAGATATCATTGAACATATCAACAAAAAATTAGCCAAACTATTTGATAGAAACCTAAAAGAAACATTTTACGATGTTACAACTGTTTACTTTGAAAGTATAGAAAAAACGATTTGTTAGATTACGGGTTTTCTAAGGATGCAAAAATTAATAATGTACAGGTTGTTCTTGGGATGATGATTGATGCTTATGGAATTCCAATTGCCTACAAATTGTTTGCCGGAAATACAAGTGATTTTAAAACTTTTGTCCCTTTTATAAAGGAAGTTAAGGAAAAATTAGGTATTGAAAATATTACTGTTATTGCAGACAGAGGATTAAACTCTGGTCCTAATCTTTTAGAACTTAAAAAGATGGTTTTGAGTTCATAATGTCTCACAAAATTAAAGGAAATAAGAACCTTGTTCCTGGCATTATAGACCTTGCTACATATGAGCAAGCAGTTGATGGTTTTTATGTAAAAAAGCACCATTAACTAAAAAATTAAGGATGAATTAGTACTTGATAATTCATTAGATGGAAATTTAATTTTAAGTTTTTCAGAAAAAGAAGAAAAAAGATCAAAGTGATAGAGAAAGACTGATTAAAAAAGCCAAAAGTTGTGTTGAAAAAATGGCTCAAAAGCCATGAGTGAATTAAAAAAGGTGGCAAAAAATATGTCAACTATTCTGTTGGAGAAATTTCATTAAATGAAGAAAAATTATAGATGATGCAAGATGAGATGGATTTTACGGAATATATACAAGCAACAAAAATTTAAGCATTGAAACAGTAATAAGAACATATTCAAATTTATGAAAGATTGAAGAATCATTTAGGATTTTAAAAACAACTTTTGAAACTAGACCAGTTTATTTGTCAAAAGAAAAAACAATTGAAGGACATTTTATGATTTGTTATTTAGCATTAGTTATTGAAAGATTCATAGAATTTTCATTAAGTTCATTGGCTAATAACAGTTTAACAACCGACAGAATTGTTGATGCATTGAGAAAGGTAAAAATAGTACTTATTGAGAGTTTAGACAAGAAAGAAAAATACTTTTTAAGAGTTAGAGAACCAGAAGATTACACAAATTTAAGAGAATCATTAGGTTATCAAATAATTCCTAAATGGGGAAAAGTCGATGAATTAGGCCCTGTTTTACTAGAATCTAAATAATAGACTTTCCATAAAAGCCTATTTTATAGGCTTTTTTAAAAAATGAATTTCTAAAGTGTCAAAGTCAAGAAAATGTTATGTGAATTAAATTTTTGCCTCTTCTAGATGCTCCTTGATTTTCTCAACAAGAAACACTGCTTTTCTCATATTAATTGTATTAGGAATTCCAATTCTGATTTGGCTATGTCTTCGCTCAGCACGGCCTAATTCAAAATAAATATTTTCCTTGTATTCAATTGAATTTCTTAATATCTCAGCATCATATCCATTAGGTAAATTTAACACTAATAAACCATGAGTAATTGAGTTACTGCTTACTGCGTCCTTAAAACCTAAATCATCTACAAGAACGCTCCTTATATATTCATAAATTTGTTTTCTTCTTTCATTCATTTTCTTTAGAGTTAGGTTCTTCATAACTTTTAATGAAGCATTTAGTGCAATTAGAATTGAACTTGCAGGGGTATAAGGAGTTGAGTGTTGTTCTTCATAGTATTTAATATAAGAAGCTAAATCAAAGTAGAATTTAACATTTTTATTTTTCTTAACAACTTGTTGCATTCTTTCAGAGAGCACAATGCAACTTAGTCCAGGCATAACACAAAATCCCTTACCACTTGTTGCTAATGCAGCATCGATTTTTCACTTATCAAACTCGATTTCTTCATGAATAAATGAGCTTACAGTATCAACTAAAAATAGTGTTTCTGGACAATATTTTTGAATCAAGTCAGAAATTTTTTTGATATCGTGGAGCACACCTGTTGAAGTTTCATGATGGGTTATAAATATTGATTTAAATTTATTATTTCTTATTGTGTTTTCAACTTCACTTAAATTGTATGTTTGACCATCTGGATAACTTAAAACACAAAGATCAGAATCATCTAAAATTTTTCTCAGGATGATTTCCATTCTCTTACCAAAATCTCCAGCTTCAATAACTAAAACTCTGTCGCCTTTTTCAACACTGTTAAGAGCCATTGCTTCCATAACACCAGTAGCAGATGCTGTTAAAAAAAGAGGAAGTCCGCTTTCAGTTTTAAAAAATTCTTTCATAAGTTTTGTTGTTTCGCTCATATAGTATGAAAATAGTTGAGAATGGTGATGAATTACACTTTCACCTAATATTGAAGTAACTTCATCAAAATTATTAACTGGGCCGGGCGTAAATAAAATTGTGTTTTGGTGACTTTTATAACTTGAATCAATAGAAATTAAGTCATCAAAACTGTCAAGTTCATCAATCTCAACATCATCAAGTGCCACATGTTTAAATTTATTTTCAAGTGTTCAAAAGAAACTCTCAAGATAAGATTGCTTATTTTTTTCATAAAAGACATCTAGTTTATGTTTAACTTCATCACTTGTTTTTTTATTTAAATAAAGAAAACCGCTTCAAACGTTCATATTGAATGCATCTTTTTCTAATTCATGAAACTTGACAAAATTATTTGGGTCGGTTTTATATGACCATTCTGGTGAATGTTTTTTGTATATTTGACTAAAAGCTATTGATGTCTTGTTTTTCTTAATTAATTCAATTAATTTAGGAAAAATATTTTCTCTTAAATATATATCGCCATCCATATATAAAGTATTAGATCAAAATTCTTTTGATACAAATAGTGAACTTATATTGTTTGTTACATCATATGAGTCATTCTTAATAATTGTCAAGTTAGGATATTTTTCTTTTAAAAACTCAAATTGTTCAGCAAGATATCCAACAACTACATAGATTTTTTTAATACCAGATTCGATAAGGAACTTTATGTTTCTTTCAATCATATGCTCGCCAAAAACTTTTATTAATGGTTTTGGCGTATATTGAGTTAAAGGACTCATTCTAGTACCTTTTCCAGCTGCGAAGATAATAGCATTATCAACTTTTTGCATAATTTTCTCCTTTATTAATTATTTATTACTCATTTCAAAATAACCATAATAAATTGCGTGTTTTGTAACTTTTGGAATTCTTCAATCACTTCCATAGGTTGTTATCAAGTGATTTTCAACATTTCTTATAATTTTGACCCTTTTATTTTCAAATTCAATCTCACAGAGATTGTCAAAGTCATCAATAGGAACAACTGAATTCATATAATAATTAGGATTTGAAAGCGGTCAACAATTAGCTACATAAACTACTTGCCATTCATTCTTTTTTGCAGCAAGTTGTTTAAGACTAGATTTAATTGTTAATTTAGGAACTCAAAACAAAAATAAAAAGATAAATATCTTTGCTACTCATGTTCAAAATACATTTCTAAAGTGATATGAAACTCAGCCAATAGATTTTAAGCATCTTAATTTATTAAAAAATGATGAATTATATTTTTTAATTCGTTTGTATGATGATTTTTGTAATATGAATAGGTCAAGATAAACAGGATATTGGTTTTTGATGACAATGTCTTCTTGTGATTTAACAAACCTTGGAAAAGTTAACATATATCAGCGCTTATTATTATTCAAAAACTTTTCAGGATACTCTTTTAATAAAAAATCATAGGTTTCTTTTGTAATAAAGACATCGATGTCAGTATCCCAAGGAATCATCTTATTCTCACGTACTGCACCTAATGCTGTTCCATACGCAATTGAGTACTTTAAATTATGTTTATCACATAATTCCTTGAATTCTCAAAAGAGTTCTAAGGTTTGTTCTTTTTGTTTCAGTTGTTGTGAATTTAAAATATTTTCATTATTCATATTAAAACCATCCTAAGTTATAAGTTTAATTGCTCATAATTATAAAACATAATTAACTTAAAGTTAATAAGTTACTTAAGCAATAAAATAAAAAAGTGAAGTTTAATAAACAATGACACTTCACTTTTTTATTTTTCAATTTATTCTCAAACTTTTTTGTTTGCAAAATCTTGTTGTTTTTTAATAAAAATCAAGAAACTTATAATAGTTAGCATTAATAGCAAGATATGAAATATAAGAAAAACAAGTTGCATAGTCATATACATAGCAATGTAGTCAAAATATAAAACTACTACTAATGATTCGGTTGTTGCTATTGTCATTGTAAGAGCAAAAAACTTCTTGAAAGTCTTATTGCTTGTTCTCTTTATGTATTTTATGCCTTGTATTAGTAAAAGACCAAAAGGTAAATATAATAAAACAAATGAAGTTAATTTAACAAAAATATATAGTCATAAATTTGATAGCCGTAATGTAATAAATTTATCATTTATTCCTTTTGTAAAATCTCCACCTGTAACTGAAATATTGATTATTATGCAAGTAATTCATATTAAATTTATAGCAAGCAAAGCAATAAATGAATAGATGTATCTATTTTTTCAAAATTCTAATTTCATATTAAATTTTTAAAGGCGGTAACTTTCTTAGACTTGAACTTGCATATGTTAAATCAATCATAAAAAATGGCAACCAATCAATAAGACATAAAACAATTAAGGCAACTAACAACATTGTCCAAAATAATATTATTTCTTTTTTGCTCATATTATAAATCCACCTTTCTTGATAAATTTTTAAGACTTATAAATTATACATTTTTTCAACAAATTGAAAAATGCGGGTTACTAGTAGTAATAAATTTTATCTTAGTTTTGACTTCAAAATCAAAAAGTTAAAACATTCAACAATTCTCGATTTTATTTAAGTTTTTCAAATAATTCAGCACATCTATTTAAACCATAATATTGCATTTGTTCAATTCCTTTATCTCAGTCAAAGTTTAAAAGATATGTTGAAAGGTTTTTATCCATTTCAACATTTAAATTTAGAGTTGCTAAACTTTTGCACATATATGCTTGTTCTTTATCAATAGTTAACTTATCCTTTGTTTTTCCTTTAATTTGGTCTATATTTTGGTAAATATTTTCAAGAGAACCATATTCATTAATTAACTTAATTGCTCCTTTTTCACCAATTCCGCTTACACCTTTTAGATTATCTGATGAATCACCTGCAAGTCCTTTAAAATCTGGAATTTGATTAGGTTTGATACCATAAATATATTCAAAATTATCAATGGTTTCTAATTCATAATGAATCTTAAAACCTTCTTTTACTGTTTTAACAACACATGTGTTACCATTAACCAATTGTAGTAGATCCTTGTCTTTTGAAAAAATCAAATTTAAACATCCTTGACTTTGTGCAAGTGTTGCAATTAAATCATCAGCTTCATCACCGCTTTTTTCAAACCATTTAATATTTAGTTTAGTTAAAATTTCTTTAATTGTTTTAAATTGTTCAAAAATGATTGTTGGAGCTTTCATTCGACCGGCTTTATAATCCTGATAACTTTGGTGTCTTTTTGTTTTTCCAAAAGCATCAAAAGCAATAAATAAATATTTAGGTTTAAAATAAGCTAATAACTTACTTAATGTTATTAAAAAAACATGAACTCCATTAGTTGTAATACCTTGTGGAGAACGCATTGTGCTTTCAGGATTATATTGATTATATGAAGCGTAAAATGAAGAGAATAATAAATAATTCCCATCGATTAATAAAAATTTATCTTTTTTCATTAATTTATTCCCTTCCATCCAAGCAAAATGTGTTTGTTTCTATTAAAACTAATTGTAGCTTCAATTATTTGACCTTTTTTAAGAGTGAAATTATTAGCAAGTGTTTTATTGCTTACAAAAAATGTTAATTTTGTTGTACTATCTCTTAATTCAAGTATGCTGAATTCCTTACCTCTTGGTTTTCTTAAATCCGCAACTTCAACAGCCACTTTTGTTGGTGTTGAAGTTGTAATTGTTATTAATTTATTTTGATATTTAGCCTCATATTCGCTTGTACTATAAGCATTGTATAATTCGCCCAAAAGGGCTGTTTCATTGTCCATTTCGTAAAATATATCTCGCTTGATCTCTTCATCAAATGTTATATTAAAGTATCCCATTTTTTCAATGTCAGAAATTGCCTCTTTATAAGTGCTATGTGAAGATAAAACCTTAAAAATATCTTTAATTTGACCATCACATTGAAGAATATGTTTAGTGTGGCCAAAATCTCTAAAGACATTGGCTTTAATTAGTGTTTCCATTGCTGAGTCTTTAATTCCAGCAAAGCGTAATCTTAACATTGTGTCAATCAAGTTATTTTTATAAGGACCATTTTGTTCTAAATCTGCCATTATTTTATTAACACCTTCAGCACCAAAACCTTTAATCATCTCAAAAGGCAAATAAATTACTTCTTTTCTAATCTCACATTTATTACTTGAGTACAAAATGTTAGGTGAATACACTGGAAAAGTTAACTTTTTGATCTCATTTACATATTTATTGATAGTTGCCTGAGCACCAGCCGCATTTGTTATTAGCGAACTATAAAATAAGTGTGTATAACGTGTTTTATAATATGACATTTTCATAGTTAAATATGCATAACTAACAGCATGAGATTTATTAAAGCCATATAAACCAAACTTTTCAATATTATTATAAATTGTATTAATAATTTTTTCGCTAATGCCTGTTTTATAGGCATTTTCGAAAAATATACCTCGGTATTTTTTAATTTCGTCTTGGTTCTTTTTGCTAATTGCCTTACGTAATAAGTCAGCTTGAGAAAAACTCATTCCACCGATACTTTGAGCTATTTGCATAATTTGTTCTTGATAAACAATAATACCATGAGTACTTGCTACAATTTTGTCATATTCAGGGTGAATTTTTCTTACTAAATTATTGCTCTTTTTATTTTCGGCATATGTAGTAATAAATTCCATTGGCCCTGGTCTAAATAGCGAAATAATAGCATAAAGATCATCAAATGAATTAAGCATCACTTTCTGAATTGTTTTCTTCATCCCAGGAGATTCTAATTGAAATATACCTTCAGTAAAACCTGAATTGAGCATCATCATAGTACTAGGATCATTTAAAACCTGTGGATCTTTTTTAACAAGATTGTCAAATTTTTGCTCTTCTTCTAAACTTTTTTCAATTAGTTGTATTTCGCTTAATGTTCTTAGTCCAAGTAAGTCAATTTTAAGTAAGCCGAAGCTCTCAATATAATTCATTGGAACTTGAACTTGTTGAAAGTTCTCTAAATTGCTTTGACAAAGTGGCACATAATTATAAAGTTTATCATCTGCAATAATAAAACCTGCCGCATGAAAACTTTGTTGTCGTGGCAAACCTTCGATCCTTAGTGCATGCTTATATAGTTCTGGATAGTTATCCATCTCAATTTTAAAATCTAAATCATTCTGATATGCATCACTTAAATTATCGCTCTTAATTGTTTTGCTAATACGATTAATGTCAATTAAACTAATACCCATTACACGGCCCATATCTCTAATAGCCATTTTAGCACCAATAGTTTGAAAAGTAGAAATAAGGGCCACTTTGTCACTACCATATTTATTTCTTAAATAATCAAAAACTTCTTGTCTTCGATCATCTTGGATATCAATATCAATATCAGGTCAACTAACTCTTTCTGGATTAAGGAATCTTTCAAAAAGAAGGTTATATTTTAGCGGATTAATTTCTGTTATATTAAGCAAATATGAAACAAGTGAACCAGACGCACTACCACGACCAGGTCCTATTGCAATCTTTTGAGACTTAGCTCAATTAATTAAATCTTGAATAATTAAAAAGTAGTTTATATAGCCCAATTTTTTGATAACATTAAATTCGTATTCAAGACGCTTGTTTCATTGTGGATAGTAACTTAACTCACTTGCAAGACGCTTGCTTCCTTGTTTTAGAAGTGAAACAAACAATTCTTCATTAGTTTGTTCATCGTTATTCAAATATGGTGCAAGATGAAGTTCTTTTTTAGGGAAAACAACGTTACACTCATCAATTATTTTATAAATACGTTCAATTATAATCTCATCAACACTAACATCATCAAAGTAGTTTGAATAATGCTTTGTTTCTTCTAAATTAGCTAACTTTTGCAAGTAATTTAGTGTTTCATTATCATCAGAGTTAAAAAGTTTATTTTCTTTAATTAATATTGAATTAGGCAATGATGCATCGGATGAATTAATATAATAATTTTTAGCCTTTAAAAATTTATTATCTTGCGTTTGTGCATAGTAACCATATCTTGGATGATCAAGGACAATTAAATTAGGATTTCAAAGCTCACTAATTTCAATAATTTCACCTTTGCTCTTTTTATAAATTAGTTGGTTTATCTTTTGAAAACCAACATAATTTTTAGCCAAAATTATAAATCGATACTCCTGCACATCTAAGTCAACACCAATAATGCCTTTAATATCATATTTTAAGCAAGCTTCCATAAAGGCACCAAGGCCAAACAAATTGTTGTGGTCACTTAAAACTACAGCGGGTAGATTTTTTTCTTTTGATGCCCTAACAAGATCATCAACTTTAATAAGTGAATCTAGAAAAGTGTACTCAGTTGTGTTGTATAAATTGACATATTTTTTCATAATTTAATTATAGTAATTAAATTTAATTATGAAAGTAAAAGGCAGCTAAATTGTATATTTAATTTGAGTTTTATTTTTGCTTTTAATTTTGTAAAAAATCAGGTTTAATAATTCTAAATTGATATCGAAATTTGCCTACTTTGTACAATATTTTTTTAATTTTTAAATTAAATTATTATAATTTTCCTATTATGAAAATTATTTATGAAATTTTAAGACGTTTTGGTCATAAACTAAGGGATTTAACACTAGAATATAAAAAACAATATACAAAAAAAGAAACTAAAAAATTAAAGTCAAAAAAGACAAAAGTTGTTAGTCAAAAAATAATTAAACTTGATGAAAATATTAAGCTTTTGACACTTGGTGACTCGGTAAGTGCTGGTTGAGATGGTAGTTTAGACAAAGACTACCCAGGAAAGTTTGAAAATGGAGAATTATCAGGCATTTCTTATTCAACTTATTTATCTTGATTTTTATTAGATACATTTAAAGAACGTTTCGAAAGTTTTTATAATTATGCAATCAGTGGTTGTACATTTTGAGACTGAAACTACTTGTTTGAACACAAATATGATCAACTAGATCCTCTTCGTAAAATAAAGATGCATTACTTTTTTGATGCAGATTTAGAGTCATATTATCAAAATTTAGTTAAAAAAATTAATGAGTCTAATCTTATAACAATAAGCTTAGGTGGAATTGATTTCTTTATTCTACTATTCATGAAATTAGTTAGATCTAATTTACCTCAAACAATCGTAAAGGGCTTTAAAAAAGGCTTAGGCTTCAATTTCTTAATGGACCAAATTGTAAGAGTTAAGGATGAAATTCTACAAGACATTAAAAATGAAGAAATTAAAATAATTAATCATATTAAAAAAATCAATCCAAATGCAAATCTAATTTTTGTAGGCTATCCAAAACCTTTTGCTATTATACTTTCTGCATTTGAAGAAAAACTTAAAGAAGAAGGTATATTAGATAAAAATGGAAGATCTATTTTTGAGGAACTTAATGAAGCAATTAAAGAAATTGCACTCGAAAATAATGTCAACTATATCGAAATTTTTGAAGAAAACTACTGAAGTAAGAATTTAAGAATTCTTACTCCTTTAATGTTTGATATCCATCCATCAATTGTTGGCTATAAAAAGATGGCTATTGATCTTTTTATTAAATTGCTTATTGACAGGGACAAAATTAAAGACCAGTACTCAAAATTACCTTGACCAAAAGAGTTTCTTGATCGAGACCAAGATACATTTAAGTGCAGAATTGAAATCAACCAAGATCCTTTTGAAATCTTTGAGAAAAGATTTACAAAAGATAGTGAAAAATTTTTACTTGAAAGAGATAAGTTTTATAAAGCAGTTGAAGATAAATTTAGCGAACTTAACTATGAGCAAAGGGTTTTAACTGAAGCGAGATTTAGTAATGCAGTTTTTGAAACTATTAATATTTTGTGAAGACAAAAATTCTATGATAAGATTGACCCTGACCATGAATTAAGTAACTATTTTTTAAACAATAAAAATTCAGGTTTTGAACAACTTAAGTCATGGGTTATGAGAAACAAATTTTTGTCTTCTTTCCTAATAACAATCCAAAACAATTTCTTAAATTCTATTGATGCTTCTGAAAAAAATAATAATTGGAATAATTTATTAAGAATTATTTGCAATACATTTTTTGATGAAGAAAAAATAGTTAAATTAATAATTTCATTTTTCCCGGCAAATATATTCAAAAGCGAAAACCTTGAACTTAAATTAATTGTTAAAAAATTAATTATTAATATTATTAATTCAGAAATAAATAACACTCATATTGAACCACTAGTTAACTACTTATACAAATTTTTAAATCCATCACTAAGAAGAATTCTTTCTAAAGATTTACTACTTGATTTAATTGTTGTTGTCTTTAATAAAAAGCAACTTAAAAACAAGTTAATTGAGGCTTTTAGTGATTTTGCCAATGACTCAAGTAACTACAATGATGTAGTTAAATTTAAAGACTTATTTAATATTTTTATTAGTAAAAGAAATATTGAAAATATTAGAAAAATCAATTCAGCAGTTTCAAAAGAGTTACTAAGTGATGATAAATTTAAAAATATTATCGCAATATTAATTACTAATTTTATTAATGAAAAAGCTGGTTTTATCCTTGAAGGAATAGATAAGGACGAATTTAGAAATCTAATTTTTGACATAATAAATGGATATAATAAATTCGAAAATGAATATAAGTTTTTTGAAATTTTAAGCACAAGATTTTTAAATCTTTTATCTAAAGTTTCACTAAAAGAAATTAACTTTTCTCTTCTTTTATTTGATTCGATTAAAAAAATCTTTAAACAACTTGAAGACCAAGACATTGATGGTGCAATATTAAAATTATTTAAAATTTTATTTAGTCAAAAACACAAAGTTTATATTCCAATCTTAAAAAAATTAAATGAAAATATAGTTAAAATGCTTCGTGAAAATAAGGATCTTATTCAAAACATAAGCAACTTTATTCTTGATGGTTTTGGTGACTTAGCAAATAAGAAATTAATAAACCGCTTTATTAATTCAGGCTATAAATTACTTTCTTTTTATAATAATATCATCGATGTTATCTGTGATATTTATTCAATTCCTTATAGTGAAATTGAGTCAGCAAAAACATTAATTGATTTACTAAAAATACTATATAACAGGATTATTAGTCAAAAATTGTATAATGACATAATCAAAAAAACCTGAAATTTTGCCAAAGACAACATATATCATGACTCGCTTTTCTTGTTCTTTAAAAATGAATTTGAAAACATTCATAAGTTATTAGAAAGTCTAAATATTTCTATTCATATTGAAAGTATTTTTACTAACGATTTATTTAAAAAAACACTTAATGACTTTATAACTAAACAACTTTTAGCAAATAATTCAAGTGTTAAAGGTTGATTAAACATAAGTAAGAATTTTAAAGAATTCTTAGATAAGTGTCCCGAAACAAAAGCGAAACTTTCTTCATTAAACAAACAAGTTAAAATTGTTAATGAACTAAATAACCTAAAAGATTCTCTTATTAATTCTAAGAATTCAGTTTGCGACATTATTAAAGCTGATGAAACTTTTATTGTTACAAGTAAACTAATATATTGAGTTCTTAAATTGAGAAAATGAAACATTGAGAATGATAAATTGAATTTAATCAAAGATTTTTTAAGGGAATTTAATCTGAGTTTTGTCAAATCTGATGCTTATGACAATATAATTAATTCAATTTTTGCACACATAAAAAAAGCTGAATTATCAAAAATTGAGCAATTTGTTGAGCAACTTAAGAATATAGTTCTAAGTAGTTTATCAGCTCCAACATATAATTCAAGAGTTAAATTTAAAATTTCAAGAGTAATCGATTATATTACGAGTTTAAAAAATATTGTCAATGAAATTAATCCACAATTATTTGTTGATTTAGTCAATATGATTTTTGAATCTTCGCCAAAAAGTGGTGGCATATATAATATTTTATTTGGTCAAAAAAACAAGAAAATCAAAATTAGACTTGGAAACATTTTTAAATTATCAGGTAAAAATGTTTCAAAAGTTCTCCAAGTATTTATTGAACCTTTTGTTAAATCATATTTTAGCGAACTCAAAGAAAAGAATAGAGCATTTGAAAGTTTAAAAGAACTTAAACAAAATTCAAAGACATATCAAGCACTCTGAAGATTCTATGTTTTTGTTAATGCTTTTGCAATGAAAGCAGCTGGTAAAAAAATATATAGCTTACTACTCAAAAAGACAATTAAAAAAGCTTTTTGACAATCATTTGAAAACCTTAAAAATGAATTTAGTGAGTTAAAAGATATTTATGCAAATAAACTAAAAATCATCGGATTTAATAATAAATTTGTTGCACTAGATGATTTCTTATCTGGATATAATTCAAACAAAAAATCATACACTTCATATCAAAGAGATGAAGTTATGTCATACTTGTATTATTTAAATGAATATGATTGAAACTTCAATCCAAATGAAACAAGAAAAGATGTTCTTATTGATGATTTAATTAATGGCTATATGCTACTTGATGACAAGAAAGACAAAAAATAAAATTGAAAGTGAAGCAATTTTGCTTCACTTTTGTTTATTATCTATACATAGTTATTAATAAGTTTAGTTAGAACATAACGAATATCAATTTGGGTTTCATTTGATTTAGGCTCTAGATAATTAAGAAATACTTTACTTGATTCAAAATAAATTCTTGTTGGTTCAACTTTGTTTAAATATTTTCTCAATTCATTACTATCTTTGAACTTAAAAAACATTGTATCATTATCAAAAGCATTAAGCGAAGTTGATGAATAATATTCATTAAGCATAATATCACGACCTAAAATTGTGTTTTTAATTGATTGTGATAAGTCAACAACACTTTTGTCGAAGATGACTTTTTTAATGACTTTTTCGTAAAAATTATAAAGTGATTTTAAGCCAAATTTTGAGTTATTTTTAAGTGCTGTAAATATATTTTTAAGCTTTGTGCTTTCATAAATATCAAGTATTCTAATTGAGAATTTTAAATGTTCTGAATTGTCATAGAATGCTGAAAACATATTTGAAATTAAAAATAATTCAAAGGTGTTTTTAAGTTTGCTAATTTTTCATTTCTTTCACTTTGAAAGAATAAAACCTATGTCACTTAAAATCGAATATAAAACTGAGTCACTAATTACTTCATCATTATTAATAAATTGAAGTAGTCTGAAAATAGATGATGACATTTGTCAATATCCATTTGGAATGCTTATACCTCTAACTTTTTCTATGTAGTTAGATGGTATTAATTTAGAATATTCTATTTCAATTTCATTATTTTTAACTTGGCCCACAAAGAGATTTTCTTTATTAATAATTGCTTTATATTCACCAATTTTAAAAATATTATTTTTTGTTTTTTTATCACAACTTATAAAATGCAATCTGTCTGGTTCACGATAAAAGTTTTGTTGTTTTCACATAAGTGCAGTTGATTCAGACAATGAAATTTTTTCATCGCTTGCAACTGATAAAATAGATTCTTTAATACTGTCATCAATATCAAAAATCAAGTTTTTAAGTTCCTTATATTCTTTATATTTAAGGTTTATTCATAAATGCTTAAGCATACATTGATAACTTTTAAGATAATTATTATCAAAATTAACTAAGAAACAATAAAGATAATATCTCTTTATTATAAGAAAAATTGATATTGCTATTGTATCAATGGTAACAATAAGATATAAAATAATTGTTAATGCAAAACTATTTATCTTTATAAAAGGCAGTTTTCAATCATAAAAGAATTGTAATAGAATAGTTATTGCTGAAATAAACACAAATAAAAGTAATGCTATTAATCAATCTAATAACATTAAATTATGAATTTTATCCAACGAATTCTTATATTTAGCAAAATATGGTTTAAGTTTCTTGATTAAAAGCATTGTATCGTTTATCCTTAATTGTATTATATCAATTTATGAATGTGCGACTCACTTATGCAAATATTAACATTAATTGTAAAAGCCTATAAAACAGTCTTATATATTCATTAAGTCTTTTTCTTTGTTAGATGTCATCTTATCAATGTGTTCAATTTTTTTGTCTACTTCTTTTTGAATTTCTTCTAAAAATTTCTTTTCTTGATCCTCTGATAATTCTTCATCCTTTTTGATTGCTTTGTTAACATTTTGTCTTGCATTACGAATTCCGACTTTTGCATTTTCGGTATGCTTTGCAAGGTTTTTAACCATTTCTTTACGGCGTTCAGTTGTAAGTGGCGGAAAAGTGATTCTTACCTGATTACCTTCATCAACAGGATTTAAACCTAAATTAGCATTCATGATCGATTTAGCAATCTCATGATTACATGAAACATCAAAAGGTTTAATTAGCAATTGTTGGGGTTCAGGTACTGAAATGGTTGCTAATTCTTCAAGAGGTGTTAATGTATCGTAATAATTAATTTTTACACCTTTGATAATTTGTGGATTGGCACGACCTGTCGATATTTTTGATAATTCAAATGCATAATGATTAATAGCTTTTTCTGCTTCTTCTAAGAAATCCAATAAATATAAATCTAGTTCCATTATTTAATTACCTCTGTAAGTTCCATCTTTCCTTCAAGTGCATTAACAATTGCATTTTTCTCTTTAATGTTAAACACAATCAAGTTAATGTTGTTATCTCTTGCCATACTTGTGGCTGTCAAGTCCATAACTTGTAATTTTTTATCTAAAATTTCATCATATGTTACAACATCATATTTTTTGGCATTTGGATTTTTCTTTGGATCGGAGTCATAAATTCCACTAACGCCATTTTTACCCATCAAAATTACTTCTGCCTTAATTTCGGATGCAAAAAGTGTTGCGGCTGTGTCTGTTGTAAAGTAAGGTCTTCCTGTACCACCAACAAAAATAACAACCTCACCTTCTTCAAGATATTTAAGTGTTTTTTCATTTATATAATTTTCTGCAACTTTTTGATCGATTGCAATTGATGATTGAATTCTGGTTTTTAGACCAACTTTTTCAAAACCACTTTTAAGTGCTAGACCATTCATAATTGTTGCTAGCATACCAATGTAATCAGCTCTGTTTCTTGGTATTCCATTCTTTTCGGCTGAAGCACCTCTTCAAAAGTTTCCACCACCAATAACAACACTAACTTGTACATTCTTTTCGATTATTTTTTTAAGTTGTTTAGCAATATTTTCAACTAAATCATAATCAATTGCTAAACTTTTTTGTTTGTTTACTAAACCTTCACCTGAAAGTTTTACTAATATTCGTTTGTATTTCACTTCATCCTCACTTAAAATTTAACATTATTGTAAAATTATAAATTATTATTTCAAAAAATTTAATATTTTATCTTACATAATGGTTTTATTTTATTTTGTCCACCCTGTTTTTATCTTTTATTTTGTCCATTTTTAGGTTTCAATTATTATTTTAAAAAGGAGAATTTAAATTATGGAAAATCTTGTAATTAAAACCAGATTTCAAGCAGTTGATACAGGTAAAACAACTGATTATGAAGATAAAAAAATTTTAGATTTAAAAAATTCAACAATATTGAAATAGACCAAATGCCGAAATATCAAAAATATTAGGAAAATTGGGTTGTAGAACATCAACAAAAACAATTAAAAGATATAGAAATCAAATATTGATTGCATCTACAAATAACCAAGATGCAATCAGTATATCACATGGTAATAAAAATAAACTTAGGGGTGTGAAAGTAAGTGATTCAGTTATTATTGATTTAACTAATAGATATTATGAATTAGTGGAACATATTGAGAAAATATCAAAAGGTGATCTTAGTGTAGCCTTGTTGCATTTTTACAATAATGAGACTTACTAATGATGAAAAAAATTGTTGCCTTTCACTACCTTTTATAAAAGAATGCTTAGACTTGGTTATTGCAGTTCATATGCAACGAGAAAAGTAAAAAATGAGCTTAAGAGAAGAAGAATGTTTTTAGAAAACGGTCAAGATATTTCTAAAATCGAGGCACAGTTTATTAAAATTTATGAAAAATTCTAAATAAAAATCCATTAAAAGGTGTTTACCAAAATAAAAGTTCTGACTATGATTTTGGGCAAATTATTGAAATTGATGCAACACCACTTCATCTTTTTGGAGAAAGTAAGAAGTACCATATTTATAATGTTGTTGATGCGAGCAACAAAAAGTTTGTTAGCAATCTGAATTGACATTGAGGAAACAACAATTGGATATCAAAATCTTCTAACACAATTATTTAAAAGGTATGGCATTCCACAAGTAATAATAACGGATAGAAGAAGAACTTTTGAGGTTCAGATAGTACAAGAACAAGCTATGGAAGAAGCACTAAATGCAAGAGGAATTGAACTTATAACAAGCAAGCAATCCAAAGGCAAAACCAAATGTTGAAAGATCATTTTGAACATTGCAAAGATGAATAGGAACATTCTTTCATACAAACGGAATCAACTGTTTTGAAGACTTTTTGGGAAAAATTGAACTTTTAATTGATGAATACAACAAACAATTTAAAAAGGCCGAAGCAGTAAGTAAAAATCAAATGTTTTTAGAAAGCCAAATACTGAAATTTTTGAAGAAGAGATGAATCTTGTAATTAAAAGAAAAATAGTTAATCATACTGTGAGATATGACAACAAATATCTTGCTCCATTTGATAATAATGGCGCTAGGGTTTCTATGTTTGAAAGTGGAGAGGCAAAGCTTATGGTAACTCCTGAAAATAAATTATTCTTTGTTGAGGGAAAAGAAAATATGAAGCCAGAGTACCGAAAGGAAACGAATTGAGTGCAATCGATGTATATGCAATATCAAAAAATCTTGATCCACAACATCAAGGTGTAAGAGCCTACAATTAAAACCATGCTTCATAATAGAACATGAACATCCAGTACATTTGAAAAACTTGAAAATATATTTAAGAATTCTGCAAACCCAAACAATAAAGACATTGAATTTATTAAAAACTATTAAGTGAAAATCTTGAAAAGTTAAATGATATTACAAAAGAAATGAAGGAATTTATTGACGCTAATTACAAATCATTTAAGTAAGTTTTTCTTGTTTCTTCTTTTTTAAAAGAAGAAAGCCTGTCTGACAAGACAAAAGAAGTTTTGCTTCTTAAGACCGACAGGTCTTAATAAGAGCCAACGGCTCAATACTTATTAAATAAGTTATTTTTTATTTCAATCAACAATTTATTTGTTGATTGAAGAATATTTAAAAAGAAATTAACAAATGATGTCAATCCCCAAAAGTTATGAAAAAACTTTAGGATTGAAGACAAAATGAATTAATTAAAAGCAACTTCTTAATGATGTTGTATGTTTTAATATGCAAAATTTTAAAAAATGTAATTTAACATTTAAAAATGCGGTAAACCTTAATGTTGTACACACAAAAACAAAAAATAACACATTTTTTTGCTGTTTTGATTAAAAAATAGCCAAACTTTTATGTGTTTTGGCTATAATTTTACAACCTTAAAAATTGGACAAAATAGAAGAAAATTATACAAAAAATTTAATATTTTATCTTACAAATACTTTGTAAAATTAAAAAAAGCACTTAAATTTATAAAAAATTATTTTTATATTTTTTTTATGCTTTTTTAATCTTTATTAATTTTTAGAAATTGCTTGAATATTGGAAAATTGTAATCATTAATTTTGACATATTCAACTGTTTTTCAGTTTAAATCTGAAAAAAATCTAAAGTCTTCATGGTTCGAACCTAACACAATGATTCTCAAAAATCTTTCTTCATTGAGATAATTTATTAGTTCGTCCAGTGTTAAAATTTTTGATCTCTTTGCAAAAATTTTTGCTGATAAATTAGTGTTATTTTTGCCTCAAAATAATAATCTGTTATGAAATTTAAAATTATATAACTTGTTACATTTTTCCTTAGTTGTTCCAACTATTAAATCAAAATAAATTCTACGGTTTTTGAACTTGAAAAATGGACTTAAATCCTTTTCGTTTGTTTCTTCATTTGTTAAAAAACTTAAATTATTTAAATATTTAAGAATGAAAAAATCTTTAAATCAAATTGAAATTCGAAAGTTCTCACAATTTATTTTCTCATTTTTGGCTATAGTTCTTGCTGTTAGTGGACTTAACGAGTATGGAATCTTGTTTTCAATTAGAATTTTTTTTAGTTCATCTCATGTTTCTCAAAGTTCTTCTTTAGTCATAAAAATATTATAAATAAGATAATACAAACCTTATAGAAAATTATTGCTATTTTTAATTTAATATATAATATTAATATTAAATTTTGATAATGGAGGAAGTATGGGTAAAAGAAAAGAGTCATTCTTCGAACGTTTAACAAGAAAAAATGCTGAACACGAAAATAAGAATCATGAACCAAGTACTAAGAAGAAAAAGTGAAAAGGTATTTTGATTGGTACTTTATTAACCGGTGCAATAGCTACAGGTATTACAGTTCCAGTTGCTGTCAATTCATCAAAGACAAAATATAAATATGCACTTAGTGAAGACAGTGCTGTTTTAACATTTAAATTACCTGGTTCAACCGTTGAACATAAAATTACAATTAAAGACCTTCAAAATGCAAACAAAAAAGAAGATGCCAAAGATCCTAAAAAAATACTTGAACAAGTAAGAAGACTTGGTATGTTTTATTTGTATGACAAGGAAGTTAAAGCATCAGCTGAATATCAAAGACTTTGAAATATGTCAAGAGAAGGAAATGAGGAAGAAACAAACTCATTCAAATTAAAAACCGTTGATGAACTTAGAACAAGAGAAAGAAACAAAATTTTAGATATTCAAGAAAACTTTAAAAAACAAGCAGGATATAACAAATGAGAAGAGGAATTTAACAAAATTCTTGTTTCTAATTACAATGGAGCTAAAAACATTGAGGAAGCTGTTGACTTCCAAATTTTTAAGTCAATTGAAAAAGATGCATTGAGAAGGTTTGAACTTTCAACAGTTGATATTGGCAAAATTGCAAATCGTAAGGCAAACCAAAAAATCTATGAATTAGACAACGAAGGCAATCCAGACACAAGTAAAGTTTTATTTAATGTGGGCGAAAAAGTTTTTAAATATTATGAAGAAAACAAAAACTATTTCAAAGTTAATGATGAATATATGTCATTTACAACTAATAGTTATGATTTTTCAAAAAAATATAAAGATGCAAGTACATTTATTGATGAATATTACAAAAATGACATCCCTTATGTGTTCACACAATTCACAATTCCAGGTGTAGCACCAACTAAATTAGCCAAGAAAGGCGAAAAAGAACCTGAATGAACAATTGATAGAACTGCTCTTAGAAAACTTTTATATTTTTACCCTGCTGATGAAAAGAATAAACAAACTCAATCATATGAAAAAATCTTTTCTGACTTTAAGTCATATTCTCATTATTCAAAAATAATCAAAGATGCAACAGACACAACTAATCTTCCACAAGAAGTTGTTGACTATACAACATTTTTAAGTTGAATTGCTGCCGATGATGATGAATATAAAAATAATTTTGGAACAAAAGGTATACTTTCATTAAGTGACATTCTAAAATCAAACAACGATGAAGTTATTAAAGGGCTAATAGCAATACCTGATTTAATTTATAATAAAAAAAATTATGTTGGTGCTGCTGCTAATGCACTTCAAATTCCTGAGCTTGATTTAAAAGATATGTTTAAACAAATTCAAGATACACTTGAAAAGGAATTTAATGACCTTAAAACTGCAAAGGCAAGTTATGATGAAAGTACACCAATTGACAACAAGCGAAAAAAGGTTGGTGATTACAATAAAAAATTAATTGAAATTTTTAGAGACTTTGACAATACTAAAAAAACTGGTTTATATGATGATAAACTTAAAGAATTAATTACACCAATAATTTCAAAGGCTTTTGAAGACAATGATAAAAAAATTAGAACATTTTGAAAAGTTAAAGGTATGAATAATGCATACATTTATTTAAACAGCAAAGGTATAACAATTGTATATGCTGAATCATTAAGTGCTAAAAGATGAAGCAAATGCCCACAAGAAGAAAACAGAAAAAAAATGCTTGAACTTCTTAAAAATGACTTCATTTTATCTAAAAAATATAAATCAATTAGTACAACAAAATACAATGCTTTAAGTGTTATTTCAAAAAATCTTAAATCTGATTATTATGTTAACAATGTTTTGTTAAATGATGCTGACTTTGTAAAATACCTTAAAGAACAAAATAATATCTATGCACTAGATTCTAATGGTAAATTGTTAAAAGATACTAAATATACAGAAAAAGATATTGAAGAATTAGAGAAATTAAATAGTGGTAAATACTTAATTGATGCAGAACAAAAGGCATTAGATGTTAATGAAAAACTAACAACTTGAATTAAGACACGTGCTAAAAATGAAAAAGATAAAGATCTTGAAATTAAAGATGGACACAAAGTTTATTTTGCAAATAACAATAATAGTTATGCAGATGAAGTTTCAAAAGTTATTTATGAAAAACTTAAGACTATTTTAAAGGTTTTTAATTAAAAAAAGGAGACAACTGATGAAAAATAAAAAATTAATAATCTCATTAGGAAGTATTAGTTTGTTAACTACTTTTCCACTTGTTGCTGCTAGTTGTGGCCGAGAAGTTGAAACTCCTGAAAAGAAAATCCAAGACAATTTTTTAAAAGCTGCTGAAAGAAAAGAAGAGATTAAAAATATCTGAAGACAGGTAACACTTGCTTCATTGTATAACATTAATGTAACAGCATCATATAACACGGATAATTCTGAATACATAAAAACCTTTAACGATTCAAGTTCTCAACTTTATAAAGACTCATATGAAGCATTTAAAGTTTATGCAGAAGAAAAAATATTTAAGAACGGTGCAGATGGTTTTTATTTCACAAAGAAAAATCTAGAGTGAAAAAAGAATAATTATTTTACAGATGATCAAGAGAAAAAAATGAAGTTCTTAACGCCTTCAGAAATACCAAGTGAAGAAATATTTAAAATACTTTGAAATGCTGAAAAAACAGGAATCAGAAGCGAAGTTCAAAAATTGCTTTTTGTCCAAAAGTACTTTGAAATAAGTGATAAAGAAAAATTAACTAAACTTTACGAAAAATTTAAATATAATTCATCATTTTTAAAATATGAATTAGAAAACTATAATTTAACAAAATACGTTCTTGAAAAGAAACCTGTTCAACTATGAAGAAAAACAGCAAATACAAGTGTTACTTCTGAGGAAGCGTTCTTTGTTACTCAACAAAAAACAATTAAAAGCATTGACACATTCAATGAATTTATGAATGATAGTGAAGATAAGGACAAAAAGCGAAGTGAACTAGAGAAAATTTCGGACAGTGATGACGATGAAAAACAATTGCTTGGTTACCAAGGAATCAACTTAAACTTTAGTGAATATAATTTAAAGTGAGATGAGAAGAATTTAACTAAAACCGAAGCAAGCAAATTATTTGGTTTTTATGCACCAAGCGAAGATAGATTGGTTCAAAAAACAGATCAACTTTTTATTAAGGGTTACAATCCTTATCAAGGTGCAAATGCTGACAAAAAAATAATTGTTGCTTATGTTAATCAAATAGCACCAATTGGTCAGGCAGAAATTGAACTACCGACAGAAGCTGATGAAAAGAAGACAGAAAAAGTTAAATTGCTTTCTTTCAAAGGTACTAAATATGAAAAGTATCTTAAGAAAATAAGTTTATTGTTTACACTTAAAGACTCTTCATTAGTTGATACAGCTGAACAAGCATTTATTAAATTAGGTTACAAATTAAAGATAGAAAATGAAACCTTAAAAGAAATTCTTAAAGGTGAAAAATTTGTTGATGGTCTTGACGAAACCAAAAAATAATTAAAGGAGAATTATGCAAAATATTTTTCAATTAATTATTGATAAAAAAGCAGAAGCAAATATTATCTATGAAGATGATATATGCATTGCTTTCTATGATAAATTTCCTATTCAACCTGGACACTTTTTAGTGGTTCCTAAAAAACACAGTAGAAATATTACAGAAGCGGATGATGAAACTGCTGCATATCTGATAAATATGGCTCGCAAACTTGGAAAAGAACAAGTGCTAGATAAAAAAATACCTGGTTTTAAAATATTAATTAACACCGGTGAAGCTGCTGACCAAACAATTTTCCACACTCACGTTCACGTTATTCCATATCGTGAAAAGGTTGAAGATAATTAAAATAATGGCTTACTACTTGGCCATTTTTTTATTAAGATTTATGGCTAAAATGCATCACTATTTATCAAAAGTAATTACTTTTGATTTTTTCACTTTTTCCCTATTGCACTATAAATAAGCAAAAAAATTACAAACTATTAAAAAATATAGTATCATTATTGTATAACAAAGTCAAGAAAGGAAAGTATGACTAAAAAAGAATTTATTCAAAAGGTTGCTGATATGTTGGAAGTTCCTGTAAGAGTTGCAGACAAATATTTTGATTCTTTCTTATTCGTTTTAAAAGAACAACTTATTGCTGAAGACAAAGTTCAACTTTCAGATTTAGGAACATTTGAAACAAAAATTAGAAGAGGACGTGAAACAATTAATCCTTTCACAAATGAACCAATTCAAGTTCCAGAAAAACGTGTTGTAAAATTCACACCTTCTAAATATTTAAGAGAAATCGTAAACTTCTAATATTGATAACTAATAAAAATTTTGAACATAGGGTAAGAAATCGATTATTCCAGGATAGGTTAACTCGATTTTAAAACCTATGTTTTTTATTTCTTCATATGATATAGATTTGTTCATATGGCTAAATAATTCACTGGCTTTAACAATATAAAATTCATCACAAAAGCTAAAAAACACTATAAAGAACGCAAGTCCATGATTGCTTTCAATATCAAGCAAATACTTAATTTGGTGGCTTGCAATATTATTTGCTGGTAACCTCTTTTCATTTGTACTTTTAGCTTCAAAAGCCACAAAGAAACCTTTATAGCAGCCTATATAATCAACTGTACTTCTCTTTAAAATAAATGCTTCTTCAAGTTTAAGATGTTCATTATTTACTTTTTTGAATTTAACTGGCAATGATTTCTTTTCAATGTAGGCCAACTTATTTTTTGAATAATATTCAATAGTTTTGTTGATTATTTTTTCAAGTAACATTCCTCTATTTTTTTGCATAAAATACCTCAAAATTTAACTTACCTTTTTATTATCATAATGCTTTAAGGTTGGAAAAATTTGGGAAAAATTGACCAAAAATACCAAGTTTTTCCTAAATTAAAAAAATAGAAAAATAAACAAAAAGTATAAAGTGGAATGAAATATAAAAAGATGATATTAGGAACAATACTAGCAGGAACAATTGTAATTTCAACAAGTACAATTGCTTTTAATATTCAAAAAACAAAAGTAGCAAAAATTGATGACAGCGAACATAAAAATGAAGCAAAATTTAGCATTAAACTTTCCGGTGCTGTAGTTTTTGCTAAAAGTTATTATTTTGATAAACCATTAACATTGAGACAATTATTAAATATAGCAAAAGTCTATGAAAACGCAGATTTGAGTAATTTCAATCTAAGACAAGAAATAAAAGAAAATCTTAATATTTACATTCCATACAAAAAGTCAAATCTGCCATTTCTAAAATGAAGTAATTTAAATAATGATCACTTGAAGCTTCTTATGGATTTTGAAATCAAGAAATCAATTGCAGTTAAAATACTTAATTTAAGACACGAAAAAAACAATATTACATGAAACGATTTAAAAAATATATCAGGAATTGGCAAGTTAACCTTAGAGAAATTGAAAACAATTTTAATTCTGTAAGTTTTTGGCTTTTTGTTATTCTATCACCTGTATTATTGCACTTAATTATTAATGCTTATGAAAGTAAAATCTTTTGAGTTATTTTATTTATAATTCACATTTTAACTATTGCATTAATAAAGCCTAAATTCTTAATATTAGCATCAATTGTATTGTGTCTATATTTAAGTTATAGCCTAAGTAAAAGCAAAATTTATTATGAAAAAGGTTTTTATAAAATTGGAGGATCAATAAGTGCATTAAGTGAAAAATATTTAGTTATTTCAAATGATAACAATAATATACTAGTTTATACAAGTGGGCTAAAAAATGCTACACCCCTAAGTCTAGGAGACAATATTGAAATCCAAGGTGAATTAAATTCAGTTGAAATTAACTCGAGTAAAATTGCAACATTTTACTTGCAAAATAACATAAATTATTTATTAAAGAAAGCAACCATTTTAACTGTAAATAAGGCAAATTATTCAATTGAACAATCAATAATTAACTATTCAAAAAATAATGGTCAACTCTTTGATTCTTATTGAAGACTCCTTGTCTTTGGTTCATATGATTCAAGGGAGTTAGTCTTAGAAAAAGTTAACAGGTTAAATATCGTTCACTTAATTGTCATTTCAGGTTTACACTTCGACTTACTCTTTTATTTGGTTTTAAAAATATTAAAACCTCTAGATAAAATTAAACTTAAAAGCAAATACATTGCTTTTGCTTTAATTTTCTACTATTTAACCTTGCTTTCTAACCCAATATCAGCACTGCGAGCTTACATTATGCAAGTGGTCAAAAATTCAAAAAATCCTTTTAGTAATAATGGTAAGTTTAAAAAATATGATGGCTTAATAATTGCTATTCTAATTTTATTTCTAATTAAGAATAACTATTTATTTTCAATGTCATTTATATTAAGTTTTTCATCAACTTTCGCAATAATGCTATTAGTTCCATTAATTACTAACAAAAAAAATAATGCTTTTATAAAAACGCTAATGCTGGCATCACTAATCTATTTATTTAATGTTCCGCTACTGCTCTACATAAGTGAATATTGAAACTATTTCGGGCTACTATTAGGAATTATTATGGCCCCAATTTTTCAAGTCTACCACATTGCTTCAACACTGTTTTGATGGAGTCCTGCAATGCTAAATTGAATGTATTATTTAATAGATAATTTGCTCTACTACTTGGTTGAATATACAATAAGTTTAAAAATAAATATTGAACTCAATTGATGAATAATCATTGGTTGATGTAGTTTTTGATACGTAAGTATTTCGTTCATTAACTTAGGGAAAATGAATAAAAATTTAAAAATAAAAGTAGCCTAAGCTACTTTGGTCAATTTAATGAAATGGCGTACCCAGCAGGAGTCGAACCCGCAACCTTCAGGGCCGTAACCTGACACTCTGTCCAGTTGAGCTATGGGTACAAAATGGAGACACCAACGGGACTCGAACCCGTAATCAAAGTTTTGCAGACTCATGCCTTGGCCGTTTGGCTATGGTGTCATCTGCAATCTATTATATAACAAAAACGACCATATTAATTATACAACTATTATTTTTTTAAATAAATAAAAAAAATGAACTATGGCTGTGGATAAAAATTGACCAAAAGTACCTATTTTTAGTTATATGTTTTGACAAAATCGAGGAGAAGTTCAGGTTTTTTGCCTCTGTGAAGAATATCAATAATACTTCTTAAAAACACGGTTTTTAAATCCTTATTTTTTCTTAGTATTTTGTCTAAAATTTTAGCTGCGTGATAACCTTCTATTGTTTTATTATTGACTTTTAGTGTTGCTTCAAGACCAAATTCTGCAACTTGTCGACCAAAAGAAAAGTTACGGCTTTTTGGACTTGAACAAGTTAAAAATATATCGCCAATACCTGCTAACTCAAAACCCATATTGTCATTTGAATTAGGAAAAATTGCTTTGTAAACCATATGAATTTCTTTAACGCCAATTGAAAGCAAAGCAGCCATTGTATTACGATAAGGAAGTGAATAATCAAGCATACCAATCCCAATTGCTAAAACATTTTTTAGTGCCGCAAACAACTCTGAACCATGTTCGTTTTCATTAAGCACAAGTCTGAATGTATCATTATTAAACAACTTCAACATTTCTTTTAGATAACTTACTTTCGGTCCTACAACATTGATCATTGTTAAAACATTTTCAAAAACTTCAGTTGCAAATGATGGACCAATTAAGGTACAATAATTTTTTAGATTATCTGAAAATTGATTTACTAAAACTTCTGAGAAAAATTGTTTTGATTCATCATCGATACCTTTTGCAACATTAATTACATTAATTTTCTTTTTGCCAATTATTTTCTTGATTTGATTCAAAACTGAAACTATTGCACTTGAAGGCACAGCCAAAAGTAAATAGTCAAAATCACATAAGGCTTCTTTTAAATCAAGTGTGGCTTTAACATTAAAAGCATTATTAAATAAAGTATTGCTAAAATACTTTGGATTTTTACCTTTATTGATTGAATCAACTTCGAATTGATCAATACCTCACATAAGAACTTTGTTGTTATTTTTAGTTAGAACTGTTGCAAGAGCACTTGCTCAAGCACCAGTTCCAATAATAGTTACTTTTTTCATAATGCCCCTTAATTATTTTGCGTCATTTGATTTATTATTTTTATTGCCAAAATATTTGTTTCTAAGGTCGCTTTTGCGTTTAAATGACATTGTACAATAAGCCTTATAATATTTAAGTGATTTTATTTTTTCGCCTGTTTCATAGTATTTTATGGCTTTGATGATTAATATCCAACTTGCTAATTGCATTGTTCCAAAGACTAGAAATATAACAAAGCATAATGACATACCTATTAATGCTGGAACATTAAAAAAATTAAAACCTTTAGTTAATGAAAGAGACAATCAAAATACTAATATAATGAGCGAAATTAAAAAGCAACAACTAACTAAACCAAATATTAGTCTTTTAGCATTTTTATATGACTTAACATCTTCATGGTAATTTTTACAAATTACAACTAATTCTTTTTCATATTCATGGTCTAAGATCATTATTCCTACTTTTCTAATTGCTCATATAAAGCTAATATTGTATTTAAATCTAACTCTTGTATTCTTACAAGTTCCTTAAGATTTAAATTACTATATGCAACTTTAATTTTATCATTACTATATTTTGTTGCTAATGCAAAAGTTAATTTTTTTCTTCTTGCAAGAAAACACAATTTGAAGAATTTGCTCAATTCTTCAAAATTGTCATCTTTTTGTTGCTTAAATGTGAGTGAAACAATAGCTGAGTCAACTTTTGGAATTGGATCAAAAAGGCTTTTTTTAACAAATAGTTCTTTTTTAACATCAGCACAGTATTGAACCGTGATTGAGAGTTTGCTGTATTCACTTTCATTAACCTTAGCTACTAATCTTTGAGCAACTTCATTTTGTACCATAAGAATTGCTTTTTTAAAATTATGTCTGTTTTCAAGCAATTTAAAAATAATATCGCTGGTTATATAATAAGGAATATTGCCGACTACAATGTAGTCCTTAAATTTTCCCAAATCGGCTGTCAAAAAGTCTCCTACGACAATTTGATTGTTATCTAAAATGTCGTTGTTTAATAAATAATTGACCATATCTGTATCAATTTCAAAAGCCACAAGCTCGCTTGCTTGCTGGTTTAAAATCTTGCTTAATGCACCCTTACCAGGACCAATTTCAATTATTTTTTGATCCTTAGGATTAATGATATCAATTATCTTTTTAATTGTATTTTGATCATTTAAAAAATTTTGACCATACTTCTTTTTTGCTTTAATCTTACTTTCTTGAAACATTGATTTTAAACAATTCCTTTGCATTTTTTAAAACTTGATCAGTAAATTTTTCAATTGACATCTTTTTAATTCCAGCAATATAGTTTGCAGTATGAATTACATAATTTGGATAATTAATTTTACTTCTTTTGTTAGCAGGTGCAAGATATGGAGCATCGGTTTCAGTCAAAATTCTTTCAACAGGTACTCAGTCAATAACCTCAACTGTTTCAGCTGCATTCTTATATGTACTTACTCCACTAAATGAAAAATAGCAACCTAATTTGTAAAATTTCTTTGTTCAATATAAATTTCCACTGTATGTGTGGATCATGAATTTAACTTCTTTGTGATATTGCTTAATAATTTCATATAAGTCTTCATAGGAATCTCGCATATGAATAACAACTGGTAAATTATGCTTGAGTGCAACTTGAATTTGAGCATGCAGTGATTCGATTTGAATACTTCTTCTCTCAGGTGTATAGAAGTAATCTAAACCAATTTCACCAATAGCAACTACTGAGCTATCTAATTGCCTTTCAATAATTTGACCATCAATTTTGCCATTAGCTTCATTTGGATGAATGCCAATAACTGGAAAAGTATAATGAAAGTTTCTAGCAATTTTAATTACTTCTTCATTTTCTAGCTCATTGCACCCTGTTATTAACAAAGCAGCAACACCTTTTGCATATGCTTTTTCAATCACGTGATAGTTGTCATCATAATATTCTTTTAATGGATGAGTGTGTGCATCAACATATTTAAGCGACATTGTTGCTCCTTTCTTATTTTCCTAAACAAAAGTTTTTAAACATATCGTCAAGTAACAATTCATTGTCTGCTCGACCTGAGATGTCAACTAATGATGACCAAGCTTGACGAATGTCGATGATAACAACATCGACATCAATTCCACTATTAATGGAATTGATTGCATCGCTAATGCTTAATGAAGCTTTTTTAATTAAAGCTAGTTGTCTTGAATTAACAACATACTCTTCGTTGTTAATTTCGTTTTTAGCAAAAATGTTTACAAGTGCTTTTCTAAGTTCTTCAATGTTTTTGTTTTTTGCACTTATGTAAACAAACCCATTTTTTTGTTTAGTTTTTAATAAGTCATCTTTATTGATAACTTTAATAACTGGCTTATTAAATTTTGTGGCTAGTTCTTGAACTTTTTGATCAAAGTCATTTTCTGCAACATTTGCTTCATTAACATGAATAACTACATCACATTTTTCAATTTGTTCAAATGATTTTTCAATACCAATTTTTTCAATTTTGCGACTTGTTTTTCTAATGCCTGCAGTGTCAACAAGTTTGAATAATAAACCATCAATTTGATAAGTGGCTTCAACTATATCTCTAGTTGTGCCGGCTTGATCACTAACAATTGCTTTTTCTTCATCAATCAAGCAGTTTAATAATGAACTTTTTCCAACGTTGGGCTTTCCTAAAATAGCAACTTTGATACCGTCAAAAATAAGTCTTGAATTTTCGCTTTCTTTGATAATTAAACCTAGTTGCTCTTGCAATTTTTCAAGTTTTTTAGTTAACTCATTAGTAAGTACATTTTCGAAATCATCATATTCGGGATAATCAATATTAATTTCCATTTGGCCTATCAAATAGGCCAATTGGTCAATTAATGACTTAATCATATCTGATGTTTTTCCATCAAATTTCTTAATTGCTAACTTACTTTGTTTAAGTGTTTTTGCATGAATTAGGTCATTAATTGCTTCTGCTTTAATTAAGTCCATTTTTCCATTTAAAAATGAACGTCTACTAAATTCGCCAGGCAATGCCATTCGTGCACCATTTGCAATTATTAACTCAAGGATTCGGTTAGTTACTAAAACACCACCATGACAGTTAATTTCAACAGTATTTTCACCTGTAAAATTCTTATTTCCAATAAATCAAGCCACTAAAACTTCATCAACAATTTCATTAGTCTTATTATCAAAAATATGGCCATAAGTTATTGTTTGATTTGTTCCAATTTTACCTTTAAAAACTCTTGAAACAATATCAATACTATCGTGACCACTAACTCTAATTATTGAAATAGCTTGATTTATCTTTCCACCTGAGGAAATAGCTGCAATTGTATCATTTATCATAATGTTTATATTTTAACATTAAATTTAAATTTCGCACACTAGCAAACACTATAAAAAGGAGACTTATGAACAAAGAAAATTTTAGTCAATTACTAACAAAATATATTGAACTCTTTTACAAATTTAAGAGTATCTCAATTTTAAAGAATGCTTCAAATACAAACCAATTTGATATCAAATTACGCTTGATTTTAACGCAAAAATTCCTACTTCACTCCATTGGTTTGCAATATAACAAAACTTTGCTTACAGAGTATAAATCAAACTATTTTAAACTCTATACAGATGTTAAAACCGGTAAACTAAACTATCAAACTCTTACAAGCAACATAAATAAATGTAAACAATTTTTGATTAACAAAAAATTAAGAGCCATTGAAATTTTTGTTGATATTTTAAGCCAAATTAATGAAAATAAACCACTTACTTTTGCTTTTGATTATTTTAAATTAAAGCCAAAATTTGACATTGAAGGAGTTTATAATCACTCTCAACTTATGCTAGTTACAAAGGCAAATGATGAAGGTTATAGATGCATAATTTATGGAATTCTTGGAGATTTATATAGCGGCAATTCAAAGGAAAAAGCTCATTTCTTTAATAAAAATAAGAACTTAATGAACAGTGTTTTTATACCGATTTCAATCAAAGTGAAAAGCAGTCAAAAAATGGTTGATTTACAAAATACACAAAGTATTGATATTGCTTTTTTAAACAAGAGGCAAATACAGGAAAAGGAGATAAGAGTTTAGGCAAAATTTCTATTTATGTGAAGATTATTTAAAATAGTATAATTTAAATAAAAAAAAGCAGAATAGAGAATATGCTGTTTTTCGTTAATGAAAATCCATTAATATTATACAAGTGAGCAAAATATGGAAAAGTTGTTAAAAAATAATTTACTCTACTCATTATCTATATCTTCATTATTAAGAAAAGAAAGAAAGTGAAATTTCTTCTTGTAAGTTTTAAAACAAATTGAGCTCTTTTTTGTGTTTAATTCCAAAACAAAACGAGCTCCTATAAGTTCTCCTTTTGTTTTGGAATTAACTATTATTTTTTAAAATAAAAATGGAGAATTAAATTCTCCATTATTGCCTTATTTTTTATAAACAGTTAGTTAGTTGCTGGCTGTTTTTTCAACTGAATCTAGCAATAATTTATAGTTATCGCTTAATGATTTATAAATTAATTCTGCCATATTTAGATTTTCTTTAAGGAGTTCATTTGAGCAATTAGAAGTATTGCTAATGTCATCAATTAACTTTCGTAGGTAAGGTAAAAAATCTTTACTTGCTTTTGTGGCCCGATATAAGCATTCTGATCTTTTGTCATCATAGAACAAATGAAATGTTTTACAAAATTTTTGAAACTCAGTTAACTCATCATCACGTAATATTCTTGCTTTGAATAGTTTATTGTTGATAATGAAGAAATACTCATTATTTGAATTATGAACGAACCTCAATTCCACACCGTTTTGTATAATTTTGTACTTGTTATCATCTGTAACCGGTATATAAAATTTATTTTGAAATTGAATAACACCATTGTTGAATTTTCTATCAATTGATAAATATAACTTTGTATCCATTTCATCTTTTGGTTTTATAAAGAAATTTAATTTATCACCTATTTTTTATTGAAATGTTCATTATATTTATTAATGATCAAGAGAGCATTTTCATTAATTTGATCAATAGTTTTTATATTATTATCACGTAAAAAATTATTAACCAAGGTTGTAAAGTTCTGTTTGTTCGCTCCACATCTGGTTTAAATTCGCCGTAACTTGCAGACGATACTTCAGTACCTTTTTTATGATTTATCGTGCTAATTCAGTATCATTCCCTTTGTAAGAAAAGCACGTTCTTTTATCTGTTCTAACAGACATTGGAATCCCAAAAGCCCTATAAAGAAGTTCAAAAGTTTCATATAACCTATTGTTGTTTCTTCTTTCTCAGCATATATTGAGACCAACATTTTGGAAGATGTTTCTACAATTGTATATATATGAAAATTGTCTAATTCTTTAATTCACGCTTCATAACAAACATCTGCTTGCACTTGTTCACCAAATTCAAATTTAACTGAATTCATTGTTCTTGGTAACCTTTTAACATTTTCCATATTATCAATTGATTTAATCTTTATATAAGGCTGTTTTTTGTTTATATTTTTATCTTCTGTTTTTGTTAATACAATTAAATAATTTCTAACATTTCTCCTTGTTTTCTTATGTTGTGTAGGTTTAACATAGCCTGTCATATTACATTTATTTATGAATGTTGTGAGGCACATTTTTTCTTTAAGTTTATCTTCGTCTTTATTTTTAAAAAATGATTAAAAGGTACAGAAAACTTATTTTCATCCCTATCTTTAAAATATTCTTTGTCCTTTAATTTCATATTTGTAATTGCCTTTTCTATTTCATTGTTAAAATCTTTTTCTGCATTTTTGTTGTTTAAATTTCCATGTGAATACATTACAATTGGTGTTGCATTTTCCTTTTCACACACTCTAATTTGTTTAATGTATCTTCTAATAGTTGAATAAGAAATTCCACTCGATCCATCTCCAATCAAAGAATGAATTCTTCTTGCAGTAAAGCCCTTTTTAAATAGAAAACAATTTTTTCAATATTAATTTTTTTATTTAATTCATATTCAGTTGAATCTTTGTGTTTAGTATTAAATGATTTTTTCATACAGATATTTATAAATATAAAAAATAAGGCACTAAATTATAAAATTAACTTTTTGATGCCTTATTTTTTGTGTCTTTATTTATAAAATAATCTAATGAAAAATTACCATAAAGTGTTCAAATTGTTTTAGAATTTAAAGAGCTCAATTTGTTTTGGAATTCACATCATTATTAAGAAAAGAAAGAAAGTGAAATTTCTTCTTTATAATATTTTCATTATTAATCAGTTTACTAGTCATTTCTCCAATTATAAATTTTATTTATTTGATAATAAGCGATACTAAAAAATTGAATTACCCCAATTGATATTAATTTCAAAAAATGTTGCCTGGCTTTCTATACTCGGAATTATTCCTTTAATTTTCTTAATTTACATAGTCGCATTTTTTAAAAGTTATAAAAATATAAAAATTGATAATGTACATAAATCAAAGTTTAATACTCTTGCAATTGATATTAAACTAATTGAGTTAGGAAAAGAACCTTTTAAATTTAATTTAGGTATAAGACTTTCAAATTTTATTATGTTAACTACCTTGTGAATAATAAGTTTTTTATATATTATTTCAATTGAAATGGTAAAAAGCCTTCATTTGTGAGAAGGAAGTTATTTCGTAGCACCTGTATTATCAATAACTTTTATTATTAAATATTTAATTTTTGATTTATTGCTTTTAAATATTAAGATAGTTAAAGTTAAAAAACAATCAATAGATGAACAAGTTAATCGTTATAATGATAAGCACAATTTTATTAATGTATTATCAATTGCTTCATATGTTGTTACTTTAATGATTGTGATTTTTATAATTGTTTTAATCAGGGTTCATATTAGTCATATATTTTGACTGACCTTAAATCTATTAATAATTTGTCCAGTTGTTCATTTTTTACTATGATACATTACATCTATAATTCTTCATATTTATTTAATAGTTAAGTCAAAAATTAAAATTAAGACATATAAGAAAGTTTTTTATGTATTAATACCTATCATAATTTTGAAACAACACGTTAATTAAATGTGTAATTATATTTGAAGTTGAATTCAAAGGTCGAATGCATAATAGTGCATTCGACCTTTTAGTCTTGACAAAAAGGAATACCTTGTGGTATTCCTAATTTAATCATTAATGATATCTAGATTTCAGGTATTTCAAAATCCCTTGAGAAGTCTGTCATAGTAGTAACTTTTTTTACTGTTGGTGTTTTTGTCGCTTCATCATATGTGATTTCATTTACATCATATGAAAAAGTAACACTTATTTTTTTACTGTTTGCTTCAAGTTTCTTAATTTCAACCTTATCTAAAAAGTATTTTGAAAACGGAATTGAGAATTTTAAAATTTTATTAGCATGAGCCTTTAATACATCATTACCTTTTGCTTTAGCAGTTTCAACTAGTTGTTTAAATTTTTCAAGTTTTTCTTTCTCTTCATCACTTGCGCCAATACCTTGTGTAGAAAGATATTCTTCACCTTTGTCTTGACTATATGCTAATAAATGTGCAAGGTCAAATCGTTTATCGCTAAAGTGTGTTGAAAGTTCAACAGAATATTTAATTGTGCTTTCATCTTCTGCAAATCCATTGAGTTTTTTGTAGATTGTTGAAGAAGTAATGTTGCCTTTTTTGACTCTAATACGAATTAATACAACATCAGTTTGTACTGACTTCATTTTTTCAATGCCAAAGTCTACAATTTTATAATCATTTGAATATTCAATAGGTTTTTTAACTGCAATATTGTCTTGAATTTTTGATCTATCAAAGAATGCAATGTTTTCTTTCAATTCTTCAACTTGGCTTTTTGTTGGATTGTAAAAGTCACTAACTTTAAGTTTTGTATCAAGTTTTAGGTTAATCAATGGACTTACTTCATCAGTCAATTGTCTTTGGGCATATGGGTTACATGAAATTGTACAAAGAGCAAGCGAACCAACACTGCTTAATGAAGCAAGTGAAAGAAATATTTTAGTCTTTTTCATTATTGAGCTCCTTTACCTGATTCAATTTCGCCATTAAGACTTTCAGCTTCAACACCAATGATAATTTGAACTGATGTCTTGCTTAATTTAATTAAGCCACTGCATCCTGCAAGTTTTAATTTTGCTTCATCAATAATATCAGCGTCTCTAACTTCATATCGTAATCTTGTTGTACAGTTTGAAAATGAAGTTATATTTTCATAACCACCTATGGCTTCAACAATAGCTTTTGCTTTTGGACTTAAGTTTGCTAACTTATCGTCAACTTTTACTTCTGCATCACTAACTTTTTGATTTGCTGCTAATGCATTTGGATCTGGTAGTTGATTTGAACCTCGACCAGGAGTTTCTAACTTAAGTCCTTTAATTGTAAAGTATGCTACAAAGTAGTAACTAAGAGCACAGGCAGCACCTATTACTAAGATTCAACCTGGATTTGCCATAACTGCATCAGCACCACTCTTGTTTGCTTTAATAATTTCAAGTGATTTAGGAATTGAAAGTAGGTAGTCCATTAGTCCAGCTGAAAAACCAAAACCAATTTGAATACCAAATGCACCAGTAATAAATGCAAAGATACCTGTTAATAAGCAGTGGAAGCCATAAAGTAGTGGACTAACAAACATAAATGCAAATTCAATAGGTTCAGTAATACCTGATAGAATAGAAACAACAGCAGCTGCACCAAAGATTGCTAAGACACGTTGTTTTTGAACTTTATTATCTGCAGTTTTATAGAAAGCAAATGCTAGAGCAGGAAGTCCAAACATCATAACTGGGAAGAAACCTGCTTGGAAGATTCCAGCGTGGTTTCCTTTTGCTTTACCACTTAGGAAAATAAAGATATCGCCAAATACAAGTGAACCATCAGGTGTCACGTGTTCACCTAATTGGAATCAGAACAAGTTATTTGGAATGTGGTGTAGGCCAAAAGGAATTAATAGTCTATTTAGCACACCATAAATACCCATAATGGCAGCTGTACCTCAACGACCACTTTGAGCACCTTTTGTCAAGGCAACAGACACTAAGTAGATTAAGTAACCTACTCATGGAAAAATTAATGCATAAGCAATACCTCAAATTAGTGTTGTAAGAATTGCTAATGCAGGAATAAGTCTTCTACCTGAGAAGAAACCTAATACCTTAGGTAATTGAACACTATTTGTATGGTTATAAATTGCAGCAACTATAAATCCTACAATAATACCATTAAGTACGTTACCAGATAAAATTGCATTATATTTGCTTCCAAATATACCAGCAAAACCTGTGGCATAAACAAAAGTTTCACCTGGTTTTGCTCCTAAAATAAATGCTCCTATTTTTTGACCTTGGGCATTAAATTCAGCATTTTTGAAAGTAAATGAATCATAGATTTTATCAACATATGCACCTTTATTCATAAGAAGCATAAGTAATAACATACCAATAAGAGCAGCAAAAGCTGCTTCACCACGATTGTCTTTTGAAAAACCAAAACCAATACCAACAGCAAATAATATTGGTAAGTTGTCAAAGACAACTGATCCACCAGCAGTAATCATTTGGGCCACAAAATTAATGAATTGTGCTGTTGAATACGAAATATTATATTGTAGTGCTGTGGCTTGTGAAATAGTAGGCAAGTCAGCACCAATTCTTAATAATATAGCAGCTATTGGTAAAACTGCAATTGGGAACATTAATACACGACCGATTCGACCGAGTCTTTCTAGCAATCTTTTTCCAAAAGAAGGTCTTGTTGAGTCTTTAACTTTTGACTTAGTAGTAGACATTACTTACCTCCTTTTTGGCATTGAAGTTCTTTTTTTTCGATAATACTAATAATTGTTGTGCCAATGATAGCACCAACAAGAGATATAAAGAATAAGAAAGCTACAATTGCAACATAGATAGCACCAGTTGTTGTTAAAGTAGGAAAACTATTTTTAACAGAAGCTAAAATAATTGCTGCAATCATAAACAGAACACATACCATTCAAAGTGAAAAAATTATTCACTTATTACGCGTCATGTTTTTGAGCATAATCATTCCTTTCGCGTATATACGTTTATGGAACTAATTAATAATAGTTCCATAAAATATTTTAATATTTTTAATTTATTAAAAATAAGGCACTTGTTAATTTGTAACAAAAAGAGTACTTTTAAGTGTTTTTTAGTTTCTTTAAGCTTAAAGTTGGTAATTTTTCCATAAATCAAAATTGAATTAAAGATAAGGTTTGCTTGCAAAAGGTGCTTTGAATAATGATAATATTGTGGTTTTTAAATATGTTATGCAAGGGAAATTAGTTGTCTATAATGTGGTGTTTGTTATTTTGTATCAGTAAGTGGAAAGTGTATTGATTAATTTGAGTCCTAATTTTGTTTTTCAAACATAAACATCAAGCACAATAAGTTTTTAAATAACATTATAAAATATGCATTTTGGTAGTTAAGACTTTAGCAAGATTGAAGTGAGATGTTGGTTTTTGTACAACCTTATGGCTCTGATTTACGTTGCTTGCATTTGTCGAAAAGTGCTATAAAAAAGGTCTTTTGGACAATTGTGATATTTTATATATATTTGTTTTTACGCTATTTTAATTTGTTGCCTTTGTGTTACATTTTTACAATAATTAACAAGATTTTTAAATAATATTTACTTTTTTCTAGTGGTTTAAATGTGGATACTTATAATATTAAATACTTTTAAAAAATAAGTAAGGGGATAATAATGACTAAAAAATTATTAAAGCTAAATTTTTTCGCTTTTTCAACCGTGATTGCTGGAGCCATTCCATTTGTATCAATAAGTTGCAAAAGTAATGAAAAACAACAAAATGTTGACACTAAAAAAACTCAATCACAAGATTCAGCGAATAAAAGTGATTCAAACAACAAAAATAATTCTCAAGCAGAATCTAACAATAAAGTAAAAAAGCCTGATACAACAAATAAGGCAAATGAAAATCAAAGTAAAACTAACAAACAAGAAAATAAAAACTTGCAGACTCCAAAAGCAAGTGAAAACAAAGATATAAACAGTAAAACAAACACTAACAAGCAAGATAACAAGAACTCACAAACTCCAAAAGTAAATGGTAATGAACAGAAACCTAAAACAACAAATAAGGCAAATGAAAATCAAAACAAAACTAACAGACAAGAAAATAAAAACTTGCAAACTCCAAAGGCAACCGAAAACAAAGATATAAACAGTAAAACAAACACTAACAAACAAAATAACAAGAATTCACAAACTACAAAAGCAAATGACAATAATCAGAAGCCTAAGGCAACCAATCAACCAAATGTAAATAAAGATGAAAATAAGCAAGAGAATAAAACAACAGAAATTATTGAACAAATTGAATCGCTTCACAAAGTAGTAAAAGCATTGAAAGCTATTACTTGACTTGATAGTGAATCTGTACAAAATTTAGATAAATTAGTCAATGAAAGTAGCAAAAAAATAGAAGACAAAACACAAACAAAAGAACAACTGCAAACCATATACGATACTCTAAAGAGAGAATATGATAAAGTATGAAATATCATTATTGAAAAGTACTATAATGAAGAAATAAAACTAATTGAAGATTTGATTTCAAAAATTGGAAACGATAGTAGTTTAAGCAAAATCAAAAAAGAATTAGAAGATTATGAAAAAGATTTAAAACAAACATATAAACAAGCAGTTAAAAGTTTTGATGATTTTCTAGATAAAAGCAATGAAATTAGCTTGTTTATTATGAAAAAAGTTGGCGAAATCAAAAAGATTAAGACTGATTTTGATTTCAAATTATTTGACGAAAATAATTCTGAAGATGATGAATAATGAAATTAAAAAAGTGAAGTACATTACCAAAAAACTTCACTTTTTATTATTATAAATTTTCCTAGTTGATAACAAAGAAACTATTTGTTACTGCACTAAATTTAACATCTAATTTGTTTTTGTCTGTTGATGAAACAATGACTTCATAAGAAATTTTAAATGAAACTCTATTCCCTGATACATTTTGAGGTATTTCAATCTTTTTAAAATTAACAGCAATTGTTTCTACCTCAAATTGATTTTGCGTTTTATTTCTGTCATCAAAATTAATAGCCTTGTTTATTATTGAATTTGTAAAATCGGTTCCATTACCTAACAAATTAAAATATGTGTGTTTAATATATTTTAAAATTTCATTAACTCCACTATTCTCTCTTCTTACGAAAATATGAGATGAATTACCTATTTTATTTTTAATTCAATTTTCATCAAGTTCAAATTTTCCTGAATTATAAGCACTCCTAACTTCATCTTTTAGTTTTTTTGAACCGGTTGTATCAACAGAAACTACAATAGCAATCTTCTTTGATAAATACTTATCATCAATCTTTTTGAAACCTTTAACAGTAATTTCCTTGTATTCCTTAGAAACAACTTTTTGATTGCTTGCATCTTCAACTGATAATTGATAGTTAATCTTCATTGTGCCATCATTATCATCTGTTTCAATGTTTTCATTTTCTGTTTGAATTTTAAGGTTTTGATCATTAAAATAGTCTTCGTCATCATGTTTGATTAAAGTCAAAGCAATACTTTTTAGGCTTCTAAATTTTTCTAAATATGATGAAGCAAAAGCATCTGTTATTGCAGAATTGTTTTCTTCAACTCTTGCTGTTGAAATAATATAATCTAAAATGTCTTGTTTAGTGTATGTTGAATTGTCGATTTTTGCTTTTAAAAATTCAATTTTTACTTTAACAGTTTCCACAGATAAACCCTTTGCAAGTTTCTTGTATTGGAATTCTCCACTAAAGTTTAATTCATCTTTATTATTTCCAACTAATGAATATGATTTTGAATTGAAATAATCCTTGTATTCAACAATAAGTTTTTGAATATCAAGCGTTGCACTTTTTGTTCCTAGAACTTCAAATTTTTGAATGTAATTTTCTAAATCATTGTCGCTAATTTGTTCAAGTTTTTTCTTTTCCTTAATTAGTTTTTTAAGGTCAACCTTAACACTTGTTGCCTTTTGTTCTTTTGGTAAATCAAACGACTTGAACCCTGACATTTCTATTTCATGTGTTCCTAATTCATTGCCTCTTGATGTAATCTTTACTGAAACAGTAATTTTACCTTCATACTCATTGTATGCAACAGCACTAATGCTTGAAATAATATCATTATCTTTTGTTGTATCTTTTAATAATTCAATGTTTTCTCTAACTGTTTTAGTAGAAGATAAACCTAATATAGTCCCTAATTTGCTAAACTTACTGTATGTAATTCCATCAATAGTTTCTTGAACTTCCTTTCAATCAGTTACACTTGGAACAATAGGATTTGGATTGGGATTTGGTATAGGGGTTGGGTTTGGTGGAGTGATTGTTGATGATTTTGAACCTGTTTTTATTGATGATAAAAATTTATCCAATGCTTGTCTAAGTTTTAACAACTCACTTTCAGCCTCATCTTCAGATGCTACTGATTTAGCTTTTGCTAATGCTTGTTTAAATTCATTAACATCTTGGGAAGATGCAAATTTTTTATTTAATTCAATTTTTGATGGGTCTGTTTCATTTGTTTCAAGTAGATTATCAAAAATTTTCATTTGTTCAATTCTTTTAACTTCATTTTCCAATTTTTTAAGATTTTCAATTGATGGTTTATTCTTTGGTTTTTCACCACAACTAGTTGAAATTGAAGTAGCACAAAGTGTTAAAACAGGAATAGCACTTAAAGAAAGAATTATTTTTCTTTTTTTCATAATATCGTTTTTATTAATTTATAAATTAAAACCTTTCTTTTTTTTATAATAGTTTAAGGTAAATTACTCTTAACTATTAATTAAATGAATTATACTTTTTTTCTCAAAATAAAGAACAATACAGGTTGATAGATATGAAGTTGATAAGCTTTTAGTTCAACTTTTGGGGATTTAGTTCAAATTGTTAAGTTTAGTAGGTTTGCGATACTCAAAATGCAAAATCAATGGATATTTATCCTATTTAGATTATTTATGAAACAGCAAGACTAAATACATTTTTTAGTTCGCCATACTTTTGCTAATTTTGACAGTTTAAAAATAGACTTTTCAAAAACACCTATTTTATAGGCTTATCTGGAAAGTCTATTATTTAGATTCTAGTAAAATTTATCATAATCAAACAAATTTTAACTAAATTAGGAAACATTTAGATTTAATGAAATGCTTTACTTTATTTCTCGCCTTTTATTTCTTTTTAGTTAATGATGTAAAGTCATTTTGGAATTCGTCATACTCTAAATAAATTTCTTTCAAATTTTCAAACAGTTCGTTAGATTTTTTAAGAACATCATTAGGTTTTGAAAAAAGTCCCTTTGTTTGCAATAATTTAGTAAATTCAACACCTTCATTTGATATTTCATTTCTTTCAAATGATTTTTTCATAAAATCAATTAAATCCTCTTCTTTTGAATCAAATTTCTTAGCAATTTCCTTGATTTTTGAAAGTACAGCTTGGTTTCCTAGTTCATAAAATGAATCTACAATTGTGTAGTATGAATCTCCTGCATTAATTTTTTCCAAAAACTTAATAATTAATTCACTTTTCTTTCTTAAAAATGGAGATGCATTGACATGAACCAAAAGATCTTTCTTTAGATTATCGAATAATTTTTGCTGATTAATTTCCATTTTTTCTTGTGTACTATTATCAGTTTTATTCTTTTTTGTATCTTGGTTTTGTGATCATTCATAAACCTTGTTAAGTATATATTCAATGTCAATTGCTTCAACCTTAATTAAATCAGTTTCAAACTCAACATCATCAATAATTGATATTCTATCTGTTCTTGTGTATTCAGTAATTTCATCTTTTAATTTATTGTATATACCACTATATTCTTGATATTGATAATCACTAATAATTCTTGTTTTTTCATCCTGGAATTCATCAAAAGCTTTTAAGAGATTTTTACGCTTTAAAATTTCATTATACAATCTAATATATTGTTTCTTTTCATTAATAGTCGTAAAAAATGATTCACATGATAAATCGCTTTTGTATTTTTCAATAAAGTTTAAAACTAATGTTTTATAACTCATGTATTCCTTACCATTTTCTCTAAAACCATCTTCATAGTATTCATTAAATGTCTTAATCAAAATATTAGGATTTTCAACTGAACCTGAAAACATTCTAACTGCTTCTGAAATGACATCATTAATGTTTCTAAATGTTACAACTACGCCATACGGCTTATTGTTATTAAATACTCTGTTAGTTCTTGAAAACGCTTGAATCAAATTGTGTTTAAATAAAAATTTATCTAAAAATATCGTGTTAAGTGTTGGTGCATCAAAACCTGTTAAAAACATATTAACAACAATTAGTAAGTCAATTTCCATATTCTTAACTCTCATACTTACATCTTTGTAGTAATTATAAAAGCTATCTCTTGAATCATAACTAGTGTTAAAATAATTGTTATAGTCAGCAATTGCTCTTTCTAATGATTCTCTTTGGGTTTCATCTAGACCAATTGTTGATGTATTATCTACATCAAATGTTTCATATTGAGTTAATTGTTTTTCACTAACCTTTGAAATAAACTCGGGTGAATTTGGAGTATAGCTATAAATCATAGCAATCTTAAAATTATCATTATTATAATTGTGAGATTTATTTCCTTTTGGTTGACACAATTGCTTTTTAAACTCATCATAATATTTAATAGCTGCATCAATGTTTGATGTTGCAAACATCGCATTGAAACCACTTTTTGTCAAAATTTTTCTCTTAGCTTTAATTAATCCTTTTGACATAATGTCACTTTTCTTTTGCTTACTTAATTCATCAACATTAGAAATAACTTTCATTGAATGGGTTTTGTTTTTTCTTGTTAATGTTGAATAGTTATTAAGAATGTAGGTAACATTTTTTTCTATTCTTTCAGGACTATTCAAAACTTCTTCTTCATCTACTCTCTTAGCATCGGTTTTTATTTGTTCTAGTTTATCATCATTTTTTAATTTTATAGTATCCGCATTTGAAACTTTGAATGGCAAAACATTCTTATCTTTTATAGCATCAAACATTGTGTACCTATGTAACTCTGCACCAAATAGTGATTCTGTTGTTTTGTGTGCACTAAAAGGCCTTTCAGTCCATATTGGAGTTCCTGTAAATCCAAAGAGAAAATAATTCTTAAACTTTTGCACAATTTTTCTGTGCATTTCACCGGCTTGTGATCTATGACACTCGTCAAAAATTAAAACAACCTTTTTGCCATAAACTTCATGTGCTTTAAATTTGTTAATCATTATGCTCATTTTTTGAATGGTTGTAATAACAATTTTGTTTTTTAAATCATCTGATTTAAGTTTATTAGCCAAATCACTTGTGTTAACTGTTGATGCTATTGAGCCGGATTGAAATTTTTCATATTCTTTTAATGTTTGGTAATCCAAATCATTTCTATCAACAATAAATAATACCTTATCAATGCCATTTAACTCTTTTGCTAATTGCGAGGTTTTGAAACTAGTTAGTGTTTTTCCTGAACCTGTTGAGTGCCATATATAACCAGAAACTTCTTTTCTGTCCTTTATGTTGTTTTGAAGTCCATAATTTATTTTGTTAATTATTCTTTCAGTAGCGACAATTTGATAAGGCCTCATTACAAAAAGTTCTTTGTCAACAGTAAATACACAATATTTAGTAAGAATCCTTAACAAGGTTCTTTTTGATAAAAATGTGTCTGCAAAATCTAATAATTGCTCAATATGTTCATTTTTTGATGTGGTTCAATCCATTGCAAACTTAAATGCATTTTTGTTAATAACTTTTACTGTTTTTTTAGATTCTTTATTATCTTTGTGAATTTGTTCTCTCGTATTATTTGAATAATATTTTGTCTGTGTCCCATTACTTATAACAAAGATTTGAGCATAATTATATAAACCATTATCACTTCAAAATGATTCATTCTTATATCTCTCAATTTGATAAAAAGCCTCACTAAGTTTTCTACCTCTTCTCTTTAATTCAATATGAACTAATGGAAGACCATTAACTAAAATAGTAACATCATACCTATTTTTATAATTTGAATCTTTTGGAGTATATTGATTTATTACTTGAAGAAAATTATTGTTAATATTTTGCTTATCAATAATTTTTATATTCTTTACTGTTCCATTGTCTCTTTGCAATGAATAAATGTAATCTTCTTGTATTTTTCTTGTCTTATCAGCAACGGTGTCTTTTTCATTTATTAAATATTCACAAAGAAATCTCTTTCACTCGTCATTTGAAAATTTATACTCATTTAGTTTTTCAATTTGTTCTTTTAAATTTGAAAGGAGTTCATTAGGAGAGTGAATAAAAACTCTTTGATAACCATTACCGACCAACTTGTTAATTAATTCGTTTTCTAATTCTTCCTCAGATTGTATTTCAGTACGAATTTCACCCTTTGGCTTATATTCATCAACAACAGTTCAATCATCGTGAGCCATAACTAGTTGAAGCTTTTCCATAATTATTCTCCTCTTCTTTTTTTAATTAAACTCTAGTAATTTATCCTTGTAATAGTTAAATTGTTTGCTTCTTAATTCAATCTCTACTAAAAGACCTTCAACATTGCTTTCTGCATAAGTTGAAAATTTGTCTAATATTTCAACAATTCTTTTTTGTTCATCCAACGGTGGGTATGTAATGTCAAGATTTAAAAATTTATTCATATTTGGGTGTTTAATGCCTGATCCTTGGTATAAGTTTATTACCTCATCCTCTATATTTTTTAAATAATAGTAAATGTATTTTGTTAAAACCCTGCTTTGGTCTTTTGATTTAAAAATTCTATTGTCGGCAGTGATAAACTTACCTTTGTAATATTTGATGTTGCATGTTGTATCACAAGAACCACCACCTTGAATTGAAACAATTTCATCATCAACTAGATATTCTTTTACTTTTTCGCTCTTAGTATATGAAATATAATTTCCGGTAGATAACAATAAAACATCACCGTCTTTATCTTCAAATTTTTCTAATTCAGAAGCTAAGAAATGATGTATTTTTAATGTTTCAAGTTGTTTATACCTTTCAACATCCTTGAATTTTTTATCAAAAGTTGCAATTTGTCATAATTTTTGAGTATTAGTGAAGTAGTACTTGGGCTTTTCAACTATATCAAGCAAATTTGAAAACTCATTAAATATGATTTCTAATAGGTGCTCTCTCTCTCTCTCTCTCTCTCAGGTTAGCTGGCGCTAACAATAAATTGCGATAATATTCATATTGTTTTGCCCTTAATTCAATCTCATTTGGAAGACCTGCATATAAATTGTTTGTGTATTTTCAAATCGTGTTAAGTAATAATGAAACATTATTTATTGCTTTATGGTCTAACTCATTTCTAATAAATGAAACTGAAATTCTATGATTTTCAAGATGTTTAATTCTATATTGTTTTGAATAATCAAACTTATTGATAGTCATTTTGATTTTCTCAACAAAATAGAGAGCATTGCTTTCATTTAAAAAATCTGAACCTAGGCAAATTATATTGTCATCACACATAAATTTATATGGTCTTCAAAAAATGTTACCAAACATATCAATAGTTATACAATTTTCAAATATTTTTTCTTCATTTGAAATATATTCAGAGATTCCATCATTTAAATGTCCTGCCGTTACAAATGGAATATCACCTTTAATTCTATTTGCCTTAATGAGTCTTTTGCCACGTTCATAATTAAATAAATCTGTTATTAGAACTGTTCTTTCACTCTCAATAACATTTTTAAATATATTTGGAGTTGTTCAATTTAACAATTGATCTCGGTAATGATTATATTGCTTCCCCCTTGCTTCCAACTCCGCTTTCAGCTCCGCTTCTAGTGTAACAAACTTATCAAGTTTGTCAACTATTTCTTTTTGTTTTTCAAGAGGAGGAACAGGTATTGATATTTCAGCCATAACATTACTTGTCAAATTGGGATTAGAGGATGCATAATTAACATACTTTTTTGAATTAATACTTAATATATATGATAAAAATTTAGGAGAAATTATATTCTTATCCTTTATTGATAATAAGCCACAGTGAGTAGTTAATGAGAATTTTTTATCTCTATAAAATATTGTTCCTGCATAAACTCCATCAGTTGTTCATGTAACATATTCGCCATCAAAGTCATAAGAACTAATGTAACCAAGAACTCCATTATTTATGGTTTGTGAGGAATAAAGTGGGTATTTTCCGGAGTGATTAGCAATATATTGCTTTGTATATGTTTTGCCTCTTGAAATATCACATATTTCACCAATTTTATAATATTTAAGTTCTCTCATAATTTCCCTTTAATTTTTATTTATTACAAATTCCAGATACTAATAATAGATTTCTGTAATAATCATATTGTTTTCTTCTTAATTCAATTTCTGCTAAAAGACCTTCAACATTACTTTCTGCATATGTTGAGAATTTGTCTAATATTTCAACAATTCTTTTTTGTTCTTCCAATGGCGGATATGTAATATCAAGATTTAAAAATTTGTTCATATTTGGGTGTTTAATACCTGAACCTTGATATAAGTTTATTACTTCATTCTCTATATTTTTCAAATAATAGTAAATGTATTTTGTTAAAACCCTGCTTTGGTCTTTTGATTTAAAAATTCTATTGTCAGCAGTAATAAATTTTCCTTTGTAATATTTTATATTACAAGTGGTATTGCAAGAACCACCGCCTTGAATTGAAATAATTTCGTCATCAACTAGGTATTCTTTTACTTTTTCGCTTTTAGTATATGAAATGTAATTTCCTGTTGATAATAATAAGACATCTCCATTCTTTTCTTCAAATTTCTTCATTTTAGAAGCTAATAAATGATGTATTTTTAATGTCTCAGGTTGTTTATAGTCTTCAACATCTTTGAATTTTTTATCAAAAGTTGCAATTTGTCATAATTTTTGAGTATTAGTGAAGTAGTACTTGGGCTTTTTAACTATATCAAGCAAATTTGAAAACTCATTAAATATGATTTCTAATAGGTGCTCTCTCTCTCTCTCTCTCAGGTTAGCTGGCGCTAACAATAAATTGCGATAATATTCATATTGTTTTGCCCTTAACTCAATCTCATTTGGAAGACCTGCATATAAATTGTTTGTGTATTTTCAAATCATATTAAGTAATAATGAAACTTTATTTATTGCTTTATGGTCTAACTCATTTCTAATAAATGAAACTGAAATTCTATGATTTTCAAGATGTTTAATTCTATATTGTTTTGAATAATCAAACTTATTGATAGTCATTTTGATTTTCTCAACAAAATAGAGAGCATTGCTTTCATTTAAAAAATCTGAACCTAGGCAAATTATATTGTCATCACACATAAATTTATATGGTCTTCAAAAAATGTTACCAAACATATCAATAGTTATACAATTTTCAAATATTTTTCTTCATTTGAAATATATTCAGTGATTCCATCATTTAAATGTCCTGCCGTTACAAATGGAATATCACCTTTAATTCTATTTGCCTTAATGAGTCTTTTGCCACGTTCATAATTAAATAAATCTGTTATTAGAACTGTTCTTTCACTCTCAATAACATTTTTAAATATATTTGAAGTTGTGCAATTTAACAATTGGTCTCGGTAATGATTATATTGCTTCCCCCTTGCTTCCAACTCCGCTTTCAGCTCCGCTTCTAGTGTAGCAAACTTATCAAGTTTGTCAACTATTTCTTTTTGTTTTTCAAGAGGAGGAATTGTTATTTTTGTTCTATTAAAAATATTTTTATCAAATTTTGGATATGTAGAAGTTGTTGTATAAAAGCAAAGGAGTTTCTCAACTAAAAAATAATAAAGAAATTTCGTTAATAGTTTGCTCTCGTCTTTTGATGATACAATGATATTATTTGAACTTACAAAAGAACCTTTTCAGTATTTTACATTTGCATATCTTGCTCTTCCGAGTGTAATAACTTCACCTTCACAAAGATTGCTTCCAACCTTTTTTTTTGTTGAATATCAATCATAGTTTTTTGAACTAGGTAAAAGTTTTACATCTCCCGATTCAACCCTTAATTGTTCCAATTCATCTGCTCCTATTTGTTTAAAATTATTAACCAATGTAACATCTTTTAAATAAAAATTATTGACTGACATTTTAATTATTCATTCCTTCAATTTCTTCAACAATCTTATCAATTTCTTTTCTTAAAACATCAATTCTGCTTACTGTTTCTTTAATTTTTTGATTAAGTTCTTTAATGTTTATCTTTTCCTTAACTTCTTGTTTCTTAATGTATGTATTGATTGAAAGATCATAATTGTTTTCAACAATTTCTTGGTATGTTGCTAATTTTGTAACACCTTCAAAATCTTTTCTATCTTTAATGTATGTAAGAATTTTGTCAATATTTGACCCTGTTAATTTATTTTTAATACCACTTCTTTCAAAAAGATCTGAAGCATTAACAAATAAGACGTTGTTGTCGTTTTTGTTCTTTCTAAATACAATAATACAAGTTGAAATACTTGTTCCAAAGAACAAGTCATCAGGTAATTGAATAATTGAGTCAACAAAGTTTTGTTCAACTAAATATTTTCTTATTTTCGCTTCAGCACCACTACGATATAAAGTGCCTGGGAATATAACAATTGCTGCTGTTCCATTTTCTTTTAGATAGTGTAATGAGTGCATTAAGAACGCAAAGTCAGCTTTTGATTTTGGAGCCAATACACCGGCAGGAGCAAATCTCTCATCATTAATTAATAAAGGATTATTGTCGCCTTCTCATTTAATTGAATAAGGTGGATTAGATACAATAGCTTCAAAAGGTTTTCTTGTATCAAGACCAGGATCTGGTTTGATTAATGTGTCACCTAGTGCAATTTCAAATTTATTAAAACCAACATTATGTAAAAACATATTAATTCTTGCTAAATTATATGTTGTATGGTTGATTTCTTGTCCATAAAAACCACCAACATTTTCAGCACCCAAAACCTTTGCAAATTTTAAGAGCAATGAACCTGAACCACAAGCAGGGTCATAAACTCTTAATACTTTATTCTTAAATGGTTTTTCAGCCTTTGAATAGTCAATTAATGTTAATTTAGCTAATAATTCACTAACTTCTTGAGGCGTAAAAAATTCACCACCTGACTTACCTGCGTTTTGTGCGTACATACCCATTAAAAATTCATATGCATCACCAAAAGCATCAATTGTATTATCTTCAAATGAACCAAGATTCATTGAATTAATGTTTTGAATTATTTTGATTAATCTTTCATTTTTTTCAATAACCGTATTGCCTAATTTAGTGTTTGTTAAATTAATATCTGCAAATAAACCTTTAATATCTTTTTCACTTGATGTACCAATTGCCGATGCTTCAATATTATTAAAAGCTTTTTGTAATAATTCATTTAAATCTTCTTTGTGTGAATCACAATTTTTGGCAACATTAATAAATAATTCACTTGGTCTAATAAAGTAACCTTTTGCCTTAATAATTGTTTCCTTCGCACCTTCTGCTTGTTCATCTGTCATTGTTTCATAAGATGCACAATTAACTTCTTCTAACGCATCACGGTGGTCTTTATTAATATATTGTGTCAAACCTTCAGAAATATATCTGTAAAATAAGAAACCTAAAACATAACTTTTGAAATCTCAACCGTCAATTGCACCACGCAATTGGTCAGCCATATTTCAAATTGTTTTGTGTAATTCTCTTCTTTCTAATTCTTTTTTGTTGTTCATGACATGTTCTCCATTTATTTAATTTATATATTGATAATAAAAACGAAAAAGTAAAATTCAACTTACGCTGTTTTTACTTTTTTACTTAAATATTTACTCATTCTTCTTTGCTTGTTCTCTTCTAGCTCTTGAGATATTTTTGTAGATAATATTAAATAGTACATAGTAAGTAACTATTAAACCTAAACCAACTAGAATTGTTAGGTAAAATAATACTGAAAAAATATCTGAGAATACTGAAACAAGATTTAGATTTGCATTCTTCATATTCTTAACAACTAATCCTAAAACAAAGTATAAAAATGCAGAAGTGGTTGCTATTGAATATAGAATTAGTGCAACAAATACAAATATAAGTGTTAATTTTGCATACTTAAAACGCTTGAAGTCTTCGATTCTTTTTGCCATCTTCAAATTGTAAAGTATAAATGTTAATACAATAGTTGCAGTTGTAAACATTGTAAAAATAACTGTCGCAACTAAAACACCAAGATTTACACCTGCAATTAAAACTAAATTGCCTTCTATATATGTTTCAAATCTACCAGCAGCTAAAAGTGCTGCAGAAATAATTGTTAATATACAAGTTAGTGCGAAAATAACTGTTAATGTTATATATTTTTCTTTTAATGTTCTAAACATAATTAATCCTTTCTAATCCTTAAGCATATCGCTAATATGCTTAGAAGCTATTGCTCCATCAGATGCTGCTGTAATAATTTGTCTTACTTTTTTATCTCTAATGTCGCCAATTGCATAAATGCCTTTGACCTTTGTTTCCATATCTTCATTGGTTTTAACAAAGCCATCCTTAGTAGTTATTTTAAGATGTTTGAATGCATCTTGGTTTGGTATAAAACCAATAAAGACAAAAAAGCCATCAGTTTCAATATTTGTTTGTTTGTTAGTTAACTTGTTGCTTATAGTAACTGAACTAAGACTTTCATCTCCATTAAGTGCAACAAGTTCGCTGTTGTAATAAATATCAACATTTTTTTGTGCTTCTAGTTCACTAATTAGCTCTTTTTCAGCACTAAAAGATGCTTGATTTGTAATAATGCTTACTTGAGAACACAATTTTGCTAAAAATGTTCCTTCTTCAACTGCACTATTACCGCCACCAAGAACAACAACCTTGCGATTCTTATAAATGGCACCATCACAAATAGCACAATAACTTATATGATGAGCAAACTTATCAAAGTTTACAACTGAAGATGGTTTTCTATTAACCATACCAGAAGCGATAATTAGTTTTTTGGCTTGAATTATGTCACCGTTTTCTAAAATTGCTTCTTGTAGATTTTGGTTAATTGAGTTGATTTTAACTACTTTACCATAAAGGTGTTTGGCTCCATATTTAATGGCATGTTGATAAAACTTTTGAGCCAAATCAAAACCACTAACATCCTCGATACCTAGGTAGTTGTCTACCTTGGCTGTTTTTTGAATTTTGCCACCATAGATGTCATTGTCAATAAATGCCACTGATAAATTAGCACGAGATGTATAGAGAGCAGCATTAAGACCTGCTGGACCAGAGCCTATAATTAAGACATCAAATTGTTTAACTTCTTTTTTGTCCATTATTGCCCCAATTCACTTATAGGTTTTGAATTTCTAAATTTAATTCTTGTTTTTTCAATTCATTGAATATATTTTTCAGGATGAGCATAAGCATATTGGAATCTGCCTTTTCTTCAAGCTCTTATATAGTGAGTAGGATTGAAGAATTCAAAAAGTAGAAATGCAATCATACCACCACCAATAAAGACAATTGCAGCAACTGTATACATATGATATTGTTGTTGACGCAGTGGTTCCATTGCTAAACGCACAAGTCCATATCATATAAAGTAAAGAGCAGCACTTGAACCAGGTTTTAGTAAGCCAAATTGATTAATAATTCAAACTAAAATTATGTAACCTACCAGGTTTGCAAGTGACTCATATAAAAATAGCGGATATCTATAATGTGCACCCAGCGAGTCACTTATGTACATATTTTGAGCAAATGATCTACCTCATATTTCAACACTAGCACCTGTGTAGTCTATTTTGCCATAAACTTCATGGTTAGCATAGTTACCTCAACGACCAATTACTTGCCCAATTAAAATATTAGGAATAATAATTGAAGCAACTTTGCGAATGTCTACTTTATCTCTAATTGTATAAACATAAAATATATCAAGTAGAAACGCAAGCACAACTCCACCTTGGATACTTAGTCCACCTTCTCAAACTTTATATCAGCCTGACCAATTATAATTTGGATTATAAATTGCTTCTTCAACTAGATCTCAAAGCCGTGCACCAATAATAGCAGAAGGTACTGTTATTAAAACAAGAGTTAAAAAGTATTCTCACTTATACTTTTCTCTTCTTCAAAAAATAGCTATTGTTAATATTGAAGCTATCATACCAAGCATCAATGTCAGTGAATATACTTGAATTGGCCAGTTACCAATTTTAAATAATGGCACACTTGTATTGGCTGCAATTGGTGATAAAGTATTTTTATACTTCATTATCTTTCTCTCCTCTCTCTTGAATTTCTTTTAGCACATCAATACCGTCTTTTCTTGCTAAGAATGTACTTACCGCTGTTTCAATCAAACTAGCTGCACTAGAACCATCCTTAACTGGAATTTGGATCTTAGGCAACGCTGAGTCTAATATTGGAAACTTTAAGTTTAGCAAACCTAAACGATCTAAGTCTTTTGCTTCTTCTGTTCGGTTACTTACTAATTCAACCACAAGATCAATTTCGCAATTGTCAGTTACTGATTTAATACCATATGTATATTTAATGTCAATTAAACCAATACCTCTAGCTTCCAAAAAGTTTTTTGTAATAGCAGGACTTTTACCATGATATGTGTTACCTACTAATTTAACTAACACAGCATCATCACTGACAAATATGTGGCCACGTTGAATCAACTCAAGTGTTGCTTCTGACTTACCACTACCACTTGGGCCAACTATTAAAACACCAACACCGCCAATTAAAACCAAGCAACCATGAATTTGAACTTCTTCTGAGTATTTTTCACTAAGATAGGTTCCTATTGATGCAGTAATTCTTGAAGTTGAAGAAAACTCTGTGACAAAAACAGGAATTTTATACTTGTTACAAATTTTCAAAATTCATTTTTTAGGTAGTTCACTTACACCTTTTGAGAGTATTACTAATGGTGGTTGAACTTTAAGCACTCTATCGAGTATGTTTAGTGCTTCTTCCTTACCTTTTTTTAGAAAAAAGATTGACTCACTCGTACCTCAACAAATAATATTTCTTGAGTAATATGAATTTTCAGTTTGACCAGAAAGTTCAAGTCCTAATCTTTTAATTGCCGGTTCTTGAACGTAACGATAAATTGGCTCACATTCAGTATTACATATCTTTAGGTCAAATTCCTTAATAATTTCCCTTATGTCTATTTTTCTTTTTTTCATACTTAGCCTCTTAGTGTGTGCTTTTAATAATATATTTAATATTTTATATTAAATTTAAATTAAATATATAAATTTGACAAAATAGGTTTTTGTATATGTGCTTAATTTTGACCAATAAGTCTGTTTGATAGCACTTTTAGTCAAAGAAAAAAACGATTAGCACACTTTGCTAATCTATTTTGTCTGCCTTAACTTTATCCTTGATTTCTGGCCACTTAAATTTATTAATATTATCAATATTAAAATTAGCAATAATTTCATCTTCGCTTGGTAATGTTAATGCATTCTTTTGATAAATTTCTTTAATTTTTTCACGATTTTTAGTTTCAGGATTAAATAGCATATATAAAAACTCAAGCTGTCTATCATAATTACCTTTAAGACTCATTATTAAATATAGACCAATGTTTCAAATATATTTGTTTAAATTATCAAAATCAAGCGGACTATAATACTTATTATCATTAGGATCATAATAACTTAAAATTAAGCAATTTTCATTCTCAAAGTCAGCCTGATTCTTCATAACAAAATCAAGTGTAAGGAAACCTAGTGCAGCACTCTCATGACTTTTCATTGCAATTCAATATTCATTACTTGACTCATTTGCTAAATGAACATCATACTTAGGTTCATCAACTGTATCTTGAAGAAATTTTTGTGCCTTCTCAGAAGGTTTAATGTCGCTAAAAGGATTTTGCTTAACAAAAGCTTCAGCTGTACCACTAAAATTGAGTCCACCAGATTTATAAAAAGGAGTAATATTAATTTTAGTTAAGTTTGGATCACTATTATGTGTCAAATCACCTAAGTTAAGTTGTCTTTGACCACCAAAAGCTTCAAGTATATTCTTCCAATTAGACTTGTTAAAGTAGGTTTTTAAATCCTTAATATCAATTGAGCCACTACTTAAATCAAGACTACTGCTTGGCAATTTAAGAACAAAAGCAAGCCTTTCTTTTGCCACTAAAAATGTTTTAAGTTTATTGTCCAAGTATTCTTTTTTTTCTTTCGCTTTATCAACATTATTAAGTCCAAATCGTGGATCTTTACTCATAGAAGCAAAATAGGTTCGACCTTGAATTAGTTGACTATAACCATTTGCACTGCCACCGCCAACAATGTTCATTTCAAATTTATTGCCAAAATGATCTGAGATATCCATTAAAAATTGCAACATATTGCTTGAACCTTTAAAACTCAAGACAGGTGTATTATATGCACAAGAAGATGCACTTAATGTTGCCAGCGGTATTGTTGGCAACATTAAGCTAAAAAAAGTTAACTTCTTCTTCATATTTTTATTATATAAATTTTTTGCATATTTGATTTTAATTAAACTTATTTTGTTAATATTTAATTAATTGGTGAAATATGCAGCAGAAACTAAAAAGTAATAAAAATAAAACTTTAAAGTACTCTACATTAATTTTGAGCTTTCTAGCTCTTGCCATTTTGATTGCCTTTGTTGGCTTTATTTTCTTTAAATCATTATTGAGTTGAAAAGAATTTGGGACTAAAATTTTCTATTTTAACTACAAGATTGCTGGTGTTAGAGGCGGTATATATTTTCCACTTCTAACAAGTTTGATTTTGGGTACACTAACACTTCTAATTGCTTGTCCAGTAGCACTAAGAATTGCAATTTTAATTACTTATCGAAATAAAAATTATAAAGTTTTTAGAACACTCAAATTTACCTTTATGTTTCTAAGTGCACTACCTTCGGTGTTATATGGACTTTTTGGTTTTATACCACTAAGTTGAATGAATAAACATATTTTACATATGGAAAATGCAACTAATTTATTTAGTGCTACAATGGTTTTAACTCTTATGTGTATTCCAACAATGATTAGTGGCATAATTGGTCAATTTCAAAAAGTGGATTTGGGACTTTATTTATCCGGAAGTGCAATTGGTCTTAGTGAGTCCAAAGTTATTTATCAACTAATTAAGAAGTCGCTAAATAGAAAAATATTATTAATTTATTTGGGCTCTTTTGCCAAAGTTATAGGAGAATCAGCTGCACTTTCTTATATACTAAATAGCAATAATTACCTTGATCACTTCAACGGAATTAAATCATTTTTCAACTCTGCTCTAAGACCTCTTTCAGTTTTTATTAATGTTAACTTTTTTGCTGAAAATGGAGGTGAAGCAACTAGAAGTTATATGTTTAATTTGGCTTTTGTTCTGCTTATTGTAATAAGTTTAATTAATGTATTAATCATTCTAATTATTAATTTAAAGGTCAAAAAACCAAGTTTATTAAGTAAGTTCAAAAGTTGACAAGAAGTAAAGGATTTATTGTTAAAGAAACAAAAAAACTATAAGCTCATTAATACCTTATATACTGTAAAACAGTGGTTTTGGGAAATTGTAGCACTTGCTTTTACACTTATATTTTATTCATGGTTTACTATTGACCTAACTTATAGAACACTAAATTATTTGGCACAAGGTAAAGTAGATGCACTAACAAATAAAGGTAATTTTAGGGCTCTGTTTAACACTTTCTATATAGCACTTGTAACAATATTAATAACATTTCCTTTTGCTTTCTTTGTAACAGTCTATTTTGTTGAATTTTCAAAAAACAAGAAAGCAAAAATGATTTTTGAAAATGCGATTAATATCATGTCATCAATGCCTGCACTACTATATGGTGTCTTTGGTTCATTATTATTTTTAGAAATATGCCAACTTGCTCTTGGTGGTAAAGCAAGTAATTCGCTCTTAGCCGGATCCTTAACAATGAGTATTATGCTCTTTGCTTTTAGTTGTAAGTGAATCAAAGATGCACTTGAGTCAGTTGATCAAGTTGTTGTTACCAGTGCAGCTGCACTTGGTTTAAGTGAAAGTGCCATATTGTTTAAAATAAAATTAGTCAAGATTTGGCCTGCACTATTGAATATATGCATCTTAATGTTGGCTAAAATATTTTCAGAAACAACACTCTTTATTCTTACTAGTGGACTAAATAATTCAAAACACATTAGCCTTCTACTTTTTGGTCAAACACTAACTACTCGTATGTATGCTCAATTATCACTACCATCATCATATTCGATTCCAACTATGTATTATTGTGCCATGATGTCATTTGTTACAATCTTCATTCTTTTAAGTCTATCTGAATTCTTAATACCAAAATTAAGCAAGTTAAAATTGAAACACTAGGAGCCAAAATGGATAAAAAAATTATTTTTAAATTAAGTAATGTTAACTTCTGATATAGCAAAAAGTCAAAACAAATTCTTAAAAATGTAAATATTGAATTTTATGAAAATGAAACCGTGGCTCTTATTGGACCTAGTGGTTGTGGTAAGAGCACTTCATTAAAGTTACTTAATAGAATTCATGGACCAAGTGCCGGCAATTATTTAGAAGGTAGTGTTGAATATCTAAATAATGACTTATTTAGCAAAAAGTCACTTAGTGATATTGAACTTAAAAAGCAAGTTGGAATGATATTTCAGCAACCAAGTGTCTTTCCACTTTCTATTTATGATAATGTCGCAATTGGTCTGCGTAATATAGGCATTAGAGATAAGCAAATTTTAGACCAAAGGGTTCAAGAAGCCCTTGAAAAAGCTGCACTATATGATGAGGTTAAGGACAAACTTAAAGAGAGTGCAGATGCACTTAGTGGTGGTCAAAAACAAAGACTTGCTATTGCGCGAGCAATTGCTCTAAATCCAAAAGTTTTACTTATGGATGAACCTACTAGCGCACTAGATCCTATTGCCACTCAAAAGATTGAAAACTTGATTTTAGAACTTAAAAAAGATTACACAATTATTCTAGTTACTCACTCAATGGCACAGGCTCAACGTGTTAGTGACAAAACTGCCTTCTTTTTAGATGGCGAATTAATTGAATTAAATGATACAAGAAGTATTTTTACTAAACCATTAAAAGAACAAACAAAAGACTACATTATGGGAAAGATAGGTTAGAAATATGGCTATAAATTACACCTTATTGAAGAAAAGTGAAGAAAATTTAAGAAAAATGTTTTTTGACTACTTAGACCAAGCATACAAAATGCATACTAAATTAACAAATCTTATCTCAATGTATCAAAATAAAGCAGATATTAGTGGGCTATTTCTTGATATTGAGAAACGAGAAAAACAAAGTGATTTAACTCAAGTTAATACAATTGACGAGTTATTGTGAGATATATCAAAGGACCAACCACTATTAAGCCACTTACGTTGATATATTTGCGTCCTAACATCAGCAAGTGATATTGAAAGAATTTGCGACTATTTATTTCATATGTCTAAATTCTTTTATATAAACAAAAAAATACCACAAGAAGTTGTTGATGTGGCATTATCTATGAATATTGAACTAAGCAAAATATTCAAGGAATATAGTAATAGATTACAAGATGAAAAATCAACTAAAGAATTCTTTGTTGAGTTTAAAAAACAAAAAGAAGAGTATATGGCTTTTTGTGATAATGAAATCAAAAAGATTGCTAAGAAATTAAGCAAAAAAGATGAATATTCATATGAAATGATAATTAAGTTTTCTTTTGAATTACACTCATACTATCGTGTAGTTGAGCGATTAGAAAACATTATTGAAAACTTAATTTTTATACACGACACAGATTTCTTTAGAAAGAAATTGGACGATGAAGAAATGTTTTAAGAAAAGAACAAGTTAAAAACTGGAGCAAATTTATGTTCCAGTTTTTAGGATTTAATTTACTAGATTTGACTAATTAGCCTGTTTTATAGATATTTTGTGTCAATTCAAATTTTTATTTTTTCAATTAATTACAATCTTTTTTCAATTTCAACACTTAACATTTTTTTATTTTTGTTATAGCTTTCTTGATAATTTTTTAAAAGGTATCTAACGTCTACAACAATGCCTTTTATAACTTCATATGTTTGAGGATTACTAATTCAATTTGCTTTTGCTTCAGTAACAAGGAAATAAGGTTCATTTGCATTAAAAATATTATTATGGCTATTATATGGCATCAAAAATGCATTAAACACTTCTGAATTAGGATGCTTTGATTTAACATTTTGAGCGTATGTAATTTGTTTGTTAATGTCCGTTGTTGCAGGCAGACTATTTATTCCTTGATTTGGTTCAAATCCATATTTGTAAAACTTAGCATCTATAACATAATATTTGTTACCATAAAACATAATTGTATCTGGCTTAAGGACACTGGAACATAGTTCATTATTATTTTTATCTTTTCAAATACCCATCGGAAAATACTTAGATTTATTTTTTATGCCAAAAATAGTATCAATTAGCCCCTCTCAAACATACTCAAATTTATTCGTACCAAATGACATCTCAATATCATTTGTAGAATTTGCAATATGTTCAATCATTGCAATCATAGATAATATTAGTTGTTTATCAACATCTTTATTTGTACTATTTAATTTTATTTTTAGAGCCATAATAAACATATTTTTATCAAATGAAATATCTGGTTTAACAGGGCTACTTATTGAAAATAGTCAACCAATTTTATTGAAACTTTCCCAAACACAATATTTGTTTATTTGTGTAATTAAATTATCAAAATTCTGTGTATTATTTCTAACTACCATATCTAAATAAACAATGTTTTTGTTGTTTAATACAGGATTTACCTTTTGAATCGTACGTTTAAAATCTATTTTACCTTTTTTAGCAATTTTATATACTGGCACAATCTCGTTATAATAGTTTGCATTATGTCTTAGATAATAATTAATTACATTTATATATGATTGAAAAGGAAATGATGAATCAGTTGTACAATTAAAATTTCCTTTACTAATAGTACCTTCATTTTTATCATTAAATATTGTTAAAATATTTATAAGGTTTTTAATATCTTTCATTAAATCATCATCATTATCTGGCAATTGATACCCTATCGGAAAATGAACAGAAAAATCATTTTGACTTATCTTAACCCCAACAAAAGAATCACTTTTTTTGTCGGTGACAGAACAATGTTCCGATAAGATAAAATTTAAACTGTTTGCATTCATTTTTTTAAATACCCTTATTATTTTCTTCATTAGAAAACAATAACTCACAAATATTATCTTTAAAAATTGCTCTAAACCTATCATCTTCTTTCGAACGACTGAAATTTTCTATTATTCCTTCTAAATTATTAACATCTACAATATTAAATAAATCCTCTTTATTGAATTTAAATGCATCATCTCATAAATACCTTAGAACTTTTTGAGAAAATAAACTATTTTTATATTGGTTGTCTTTGCTCATGAGTAGGTCGTTTTTACTTACAAAATGAGTCCCAAGCCTTTTATCTTCAGATGAAGATAACTGAATACTTTTGTTTAGAATAGTTGAATTAATCACATTAATAAATTTTTTTCATGTGACAGATGTATCAAGTATTTTTGTTTTAGCAAAATCGCTTTCACTTTCATCAAAATTGTTACTTACCAGTCTCATGTTTCATCTTCTTTGAAATGCAGTATCAAGTGTAAATACATTTTGATCAGACGTATTCATTGTACAAATGATGCTTAGGTTTGACGGTATTCGAATTTTTTTGCTTTCATCTTTAAAAATCTCTTTGGCAATTTCACTATTTGAAATTGAATATTCACTTTCTCCATTTTCATTTCTATCCAATAATTGAAAAATATCACCAAAAATTGCTGGCGCATTACCCCTATTTATCTCCTCAATTATTAGATATCACATTTTTTCTTTGTTTTCATATGCTTTTTTAACAATTCTTGTGAATGGACCTGGATTAAAACTGTATTCAATATTACCTTCATCATTTAGTTTTGGCAATATTTGCCCTACAAAATCTGAATATGTGTAATCAGGATGAAAAACAATTCTCTCTATAAATTCATCATTATTGCAATATTCATTTTTTATTAAATGCGACTTCCCAGATCCAGGAACACCATAAATTATTTCGTTTATGCCATATTTTTTAGTTATCTTCTCCATAATTTTAATTTTTGTTTTATTGTTTCTAATTAAATGGCATAGTCTTGCAAAACTATATGGTGAAATTTTGAGTTTTTTAATATAACTCATAATAAAAAATAATCTTTCAAATTGTTCTTCAGATGTATCAAGTTTCAAATATTTTAATATATGATCTTGTGCTTCCTTGCCAAATGTTGCAGGAAAAATTGTTGGAAATAACATATGAAAATATTTAATTATTCAGTTTTCATTAATAAAATTAGGAATTACTGCTGATAGTTTGATGAATAAATTCAAATAATCTTCTTTATTTATTAAATTTGTTGAATTTTCAACTATTATATCAATACATAAAGCAAGGTTTTTTCTAAATTCTAAAGCAATTTCAATTGCTTTATCATCGGTAATATTTTCTTTATCTTCTTTATTTTTTTTATTGCCAAGATATCAATAATCATTTACTTTCTTTTGATCAGAATACACAGGGTATTTATATGGTGCTTCTTCTACATTACCAAATACTTTTTCAGCATCTTCTCAATTTTTGTAACCATATTCAAGAGTATATAATAAACTTTGTTCTTTTAGTGGAAGACCAATGATACATTTATTAAACATTAATTTTAAAAAATTTAACCCTTCCTCCAGGAGGGCATTTATCCCGAATCTCTGCTTAAAAATAATTCTATTTTCATTTATAATATTGTTTGCTTTTTTGTATTCAATTTCGAGTTTATTAACTTCTTCAATAACTCAATTATCAATTAATTCTCTTGTTAATTTATTTACATTATTACTCATATTTACTCCAGAAATTAATATTGTTTTTATTGTACACTTTTTTAGATGCAAATTATTGTTTTTTCAACTCTTTTAAATCAGCAAATTTAATATGATGTAAAATAATAATAATTAAATAATTAATAGGAGGGTTATATGTCACTTTTTACAAAATTAGTAAATAAAGCAACTAAAGATGTTTTGCTTCAAGCAACATTCAAGGATGCTAAAAAAATTGAATACTTAATCGAAAAAAACAACAAAATCACAGAATATCTTAATGAAAATAAAGCATATGTTTACCTAGGAGAAAAAAGCAAACTAGACTTTAATTCACTTGAAATTTTCTTTAGAACACTAAGCGAAAGTGCAGCAAGAAATTACTGTGTGGATTTAGCTTCTTTTACAACTGAAACTCTTTCTGTTGCTGATGTGGTTGAAGCATTTACTAGAGCAATCTATTTTACAAGAGCTTCACTTTACAATGAAAAAACAGAAGAAAAAAGCAAAGAATTTTTACTAGTTCCATTTATTGAAAAAGCAACTAAAGATGTTGAAGAAAGATTCCAAAAATCATTAATCTTAGCAGAAGCTACAAATTATGCTCGTAACTTACAAGTTACTCCACCAAATGTGTGCAACTCAGAATATTTAGCACAACAAATTGTTAAAGATTTTAGTCAATACAAAAATCTTAAAATTACTGTTTTAAATAAAAAACAAATTGAAGAAAACAAAATGGGTTTATTACTTTCAGTAAATAGAGGTTCAATGTATGAACCACGTGTGGTTATTATTGAATATGTAGGGGATCCATCAAGTAAAGAAAAAACTGTTTTAGTAGGTAAAGGGATTACATTTGACTCAGGTGGATACTCACTAAAACCATCAAGAAGTATGCTTGGAATGAAATTTGATATGTCTGGTAGTGTAATTGTCGCTTCAACACTAAAAGCCATTGCACAACTTAAACCTAAGAAAAATGTCTCAGCAATTATGTGTATAACAGACAATAGAATTAATGGCGATGCTTCATTACCTGATTCAGTTTGAAAAGCAATGAATGGCAAGAGTGTTGAAATCAACAACACAGATGCTGAAGGTCGTTTAGTGATGGCTGATGGTCTAGTTTATGCAGCTAGAAAACTAAATGCAACTAGATTAGTTGATGTTGCAACACTTACAGGAGCAATCTTAATTGCACTAGGTCACACATACACAGGTATTTGAGCTACAAGTGAAAAAGCTTGAGAAGATATTTCAAAGGCAGCAAAGAATGCACATGAATTAGTTTGAAGAATGCCTTTTGATGAAGCATTTTCAAAAAATATTAAAGCTTCAAAAGTTGCTGATCTTAAAAACACAGATTTAAGTGGAAATGGTGGCTCAAACTCAGCCGCTATGTTCTTAAAAGAGTTCACAGATGGTATTGAATACATTCACTGTGATGTTGCAGGTACAGCAGATATTAATGAAGTACCACAAGGTGTTTTAGTTAAAACACTTACAGAACTTGCTTTAATTTAATTTTAATAATAAAGTCCATTGTTTATTACTTTAACACTATTGGACTTTTTATTTACTAATTTGGGGGAATAATGTATTTAAAACAAAGTGATGGTATTTTAGAAGTGATAACAGGTCCAATGTTTTCAGGTAAAACAGAGGAGTTGATTAAACGAATTAAAATCTTAGAAATTGCAGACATCAAAACATTGGTGCTTAAGCCTAAATTTGACAACCGTTTTTCTGAAACCGAAATAGTAAGTCGAACAGGTGCGAGGGTTGTGGCTAAAAATATACAAAATTCAAGCGACATAATGAAATTTTGAAACTCTTCATATAAAGCAGTAGCTATTGATGAAATCAACTTTCTTGATGAAGGTATACTTGATGTAATTGATGAATTAGTTCTAAAAGGCGTTAGGGTTTTGTGTTCTGGTTTGGATATGGATTTTTTAAGAAGGCCTTTTGGTGTAACTCCTGCAATATTAGCAATTGCTGATCATATAACTAAACTTAAAGCTGTGTGTATGAAATGTAAATCAATTGCTGGATTTAGTTTTCGTAAAACCAATGAACAAGACCTTAATTCTCTTGGTGATGACACTTACGAAGCCCGATGTCGAGTTTGCCACATTAAAGGCGAATTGAAGAAAAAAGAAGAAGAAAAGTAAAAATTGCAACTGGATCATTCCGGTTGCAATTTTTCATTAAACCTATAAAACAGGTCTTTTTGTAAATTTGACTATTTGAATAAATGTTCAAATTTGTCCACTTTAATAATGGCAATATCAAGTTGTTTGTCTAACCTTGCATCAGCACCTTTAATATATTGTTGTCTAAAGAAATCTCTTTTGGCAATTCTTTTAGCCTCTTCTCTATTATATGCATCTCATTCTTCTTGTGTGTATGTTTTGGGTAATAATATTCTTCTCATGGCTAAATCTCCTTGTTTTTGTACAAACATTATAAAGGTAAAAACAACAATTAAAAAGCAAATTTTTTGGATATAATGGTTTTATTTTATTTTGTCCACCCTGTTTTTATCTTTTATTTTGTCCATTTTAGGTTTCAATTATTATTTTAAAAAGGAGAATTTAAATTATGGAAAATCTTGTAATTAAAACCAGATTTCAAGCAGTTGATACAGGTAAAACAACTGATTATGAAGATAAAAAAATTTTAGATTTAAAAAATTCAACAATATTGAAATAGACCAAATGCCGAAATATCAAAAATATTAGGAAAATTGGGTTGTAGAACATCAACAAAAACAATTAAAAGATATAGAAATCAAATATTGATTGCATCTACAAATAACCAAGATGCAATCAGTATATCACATGGTAATAAAAATAAACTTAGGGGTGTGAAAGTAAGTGATTCAGTTATTATTGATTTAACTAATAGATATTATGAATTAGTGGAACATATTGAGAAAATATCAAAAGGTGATCTTAGTGTAGCCTTGTTGCATTTTTACAATAATGAGACTTACTAATGATGAAAAAAATTGTTGCCTTTCACTACCTTTTATAAAAGAATGCTTAGACTTGGTTATTGCAGTTCATATGCAACGAGAAAAGTAAAAAATGAGATTAAGAGAAGAAGAATGTTTTTAGAAAACGGTCAAGATATTTCTAAAATCGAGGCACAGTTTATTAAAATTTATGAAAAATTCTAAATAAAAATCCATTAAAAGGTGTTTACCAAAATAAAAGTTCTGACTATGATTTTGGGCAAATTATTGAAATTGATGCAACACCACTTCATCTTTTTGGAGAAAGTAAGAAGTACCATATTTATAATGTTGTTGATGCGACAACAAAAAGTTTGTTAGCAATCTGAATTGACATTGAGGAAACAACAATTGGATATCAAAATCTTCTAACACAATTATTTAAAAGGTATGGCATTCCACAAGTAATAATAACGGATAGAAGAAGAACTTTTGAGGTTCAGATAGTACAAGAACAAGCTATGGAAGAAGCACTAAATGCAAGAGGAATTGAACTTATAACAAGCAAGCAATCCAAAGGCAAAACCAAATGTTGAAAGATCATTTTGAACATTGCAAAGATGAATAGGAACATTCTTTCATACAAGCGGAATCAACTGTTTTGAAGACTTTTTGGGAAAAATTGAACTTTTAATTGATGAATACAACAAACAATTTAAAAAGGCCGAAGCAGTAAGTAAAAAATCAAATGTTTTTAGAAAGCCAAATACTGAAATTTTTGAAGAAGAGATGAATCTTGTAATTAAAAGAAAAATAGTTAATCATACTGTGAGATATGACAACAAATATCTTGCTCCATTTGATAATAATGGCGTTAGGGTTTCTATGTTTGAAAGTGGAGAGGCAAAGCTTATGGTAACTCCTGAAAATAAATTATTCTTTGTTGAGGGAAAAGAAAATATGAAGCCAGAGTACCGAAAGGAAACGAATTGAGTGCAATCGATGTATATGCAATATCAAAAAATCTTGATCCACAACATCAAGGTGTAAGAGCCTACAATTAAAACCATGCTTCATAATAGAACATGAACATCCAGTACATTTGAAAAACTTGAAAATATATTTAAGAATTCTGCAAACCCAAACAATAAAGACATTGAATTTATTAAAAACTATTAAGTGAAAATCTTGAAAAGTTAAATGATATTACAAAAGAAATGAAGGAATTTATTGACGCTAATTACAAATCATTTAAGTAAGTTTTTCTTGTTTCTTCTTTTTTAAAAAGAAGAAAGCCTGTCTTACAAGACAAAAAGAAGTTTTGCTTCTTAAGACCGACAGGTCTTAATAAGAGCCAACGGCTCAATACTTATTAAATAAGTTATTTTTTATTTCAATCAACAATTTATTTGTTGATTGAAGAATATTTAAAAAGAAATTAACAAATGATGTCAATCCCCAAAAGTTATGAAAAAACTTTAGGATTGAAGACAAAATGAATTAATTAAAAGCAACTTCTTAATGATGTTGTATGTTTTAATATGCAAAATTTTAAAAAATGTAATTTAACATTTAAAAATGCGGTAAACCTTAATGTTGTACACACAAAAACAAAAAATAACACATTTTTTGCTGTTTTGTTAAAAAAATAGCCAAACTTTTATGTGTTTTGGCTATAATTTTTACAACCTTAAAAATTGGACAAAATAGAAGAAAATTATCAACAATTAAAAAGCAAATTTTTTGGATATATTAGCCTTTTTTAATAAATTAAAAAAGAAATATTAAAAAAATTTTTGCAGCCTTAACTTTGTGTTTTATTAACAACCTAAAGTCTCAATAATTAGAAGTTAAAAAATAATCCTTGCTAAAACAAGGATTAAAAATTTTGTTAACTTTTTAGTTTTGTATCATAATAAACTTTAATTTCCGCTTGTGTTTTCTTACTTTCAGGTTCAATTGGAAAATGCTTAACCTCATATGTCGCTTTTATTGTTGTATCATCGCTACCATAGATTTTTTGCTCTTTGCCAATCTCATAAAGACTTGCAATATAGTTTTTTTGTTTTTCTTCTTTAACTTTGTCAAAGTAGTTGTCTTTTACATAATTATATAAATTCTTTCATGCAGGTGTATAGCCAACGTGGTCAAAAGTTAAAAGTGATTTATATTCTTCAATGTTTTCGAATTCCGATATATCTTCACCATTTTTTGGGTCAATTTTTTTAACTCATTTTGGTCCGTTATTTCAATCATTCCTTTCAACACCTGATAAAAAGCTTTTATGTGCACTTTCATAAATTAAATCAGCAAAATGGTCACTTGTATTCTCTGAGATAACCAATCCGTCCACTAACAATAAATTAATTTTTGGTCTAAAAAATCTAAGTGTACCTTGTTGAACTTTATTTTCAAAGTTATCTTCTGAAAAGTAAGCATCAAGTGCATCTCCATTGTAAATTAAACCAGCATTTGTTTTTGTTGTAGGGTTAATTAAATTATTCAAAAGTCATTGGCCATCACCATTAAAGACAACATGTTCTGTATCTCTAATGCTATAATTTGTGCCGTGTTGAAATAGTTCAACGAAGTGATCAATATGCTCCTTGTATCAATTTGGCTTATCTGGAGTTGAACCTTTTCCAGTAGCATGATCATCAATATATCCTTTAACTGGGTCTTTAACATATGCAGAGCCATAAATCATATTGTCTCTCATAGCATAAGTTGCTTCTCAATAATTGTAACCTTTTAATGTTAAGGCTTTCATTATGTCAATTAATCTAAATTCGCCTTTGTTTTCAGAAACTTTTAATAAGTGTTCTTGAATTGCTTGTTCGTGAGCTGTAATTTTAGCATGGTAATATGCATCATTATAATTAAGCTTTAAGACTTTTTGTGGATTATATGCTACAACCATATCTTGTGAGAAATATGGAGCAAAGTAATCAATAAGATGTTTATCTTCTTTTGCTACTGTTCCATCAGATTCAATACATTGATCTTTAGTTAAAAATTTATCATATGATTTAATGTGTTCTTTAACTGTATCGCTTAAGAGTTCTAAAACCTTTTCACGATCTTTGTATTTTGGGTCATTAAACATCTTTGCATAATCAATTTTACGAAGTTTGCCATCTCTAATTAGTTGAACTGCTTGTGCATCATTACCAATTCCACCAGCTGCTTTATTAGTCAAAATTGATTTTGTAAAGTGTTGGATTTCTTCAAATTCTTTGAATGTAAAGTTTTCATTAATAACTCTTTTAGAGTCATCATCAATATATGATTGATAATTATAAAAAGAAGGTTTATATTTTGCACGCCCGCTATATTTATGAACTAGTGCACCAGTTAGTGCTACTGTACCAAGAACTGCTAGTGCACTATAACCAAAAGTTTTAGTTAAAATTTTACTTTTAATAAAATTTTTAAATGAATTGTTCTTTGGTTTGTTGTTGTTCATTTTTTACCTTCTTTACTTTCTTAACACTTCTTTTTATAATATATGCTTTATAACCTATGTAACAAGCATTGATTGCAATAGTAAGAAATAATAAACTTGCTCCAACTACAAGACCTCATGCCTTAAATTGACCTTCATACAATTTGGTTCCAAGAGTACTTACATTTGATGTTGTTTGCAAAATAATGAAATCATCAAATGATAGAAATATTGAGACAAGTGCAGCAAAAATAATTGATGGAATCATGTAAATAAAATAAGTTTTAAATCATGACTTAATTTTTGAATAGCCTAAATCTTGGCTTGCTTCAAATAAAGAAGCATTAAATTTTTCACTACGTGGATACATTAGAGTTATACCATAAGGTAGGGCCATAATTGTATGTCCAACAATTCCTCGAAGCATTCCTTCTCTTGTGCTTGCTAATGTTCCAAATAGAGCACTAAAAACTAAAACTAAACCAATTGCAGTAATGTTGTCTGGGTTGATAAGTGGGACATTATTAACTGCTCTAACTATTCTTGAGTAATTTTTATTTTTTTGTCTTCACATTGCAAAAACTGTTACAAGTGAAATACTAACTACTAAAATTGAAACAAAGAATGCGATAATAATTGAATTAATTAATGCATTCCCTCTGCCCTCATCAAAGAAATTAACTCATGCATCCTTTGAATATGTATTTCAATTAAATGATAAAAAACCTTTATCACTTGGTTTATTAAAACTGAATATAACCGCAAACACTAATGGGATGTAAGTAAAAACTAAAATTAAGTAAATATAACTTCGTTTAAGAATTTCTCAAAATTTAGTCATTTTTCTTACCTCCTCTAGTTTGTCTAAATCTAATAATAACTTTTGGTATAAAGTTTATCATTCCATAACAACCTATAAAAATGGCTGATACAACTAAAACAAGTGTGCTTCCTAGTGCTAATTCAAACTTGTTAGCAGGGTTTGAATATTCACTAATTACAGCACCAATTGTTTGCAATTGAGTTCCATTAGGAAGTAATTTAGCACTAATAACAAATGTAGTTGCAGATGATAAGAAAATTAAACTAAAACCACTTAAAATAGCTTTAAAACTATATGGAACAACAACTCTAAACATTGTTTGAAATTTGTTATAACCTAAATCTGAACTAGCTTCAAGTATGTTTTTAGGCATATCTTTAAAAACAGTATAAAGAGGCATAACCATATATGGCAAATTCAAGTAGGTTAAACCTAAAACCATAAATCATTCAGCATTAAGGCTTTCTTGTTCAAAAACTGATAAGAAGAAGCCTCTAATTGCATAAATTTTAGCAATTGTAAAAATTAACATTGGACTAAGTATTAAACTTAATGAATAAATTGCTAAATATTTACTTTTAGTCATGACTGTAAAATAAGCATATGGAAAAGCTATTAACAAGCAAAGAATTGCTGAAATTAGCCCAATTTTTAAACTACGTCAAATTATTAATCAAATGTTTACTTCTGTTAAGAGTGCAACAGCATTAAAATCTTCTTGTGGCTTTAGTGCATTAATAACTATTAATAAAATTGGCAAAATGATTAAGAAGATAGCAATTAATAAATAAGGCAATAAAAGTAATAATCTTTTATTTAGTGCTAGTTTATTTTTAATTCTTAAATTCATTAGTTTTATAATCTCACTTGCTATCTTTATTCATTAAGTGAATTGAGTCAATTGTTCAACTTAAGTTTACTTTCTCGCCCATTTCAAACTTTTTAGCTGTTTCAACATAAATAATTTCATCATTATCAAGTTGGATTTTTAAATAGTAATAACTGCCACGGTAAGCCATATTAATAATTTCACCGACAAGTTTGTCCTTTTTCTTGTCATCATAAGACATTATGTCAATGTCTTCTGGTCTAATTAATACATCGACTTCAGTAAGATTTGCAAATTCATCTTCATCATGAATTGTCTTAAAATTGCGATCTCACATTGTCACAGTGCCATCGCTATTAAAGATACCATTGTAAATATTTGAGTCTCCAATAAAAGAAGCTACTCATTTATTAACTGGATAGTCATAAATATTTTTTGGCGTGTCATATTGTTCAATTTTGCCAGCACGCATGATTGCTATTCTATCAGAGAGTTCAAGTGCTTCGTCTTGGTCGTGAGTAACAAAAATAAATGTAAGGCCTAATTTTTGTTGTAAACTTCTTAATAAAACTTGCATTCTTTGTCTTATCTTAGCATCAAGTGCACTTAATGGTTCATCTAATAATAAGATAGCAGGCTCAATAACAAGTGATCTAGCTAGTGCAACACGTTGTTTCATACCACCAGAAAGTTCATTAATTGATTTTCTTTCATTACCTTGTAGTCCAACAAGTTCAACAATTTCCTTAACTTCTTTATCCATTTCTTCTTTTGTTATTTTACGTGTAAGATAACGTTTTTCGAAGTTTTCTGTTTGTTGATCTACATAGTTTTCTCAATATGAATAATTAAAGTCTGACTTATCTAATCATTTTTGTCTACGTCTATAAGCAAAAGTATTTTTCTTTAATGTTTTCATTTCTCTTTCATATTTTGTTTGCAAAACATCAAGTTTTTTCATTTCAGCTTTTGCTCTTTCTTCTCATTTTTTTTGTTTCTGTGCTAATAGTTTTTCGTGTTTAGCATTGATAACTTCTTTCGGCATTCTCTTAAGTGCTAAACCATATTTAATATTACCTTCAACATTTAAGTGAGGAAATAGTGCATAATCTTGAAAAATAGTTGAAAGGTCTCTTTTATGTGGAGGTAAATCCTTAATATCAACACCATGGAATTTAATTTCACCACGTGTTGCTCTTTCAAAACCTGCTATTAATCTAAGAATTGTTGTTTTTCCAGAACCAGAAGGGCCTAATAATGTAACAAATTCTCCTTTGTTAATTTTTAAATCAACATTTTCTAAAACAACCTTATCGTCAAATTCTTTAACAACTTCTTTAAGTTCAATGATATAAGGTGAGTTGTTTTTCTTAATCATAAATTCTCCTGAAAATGAAATATAAATTTTCTAAATAATCTGTTTTATAGTGTTTTTGGTAAAATAAATTTAAAATATTTTATTTTGAGTCAAATCAAACTTAACTAAATTTAATTAAATTGACTGACTTATTAGGGAGGCTAAATCAAAGATATCTTGAGAATATTCAATAACAAAAAATTGAAGATCTGGGTTTCTATCTTCACAAAAATTTAACAATACAAATTTAGATTTAAATTTGTCATTTTTTAAATTTTCTATTCTCATAATGTGATTAATTATAATTATAAAAATTCAATTTATAAATAAATTTTTTAAAAATTTTTTTGTGTTTTTTTTATATCTTTTTTTAATGCTTAATTATATTTTATATAATTACGATAATATAAATTAATTGAGATTTTTCCCAAGTTTGACGAATCAATTAAAAAGGAGTATTAAAAATGACTAATACGCCTTATTTATAGGTGTATTGGTCATTTTTACAATTTTAGCCATGTGTTATAATACCCTCAATTTCATCGACTTTTCCCATCAGTGGAAGTCTTTCAATATTTAATTTTTCAATTAATTCAAGGTATTCAATTGGTTCATCAGTTCTCATAAAATACTCTGTATCATTCTCATAATCTTTAAAGGTTATTAGTTCAACTTCTCTAATACTGTTGAGTATTTTTTCAGTAGTAAATTTGTGATCATCTTCAACTATTGAGTCAATAGTGAATTCTAGAAATCTTTGGAGTACAAGGGCTAAATAACAAATAAGAAAATGCCGCTTCAATTGTCTTCCTTTTTGATAGATAAACAGGTCTAACCTCAAATGATGTTTTTAACATTCTAAACGAATCTTCAATCTTTCAAAGTTTTCGATATGTTGAAATAATTCTATCAGTCTTCATTTCCATATCGTTTGTGAATATTCCATAAAAGCCATCTCATTTTGCATCATCTTCAATTTTTGTTGTCTTTATCGTTACTTCTTTAACATTATAATCGAGATACTTTCTACCGCCTCTACTTAATTCTGAGCGAGCTTTTGAAGCATTGTTTTGAACACCTTTTAAAGCTTTTTCAATAAGTCTTTTGCGGTCGCTCTCATCCTTTTTTCTTCTATTTTCACTGAAAGAAAGAACAAGTCTACCATCAATTATATATTTCTCATCATCTTCATTTTTTACAAATTTTGTATCTTTACGATCTCTAATAAAGTAGTTTTCAGTTATTTTATCATATGAATCTAAGTCAAGTATTTCAGAGGCAATTTTGCCTTTTGCTCTAATTTTTTCTGCCATTATAAATTTAAAACCATTGTCAATTATCGACTGTAAATTAGGCCCAGAATTAAGTCCTCTATCAGCAACTATCGTTACATTTTCGATTCCTAAATTTTCCTTAACTTCCTGTATAAAAGGGATAAAAGTCTTAAAATCGCTTGTATTTCCGGAAAAAGTTTGTAACTTATTGGTATTCCATTTGCATCAATCATCAAACCTAATACCACTTGTGTTTGATTAACTTTTAAATCCTTTGAAAAACCAAAGATTCTAAAATCATCTGCTGTGAAACTTTCAAAATAAACTGTTGTAACATCGTAGAAAGCCTCTTCTAGATTTCTGTCCATTAATTCTGATAATCTATTGTTTAAATGTTTAATAATATCTAATCTTTCATCGCATAAAATTTCCAATGCTCTGTAATGAGATTTCAACGTGTCGTCATTCTCTATTAAATATGAATCATAAGATTGAACTGTTCTTAGTTTTGATGAAGGTTTTAAAATTCTTAAAAAGTTAGGTTCTCAACAATATTATTTAAATCATATCTGAAAAGAAATTCTTTACTTTTTAAATCAAAATATTCATCAAGTTTTAGTTTTTGTAAATCGTTTTGTAAAGTAAATTACCATATTTTTTCTAACTATTTTTTACTTTTTCAGCCTTTTCTTCATATGTTAATTTGTCTTTGAATTCATTCCTTTCATTGAATTCTGTGTCAAATAAAGCATCAATAGATTTGTGAACTCTATACTTCAATAATTCATTATCTCTCGCTTCATTTCTCAAACCTTGATATTTATTTTTAAATCCTCTAAAATGTTAGGATTTTCTTCTTGCAGTTTTGATAAAAGACCAAGTTTTTCAATAACCACTTGCTTTGTTTTATTTGTTCCTTTTATTCTAACTGAATGGCAAATTTGAACATATTCTTTGCCTGCTACTTTTGAAACTTTTACATACATAATTATATTATAACATATTATAACACAAAATAAGAAAAATGAAAAAAATTTCATATACTTTAGTATATGAAGTGTTCATTTTTATTTTTGATTCGTCAAACTTGGGAGATAACGTTTTTCGAAGTTTTCTGTTTGTTGATCTACATAGTTTTCTCAATATGAATAATTAAAGTCTGACTTATCTAATCATTTTTGTCTACGTCTATAAGCAAAAGTATTTTTCTTTAATGTTTTCATTTCTCTTTCATATTTTGTTTGCAAAACATCAAGTTTTTTCATTTCAGACTTTTGCTCTTTCTTCTCATTTTTTTGTTTCTGTGCTAATAGTTTTTCGTGTTTAGCATTGATAACTTCTTTCGGCATTCTCTTAAGTGCTAAACCATATTTAATATTACCTTCAACATTTAAGTGAGGAAATAGTGCATAATCTTGAAAAATAGTTGAAAGGTCTCTTTTATGTGGAGGTAAATCCTTAATATCAACACCATGGAATTTAATTTCACCACGTGTTGCTCTTTCAAAACCTGCTATTAATCTAAGAATTGTTGTTTTTCCAGAACCAGAAGGGCCTAATAATGTAACAAATTCTCCTTTGTTAATTTTTAAATCAACATTTTCTAAAACAACCTTATCGTCAAATTCTTTAACAACTTCTTTAAGTTCAATGATATAAGGTGAGTTGTTTTTCTTAATCATAAATTCTCCTGAAAATGAAATATAAATTTTCTAAATAATCTGTTTTATAGTGTTTTTGGTAAAATAAATTTAAAATATTTTATTTTGAGTCAAATCAAACTTAACTAAATTTAATTAAATTGACTGACTTATTAGGGAGGCTAAATCAAAGATATCTTGAGAATATTCAATAACAAAAAATTGAAGATCTGGGTTTCTATCTTCACAAAAATTTAACAATACAAATTTAGATTTAAATTTGTCATTTTTTAAATTTTCTATTCTCATAATGTGATTAATTATAATTATAAAAATTCAATTTATAAATAAATTTTTTAAAAATTTTTTGTGTTTTTTTATATCTTTTTTAATGCTTAATTATATTTTATATAATTACGATAATATAAATTAATTGAGATTTTTAAGTAAAAATTTACTTTAAATGCTTATTACCTGCATCCATTTATTTGAACTACCAAATACAAATTCATATATAATTTAACTATCAAATCGAAGGGATATTAAATGAATACACAGAAATTAAAAAATAGAGTGAGAACTTTTGTGATTGTTAATTCTATAATTCTTATATTATTAGTATTTCAGTTAATTACAAATTCAGTTGGTTTATTTGAACCAGCAAAAATATATGTAACATTTTTTTTGTTGCTATGAATATTTGTTATATTGTTTACGGATTTATGATTAAGAAACTAAGATGAGCTTCTATAATTGCAATTATTTATGAGTTTGTATCAGTTGTAGTACTTATATTCGTATTGTATTTAACAATACTTAAGTCTTATGGCACTACTCCTGAAGCAGGATTTGTTGTTACTATTGGTAGTTTCATTGCAATTACCACATTCCTAATAATTATTACTTACATTGCTACTTTAATTGCTTCACTTATAGTTTCATCAATTTACCTAGGAAAACTCAATGATAAAATTAAAATTAATAAACAAAAAGATGAGAAAACTAACGCAAATTAATAATTATTAAAAATGAGAAGTGTCTATAATGACACTTCTTTTTTTTAACTATACGCAAACAATTAATTATTTCATACATTAAATAAGACTGATATATCAAAATTATTAACTGTTGAACTTTTCATTTGGCATCTAATTCATAATTAATATATAATTATGTTGAAAAATTGAATAGGAGAATAATGACAAAAGAAAGAGAAAAAAGTAGACTCTTAGCATTCATAATTGTTAATGCTTTACTTATAGGTATACTAATAGCCAGTTTAGTTATTTCAAAAAAGGAAATTATCGTTAAAATTAGAACTTCGCGTGAAATATTGAAAATATTATCATTAGCGTCTTTTATTTTATACATCTGTTATATTGTTTTTGGCTTTCTTACAAAGAAATTCGCCTGAGCTGCAATATTTGCAATTGTTGCTACCGTTTTAAGTTTTGTTATAGTATTATTAATGGTATGAAATAATTTAGTTATATCAAAAAGTGGAAATGAAGAACTTAGTATGAAAGTAACCAAGTATATAACTATTGCAAGAGTTTCACTTGAATTAGCTTATATTCTTATACTTATTACTTCATTTATACTTGCTTTAGTAAGATATGTACGTGTAAAAAGAGAAATTAGTCAAGAAATTGCACAAGAAAATGACAATTAGTGAATAATACAAATTTAAATTATTTTATCAAACGGTATACGTTTGATTTTTTTGTCCAACTTAACAGGTTCACGTCATAAAATTGTAAAAATGACCAATACACCTATAAATAAGGCATATTGGTCATTTTTAATACTTATTTTTTATTGATTTGTCAAACTTGAGATAGCAAATAAATGTTGAACCTTTTTGTTTCTTTACTCATTTGCTTCCTTAAAAAGTTTTTTTATGTAAATATTTACATAATTGTATCAAATTTACTTTTTGTTTTTAGTAATTCCCTATTTTTATTGATATCCTTCATTTTTACATCAATAGTATGTCGTTTACTACCATGATTTATTTCAATGACTGTGTAACCTGGATAAGATCCTCACTTTGGTTCAGAAATTGAACCAGGATTAATTACATACATTCCATCTTCTTCATTGTAGTATTTAACTGGATAATGGCTGTGACCATACAAAAAGAAATCAATGTCATTATGTTTAATCTTTTCATAAACTTTTTTCTCGACTTTGACACTTTAAAAATTCATTTTTTAAAAAGCCTATAAAATAGGCTTTTATGGAAAGTCTATTATTTAGATTCTAGTAAAACAGGGCCTAATTCATCAACTTTTCCCCATTTAGGAATTATTTGATAACCCAATGATTCTCTTAAATTTGTGTAATCTTCTGGTTCTCTAACTCTTAAAAAGTATTTTTCTTTCTTGTCTAAACTCTCAATAAGTACTATTTTTACCTTTCTCAACGCATCAACAATTCTGTCAGTTGTTAAACTGTTATTAGCTAATGAACTTAATGAAAATTCTATGAATCTTTCAATAACCAATGCCAAATAACAAATCATAAAATGACCTTCAATTGTTTTTTCTTTTGACAAATAAACCGGTCTAGTTTCAAAAGTTGTTTTTAAAATCCTAAATGATTCTTCAATCTTTCATAAATTTGAATATGTTCTTATTACTGTTTCAATGCTTAAATTTTTGTTGCTTGTATATATTCCGTAAAATCCATCTCATCTTGCGTCATCTATAATTTTTTCTTCATTTAATGAAATTTCTCCAACAGAATAGTTGACATATTTTTTGCCACCTTTTTTTAATTCACTCATCGCTTTTGAGCCATTTTTTTCAACACAACTTTTGGCTTTTTTAATCAGTCTTTCTCTATCACTTTGATCTTTTTTTCTTCTTTTTTCTGAAAAACTTAAAATTAAATTTCCATCCAATGAATTATCAAGTCCTAATTCATCCTTAATTTTTTTAGTTAATGGTGCTTTTTTTACATAAAAACCTTCAGCTGCTTGCTCATATGTTGCAAGATCTATAATGCCAGGAACAAGGTTCTTATTTCCTTTAATTTTGTGAGACATTATGAACTCAAAACCATCTTTTTTAAGTTCTAAAAGATTAGGACCAGAGTTTAACCCTCTGTCTGCAATAACAGTAATATTTTCAATACCTAATTTTTCCTTAACTTCCTTTATAAAAGGGATAAAAGTCTTAAAATCACATGTATTTCCGGCAAACAATTTGTATGCAATTGGAATTCCATAAGCGTCAATCATCATCCCAAGAACAACCTGTACATTATTAATTTTTGCATCCTTAGAAAATCCGTAATCTAACAAGTCATTTTTTTCAATACTTTCAAAGTAAACAGTTGTAACATCGTAAAATGTTTCTTTTAGGTTTCTATCAAATAGTTCAGCTAATTTTTTGTTGATATGTTCAATGATATCTAGCCTTTCATCACACAAAATTTCAAGGCTTCTGTAAATTGATTTAAGGGTGTCATCATTCTTTATTGTATACTCATTAAAAATATTAAATGTTTTACTTTTTGAACAAGGTTTTAAAAATCTCATTGCGACTAAATTTTGGACAATATTGTTCAAATCATATTTGATTCTTTTCATACTCTTTGATTTCTCAAAATATTTATCTAGATCTAACTTTCGGTAAACATTGTTTAGTATTAAATTGCCATAATTTAAAACTTCTAATTCATTCTGATATTTATTGTGTATCTTGTTTTCATCTCTAATATCATATTCACCGTCAACGTTATCGTCAGATAAAACATCTTTAAATGTCCCAAGCATTCTGCCTAAAAGTACTTCTTTTTCTTCCTTATCTTTTGAATACTTTTTAAATTCATTTCTCAGGTTTTCTAAAAAATTAGGATCGTTTTCTTCTAATTTGGATAATAATCCCAAATTTTGGACAACCTTATGTTTACAAGATTTGCTTTCCTTATCTCAATAACTTTTCACAATATTAACATATTCTTTATTTCTAACTCTAATAACTTTAACAAACATAATTATATTATACTATGTTTTACTAGAATTACAAGAAAAAAATAAAAAATTCATATACTATGTATATGAGCCTTATTTTTAATATGTTTTCCCAAGTTTGACGAATCAATTAAAAAAGGAGTATTAAAAATGACTAATACGCCTTATTTATAGGTGTATTGGTCATTTTTACAATTTTAGCCATGTGTTATAATACCCTCAATTTCATCGACTTTTCCCATCAGTGGAAGTCTTTCAATATTTAATTTTTCAATTAATTCAAGGTATTCAATTGGTTCATCAGTTCTCATAAAATACTCTGTATCATTCTCATAATCTTTAAAGGTTATTAGTTCAACTTCTCTAATACTGTTGAGTATTTTTTCAGTAGTAAATTTGTGATCATCTTCAACTATTGAGTCAATAGTGAATTCTAGAAATCTTTGGAGTACAAGGGCTAAATAACAAATAAGAAAATGCCGCTTCAATTGTCTTCCTTTTGATAGATAAACAGGTCTAACCTCAAATGATGTTTTTAGCATTCTAAACGAATCTTCAATCTTTCAAAGTTTTCGATATGTTGAAATAATTCTATCAGTCTTCATTTCCATATCGTTTGTGAATATTCCATAAAAGCCATCTCATTTTGCATCATCTTCAATTTTTGTTGTCTTTATCGTTACTTCTTTAACATTATAATCGAGATACTTTCTACCGCCTCTACTTAATTCTGAGCGAGCTTTTGAAGCATTGTTTTGAACACCTTTTAAAGCTTTTTCAATAAGTCTTTTGCGGTCGCTCTCATCCTTTTTTCTTCTATTTTCACTGAAAGAAAGAACAAGTCTACCATCAATTATATATTTCTCATCATCTTCATTTTTTACAAATTTTGTATCTTTACGATCTCTAATAAAGTAGTTTTCAGTTATTTTATCATATGAATCTAAGTCAAGTATTTCAGAGGCAATTTTGCCTTTTGCTCTAATTTTTCTGCCATTATAAATTTAAAACCATTGTCAATTATCGACTGTAAATTAGGCCCAGAATTAAGTCCTCTATCAGCAACTATCGTTACATTTTCGATTCCTAAATTTTCCTTAACTTCCTGTATAAAAGGGATAAAAGTCTTAAAATCGCTTGTATTTCCGGGAAAAAGTTTGTAACTTATTGGTATTCCATTTGCATCAATCATCAAACCTAATACCACTTGTGTTTGATTAACTTTTAAATCCTTTGAAAAACCAAAGATTCTAAAATCATCTGCTGTGAAACTTTCAAAATAAACTGTTGTAACATCGTAGAAAGCCTCTTCTAGATTTCTGTCCATTAATTCTGATAATCTATTGTTTAAATGTTTAATAATATCTAATCTTTCATCGCATAAAATTTCCAATGCTCTGTAATGAGATTTCAACGTGTCGTCATTCTCTATTAAATATGAATCATAAGATTGAACTGTTCTTAGTTTTGATGAAGGTTTTAAAATTCTTAAAAAGTTAGGTTCTCAACAATATTATTTAAATCATATCTGAAAAGAAATTCTTTACTTTTTAAATCAAAATATTCATCAAGTTTTAGTTTTTGTAAATCGTTTTGTAAAGTAAATTACCATATTTTTTCTAACTATTTTTTTACTTTTTCAGCCTTTTCTTCATATGTTAATTTGTCTTTGAATTCATTCCTTTCATTGAATTCTGTGTCAAATAAAGCATCAATAGATTTGTGAACTCTATACTTCAATAATTCATTATCTCTCGCTTCATTTCTCAAACCTTGATATTTATTTTTTAAATCCTCTAAAATGTTAGGATTTTCTTCTTGCAGTTTTGATAAAAGACCAAGTTTTTCAATAACCACTTGCTTTGTTTTATTTGTTCCTTTTATTCTAACTGAATGGCAAATTTGAACATATTCTTTGCCTGCTACTTTTGAAACTTTTACATACATAATTATATTATAACATATTATAACACAAAATAAGAAAAAATGAAAAAATTTCATATACTTTAGTATATGAAGTGTTCATTTTCATTTTTGATTCGTCAAACTTGGGAGGTTCTTATTTCCTTTAATTTTGTGAGACATTATGAACTCAAAACCATCTTTTTAAGTTCTAAAAGATTAGGACCAGAGTTTAACCCTCTGTCTGCAATAACAGTAATATTTTCAATACCTAATTTTTCCTTAACTTCCTTTATAAAAGGGATAAAAGTCTTAAAATCACATGTATTTCCGGCAAACAATTTGTATGCAATTGGAATTCCATAAGCGTCAATCATCATCCCAAGAACAACCTGTACATTATTAATTTTTGCATCCTTAGAAAATCCGTAATCTAACAAGTCATTTTTTTCAATACTTTCAAAGTAAACAGTTGTAACATCGTAAAATGTTTCTTTTAGGTTTCTATCAAATAGTTCAATTAATTTTTTGTTGATATGTTCAATGATATCTAGCCTTTCATCACACAAAATTTCAAGGCTTCTGTAAATTGATTTAAGGGTGTCATCATTCTTTATTGTATACTCATTAAAAATATTAAATGTTTTACTTTTTGAACAAGGTTTTAAAAATCTCATTGCGACTAAATTTTGGACAATATTGTTCAAATCATATTTGATTCTTTTCATACTCTTTGATTTCTCAAAATATTTATCTAGATCTAACTTTCGGTAAACATTGTTTAGTATTAAATTGCCATAATTTAAAACTTCTAATTCATTCTGATATTTATTGTGTATCTTGTTTTCATCTCTAATATCATATTCACCGTCAACGTTATCGTCAGATAAAACATCTTTAAATGTCCCAAGCATTCTGCCTAAAAGTACTTCTTTTTCTTCCTTATCTTTTGAATACTTTTTAAATTCATTTCTCAGGTTTTCTAAAAAATTAGGATCGTTTTCTTCTAATTTGGATAATAATCCCAAATTTTGGACAACCTTATGTTTACAAGATTTGCTTTCCTTATCTCAATAACTTTTCACAATATTAACATATTCTTTATTTCTAACTCTAATAACTTTAACAAACATAATTATATTATACTATGTTTTACTAGAATTACAAGAAAAAATAAAAAATTCATATACTATGTATATGAGCCTTATTTTTAATATGTTTTAATGGCTAAAGTGTCAAAGTCAAGATAAACTTTTTTTGGATCTCTTAATAATTCATAATTTCCTAGGTTGTGTCCATGTTCTACATAAAAACATAGTCCATCTATTTCAAATCTTGCGGATGGTATTCTTGAATAAAATTCTTCATCCAATTCATCATTATTGCCATCTACATAATAACTAAACATTTCTTGCATAAAACTTTTTGGTAATAGATTATCTCCACAACTTATAATATAATCAGGCATTTCCACACTAACTATTGCACTTAATGTAGAAAGATCTCCATGTATGTCGCTAACAACTAAAATCTTTGTTTTTCAACTCATTATCTCTCCATCTTCTAATTAGATAGAATTCAAAATGTTTCACTGCTTGACAACTATTGAATTCAAAATCTACTAAAACAACTGTTTTATAGGTTTATTTGCCAAATCTTTTAAGGATTTCCTCAACTCGCTTTGTCAAAACATCAATAGTTTCTTCTGACTTTTCAAACTTAGCATCCTCAGTTGGTGCAGGTTGCTCAAATTTAATTTCCACAGGTTTAGCTGTTGATGATGTCTCGTTTTTCTTAAACGAAAGTGCTGTTGAATTATTAATTTTAATTTTTGAAAAACCTTCATTAATCGAAGTAATTGGATACTCAACAATTCGTTCTAGTATGACCTGATTCTCAGCATTTGTTACAAAAATATAGTCATCAACAGTCATTGGATAAGCATCAGTTACTACATATGGTTTTGTCTTAAGTTGTGAAAAGAGTGGTTTACCTAAATTTTTCTTATTAACTTTTGGGATATTACTTACATGAATTCTTTTCACGAATGTTTCATTAGCTAAAAGAGCTACTGTTTCATGTGCTTCAACCATTGCAAAAGCAACAATAGAATCCATCGGTGGCATATAACAACTTTTAGTTCCACTTGATTTGGTTCCATAAATTTGGACATCATTTTCTGTATATAGAGATGACATACCTCGCTTTGTTATTAATAAAACATCTTTATAACCATTCGAAAGTTTAGCACCAACTAATTCATCGCCTTTTCTTAACTTCATAGCTGTAAATGTTTTATTAGGTCTGCTAACTTCAAATTCCTTAAGTACAACTCTCTTGCCTTGTGCTTCTTTTGTAAACAAGCAAACATAATTTTGAATGTTAAAGTCAGTTACATTAATAGCCCCAACTAATTCTTCACCTGAAGCAAGTTCAACAAATTCGCTTAAATGGACTCCAAAGTCTTTTCATTTGCTTTCTTCGATTTTATAAATAGGTACTTGAGCATAGTTACCTAAATTAGTAAATAACAACAAATTGTTAATTGTGTTACTTTTTTCAAAGCAAATAATTTTGTCACCCTCTTTAACTCCGTAAGTTAAGAAGTCATTTGAACTTACAACCTTGTTGCTCATTCTCTTAAGATAACCATGTTTTGTAACTCCAATGAATGTTTCTTCTTCTTTAACTAAGTCAGCTTCATTGTAACTTACTTTAAATGCTTCCTCGGTTATGGTTGTTTTTCGTGCTCGGCCAAATTGTTTTTTAATCTCTTGTAAAGTTTCAATTAGGTATTGATCAAAAGCCTCTTGATCACTTAAAAGCAATTCAACATGTTTGATTTGCTTTTCTAATTCTTCTTTTTCTAATAAGAAAGCCTCTTTATCAGTCTTTGAAAGTTTATAAAGTCTTAATTCAGCAATAGCTGTGGCTTGATTAAGAGTAAAGTCAAAGTGTTCCATCAAGTTCTTAATAACACCTGCTTTGGAGTTTTCGCTCTTTCTAATAACACTAATTACTTCATCAGTAATCTCAGCAACTTTTAAGAAACCTAAAACAATTTCAAGTCTTGCCTTGTATTTAACAAGATCAAATTCAAGCGTTTTTTTCTTTACGTCGCGAACGTGATCTAAATAGCAATTAAGTAAATCATTTAGGCCCAATGTTTGAGGTGAGTTGTTTTTGATTGCAACATTATTGTAAGTATAATAAATTTGCATCTCAGTCTTTTGAAGTAAGTAGTTTAAAATAACTTCTTCATTTGCTTTCTTATCTAAAGTAATAAGAATACTTATTCCACTTCGATCAGATTGATCTTTAACTTCAAGCAGACCACTAACACTTTCCTTTGCAATGATTAGATCAATATCATGAACAAGTTTTGATTTAATTACGCCATAAGGTATTTCAACAATTTCAATATATTTATTTTTGTTATCTTCAAAAGTTTTATATCTTGAAACTAGTGTTATTCGCCCTCTTCCTCTTTCAAAAGCTTCATAAATTCCTTGTTGTCCATAAACAATACCACCAGTAGGAAAATCTGGACCTTTAACATATTTAAAAAGTTTAGATAGTTGAATATCTGGATTCTTAATTTTTGCAATAGATGCATCAATAATTTCATTTAAATTATGCGGTGGCATCTCAGTTGCAAAACCAGAAGCAATTCCCTTAGCACCATTAAGCAATAGATTAGGAATTAGTGATGGTAGAACCAATGGTTCCTTTTCACTATCATCAAAGTTAGGAACAAATTTTACTGTGTTTTTCTTTAGGTCACCTATAACTAGATCTGTTAGAGCAGCAAGTCGAACTTCGGTATAACGCATAGCAGCTGCAGGGTCATCATCAATAGAACCTACGTTACCGTGCATTTCTAACAAAGTATGGCCCATTTTTCAATCCTGAGCCATTCTGACCATAGCTTCATATATAGAACTATCGCCGTGTGGATGGTATTTACCAATAACATCGCCAACAACACGAGCTGACTTTTTAAAAGGTTTATTTCATTGTAACCCTAATTCACTCATTGAATAAAGAATTCTTCTTTGAACAGGTTTTAGACCATCACGTGCATCTGGAAGAGCACGTTGTTGAATAATATACTTTGAATAACGACTAAATCGGTCAGCCATTATAGTATCAAGATTTTCTTTAATAATCTTGCTTAATAAATCATTTAATTTATTTTCCTGATTTTTGTTCATAATGGCTCCTTTCTAGATTTCAAAGTCATCATCAAGAGTGAATTCAACATTCTTATTAATTCACTCTTTACGTGGCTCAACATTGTCACCCATAAGTGTTGAAACACGACGTTCAGCTAGGGCAGCATCCTCAATTTTAACCTGTACAAGGGTTCTAGTTGCCGGATTCATTGTGGTTTCTCACAACTGATCCGCATTCATTTCGCCAAGACCTTTATAACGTTGAACTTCTGCGTTTTTAAAGTTAGGTAAACGAAGAAGATCTCTTAATTCATTTTCATCCCAAGCATATAAAATTTCTTTTTTACTCTTAGTTGATGCTAGTTTGAATAATGGTGGTAAGGCAATATAAACCATACCATTTTCAACAAGTTGGCGCATGTGTCTAAAGAAGAATGTTAGCAATAATATTTGAATATGAGCACCATCAGTATCGGCATCAGTCATAATTACAACTTTTCCATATTGGGCTTTTTTAATGTCGAATTCGTCACCAACACCTGCACCAATTGTATTAATTATTGTTGCTATTTCTTCATTTTTAAGTATTTCAAAAAGTCTTGCTTTTTCAGTATTAATAACCTTACCACGCAATGGTAAAATAGCTTGGTATTTTCGATCTCGTCCAAGCTTAGCACTACCACCAGCAGAATCACCTTCGACTAAGAATAATTCCTTTTCTGCAGGTATTTTACTTTGGGCTGGTGTTAGTTTTCCACTTAAAATTTGCTTTTCTTTAAGTGCATTTTTAGTGCTTCGAGCTTCAGCTCTTGCTTTACGTGCAGCTGCACGAGACTCGGAGGCTTTTTTGATTTTTTCAAGTATTTTCTTGGCTAAAGGTTTATTTTCATGAATTCATATTTTAAAGTTTTTTGACACGACTTCTTCAACTACACCCTTAGCCTCAGGAGTACCTAACTTATCTTTTGTTTGACTGACAAATTCAAGAAGTTTTTCAGGTATCTTAACTGAAAGTATAACTGTTAAGCCTTCTCGAATATCTTCACCATCAAAAGTATTTTTACCTTTTAGTGCTTTTTCTTCTAATGCGAATTCATTAAATGTTTTAGTCAAAGCTGATTTAAGACCAACTTCATGGCTTCCACCATCTTTTGTTTTAACATTATTGACAAAACTTAAAAATGTTTCATTGTAACTATCGGTGTATTGAAAACCACATTCAACTTCAATATCTCTTTTAGTTTCTTTAAAGGTTTTAATATCACCAAGTGCATTTTTTGAATCATTTATGAAGTCAACAAATGCATGAAGACCATCCTCATAAATAAATTCAGTTTCTCTACCACTAATTTCATCTTTGAAATGAATTTTTAGACCACCAATTAAAAAACAACTTTCCCTAAGTCTCTCAGCAATGGTTTCATAACTAAATCTAGCACGCTTAAAGATTTCATAATTTGGTCAAAATTCAACCATAGTTCCATGTCTATTTGTGTTACCGACTTCAAGAGTTCGTTGAACAATATTATCACCATTTTCAAAAATAGTTTCATAGATTTTTTTATCTCGATAAACTGTAGCAATTAATTTTGTACTTAATGCATTAACAACTGAAGAACCCACTCCATGAAGCCCTCCACTTGTTTTATAAGCACCTTCATTAAATTTACCACCAGCATGGAGTTCTGTAAAAACTAATTCCACAGCACTCTTGCCAGAAGGTGTCATTCCAACAGGAATTCCACGACCATTATCAAGAACTCTAACTGAACCACTCTTTGTTAAAGTTACATTAATTTCATTAGCAAAACCTGCTAATGCTTCATCAATTGAGTTATCTACAATTTCTCAAATTAAATGGTGTAGTCCATTGACATCAGTACTACCAATGTACATACCTGGACGTTTTCTAACAGCCTCTAAACCTTTTAACTGTTGTATACTTGATTCATCATATTTTTGCATATATTAATAATACTATTTTTAATACTAATATTAAATATAAAATTATTTTTTATTCTTAAATTTTTTCAAAATTTAAATAAGTAAAGTCCCTTTTTTCATAAAACTTTTTGTTTTTGTAAAAAAACTTGTGCATTAACACAAGTTTAGTTTATATTAATTTCTTGAAGAATTGATTCAATTATCTTGTTGAAGACAAGATGGAATTTCTTTTGTGAAATTTCATCAAGTTTGTTCTTTGCTACAAGTTTTGTTGAATCATATTCTTCAAAAGCATCCTTTTGTTCAATATTTCTAAATGTTTTATCGTTTGGAAAAACAATTTCATAGAAAATTGATATTAATTTTTTTCTTGCTTGTTCTTCTTGAATATCAAGGCTAAATATAGGTTCATTAGCAATTTTTTCTACTTTACTAAAGTCTTCTTTTTGAGTATCTTTGTCTTTTGCAAACCTGTGGTTTGAATATTTTCTAAGTAGCTTGCTAATTGTTTTGTTGCTTTGTTCAACATTTCAAGAAAACATGGTTTTAAAATCAAATTTATTTTCTTTTGTTTCTTCAAATGGTTGAGTTTCAGGTGATCAACTTTCAGAGTTGCCAAATTGAAATTTTTTGTAATAATAGTAATCATCATCACTTGTAATTTTAGTATGTCAAGTTGGGTGTTCCTTACTATGTAAACCTGCAAAGGTATATTTTTGGCCATTTGAATATTTATAATTACTATAAAGTAAATCAAGTGAATCTTCATCATTAAGAATGAAATTTAGTCACTCTTTAATTTTAGGAAGTCTCTCGATTTCATCATCACTTCAGTTTGCAAGAGGAACAAATCAAATTTCACTTAATAATTTATTATTTGTTATGGTGTCGCCTGAATTAACTTTTTCATCATTTAATGTCTTATCGATTGTTGACTTAGATTTCATTTTGAAGACATAATTATCAAGATTAAAAATTGATTGAACATACTTAAAAATATCTTTTTTAAATTGTTCATCATTCTTAATTTTATTAAGCATCACAAGTCCAGGAGCATATTTGCTAACACCTTTTGCTTGACCAACCGTTAAGAAATTAAGAACACTATTATTAGCATTATTTATGAATGAATTTTGGTCAACAAAACCAGCTAAATTAGTTGTGAGTATTGCACCAGGAAGAGCAGAAATTCCGGCTGCAACTGCTCCCATTGAACGATAGAAAACGGTGCTTTCACCCTTATTCATTCTTTTTATTATCGATCTTTTAAAGAAATCTTTTGTTAATGCATAAATAATCTCACCAATAATTGCGACCAGAGCAGTAAATGACAATATTATAATTCCAACCAACATCGGTTTTAGAATTATAAGTTTGTTCATTAAATTAGCGTTTGAGTGTTTTAGACTTATCGAAGTGTCCAAAATAATTGGAGCTAAAATCAAGCCAATAATAAAACCAACAGAATTAAATCCTAGAGACATTAAAGCAGCATAAAAACCACGTTTAGCACCAATGATTGTTGCGACCAAAAGTATTGTAAAAAAGATAGATAGGGAAATTAATATTCCTCAACCATTGGTTGCAAGTGCTTTTCAATTATCTTCAAAAGTTCTCATAGTACCTCTTTTATTATTCTAATATTTCAGAATTTTTTCTAACTTTGAATGGTTCTTTTTTATTAATTCTGTCTATAAATAATTTGCCATCTAGGTGGTCTAATTCATGTTGTGCAACAATTGCTGCATAATTATTAAAATCATATGTTTTAACTTCTTTATCAAAATATGAATAGGCTTCAACAACAATTCTTTTCTTACGATAAACATATCCTTCTTGATTTTTAATATTATCCCCTACACTGAGACAGCCTTCGCCTTTAAGAGAAACTTCATATTCACTTGTAGCAATAATTTTTGGGTTTATTAAAACGTCTCTAAAATCATCAATTTTTCTGCCATTAATTGATTCATTGTTAATGTTTATATAAAACATTTGTTTAGGAATTCCATATTGAATTGCTGCTACACCAACACCAGGTCTAAAACCCATTTTTGAATCGTTCTTTTGGCTTTCATCAATATGTCAAATCATTTTTTGTGCCAACTTATCATCTTCTTCTGATAAAGGGATTTTTACTTCTTTAGATTTTTTTCTTAATATTTTTTCAGGTAATTGCACCAGTTTTACTTTAAATTTCATGATTATATTATATATTAAGTATAGATATTAATAAATTAATTATGGAGTTTAAGATGTTAAGAATAATTAGTGGCAAATATAGACATTTAAATATTAAGCAACCTAAAACAACAAACACAAGACCAACAATGGATCGAGTTAGAGAAGCTATTTTTTCTTCAATAAGGTTTAATTTAGAAGGTTCTTGTATTCTTGACCTCTTTGCTGGTAGTGGTGCATACAGTTTTGAGGCATTAAGTAACTTTGCAGCTAAGTCAGTTGCTATTGACAACAATAGTGAGGCAATTAATACTATTAAAGAAAATGCCCTAATGTTAAAAATAGAAAACATAGAGATCATAAAAGATGATGTGTTGAATTTTTTAAATACAAAAATTGGCCGTACATTTGACTTTATATTTATTGATGCTCCTTACAACGAATATGAACTAGTTAATAAATGCCTTGAACTAATTTGCAATCATAAGTTTTTAACAAGAAATGGTCTTATTATTCTAGAAACTGATAATCACCTAAGAATTAATATTCCTGATAAGTTAACTATTCAAAAACAAAAGAAATATGGCAGAGTTGACATATTGTTTATAGCAAATAACAATTAAAAAAGAAGCTTATGCTTCTAATTAACAAATTGCTTTATATTTTCACATAAAGCATATACTAAATAAAGATGATTTAAGATTGCTTTAACTGTGTCTTCACTACCTTGAACATTTAAAAAACCTTTTTTGATCTTTATTCAACTGCATGAAGTTTTATTCTTTGGATCAATTATGAATCCGTATTTTTTTTCGCTTAAGTTAAAGATTTTAAACAATTCGCTAACTTTACCTAAGTCATACGGATTATTGTCATTTGTTTCAAAATTAAGAGTTTCATTATGAACATTAAATTTAATTTTTTCGCTGTCTTTTAAATAATCATAAATACCATTTTTTAATCCACATGAAATGTATGATTTATTAATCATTTTTTCATGCTTGCCTTCAATTAAAAGAAAAATTTCATTTGTTTCCTTAAATTTAACTTCTTGAATTTTTCAAATATTATTTTTACCAATTTCATTGTTTAATAGTGGTTTTCGTAAATTTTCGACTTCTGAACTTTCGCCTTTTTCACTTATTTTCTTACAAAAATCTATTCATGCTATATTTTTGGTTTCCTGATCTTCATTTAATTTAAAATTAATTAATCTAAATAAGTAAGTTAGAGATTTTGACAAATTTACTCGACTTAATCATTCACGTTTTTCTGCTATCTTACTTCTTTTTAAAAAAGTGAAGCAAAATCCAAATGATAAAATTGAAGCAACAAAAACACTAACACATGCCCACTTAATTATTTGAATTTTTTTGGAATCCTCAAAAAATGTAGTCATAACCACAATTGAAATTGATGTAAGGCTTATTAACAAACATAAACACAGTATTATTTTTCATATAAAAGATTTAGATGACTTATCTGATTCATTTTTTTCATCTTGTTCTATTAAATGATTGTTTAATGGTTCATAGTTTCTTGCTAAAAATTGATTAAATGTTTCTTTCATAATTGTCTCCATAAATAAAGTTATTTAACTTTTTTGCCTGTTATTGGAATAAATGATGAAACTCAATAAATTCCGCTTTGATCTATATAATGGTTCATTTTCCAACTGAATAAATAAATGAACCATCTGGAATAAAATGAATTTCAAGAACATTTTCAACTCAGTCAAATGTTCTACTTCTTTCATCATAACTATAATCAAATTTGTCAATGTTTTTTCAATCTGCATCAATTATTTAAAATAACCAGGTATTTGAATAAATGATAATACCCAATATACAGAGTATGCATCACTAAGCACTTCTCTTGTCACTGATTCTATTTTATCCTTTTTACTCTTAAACATATTTGAATTGTTGTATTCAAATATGTTACCACTTGGTCGTATTCAAGCCTTAACATTTTGTTTTTCAAGTAATGTCCCAAATCATTTTGAATGTTTTTTATATTGTTCTCAATGCTCGCGCGTTACTTCCATAGCATAAGGTTGATAAATATTATAAATATCAAGTTCACCATCTGTATGTGGACGCATTATTTTAGCAAATTGTTTGTCTTCAAAATCAACATTTGAGTGCATATGAGAACTCAAACCACATCTTTCGCCTAGTGCAAGTGTGAAGTCCTTAGTTTTAGGAGAAGATAGAAGAATACCCTCAAATATTGTTGCATATTCAAAAAAATCTTTAGTATCTTCTTCGCCTGATAGGTTTCTTATTTTTTTAGTATACGAGTATTTAATGTTTTGAAAAGCTCATGGATTATTATACTTATCCATGATAAGAAATATTTTACCTGCTGTGTAAACAGTGGCATCATACGGAATTCAACTAGTTGCAGGAAGTGAGTGGGCTCATGATAAACATTCAAGATTATCATCATAATTCATATCAAATTTTTCAATTAAATGATCATTATTTGCATCATTTACATCTATTACTTTTATCGAAAGCCTTTCCAGTGCTTTTTCATAAAATTTTTCGTTATTAATAGATTGTCTAAAATTTGCCCTTATAAAATCAGAGTTTTCTTTTGCTCATACACATAAAAAGCAACCAAATCCGGCAATCAAAACAGCACCAATGAATCAAAAAAACTTTTGTACAGGCGAAATATATATAAATCCTTTAATTCAGAAGCCAATAAGTAATGCTAAAAATGTTAAACCAACAAGCAAAGAAAAAATTCCAAAAAATAATTGCACTCAAAATTTTATAGTAATATCCCTATTACTCTTTGCTTCATGGTTTACGTGTTTTGTAACCATCTTCCTTATATAAGCAACATTTTCTTCATAAAATTCTTTATATTCTTTTGGCTTAGTTGTAACACCCATTTTAACCCCTTATATTTTTTAAAATTATATCATATGTATACCATTAAATATAGGTTATATTTTTAATATTTTGATTAATTTCATTTTGTCTAAAAGACCTGTTTTATAGGTTTTTTGGACAAAAATAGCGACAGCAAATTAACATTCTAAAGTTTGAGGTAAGACTAATTAAACAAAGACTAAAAAATTATAAAATAACACTTATTTTAACTGTTAATTTAACCAATTTAATTATAAAATAGTTATATTAATAATTTGTCTAGAAGCAGTTTAATATTTATTAATTTGTAGTTCTTTATTGCAATTTTGATAAAATAAAATTACCATGAATAAAGAAAATAAGGATGAAAATAGTTTAGAAATTACAACATTAAATAATGTTGAAAAGTTTAAGATTCTTAAAAACGATGACCTAAACAGCTTAACACCTGAACAAAGAAAAGAGTTAATAAATGATGCTATTAATAGTACCGAGAAGAATCAAAAAAATATTATTGCGAATCGACGTAAAAGATATCTCTCAACATTAGCTATTATTCTTGTTGCTGGTGCAATGATTGCAATTACTGTTATTTTAATTATCGCACTAATTGTTTACATATATAAATAATAAAAAGTTGCTTCACAGGTAAACAACTTTTAAATTTACTAAGACATTTGAAGATGTGGCACAATTTTTTTTACATATAAAATACCTGAGTAAACGCTAAAGAATAGTGCAACTAATGTGACAATATTTATACAATAAATACATAATTGGACAACAGGTTTTTTCTCAATGTATGAGTGTAATTCATATGGATAATTAAAACTTATTGCAATAATTAAAATTATGATAATGGCAAAAGTTTGAAACAAGGTTTTCATTTTACCTCAAATTGAAGCTTCAACACCAATATTTTTTTCTGCCATCATTACACGAGAACCATCAACAATTAAGTCACGAATAACAAAAACAATAACAATTCAAAGTGGAATAAAATTCTCGGCCCCTAAAAATATAAGTGTACTTGTAACAACAATTTTATCAGCTAATGGATCTCAAAGCTTACCAAAACTTGTTACCATATTATGTTTTCGAGCAATCTTACCATCAAAGTAATCAGTAATCATTCCAATTAAGAAAATAGTTAAAATACCTGATAATATTATGCGACCTAGCATTATGTAATAATAATCAATGTAAAATTGAATTAATTTATAAGATATAAAAAGAACTAAAAGCGGAATAAATAAAATTAATCTAAAAATTGTTAATTTATTAGGTAAATTAATTTTGCTCGTCATTTTTTAAAAACTCCGCATCATAATATTCATTAATTCTTTCTTGCATTTTTTTGTAATCATCTTCATAAAGAGTTAAATCGTATGAGTTAAATCTTTCACTTACTCACTCAAGTTTATCACTTGCACGTTTATTTCAAGAATTGCTTCTTGTATCTCTTAAGATACTAAAAGCAAAAATTTCCTCTTTTGCATCAGCATTACTTAGAATACATTCTTTAAAGAGTGGATCTTCTTGATATTTTTCCAAAAATTTGTGTGCAGTATTAACAATATTTGACATTTTATATTCACCAATTGATGGTTGGAAATTAGTTAAATAATCATTATTTTTATCAATTAAGATTTTAAGAGCAAAAACAAGTAATCTAACTTGCTCATCAAGATCTTTTCTAAATTGTAGTTCTTGCTTTCTTCTTTGCTTTCTTTTGATTTTTTCTTTAATCGCACTTCAGACAAAAAATGAACCTAATACAGCTACCAAAACCCCAAGAATTATTCACATTGTCATATTTTGTTGCATATGTCCCCCATTAATTAAATAAATAAAAAGTATCTTAATTATAATAAAAACTTTTAATTAAAGAAATAAGCAACAGCATATCTGTTGCAATTCAATATTAAAATTTCTTTAATTAAAAGTTTAGTATCTTACTTCTGTGTTTTCAAAATATGTAGTAAATTCCTCGATACTTGTTGATTCATCAAAAATGTAAATGTGTAGATAGTTAACTTTGTGACCATAAGCATCAAAGAAAGGACCACCATCTTCAAGCATTTGGAAAGTAGGAAGATTATCACGTTTTAGTGCATCCTTACCTAAGTATTTAGTTAATAAATCTACACAAGTTTTAAAAGTTTCTTCCCTTTCTTCTTCATTTGGATAAACTTCTTCAAGGTGTCGTTCAAAAGCCTCACTTATTTTTTTAGCATCCTTAATTTCTGCATTTTCTTTCTTCTTAAGAACATTAAAACACAATGTTGGTCTTTCGTCATATACATAATCAAAAATTAATTCAATATATTCACCAATATTTGCCGAAGTAATTTTGTCTTCGTTCTTATCCATAAATTCATTAAATGATTTATCATATTCCTGTAAAACTTTTTTCATATTTGCTCCCTTATCAAAATTTGTATTGATTATATTTTAAAGGTTTCTATTTATTTAAGAAATTTATTAATATACAAAGTTTTAAATTATAATTTTTTTTATCGATAGTTGCTCGAGTGGTTGAAGAGGTCAGTCTCGAAAACTGAAAATGGCGCAAGTCATTCAAGGGTTCAAATCCCTTACTATCGGCCATATGAAAAAACTTGCCAAAGCCGGCAAGTTTTTTGTTTAAATATCTAATAAAAATGGTGGCGTTTTATCTTTAAGAGGCTTTTCTAAATCGCCTTCGCTTAAACTTTTAACTTTAGCATCAACGTCGCTAAAGTTAAAACCAATGAAGCCACCTAGAAGAAATTTTCTATTCTTTTCGCTAATACCATCAATCATATCTTCATTATCATGGTTAATAAAATCAATTTTAATAGGTAACTTACCAACACCATATTTGAGAACATCATAATCATTGTCAGAATCGATGGTTACTTTAACCTCTTTTATTAGATTTTTATACCCTAGTTTTTCATTGTTTATAAAGAATTTAAGCACATATTGAGAAATTAGTGTGCTCAAAATTTTTTCAAATTTTTCTTTGTTTTGAATGATTTCTAAAACACTATTTTGAGACATTTTTTTATTGTTTCAAATACTTAATGATTCTCTGTTTTGATAAATAACAAAGTTAACTATGTCTTTTAAATTTTTTTCATAAAATTCACTTGCAACAATACCTTTAGGAAGTATTAATTCATTATTTGCATCAACTCCTTTGTTAATATGGTAACTAAAATATTCATCACTATTTAAATTATCACAATCAAGTTTATTTTGAATATAGAAACCATCAAAAATATGTTTATGAGCATTAGTAAAATCAATTGTAAATCAATTTGTTTTTGAGCTTTTTTTATTTTGTTTATTAGTGATTTTAACAGTTGCTTTTCCAATTGAGTGTGAATTATTAAGGAGTTTATCAAATTCGATATTTTCAAGTACTGCCTCATAGTTTTTATCAACTAAATTTATCTTAATTTCATCCTTATAAGCATTAAAGAATTGCATAAATGAATTTAGATTGAATGACAAATAAGGTTTTAGTGGATGCATTAAAGAATCAAAATCGCTAATGTTAAAAATATTTTTTTCAAAATTCAGTGTTGCATCCTTGAACATTTCATTAAATAATGATTTTTCTTTTTTATCACCAAGTGAAGAGTCAATTTCAAAATTGCCATATTTTTTAAAAGAATGATATCTTTCATTCGTATCTTGAAAGTCAGTTAAATAAAAAATCTTATTTTTTTGTTCATTATTTAGCAAACTTACGCCAGATTTATCAAGCATATCGACATTTATTTTTAGAAATTGTTTATTATTGTTATTTTCTTTTTCTTTGATTGTTACGACTAATCTGTCAAATTCTAAATTGTCCTTGTTGACTATTTTATAGGCTTTTAAGTAAAAGGTAACTTGGTCTTCAAAATACTCTTTGAACTGATTTAAAATAGCATCCTTATCAAAAATATTTTCAATTCTTAACAAATTTGAATTTAATTGATTATGTCTTAATGAAAATTTACCATTGCCTAAAAAAGTTTTTTGCAAAATAAGTTGCAAATCAGGTAAATCTTTATTAACGTTTAATAAGTCATTGTATTTTGACCTGAATATTTCTTTATAATATTCAAAATATTCTTTGTTTTTAAACTCTAAATTATCATTTTCAAAGAACATACTTACATCTGTTTTGCCTTTGCCTTTTTCAATAATTCTTATATTATCTTTTTCTCTAACTTGATAATTATTTTCCAATTTGCCTCAAACATTATCAAGCGACTTTAATAAGCTTTTTAGTGAGTATTTTTTACCACTTATTTTTAGAATAAGATCGCCTTTTTCTTTTTGCACACCTTCAAGAACAAAATTTTCTTTAAGTCTTATTTTGTCTGTTTTTTCTATAAAAATTTTTAATTGATCTAAATTAAGCTTTGAACATTCTTCATCTTTCAACCCAATTATTCGGCTATTATCATTTTTAGCTTTAAGTAATTTATCATCAAAAGGTGCTTCTTGTCATTTTGTACAAGAAGCGGTGACAATTGGATTAAATATTAATGAAAAGCGAATTAGATTTTTTAATAACTTTTTCATTCTTAAATTTTTCTCTACAGTTACCTATGAATTGTAACTTTCATTAACATCTAGATTTGATCGATAAGTAAAAATTAAGCCTTTGCTTTTTATTGTATTGTATGAAGTTTTATCAACATGATAGTGTGAATTATATGTTCTTGTTCCATTAATTAAAATCCTAGATTCACTGGTAGAAATTTTTTCATTATATTCATTGTTTTCCACATCTATAACACTAAAGCCAACTTGAGCGCTTTTACCTTTCCCATTGTCGTAAACTTCAAATATCTCAAATTTATATTTAGGATTTTTTGACTCAATTTTAATACAGTCACTTAGTCATAAATATTCTGCAGTATACTCAGATATGCTTGGATTAATGTTTGCATTTGGATTGTCAATTAATTGAACTGCAGATGGTGGTAATAAATTTTTATTGTATCTATTTTTGAAATCTTGATTTGTTTTTCATTCATTTGCTATTTGTTTAGATAGTTTTTTTAAGTCCTCGTTTGAAACACCAAATGAATAATCTTTTCCTTCGCTTAGATTATCTACAAAATTTTGTAACGCAATTCATTTATCATCTTTTGCAAGGCAACGGGCTGAAATTAATGGCATTGCTAAAGTGCCAACACAACTTGTTGCTAAAATTCATTTCATTTTTTTCATTATTAAATCTCTTTTTCTACATCATTAATTAAAAAAATGATTACTTTTAAATTATACAAGTTAAATAAATAATCTAACTATTTTAAAATAATGTGGCACTAAGAATTTTTAAAAGTGTGTTCATAGTTTAGATCATGAACACAAATTTATTAAATCAAGCTTTTACTTTTATGACAAAAGAAGCGATTATTCTATATAATACTATTAAGTTCATAAAGAAAAAATTATAAAAATATTTAAAGGAATAATTAATAATGAAAATAAAAGAACTATTAAAGAGATTTTTTGAATATGCAGATATAAATCTTGCTGAAGATGAAGATGAAGCAGAGGGAATTAGAAAGTTTTATGGCGAGTATTTAAATCAATTGAGCGATTTTGAAAGTGAAACTCAGCTTTTTAATCAAATGAAAGCTATTCTAAATGAATATAGTCCTCACACTGGCAAAAAAAGAATGGAAGTTATAAGATCAGTTTTTAAGGCTTTTTATCTTTGATTTTGTGATGAAAGAAGAATTAAACCTATTGCACTTGATGAAGTAATTAAACCTTATACAACATTGGAAGATCCGTATAGAAACGCACATTATATACCAACTCTTATAAATTTACTTAAAGCATTAGAACAATATAATAATCCAATATTTGAAACAATATTTAAAGTAACATTTTTAAATGGACTTAAACCAGCAGAATTTGAAAAAATTGACTGAGACAAAATGATTGAAAATGATTTTTGTGCCAATATAAAGGTAGGTAATGAAACAAGAGCTATTACAATTATTGATTATAAATCAAGTTTTTTTGAAAATCTTAAGGATTCAATTGTTAAGTATAAGGATTATCTATGCTTAAGTGCTAGTTCAGTTAAAAAAATGTTTGCTGATTTTAAAAAATTCATTCATTCAAATTTTGTGTTCACTGACAATATTTCAGCAGAATCATTAAGAAAAACATTCAACCTTTTTGACCATGAAAAAATACGTTGTCAACAAATGGCGTTGCTCCTAGGCTTAACTAGCTGACGTCAGGTTGGTGATACATATAGCATTTATAACAAACAACTTACAATGAAAAAATTAGAAACTATGCAAAAAAGTATAATGGTTATTCTTGAAGGGGATTTTACTAAAAAACGAATTATTAATAACAAAGAGGCAAATGAAAGAATAAGCATGATTTTGCAAAATTTTGGTTTCAGACCCAAAAAAGAAGCAAGTGATGAAAACGACAATGGCGAAGAATGGATATTACTAAACAAAAAAGGGCATTAAAAGGTTGCCTTTTTTGTTTTTTATGTTCAAAAATTGTAAACCTTTGAATAAACAATGGCTAATGTGTTTCTAATATGAACAAGGAATTTTTTTATTTACTTTCATTTTTGATAAAAAACTTATTAAAGTTTTTCACATTCCATTTTGCTTTTTTTTAACAAAAAATAACTAATATTTGTTTTTAGTTTTCATTAACAATTTTGAAATTTAGTTTTCTTCTGATTCAAGCATCTAAAACATTTTTAGTTCTTTGTAATCTTTCTTGATAAATTCGATGGTTTTGAATCAACATATCAAATATTAAATCACAAATTATTATTTGTGATAACTTTGAAGATGTTGGCACAGACTTGTAAGGACTTTCAACCTTTTTATAAACCATTTTTGCATTAACTTTATACTTGTTTGCAACAAGTGGATTTGATGTAATAATAGCAATTTTTGCATTGTAACTTTTTGCTACATTAATACCAAAAATAATGTCATCATTCTTAAACTGATCGCTAATTGTTAACAATAGATCATCTGGCGACAAATTTCCTAAAATAGGTATAAAAGTGTAGAAATCGGAACAAACAAAACTACTTTTTCCAATTTTTAGAAGGTTTGCATTGAGTTCCATAGCTGACTTTTGTGATGATCCAAGAGCAAGGATATATATTTTCTCTGAAATATGAATGAGGTTAGATATTTCTGCAATTTCTGGTGTAAAGTTTCTGCTAATCATTTCGTCAAGGGCAAATTTGTGAAATAGTAAAATATCTTTTGACGCATTCTCAGATTTAATGTAATCCCTATTAATGAAGTTTTTGCTGAATTCACCAATAATATTGTTCATATTACCATAAAAGTCTCGATAGTTCTTAAAGCCTAATTTTTTAACAAAACGACTTACACTCCCCTCAGATGTGTTGGTTATTTTTGCTAATTCTTTTTGACTTAAATTAAAATTATCACCCTCGTATGAGTTAATAAAGTTAACAATCTCATTATCGGCATTTGTGAATTTAAGTGAGTTTTCTAAAAAAGGTTTGATTAAATTTGTAATTTTTTCCATAAAAAAATTATATTAAACTTGTGAAAGTTTCTTTCAAAATATTGAAAGTTTATTTTAAATATATAATATTTAATAAAATAAAAATGGTATAAAAAGGGCGAATTTTTTTAAAAAAATTGATTGAAAATTTATTTAAAAAAAGAATGATAATCATTAAGAAAAAATCAAAATAGTGCTAATTCTTAAAGTTTGCTTATGCAACTTTAGGATATATTTCAACAGTAATCATTTATTTATGAACATATAATTATTTTCATTTTTTGTGTCCATCTATACCGCTTCAATTTGGCATGTTCTATTCAACATTCCAAAGTAATTAATGTTTGTTAAATTACTATTTATAAATTTTCAAATGTTAAAATTGGGTTATTTTTAATCAAAATTTAATTTTAAATACAAATTGACTAAAAAGGAGGTAATAAATGAACTCATCGTTTTGAGATTTTTCAAAACCAACATTTTTCAATATTACCTTTTGAATCTTAGCTTCATTTTTGATCTTAGCCTTAATTAGTGTAATAATTTGAAGAATAGTTTCTCGCAATGATATAAGAGTCAAAAAACAGGTTGGAACTCTAAGCAAAAAAATGAATAACATTGTGCTTGATCTTTCAGCCAACAAAGATTTTCAAATAATTTACAACATTGTTTTTAAAAACAAATATGCCAAGGAAAATTATTCTCTTTTGCCAATCTTAATAATTCACAAAAAGAATGTTTTCTTAATCTCAAATCTTATTGAAATCAATGAAAAATATAATTTGACTGTAAATGATGATTTATCTCTCTCGCTAATTGATAAAACAAATGCCAATAAGATCAAGGATTATAAAAGTATTAGCTTAAAATGATATCGTGAGATTGAAAAATACATTAACCGTGAATTAATAAAAGATATAAAACTTACTAAAATTGCTTTATTATCAAATGAAGTTGAAATTGTAGAAAACAAAAGCGACTTTATTTTTGCAAACATTTGAAACCTTTCAAATGTTATTGCTAAAAATACAGGAGAATCAAACCTTCTGGAATATGATTTAATGAAGATGGTTGAAAAACTTAATGCGTCTAATATGCATAAAATGAAAGTAAATAAATAATGTTTTCTTTTAAATTTTCTTATTATGGGCTGGCTTGTTCAATTTTAATTTTCTTACTATTTTTAATTTACTGTTTTGTTATTAGACCAATTAAATTTTCAAGAGCAAAAAGTCGTATTTCTAGTGCAACTTCAAGTGCTATCTATTATGCAAAGGCAATAAGTGAAAAAAATGGCAAAAAATATTTTTTAAGGTTTATAAATTCATATTTTGTTCCTGAATTTAACAATAAGAAAAGGATAATTTACTTAGACAAATTTGAAGGCAAAAATAGCATTTATTTCTGTTGTTTGTGTGTATTTAATTCTTTCCTGTCAAAATTGTTTTCATCAAAATATGTTAGTTATGAGATAATAATTCGCTTCGTTTTCTTTTTTCTAAATATAAATGTTATATGGCTTTTAATTATGAATATGTGAATTATTGCCTTATGTCTTATTGTACTTAATTTGTTAATTGTTCTAATTGTTTCCCTTGTCAACAAAAAGAAATTAACAAAAGCAATTCAGGCTACATATGAATTTCTTAAGTGAGAATTTGAAGATCAAAGTGATTTTGAATTGGTTATTAAAGTACTTAATCAATTTAAATTTAAGTATCTAGATCTATTCTTTTGTAGTTTAACTATGCCTATTGTTAATTTATTAAATTGATTCAAGAACTGAGGTAAAAGTGATGAATAATAATAATTTAAACAATCAACAAAGTGACTCTTTGCAAAGCGAAAATAAGCAAATCAGGGAACAATATACCTTTTTACTAGAAAATGTATATGACTATAAAACAGTTGATTTAGAAAAAATGAGCATAGATGAATTAAAAAAACTTCTTGAGGAAAGACAGCAAGAAAAAGCAAAAGAAAAGTCAATTTACAATGAAAATCCAAATAAATTTTGAATGATTAAAGGTATGCCTAAACCAAAAGAACATAAAGTTAATTCTTCAACTAAGGGTGGTCTTATAGTCTTTCTAGTTTGATGTGCAGTTATGCTTTTAACTGGTGCAGGATTTATGGTTTTTGCATTCTTAGCAAATAGATAAAAAGGAGTTTATTATGTCCCAATTATTTAATAAAGATATGACTAAACGTTTACATGGTGTAAGTGATTGAAAACAAGTTGTTCACGAAGGAGTTAAGATCCTCGTTGAATTCGGCTACTCAAAGCAAAGTCTTGAAGATGCTATTTTGGAGTCAACTAAAAAATTTGGTGCTTACTATGTTTTAGAAAGAGGTCTTGCATTTTTGCATGCTCCAGTTGGTGATTATTCTCTTAAAACTGGTGCTTCTGTAATGATTCTTGATGACTTTGTTCGCTTCAATGAGCAAGAAGGTAAAGAAGCTAAAATTATTATCACTCTAAGTGCAACTGACTCTAATTCACATTTATCACTTTTAATGGAACTAAGTAACTATTTCCAAAATGAAGAATTTAAGAAAGAGGCTTATAAAGTAGATACAGTTGATGCCTTAATGAGCCTTATAGAAAAATATAAAAGTAATTAGCAAATAATCGAGGAGTTAATATGGTTATAAAAACAGTATGTGGATCGGGCTTAGGCTCTTCACTATTAGTAGAAATGAATGTCAAATCAGTTTTAGACTCATTGGGTGTTGAATATGAATCAGTTGAGCATACCAATGTTTCATCTTTCGATGGAAGGGGAGTTGACTATGTGGTTGTTGGTGCTGATATAGCTCCAGTTCTTGAATTCCCTGAAGAGAGAAAGATTGTTTTAGTTAATATCTTGTCAAAACAAGAATTAACTGAAAAATTGAAAAAAGTTTTAAATATAAACTAAAGCCTTTTTAAAATTGAAAGGATGGCTTATTATTATGAGTTTCGTTTGGTTTATGCTAGCGTTCTTTAAGGACTTTCTAGCTACACCTGCTTTCATTGTTGGTATTTTTACAATGATTGGTGCGATTGCTTTACGTAAAAAGTTTTCGCAAGTAGTCATTAGTGCTTTTAAAGTTACCATTGGATTCTTAATTCTAGGTGGTGGTGCTGGCGTTCTAGTTGGATCATTAGGAAAATTCCAACCAGTCTTCCAAGCAACCTATGGACTTAAAGGTGTTATTCCTAACAACGATGCTTTTGCAGGTGCGTTAACTTACATACAAGCTATTGTTCAAATAGGATCATTAATTATGGTTCTTGGAATGATACTTAATATTGTTTTAGCAGTTACATCAAGATTTAAATATGTTTACCTTTCAGGTCACGTATTATTCTACTCATCATTAATGATTGCTGCCGTGTTCTTAACATTAGGATTTAGACCACAAAGTAATGCTGGTGATTTTGCAATTGTGCTTTTTGCAGGTGCAACATTATTAGCTTCTTATATGGTTATATCTCCTGCATTACAACAAAGACACATGAATATGATTACAGGTTCAAATGAAATTGGACTTGGTCACACAGGTGGATTTGGTTATGCATTAAGTGGTTACATTGGCGAAGGTATTGGTAAATTAATGAAGACAAAAGTTGTTTCAACTGAGTCAATTAACTTCCCAAAAGGTCTTTATATTTTTAGAAATACCTTAGTTTCATTATCGCTTACAATTTTGGTGTTCTATATGTTTGCTTTCTTACCTGGTGGAGTAATGTACCAATTAGGAAAGCTTAGTGATAAAGCAGCAGTAGATGTTCTTAGTGGACAAAATTGACTTGTTACAATGTTTGTTCAGGCATTTACATTTACAGCAGGTGTTGAAATTATGCTTGCTGGTGTTAGATTGTTTGTGGGAGAATTAGTACCTACATTCAAAGCATTTAGTGACAAATTAATTAAAAATTCAAAAGCAGCAGTTGATTGTCCTGTAGTATTCCCTTATGCACCTAATGCTGTGCTAATTGGCTTTATTTCAAGTTTCGTAGCAGGTATTATTGGACTATTTATTACAATGGGTATTTCATTTGCTTGACCATCAGGAAGTCCAATGGCGCTTATTATTTTACCTGGACTTGTTCCACACTTCTTTTTAGGTGCTACCTCAGGTGTTTTTGGAAATATTAAGGGTGGAATAGTTGGTGCTATTGTTGGACCATTTGTTCATGGTTTAATTATTACATTTGTGCCATTATTCTTTATTTGAGGTGGTTTTGTACCTGCTACAAATGATTACCTACAAACACTTGCTTTCACAAAAGAACTTGAAGGTGTTAGCGGTAAAGCAACTGGTGCTTTTGAAGTAGCACAAGCTGCACAAAAATTTGATCTTGCATCTAAAGATGCTGCTGTATTAAAAGCGTTCTTTGATGAATATAAAGCACTAATTGCTAGTCATGGAATTACGGCTTCTGGTGAAATTAATAGCCTAATGCATACAGTGATATCAACAACTGACAACAACATTATGTATTATGTACGAGAAGCTGCAAAACTAGCTGGTAAAAATGTTGATACAGTTCAATCTCTAAACTGGGGAGATACAGATTATATCATTGGACTTATTCCAGGTATTTTAGGAAAAATTCCTAAAGCAGGAAAATGAATTGCATTTGTTACTCCTGTATTAACCTACATTAGTTTAATGATCGATGGTCTCATAAAACACTTTATTGATAAGAAAAAATCTAAAAATGCTCCACAAGATTCAAATAGTGGAGAAAAAGTAGAAGAAAAAGTTCAAACTCAACCAATAAATGCTTAATTAGTAATTTAAAATTTATGAAATCATGTAAGTCAATAGAAAATAAATTTGTTGCTTCAATGAGAGGTATTGCCTTAGATTCAATTAATAATGCAAAAGGTGGACACATAGGAATGGCTATTGGTGCAGCCAATATTACCTTTGCATTAGTTGGCAAAACTCTTAACTTTGTTGAGCAAGATCCTAAGTGAATTAATCGGGATCGCTTTGTGTTATCAGCCGGTCATGGTTCAATGGCATATTACTCAGTACTTCATTTCCTTAATTTGCTTGGTCTTGATGAAATCAAAAATCATAAAAAAATGGATTCAAAAACACCATCACACCCAGAGATTGATAAACTTCAATATGTGGATGCTTCAACAGGTCCACTAGGTCAAGGTGTAGCAATGGCTGTAGGTATGGCTCTTAGTCAAAAATACCTACAAAACAGGTATAATCGTAAAAATCACAAGATTATAAATCATCATATTTTTTCCCTTGTTGGTGATGGTTGCTTGCAAGAAGGTGTGGCACTTGAAGCTATTCAACTAGCAGGCACTCTAAAATTAAGTAAATTAATAATTTTGCACGATTCAAATAATGCACAAATTGATTCGCTTGCTAATTATGTAAATGGTGGCAATCTAATAAAATTCTTTGAGTCATATAACTTTAAAACATTCAATGTTAGAGACAACATTGATGATATCTTTGAAGCTATCAAGCAAGCTAAAAAATCAAATAAACCTTGTTATATTAAAGTAAATACAACCATAGCTAAAGGTACCCCATTTGAAAATACTCCAGATGGCCATAATGGTACATTAAATGAACAACAAACTATCAAATTCAAACAATTAAACTCACTTTCAACTTTAAACCCTTTCATATATGAAGACGAGATTTACGAATATGGTGCTTTATTACAACTAGAAAAAATTCGCTCTTATGCCAGATGGCTTAAAAAATATGACAAATACAAAAGCGAATATCCAGAGCTTGCCAAAGAATTAGAAATGTTAACTAGCAAGAAATATAAATTTGACTTCAGCGATGTCGAATTTAGTCAAAGTAATTGTGCAATTAGAAATTATTTTGCTCCAATAATGGCAAAGTTAGAAAACAACCCTTATGTTGTTGGTGGTTCTGCTGATCTTACCAAAGCTACAAAAATAGGTTTCAAAAAAGATATTATTGATGGTGGCCAAAATATTAAGTATGGTATAAGAGAATTTGCAATGAGTGCTATAAACAATGGAATATATTTAGATTCAAATCTTAAGACTATTGATTCAACGTTTTTGGCTTTTGTTGATTATGCTAAATCAGCTCTACGACTTGGAGCAATGATGGAAATTCCATCAGTTCATGTTTACACACATGATAGTTACCAGGTTGGAGGTGATGGACCTACCCATCAACCATTTGACCAAATCCCAATGCTTAGAGCTATGAGCAATGTTAAAGTCATTAGACCCGCAGATGAATCGGAAGTAAGAGCAGCATTTAATTATGCATTTAACCAAGACAAAAACCAGGTTGTAATAATTGGTTGTCGACAAGATTTAAAATCTTATAATATGCTTAATTCCAATCTTGTTGCAGCCTATAAAATCAAGACTTGCGACAATTATCAAATTAGTATTCTCGCCTCTGGAAGCGAAGTTAATTTAGCTTGTGATGTTGCTAGTGTACTTGAAAAATACAAAATTAATGCACAAGTAATTTCAGTTCCACTTTTACAAGATTTAATCGAAAATGAGCAATTATGCCTTGAACTTGGTTTAAATAAAGCTCCAATGTTTGCAATTGAAGCAACAAGCGATTCTATGTGATACAGATTAAGTAAATATAATAAAATAGATGCTTTCTTGGCAAAAGACTATGGTTTTTCTGCTGATGGTGCACTGGTTTATTCTCAAAAAGGATTTACTAAATTAAACATTTCAAATAAGATAATTGAGTTTCTAAAATAGTTTTTCTTAATATTCAATTTGTCAATTAATTGATTAAAACAGGGTTGTAGTAACTCTGTTTTAGATTTATTTAAATGTTGCCTTGTGTTAAATAAAGTATAATTCAAATTATGAATAACTCATCGAAAAACCAGGAGTTTCAATATACCAAAAAACCAACATTTTTTAATGTTTTCTGCTTCATTTTACTTATTACTTTTATTAGTTTTGGTGGCGGTAATGCACTGATGCCAACAATTAAAAAGTATGCAGTAGATAAATATAAATGGTTAAGTCCTGATGAATTTGAACAAAATGTCATTATTACAAATATGTTACCCGGACCTAGTGTCATTGAAGCAATGAGTTACATTGCTATTAAACTTTTAGGTTTTAAAAAGGGAATGTTTTTGGTAATTTTAGCTGCTTTGCCACATCTTTTAGTTTTCTTTTTAATATTTTATTTTGTTAGTTATATACCACAAAAATATTTATTTGTTATTGAATTAGGTGTGATTGTGGCCATAATTGGTTCACTAATTGGTTTTGCTCTAGAATACTATAAAAAAGGCAGAAGTAAACTAAAAGTCAGTTTATGATTTTTTCTATTTTTAGTAACTTTTGCATTTTGTTTCTTTATTCCTTCGCCTTGAAATATGCCAGTAATTATTATGCTTTTAATTGCTTCTATTTTTGCTTCAATTGAAGTTATTAAGCATAAAAAAGAGATTAAAAAATTAGCAATTGAGCAAGAAAATAAAAATGAGTTAAACAAGACTAAAAAAGATGAAAGCGAGCAAAATAACAATAACTCAGGTGAACAAAAAGGAGGCCAATAATGCTTTGACTATCCTTGTTTGTTGCAATAGTATTTTTAACTCTTATAAGTTTATCAATTTTTGGTGGTGGGCAAGTTTTCATGCCAATTTTTAGTTGATTTTGAGAACTGTTTAGAAGTTGATTTGGTAGCAATATTACACAAAGCGATATTGCACAAGCATTTGCTATTGGAAATGCAACACCAGGTATTCTTTCAACAAAATTTGCACTGGTAACTGGATACTTCATAGCTAACAAAGAGTGATGAGGTTTTATAGTAATGTTTTTAACTTACTTAGTGTTTGTTATACCGCCAATTTTAATGATGAAATTGGCCATGAAATATTCAAAGAAATTTGAGAACAATAAGTTTCTAACTAAGTTAATTAATGTTATGAATCCTGTTGTTACTGCTATTATTTGTGCATTAGCTATTCAACTTTTTATCTCTGCTCTAGCACCACATTTTTTCTTTAATAAATCACTTAGTCAATATGTTGGGTATATTCATAATAGTCCAAAAGTACTGTTTTATAGTGCTTGAAGAAAAATTGCTCTATATTGTTATGTGCCTTGCGGAATAATTATTTCAGCAGTTCTTTATATTAAAAAAGTACCAATAATAGCTCTAATATTAAGCAATGTTGCACTTGCATTAATCATATTTGAACCCTGGCTAGGTTAAAAACTTATAAATTATTAATTATTATATATAATTACACTATGTTAAAATTAAGTGTTCAATATAAAGAAAGAATTGACAAATATATAGGTCAAAATAGCGAATTAAGTCGTAATGATATTAAGGAATTAATTGAGCAGGGTGCAGTCTATATTGGCGAAAATATTCAAGTTCACAAATGTAATTACATTGTCCGTGAAGGACAAGAAATTACAATTGTTAAATTGCTTGATAAAGAAATCAATATTGAGCCTGTCAATATACCACTTGATATAAAATATGAAGATGATGACTTGGTAATAATTGATAAACCAAGCGGACTAGTTGTCCATCCTTCTCCAGGTCACTATAATGACACATTAGTTAATGGTCTTCTATATCATTTTAAAAATAATTTGTCTAATGAAAACGGGCTTCTTCGTCCAGGTATAGTTCATCGTATTGATAAAGATACCAGCGGACTTTTAATTATTGCAAAAAATAATACAATGCACAACCTTCTTGCCCAGATGTTAAAGCAACACCAAATTGAAAGAACATATGTGGCAATCGCTAAAGGTTTAATTGAAAACCCGCTAACTAAAATTAATTTGCCTATTGCCCGAAGCGTGCAAGATCGTAAAGTTATGAGTGTTCATAAGGAAGGTAAAGAAGCAGTTACTTTTGTACACCTACTTAAGCATTTTTATTTAAACAAAGAACCAATGTCGCTAATTAAATGTGAATTAAAAACAGGTCGTACTCACCAAATCAGGGTTCATATGGCATATATCAAACATCCAATTTATGGTGATCCAACTTATGGTAAGAGTATTGATGAATTTAACCAAAGATTGCATGCTTACAAACTTAAGTTTATACATCCTGTTTCTAAGAAAGAAATATGTATTTACTCGCCTGTACCAAAAGAATTTAATGTTGCTGATTTTGATTTTAATACACTCACAAAAGAATAATAATTTATAATATTAGTAGTATATTAAGGAGAGAGATGAATTTATTTGACAAAAAATATCTAGAAATTAAAAGTGCAAAGAAATTATGATCTCTAGAAAAAGAAAGATTTAGACCGGTTATAATTCTTTCTCTTTTAGCATTCATCATTTCATTTGTTAATTCAGCAACAATTACAACTTTATATATTGGCTTTAAGGATTCTTTAGTTACATATTTTTTTAATGGGACAAATTCAAGCAATGAAGCAAACTCAAGAGTTACAAGTATGATTATTGTTAATGGATTAGTTGCAACAGTGATGCTAGTTTCAATTATTATATTTACAACCTTCTATTTACGCACTTTCAAGGAAAAAACGTTTATTAATATGCATATATGACCATCAACTTTATATTTCTTTAGTTGATTAGTTAATTTTTATAGTATTGACCAAAATATTCGTACCTTAATCAATAAAGGCAACACTATTTTATTAGCTATAACAATTACTATGTTCTTAATTAATGTTATTTTATTGGTTTTTCAATTCTTATTTGTTAACCAACTAAAATATTTTAAATTGGCTTTTATTAATGCTAAAAGACTAGAAGAACTTAAAAAAGTCCAAGATGCACTAAAACAATCTGGTATGTTAGGTGAAAATAATGCTTTTAATAATCTTTTTGGCATTAACTTAAATGATATTAATGATAAAGTTGAACATGAGAGCGAAAGCAGTTCAAAAGATGAAGAAATTGAAGAAGCAGAAATAGTTGATAATAAAGCTGTTATTAAAAATGCTGAAAAAGAAACAAAAGATAAAATTAAAAAATTATTAGATTTACCTAATTCAAAACTTTATAGCATAGCTGAAACACTTTATATTAGTGGCTATAAAAAAATGGATAAAGAAGAACTTTGTCGCTTAATTGTTCAAATTGTTGACTCACAAAAAGCTAAAGAAGATGAAGAAGCAAATAAGGACAAGGATAAAGAAGAAACAAAATAATTTCATAATGAAATGCAACTTTGTGCATTTCATTTTTATTTAATAGAATTAAACAACTTAGCAAACCAGACAAAATTCATATGGGATTAGAACACAATAAAATATAGTAATTAACATTTGTCTAATATAATTAAATCATGTATGATTACGAATTAAAAAATTATAAAGGTGTTAATCTAATTGCTGGTTTCGATGAGGCAGGAAGGGGTTGCTGTGCAGGTCCATTGGTTGTAGCCGCTGTTATATTGCCAGCAAACTTTAAACACAGACTAATAAAAGATTCAAAAGAATTGAATGAAAAGCAACGAGAAAAAGCATATGAAATTATTACAGAAGTCGCATTAGAATATACTACTTATGTTGTGGATGCTAATGTAGTAGATGAACTAAATCCAAAGCAAGCTTCAAAATTTGGAATGAAACGGTGTTTGGGACAATTGTATCTAGTGCCACGTATACTTATTACAGATTATGAAAAAATTGAAGACACATTTATTGAGCAAATTAATCTTGTAAAAGGTGATCGCTTGAGCATTAATGTTGCTGCTGCATCAATTGTTGCAAAAGTTACCAGAGATAGAATTATGAATAAGTTGCATGAACAATATCCGGAATATAACTGAAAACAAAATAAAGGTTATTGTACAAAAGAACATGAAGAAGCAATGGAAAAATATGGAGTCTGTGAACAGCACAGGAGAACATATAAGAACGTTGCTAAATATTTAAAATAGGGAGTTCTTAAAAATTGTTTTATTATTAAGTTAGTTAATTAGTTGAAAAATTGATTATCTGAATTTTCTTGTCAAATCAGCAAAATTTTAAATCGAATAAATCTGGTCGTTCATATATGATGCTGGATTTTTTATTTGCTCTTTGCTCATGTTAGCATAGATAAATGAAATAAATTTCACAAATTAAATTTAAAAATTTAAACAGCTTTTTATTAAATGTAAAATAAATTTTTTACTGTTTTTTTAAAAATGATTTTACTAAAAATGCTGTAAAAAAGTGCTTTACAAAAAAAAAAAAAAAAAAAAAAATAATTATTTTTTGTTGGGTCTTGTTCCAAGTGAAACCCGCTTGACAAAGTAACTCACCACTATTATTTAATATAATTAAATAATAGATTAAATGCTTTGGTATATTTAAGCTTTTGGGGGATTTAAATGAAAAAGAGAGATAAAAAAATTATTTCAATTTCGGCAGGCATTGCGGGTGGAATAGTAGGAACTATTTCGTTAGGGGCAATTGTTGCATTATCTGTTGACAAAACTAACTATCGAAATAATAAAAAATGATTAGAAGACCAAATTAAAAATTTTAATGGTTCATCACTTAAACTAAGGGATTCAAGAGATAGAATTAACAAAACTATTAGTTCATTTAATTTAATGGATGAAATCAAGTCGCAACTAAATAATATTCTTAATGTATATAACAACCAAATTGACAAGAATAATAAACTAAGTATCGAAATTCAAAAAATTTTGGATGAACACAAAAAATATCGCATTGGTCACCACTTTGGAAATACATCATATCTTAGAGCAACCAAAAATAAAAATGCATATGATTTAATTAATAAAACAATTCCAGAAGTTGAATTAAAAAATAAAGAAATTTTAGAACAAGAAGAATCGGATTTGTTTATTAAAATTGTTGATGAAGTTGAAAAGAAAGCAAAAGAACTTGAATCACTAAGGAACAGTAATAATACAATTATTAATTCAATTTCAAATAAAGTTTCAAGATTCAACAACCTTAAAAAAGCTATTGAAAATTATGACAAATCAAAAATTGATCCAGGTGTTCAAAACAATAAAAAACTCACTGGATCATTGGTTGAAGCAGGTTTAAATTTAATGAATGTAGATAACAAACTTTGAAAAGATACAATTTTAAGTAGTATAAATATAAAAAATACTTTGAATGATCAACAAATCAATCAAATATTAAACAGTGAAAATTTGAAAAAAGTAGCAAATACAACAAAATTGGATTTAACTGAGATTGAAACTATAAAAAAATCAATAAATAATTATTTTGAACAAGATGGAAAAATAAATGAAAATGCCATTGAGAACAGAACTAAAACCTTAACTGAATTAGCAACTACAAAAGAAAAAATTAATAAACTAAGAAACGAAAGTCTTATACATTACAACTATGCCAAATCAAGGCTTTTAGCATTCAAAGATTCGTATACTACAAAACAAAATCAATTAATTGATTTTAATCAATTTGGTTTCACATATTCACTCTTAAGTAGTCAACTTATTGAAGTTGATAAGATTTTGACATCCATAAATAAATTAAATATCAGTTCTAATAAAATAGATTTAAAGGATATATTAGATTGTTTAGTAAATATTGGACAATTAATAACTGTTGATCTAAATAATAACAATATTATTAAAAACTCAGTTGTATCAAATGCTGATAGACTTATTTCAGCATGTAAAATTTCAACTGAAATTACAGACTTTAAACCATTACTTGAATTAGAAGAATCGATTGAACATAAGAAAATAATTGACACAAATAGCAACAATATAACATCAAAAGAAATTGACAAATGGGATACCAATAATATTGATATTGTTAAAACATCATTTACTAATATATTTAATTATATTGAACAGATCAATACCAATGTTATAGAACTCTCAAAATTAAAAACTGAATACATGAAATTCTTAGATACTGTTAAGAACAATATGGATAATTTAATAAGAATTTCAAATGTAAATGAAATAGTTAGTGAGAAAAATATAACATCTAAAAATACGTTATTATTAAAAGCAAAAAAGGATTATCTAGAAGTTAATAATAAGAATGATTTTAAATCAAAAATCAGTTCAAGTGAAAAAGTTAAAAAAGAAAATTATATGAACGCATGAATTGGTGTGTTTAAAGGTTACGAAAAATACATTGTAAATAAAAAAGCGGTGCAATCAGAATTTGATAGTAATTATTCACATCTCGATATTCAATATGCAAGAGAAAGTGCAAAACAATTTATTGACCAGCAACAAGGGTTTATAGATGAATTAGTTAATAATTTATATAAGAAACTGGAAGCGGATACTATTAATTGATTAGAATTACCAAATAATGATGATGTTGAAAAATTTGTTAATGGTCAAAAGGATTTACTTGTTAGTTTCGTAAAAAATTTCTACAACATAATTGTTAATCAATTTGGATATAACAAGATGTACAATTTTGATGTACCTAAATACAATTGAAACAATGAAGCAAAAAAATTTGAATATACAACAGTTAAGATTTTATCTAGTGCTGACCCTCAATATTTGAATAAAACAAAAGCAATGAGTGATGCTTTAAAACAGGAATCAAACGCAAATAAATTGAAACCTTATGGAAAAGAGAATCTTGAACTTTATAAGAAATATGGACTTGATAAGATTTTCTTTGGGTTTCAATTCTATGGTGTTGACTATAATGATCGTTTGGTTGATTATATTGAGCAAGGTTATTATCAAGACTTTGAAGATAAAATGTGAATACAATCAAGATTTAATAATATTTTTAATACATATAATTTTGGTAAGGATGAACAGAAAACAATTGAGGAAATTAAGAGTGATAAGCTTTATTATACATTGGATATATTTTTAAAACTGTTATTGTTTGAAAAAAAGACAACCAATAATATATTGGACATATTGATACAAAAAAGCACAATTGTAACAAAAACGATTTACGATCAACTTATGAATAAGTTAGTTGAAACCATTTCTAAAATTGTTTTTGCAAATATTATGTTAATTCAAAATTCAAACCAATATTCAGGAAATGATTCTAAATATTCAACAACAAGTAATTTCCTACTTGGTAATTGACAAAAAGCTGGAACAACAAGAACAATAGAAGTTATGGCTCACGAATATTTTAAAGGTTATAAGTTACACCCTACTGAAAATGGTTTTGAAGTGTATATCGATACAATTAAAATTTCTGATGCTGAAGCAACTGATGTAGCAAAAAGTATATTAAATAATAATCTTGTTGATTTAATGCCGATTAAGTGAAAGACAGGACACATTATTTCAACATCTGGTTTGTTTACATCAAATTTTTTTGTAGGTTGAGATTTTCATGAACAAAAATTAGGAAAAAATTATCATAAGATATTGCGTGAATATAAACCATATAATAAAATTTGAGCTTCATTCATAAGTAATATTTCATTTAAGGATAGTTTTAACAATGAATTCAATTACGATTACATTGATTGATTAACTTTTCATAAATATGATTCACTCAAGCACTCGTATGGCAAAAAGGGTGGTTATCTTGAAGGTGGCATTGAATACCTTAATTGAACTAGTTTCTATAATGATGAAAGAATTGATCAATTCAAAAATTACAAGCCTGTTGAAGAATAAAATAATAAAAACACGAATTTTTTATTCAACTTATCGTGTTTTTATTTAACTTTGTAATTATTTAAATTTGTACGAAATTAACTAATTCTGTGCTATATTAAATATAAATATGAATTTTATCCAAGAGGAGAATAGAAGATGACATTAATTAAATCAAGCATGACAATAATTGACAAGAAATATCCACAAGATGATTGAGTTGAATTAATTCAAGATGAACAATTGAAACACGATGAACCAATTTCAAAAAGTAAACTAATTGCTCAATGTGGCAAGAAAGTATTAAAAGAAAAATTTAATGAAATAGTAGCCCGAAAGATTGAATTAGAAAAACAATATGGTGCATTTATTTACTTTGATGTTATATTAAATGAAGAAACATTGAGCTTGGATAACTGTGATTATCAAATTATTTTAGAAACATTTAAACCAAGTGAGGTTGCTAAAATAAATTTGGTGTCAGGTGTTTATATTCCTGATTTTAATCAATTGTCTTCAAGTAAACTTGAAGAATATGCCTTGGAGTACAATCCATGCGGAAGTAAGAAAATGTCAAAAGATGAGTTAAACCAAATTAAGAGATGATATAAGCACGATATTTATGCTAAGTTCTTTAGAGAAATAAGAGATTTAGCAATTGAAAATTTTGACATTATCGTCTCTGATCATGCTATTGAGAGATGAAATAGAGTCAATAAAACAAATTATGAAATTGATATTAAGAAAACAGCTTATATTTCAAAAATTAATCTCGAATTAGATGCTATTAAACTTAATGAAGTTAATGCTGTATCGAAATTCATTGAAATAAAAGTTAAATTAGAACATCTGACATTTGAAAATGAAATCCAAAAAAACGATATTCCAAGAGAATGAATTATGGAAGTAATCTATGGCAAAAAAATAATGTCTAAATTCTTTCCTGCTCTCTATAGGGCAACTGTTACCTGATAATCAAATTTACTAAAATGCCTATAAAACAGCATTTTAGTAAATTTTTAATTCAATTTGAATTAAAGAACCATGCTTTAGAAGATAAATCTTGAATTAAAAAACAGCCTTATTATAAGACCGTTTTGTTCATTATTTAAGAAATTCTAATATTCTCTTTTGGGCGTTTTCTAAACTAAATCCTTTAATTTTATATACTTCGAAACCGTCTGCTGAATAACCATATCCATCAGCTAACATTGCATCAATTTTGTTGTATTTACTTAATTTATATCAAAGTGTATCATTTGATGCCTCAATTACAAACATAGGTTTCTTATCAAGATTAAGCGATTTAATTAACTTTTCATCATTAATTAAATCTTGCAATAGTGGAACTGAAATAACTTGCGCTTTAACTCCGGCACCAACAAGTTTATTAGCAACTTTCTCAGCTAAATCAACTTCACTACCAGAAGCAAGAATACTAATATCATGGTTTTTTGCTGCTTTAATAACATAGGCTGGCATTAATTGATTTTCTTTATGTAAGTTATATGATTTAACGTTTTGGCGACAACCAATAATAGCAACTTGATATTCACTTTGATTTAGTGCATAATTGAAAGCTACTTTAACTTCACTTTCATCCATAGGTCTAATAACCTTGAGATTTGGAATAGATCTAAGCATACTTAATTGCTCTACAGGTTGGTGTGTAGGTCCATCGCCACCAACTTGATAACTGTCGTGTGTAAAGACGTGAACACTTGGAATTTTCATAATTGAACCTAATCTTAGTGCACCCTTTTCATAGTCAGCAAAAGATAAAAATGTTGAATCAATGGTTCTTAAATGTGAATGCAAGTAGATACCATTGTTAATAGCAACCATTGCAAATTCTCTAATTCCATAATGAATATTTTTGCCACCATCAACAATATTTTTAGAAAAACCAACCTTTGTTGCAGATGTTAAATCTGCTGAACCACCAACAATGTTTTTATATTGTTGGTCAATTTTTTGCATTATTGGAGCAAAATAATTTCTAGTTGCTACATTAGTTTCACTAAATGTTATGTCGCTAAAATCATATTTTTCTTTGTTGTTGTACAAACCTTCTAATTCATCTGCTTCGTTAGGAAATTCTTTCTTATACTTTTCATATAATTTAACTCATTCTTTGTATGCTTCTTCTTTTTTAGTTAACAATTCTTTTCCATAGTCATAAACATCGCTGTCATATTCAAATGGAGCATATGAAGCTAGGCCACATTTCTTTTTAAATTCAATTGTATCTTCTTCTTTTAATAGGCCATGATGTCCTTTTGGACTATCTTCGAATTTCGTATTTTTTGCAATTTTTGTATGAACTTGTATGTATGATGGTTTCTTAGATGCTTTTGCTTTTTTGATAGCTTCCAGAATTAGTTCTGGTTTATCTTCTTTGACAATAAATGTTGCAAAATTGCATGCTTCTAAATATTTAACAAAGTCAATATTGTTTACATCTTGTGCTCTTGTGTCAATTTGTGCATTATTGTAGTCATGTATTAAAATAAGTCTATCAAGTTTATTTGTACCAGCAAATTGAATAGCTTCAAGTGCAACACCTTCTTGAATGCAACCATCACCGTGAAGTGCATAGATGTAATGATCAATTAGATCATACTTTTTACGATTAAATCTATTTTGTAGGCTTTTTAGACTAAGCGCCATACCTACTGCCATTGCTACACCTTGACCTAGTGGCCCTGTTGAAGCATCAACAAAAGAAGTGTATTCTAATTCTGGGTGTGAAGGTGTTTTTGAGTGTAGCGTTTTGTGATTCTGCATATCTTCTTTACTAAGTAAACCTAAAAAATGCATTATTGAATAGTAAGCCATTGAACCATGACCTGCCGATAAAACAAAACGATCGCGGTTGATTCATTTTGGATCAGTTTTTGAGAATTTTAATTCCTTACCTAAAAGTGAATAAGTAATATTGGCTGCACCAATAGCCATTCCTATGTGGCCACCTTTTGCTTTATTAATTGAATCAAGCGCAATACCACGCATTGAAGCAATTAGTTTGTTCTCTATTAAGTTATTATTTTTCATTATCCCTCCAAGATTTATATATCAATTATAAATTATTAGAGTAGCCATTTTTTTAAATAATGTGAAAACATTAACACTCCATAAAGCTACTAAAAAAATAAAACCAGTTGCTCTGGTTTTATATTTATTTTAAGTGACTGCATTAATATATTTTCTTCTATAGTAAGCAGATTTTTTAAAGTAATGAATTGCGACTGTTTGAATAATGTTTCAAAGCCCACTAAAAATTCAGTACACTTGAACACCGCAAGAGAACATCAAAGTAATGAATAAGAAGACAATCATAACAATGTTCTGCGTTTTATTACTTTTCTTAAGTGCTTTTTCTTCTTCAATTGTTGTTCTTTCTTTAAATTTCTTACGTGTTAGTAATTTAGGTAAGAATTGTGAGAAGAATTGAACAACAAGAGCAACCACTAAGATTCCAAGATATACTCATTCACCAGCAAACAATCTCTTCCAGCTTGTTGCTGCAAAACTCATACCTAATCAAACAGTTGACTTCATTTCCGGTATGCTTTGGATAACTCTTCACATTGAAATAAAGATCGGGAAGGAAATAATAACATTTAAGAAAGCATCAAGAGGGTTTATATTATTCTTTTTATATAAAGCAGCAATTTCTTGTTGATGCCTCATCTTCATTTGCTTATTGCCCTTGAAGTCTGCATATTTAGCATCAATTTTAGCTTTCTTAGCTTTAATATCTTCTTGCTTAGATTGATTAACTTGAGATTTTCAAGTAATAGCAAGAGAAAATAGCCGAGTTATTATAACAGCAATAATAATAACAAATATTGTACTTCAGCCAGATAAAGAAGGCATTTTTTCACGTATTGAACCTGTTAGTCAAGAAATAGGATAAACAAATAAACCAAAGAAAGGACCTCAATGTCTTCATGAATCGCCCCATGTAACAAATGGTTTAAATGGTTCACTATGTGAATAGACTAATTTGGTGTCAGGTATAAGAAATGCATTTTCCTTAATGATTTTTTCGCTTGTCTTATTATCCTTTGGAGTATGAAGTTTTCTCTCTTCAAACTGTGTATCATCATACTTGTTTGTAAAACCGGTATTCTTAAAGTATTCAGCTAATATACTTGAGTATTCTAAAAGAAGGTCAAATTGTTTTTGATTAAGTTTGGTTAATGATTTATCAACAACAATTTTCTTAAATATGTCATTATAATCAGATGAACTAAATCCACCATTTTCAGCAGTATCCTTGAACCTTCTTACAAAATAGTTATCTTTACCATTAACTTGTTCAACAAATGTTTTGTTGTATAAAAATTCAAGAACATCACGTGCATAAAGTTGTTTTGAGAGATCGATATTGCTAATGTCTCTACCATTTAATTTATTCTTCAATTTAATTTGGTCAGGGGTAGCAATCGAAAATAAAGTTGCTTTTAGTTTATTTTTAGTTGTTTCATATTCGGTATATGTTTTTTCAAGATTAGCAACTTTAAGTTCATAACCTTTTGAAACATCTTTTGGATCAATTAGATTGTACAATGAAATTAAATTAAATCTTGGATCAATAAATTTAATATCTTTATATGTTGTATAAATTGGTTGATATATTGATGACTCACTCATGTTGAAAAGATATTTATCATTATTACCTTTTACAACAGCAAATTTTTCATAATCATTCTTTAGTTTGCCGTTTTCATCATGAATGTCATAATATCACTGAATTGAAGATGAATATGAATTATATTTGCCATAAACATCTTCGCCAGCTTGTTGTCTTAATTTTTTAAGTAATTCAGCATGGTTTCTGTAATTAACGTGGTAGTTTGCATAGTCATTTACAACAATTTTTTTAAATTCACCGGTTTCTAAAGCTTTCTCATCTTTATCAACTTTTGGATCTTTTTTACCAGGTTCTAGTGTTGTAACGTTAGGACTAAGTTTATCATATGATGTGTAATATTCAGTACCTGCACCCGAGTATGATGATGTTTTAATAACCATTGTTTGGATGCAACCTGTCATACTTAAACCGAATAGCAATGTATATAAAACTATTTTAGTTCAGTATCATATTTTTTTTCAGAGACTTTTTCTTTTTTCTTTGTCAGAACCAGCATCTGAAAAATAATTGAATTTATCAGATCTATTTTTGTTTTTCATCTTTAATCTTTTCAAATAATTTTTTTGTTATATTGAATTTTTCTTCAAAACTCAAATTAAAAAAATCTTTTCTTGGAATTAAGACAAAGTGAATTCTCTTGCCATATAAATCCAAAGAATGGATAATTGATTTTAATTGACGCTTGTAGTAATTTCTTAAAACTGCATTGCAAAACTTTTTTGGTACAGTTATACCAATTTTAAAATTATCGCTAGGTTTGTAATAAATAATTAAATACTTATTCAAAACTTGCTTTTGAAATTTGATCACAGAATCAAATTCTCAACTTTTTTGAAGGCGATAAATTTTTTTCATTTTACAAATTAAAATTATTATTTACTATCTGAAACTGTAAGTCTTGCTCTACCCTTAGCTCTTCTAGCTGCTAAAACTTTTCTACCATTTGCTGTTGCCATTCTAGCTCTAAAACCATGAGTTTTAATGTGTTTGCTTTTGTTTGGTTGGTATGTTCTTAAACTCATATTTTCTCCTTGATAATTGTTTTAAATGTTATATATTCATTTTATCAAAATGTATTAATATTTAAGTACTAATAAAATGTGATTTAATTATATATTAAATATTTAAATTTCAAAAGAATTTACAAACAACCATTTTTGGCAAAAAAATTATCAAAAAACCAATAATGTTGTATCATTTTATTAAGATAATTTTAATAAAATGATAGTAATTTTTAGAGCTTAATTTTTGACTAAAAAGCCTATAAAATAAGCGGAAAGGTAAAATGCTAAGTTTAAAATATATTTTAGAAAACGAAAAGAAAGTTAAGGTTGCATTAAAAAATAGAAATTTTGACCTAAAAACCTTTAATGAACTCATAAAAGAAGCAAACAAACGTGGAAAATTAATGTTTGAAGCACAAAGCAAAAAAGCTGAATTAACAAAATTTAGCAAGGAATTTGCAAAACACAAAAATGACAAAGTTAAGCTCTCAGAACTACAAAAACAAGTTGCAATCATAAAAAAAGAACAAGTCAAACTTGAAGAAGAAGCTAAAAACATTGAAAAAAAGGTTGATGAAATGTTGATTAGAATCCCTAACATTTCGCTTGATGATGTACCACTTGGAAAAGATGAAAAACAAAACAAAGTTTTAAAAAATCATGACAATTTAGGTCGCGGACTTGTTTCAGGTGTTCTACCACACTACACAATTGCATCAAACTTAAACATTATTGACCTTGAACGAGCAGTTAAAATGTCTGGATCTCGTTATGTAATTTATAAAGGCTTAGGTGCCAGATTAGCAAGAGCACTTATGAATTTTATGTTAGATTTGCATGTTAAAAATGGTTACGAAGAGTATTCGGTTCCTTTTATAGTAAAACCTGAAATTTTATTTGGTACAGGTCAATTACCAAAATTTAAAGAAGATTTATTTGCTCTTGAAGATACTAAAAATTATTTAATACCTACTGCCGAAGTTCCTTTAACTAATTATTACAATAATGAAATAATTGACTTATCAAAACCAATTAGAATGACAGCTTTTACTGAATGTTTTAGATCGGAAGCTGGAAGCAGCGGAAAAGACACCAAAGGTATTATTAGAAACCACCAATTTAAAAAAGTTGAGTTGGTAAAAATAGTCAGCGAAAAAGATTGAGAAGCAGAATTTAATCAAATGTTAGAACAAGCAAAACTAGTTTTAGATGAACTTGAATTACCTTATAGAGAATTATTATTGTGTACAGGTGATTTAGGTTTTGCAAGTAGAAAAACAATTGACATTGAAGTTTGATTACCATCTGAAATTAAATATCGCGAAATTTCTTCTGTTTCATATATGGGAGATTTTCAAGCACGCAGGGCAATGATTAGATACAAGAACGAAGACGGTGAAAATGTTTATGCTCACACAATGAATGGTTCAGGTCTTGCAATCGATAGATTAATAGCTGCTATTTTAGAAAATTATCAAAACAAGGATGGCTCAATTACTATACCTAAAAAATTAGTTCCTTATATGGGTGGAATTAGCAAAATAACCAAAGAATAATTATGCAAAAATCAAGTAACACAGGTTTGCTTGATTTTATTTTTTGTCTATAAAATGGGCTAATTAGCAAAAAAACTAATATTAAGTTGTGAAGTGAACCCCTAAAGTTGTACAAAAGAACTTTAGGGGTTTTTATATGAAATTAGATAAAAGTATTAAGAAAAAATTGTTAATTTTTATAAAAAGGAATGATAAAAAGTCAAATATCATTGAAGTTTGGGTTATCAGAAAGTACAGTTACTAATGTTATCGAAAAATACAACGCGTTTGGTAAAACAAGTTTCGAACCAAGAAAAATTCCACTCATAAATCACCTGAATTTAAGCATCTCATAGTTTTGAGAGTTCTTAATGGTGAAACAATACAAGATATATCAATACAAGAAAAAATTAGTTATTGTGCAATTAGATCTTGGGTAATGAAATACCAAGAATTAGGATATAATGGACTTATGAAAAAGTCAAGAATTAAAAAATACTTAGAAGAGAATTATTAACTAATAATGAAAAATACAAGAATATTGATTCAGAACAAAGATGCAAAATCTATGAAGAACAAATTAGAATTCTTTGAATGGAAAATGATATTTTAAAAAATCGATAGCCTTAGCTGAAAAGGTGAAAGCAAAAAGAAATCAATAAATACAGATTTGAAATCGTAAATCAGCTAAGGCATATTTATAAATTAAGTGAGTTGATTTCTTATTTTTGAACTTCTAGTTCAACATATTATTACTATCTGAAAAGAGTAAATAAAACAGAAGTTGATAGTGAAATTAAACAAGAAATAATATCTATCTACGAAAAACACAAAGGAAGATATGGGTATAGAAGAATCACTATTGAACTACAAAAAGGTTAAAAATTAACTATAAAAAGGTTAAAAGAATTATGAATGAACTTGGATTAAAAGGAATTCAACCAAGAGAAAAATACAAATCATTTAAGGGTGAACTTAATAAGAAAATACCTAATCATTTATTAGAAGAGAAAGAAGAAAAAGGCTATAAAACAGGCAAATTAGGTCAAAATTTTAAAACTTCAAAGCCAAATCAAAAATGAACAACAGATGTTACCGAATTTAAAGTGAAAGACAAAAAACATATCTCTCACCAATTCGCGATATGCATACAGGTTATATTATTGTTAGAAAATTATCAAAAAGTCCAAATTTCAAAATGGTTGAAGATATGTTGGACGAGGCGTTAGCAAAATTCGATAACCTTGAAGGATTGATATTTCATTCAGATCAAGGATGACCATATCAAATGCCACAATATCAGAAAAAACTAAAAGATAGAGGTATTATCCAAAGTATGTCTCGAAAAGGCAATTGTCTTGACAATTCAATTATGGAAACATTCTTTGCACAATTAAAGAATGAAATATATTATGGAAAAGAATATAAATCGATTGATGAGTTAGAACAAAAAATTAATGAGTACATAGATTATTACAATAATGAAAGAATAATTCTGAGATTAAAAATGTCACCCGCTGAATATTGGAAGAGATGTAATATGGATCAATATAAAGAAATGAACTAGATTGTCAAGAAAATTAATTATGATTAAATCATATCTTTTAAATAAATTCGCAACACAAACAATGTAACAAATTGAGAAATTAATTTTATATAAATTGGAAAAACGCATTTCCACAAAAATAATTAATAAAATTAATTTTAAAAACTAAATAAAAAATAATTGGTTGGCTAGAAGCCAACCCAAGAAAATAATATTAATGATTCTTTTTCGCATTTTTGATCAAAAATGCGAAATAAATAAAATCAAGCGGATTCCGCTTGATAAAAATAATCAAATATTTTATAATTTTTTTGTACAAGTTTTGGGGTTCACATCAGTTGTCGAATTTTGTAGTTCGATAATTCTTCGCTTTTCTTCATCATCATCAATTGATGTTTGCTTAATTTCTCTTAATTTAAGAGCCTTAAATAAGTTTGAATTTTCATTTCTTTCATCAAAGATATATTGCCTTATATCTTTGTAAACTTCTTCAGGCGAAATTAATTTTTGTCAAGAACGTTCATTCAAATTAATCATTGCATTCAAAACGTCTTCATCTTGATCTAAGTTAGGCATCTTTAAAAAATAATCATAGTTGTTACTTTTAAATTTTCTAATATGAGACTCAATATTTAATCAGTCTTCTTCTTTGTCGAAAAGTTTAAAAAATTCTGCACCATAATATGCTCTAAATCCAGGTGAGCCAAATGTGTTTTCTTTATCATAACACTCATTAAAAAAGTTAATGTTTTTATTATAGTCATTATCTAAAAATCACAAGATTCCTTTAATTTTATTATTAGGATAAATAAGTCTAATTACTGAAAGTTGCTTAATAATATTATCATGAATTTTTGATACTTCTTTTGCTCCATAGAAGTCTCTTTTCTTCAAATAAACCACGCAAATATCTTCATTTCCTTCTTCACGGTCGCTTAATCTTTGCTTAAATATCATTGTGGCATTAACCTTAATATCTTCTGGAAATTCTTGACCTTCTTTTTGCTCCAAGGTATATTTAAAGTTACTCTTTTCTAATGAAAAACCATACTGACTAATTAAATATTCAGCGCAAAATTTAATGTATTTTACATAAGTGTTTTCTTGGTTTCTTAAAAATGACTGCTCTAGTTTGACTTTAAAATTAAAAGGTTGCAAAGGTGAAAAAAATCTAAAAGGTGCATCAATTATTTTGTATAAGAGTTTAGTTCCATTGCCTGTGGTTAGTGCATTCCTTAATTCCATTTCAAATTGATTGTATTCCATAATATTCTCCTAATTATTAACCAACGTTTTCTTCAAGTTCAAGAAGAATTTCCTCTTCCTTAGTTTTCTCATCATCAAATTCCAAAAATTTATTCATTTTAATATCCATAAATTTTTGTCAAAAATGTCTTTTTTTACATGGCTCTAAACTATTAAAATACTTAGCTATTCTTCGTGGTTCGTCCTTAATTGGCGAATGACCCATACCCATAATCAAAAATGGAACCTCAAGACTTATTGCATAATCATTAAAATATTTAGTACCAATTATCTTATCTTTCTCGCCAACTAAAAAAATCATCTTATCGCAATTTTCCTTGTACTGTTGGTCTAATTTAATCATGTAATCAGCATTTAAAACATACTTATCAAGCAGATTGAATCATGATCCTTTACGTGTAAATGATTCAATAAGCTTTTCAGTTTTCTTAAATTTGGCTGCCATTTTTGAGAAAAGTTTACCAATGAATGAACTTCATTTACTTTGTGGATCAATAACTGATTGAAGCACTGAATATGAAGAAGACTCTTTCATATATGGATTAATAGTTGACATCATAATTATTTTCTTAACTTTTGGATCGTCTGCTAGTGTACTTGCAACACCACCTGACATTGAGTGAGCAACCACAATTACATTTTTAGTTTTAATACGTGTCAAGATTTCTTTGGTTATTTCAATTCATCACTCAAGTGTAATTTCCTCAGGTTTAACTTCTTTGAAAAACTTACTACCAGGAAAATTAACTGCTACTATATTATAGTTGTGTTGATATTCAAGAAGTGGTTGCATATATTTTCAATTAGAATTTAGTCCATGAAGAAACAAAAAAGTAACATCGCTTTTATTATCTTCAACATAAAGAGGAACTTTATCACCGTTGTATTCTATATAGTTTAATTTCATAGTATTAATTATTATATTAAATTAAACACTAACAAGTTTAATAAAAAAACAGCATATGCTGTAATTTTAAAATTTGGCTTCTGGCAAGTAGATTTTGCCATCAACACTGGCCACATTACTAATTGTAATAAGTGAATTTTGATCAACTGATCTAACTTTTTTAATAAGCCGAGGAACTTGATTATAAAGTGTGATTGATGAAAGAACTTTTGTATTGTTTCCTGAATAACCACCAACACCTTTGGTAATAGTAAAACTATTAACTGTTTTTCTATCTGTGATGATTGCTTCTCTAATTGCACTCATATGAGGTGAGTAGATTTTAACTTGAACAATTTTATAACGTGGAAATAGTTTATTAAGATAGATGACAAAAATAACGTTACATACAAAAGTAGAAATAAAGTTAGGAGAGAAATAAAGAGGAGGTTTTCAAGCCAATGATTTAAGTGAATTATAAGCAATTTCAATAGATGGGTCACTCTTAATTAATTTTTCATATAGAACTATGTTTTCATTTTCAAATTTAGCTAAATCTTGGAGTAATAGACTTCCAGGTAAATAAGTACCTATTATAACTGAAACAATAATGATAACTAGGTTTATATAACCATTGATTGTTCCAAAGTTCTTTTGTTTAACAACAGCCATATATTCGCCGATAATTCCTGTAACACCTGCACTACCACCCATTATAGCAATAATAGCGAAGAAGAAAGCAAGCATTCATCCATAAGCAATTGAAAAGATTACTTGTGCAACTATGTTGCCACCATCTTTTCATTGAAGTGGTATTAGTGACCAAAGTTGCCCTTTGCTAGCTCAATATTTTTTTTGAATTGCCTCTCTTAATTCATTTGGAATATCTTCATGAGAAAAGTTACCAATAATATAAGCATTACTTATTCCTGGAATTTGACCAAGAGCAAATGATACAAGACTGCTTACAACAAGAAATTCTAAAGTAAGTATTGTAAAGACCTTACCAACTTTTTTTCATCCAAAAATAAAAATTGGAATACTTAAAACTAAATAAAGAATTCAGAAGAGAGCATGGTCTATAACATTATAGATTGCAGGTGTAACATTAGGGTTTCCTCTTAATAGAACATTAGTAAGTCTTGAAATAGCTTGACCAAAGGCAGCTAAACCAAAGTTATAAATCCCTGGATTTTTAACAAAGAAAATACCAATAACACCAAAAAAAACTGCTAGTGCTGCGGTAATTAAACCTAGTTTTCAAAGGGGCATAGGTGCATAAAAGCGAGATAACTTCAATACAAAGTTTGACATTTTTGTGTATTTATATTGAGTATTTTTTTTATTAACAACATCATCTAAATGGATTGAGTTTATTTCATGGTGTTCTTCGACATGTTTGTTTTCAATTTGAGTGTTATTTAAAAGTACATCTCTTTCATAAGCATTAACTTCATTAAGAATTTCTTTATCTTTTTCTGCCTGCATTTGTTCAGCATTTGGACCGAGATCCTGATTTAATGAAGCGGATTCTTTTTCTTCATTCTCGTGATTTTTTTTCATATAACTCCTTTCTTTTTGATTAATTGAATTTAATAAAAATTTTAAAAAAGCGCGAAAGCACTTGTATTATTTTACTCCAAAATTCACTATTTTATAATGCCTAAATTTTTGGTTCAAAAATGTATTATGTTTTTTTAAATCAAAAACCAAAATTAATTATTTTATTATTATTTAGTTTTTTTACTAAAAACCCTATTTTATGTCTGTTTTAGTAAAATAAATAATAAGTTAATTAAATAAAAACTTATTAAATTTTTTGCAAAAAATAAGTGTTAATTTTGTGAAAAATTTCATATTATTTTCATATTTTTAGAGTATAATCTTAATATTAAGAATATAGAGAATTGGAGGCAATATGTCAAAAGAATATGATGCATCGAATATAAGAGTTTTAGAAGGTTTGGAAGCTGTTAGGGTTAGACCAGGAATGTACATTGGAACAACAGGAATTAGAGGTCTTCATCATCTTATTTGAGAAATAGTTGACAACTCTGTTGACGAAGCAATGGCAGGTTTTGCTAATAAGGTTGAAATTACCATAACAAAAGATGGTTACATTGATGTTACTGATAATGGTCGTGGTATACCAACAGCAATTCACCCTAAAACAGGACTTTCAACTGTTGAAACAGTTTTAACAGTTCTCCATGCGGGTGGTAAATTTGACTCTGATTCATATAAAGTTTCTGGTGGACTTCATGGAGTTGGTGCTTCAGTTGTTAATGCATTAAGTACTGACTTTGAAGTCTGAGTTAAACGTGATGGTAAATTGCATTATGCGCACTTTAATAATGGTGGAAAAACAGTACAAGGTCTTACTGTAATTGAAGAGGGTAATATTCAAGATACAGGAACAAGAATTAAATTTCACCCAGACTTTAGCATAATGGACAAAAATGAGTGAGATAAAGGCGTTATTGTTGACCACGCAAAACAAATTGCTTATCTTAATAAAGGCTTAAGAATTATTGTTAATGATGAACGAGATAATAGTCGTGAAGAATATTACTTTGAAGGTGGTATTGTTGACTATGTTAAAGAACTTAACTCTGGACAAAAATTAATTCACCCTGATGTAATTTATGCTGAAGGTGAATATTCATTTCAAGATTCTCCATTAGTTCAGGTTGAAGTTGCAGTTCAATATAATGAAAGAATTACTGGAAATGTTGTTTCCTATGCAAACAATATTATTACAGTTGAAGGTGGAACACATGAAAGCGGTTTTTACGATTCACTAGTTCGTCTTGTAAATAACTATGGAACTGAATGTGGACTAATTAAAAACGAAGACGATAAAGTAACCCGTGAAGACGTTCGTGAGGGTATTGTTGCAATTATTTCAGTTAAGCATACTGATCCAATTTTTGAAGGTCAAACCAAAGGAAAATTAGGTAATAAAGACGCAAGAATGGCTGTTAATAAAGTGTTTAGCGATGCTTTTGCTCGTTTCTTAAATGAACATCCAACAGAAGCAAAAATGATTGTTCAAAAGACAATTTTTGCTAAAAAATCTCGTCTTACTGGTTTGGCAGCAAGAGATGCCGCAAGAAGAAAAACTGTATTTGATACCGGCTCACTTCCTGGAAAGCTTGCTGATTGTTCTTCAAAGAATGCTGAAATTAGTGAACTTTATATTGTCGAAGGTAATTCTGCTGGTGGTAGTGCCAAAATGGGACGTAATAGAATAACACAAGCCATTTTACCTTTACGTGGTAAGGTAATTAATGCAGAAAAGAATCAACCTAAAAAAGTTTTTGCTAATGCCGAAATTCTATCTCTAATTACTGCACTTGGTACAGGTGTTGGAGAAGAATTCAACATTAATAAGCTTAGATACCACAAAATTATTATTATGACCGATGCCGATGTCGATGGTGCTCACATTAGAACATTATTACTAACATTCTTCTATCGTTACTTTAGACCACTTATTGAATATGGCTTTATTTATATTGCTCAACCGCCTTTATATAAAATTGCTCAAAATAAATTTGTAGGATATGCCTATAATGATGCTCAAAAAGAAGAAATTATGCAAGGCTTAAATCCAAACATTAAAGTAACTGTTCAACGTTACAAAGGGCTTGGTGAAATGGATCCTGAACAACTTTGAGAAACAACAATGGATCCGGTTAATAGAAAAATGCTTCAAGTTCAAATTGAGGATGCAGCAAGAGCTGATTGAGCTTTTACAACACTTATGGGTGATGAAGTATTACCACGTCGTGAATTCATTGAACAAAATGCCAAATATGTAAAAAACATTGATGTCTAATACAAGCCAAAAAATACCACTGTGAAAGGTGGTATTTTTTAAAAAACAAGAATAAAAAACCTGCATAATGCAGATTAGTGCTTTTAAGGAGCATATGGAGCGAACGAGGGGAATCGAACCCCCATTATCAGCATGGCAAGCTGGCATTTTACCATTAAATTACATTCGCATTTTTGCATTAATTATTTTAACACATTTTTAAAATGTAAAGAATTTTTATTTTTATAAAATTTCAAAAAGCATGAGTCTGCAAAATAATTAATTAGGCTTTTTGATTTGGTAATTTGCTTTGATTTTTTAAGTATCAAAGCAAATAAAAGTCAATAGACACAACACTACTCGATATGGTCGCTTCATCTCTGACCTGACCAGGTTACAAGGTTATTGTTCTACTGACTTTTCAATTATATCAAAAAACTTTTTATACAAAGGAACGAGATAAAATTTGGGTTCACATTTTTGACTTTTTACGCTATTAAATAACCAGATAAGTAGAATAAGAGTGTCGCTAAAATAAATTTTATTGTGGAAATTTCCACATTTTATTTTTTATATATAATTAGTGTATGAAGAATTTCTCATACAAAAATATTGCAAAAGAAGCAGGGGTTTCAATTAGTACAGTAAGCCGTTACTATCGTGGTGGTTATGTAAGTAAAGAAACAAAGAAAATTATCGCAAATATAATTAAGGAGAACGATTATTATCCTAATCATGGAGCTAGAACCATTCGTGGTCGCGACTCATCTATCTTCATTATTGTGCCTGAGTGATATGAAAATTCATATACTCAAATAATGAATGGAATTGAACAAGGAGCCTAAATCAAAAGGTAAGAAAGTTGTTATTACACACTCTTCAACTAACCCAGATGAATATATTGAAACAATTAAATACGTTTCATCATGAAAACCAATGTCAATTGTTTTCTTCTTACCAGAAGATCATCAAAATGTTATAACTAATTTCATTAAAAATACAATTTTTGAATCTAATATTTTAATTTATGGCAAGGAAGTTGAGGGTTTAAACTGAATCAAAATTGATGAAGAAAACTCATTCCACCACTTAACAACAAGATTTATTAGTTACATTGATAAAGGTGAAAAGATTGTTTTTGTTGAAGATGTTAAACTCACAGAAGAACAAAAAAACAAAGAAGAATCGGTTTTGAACTTTCATGTAAAAGAAGTAATGTTGAATATGAAATTTATCCACTAATGAATAAAAACAACAAGGAAGTTCAAACATTACTAAATTATTTAAGAAACAATAATTTAGTAAACGTTGTTTGTTCTACACATGAAGTTTTCATTAGCCTAATTTCATCAGGTGATAGAAACCTAAGACTAACAGATATTGGCTGAGTTTCAATTTATGATTACCAACACAAATATAAAGCCAAAATATTTATTGACTATCCAGCGGTTGGACTAGAAATTGAAAAATTCTTTTCAACAGTGAAATAGACAACACTATTGAAAGCAAAGTATTTAAACCTAAAATTCTTTTCGATAACTAGAAAATTAAATGATGCAACGAAGGGATGCATCATTTTTAATATATATTTTTAAAACTTTCTTTATATATCGTTCATTGTCTCTTCGTTTTATTTCTTCGCGTTTGTCGACTTTATTTAAGCCAATAACTAGAGTTTATTTCAACCTTAATACAAGAGCGATTATCAAAATAAATCTTACTTGGAATAATTGTTGCACGACCTAAACTTATGTAATTTAGATTGAAGTCTAATAATTTGACTCTTATGCATTAATAATTTGCGATCTCTGGTCTCATCACATTTAAGCAACATATATTGTTTAAATTGAGCATTGCACAAAAAATCTCGCCTTTTCTAAAAAAGCAATATGAATTAAGTAAATTAACTGTGCTGGCACGGGCACTTTTTACTTCTCAACCTAATAGAGAAATTCCTGCTTCATATTTATCAATTACTTTGTAATTGTGTATACCCCGCTTGTTATCGCTAATTATTTTCATGGTTTCAATTATAAAATAAAAAATAGGCATTGCCTATTTAATTATTTATTTGTATTCCATAACTTTTGCTTTAAGTTGCTCATAAGGAATATAACCAGTAACTTTTTCCATTACTTTTGAATTCTTAATAATAAATCAAGTTGGCATTGAACTTACACCCATTTCATGTGTGAATTGAGTATTTTGATCAACATCTATTCGATAAACAGGAATTCCATCCATTTTGTTTAGTTCTTCAAGTGATGTTTTAAACATTTTACATGGTGGACATCATAGTGCATGAAAAACTAATAAATATAAACCTTTTTCCTTGCCTTCAATGTTTTCCTTGTATTCTGTTTGGTTAATTTCTTTTAACATAAAATCTCCTTAATTTATTTTCTTTCTAATCTAATATTAGCACATTTTATTTAATTGCAAAAATAAAAAATTAATTTTTTGGCTTTTTTGAGCAAAAATGCACTTTTTGGTTTTTTCTTCAATTTTTATCCCGACTTTCGGAGTTAAAAATTAAAAAATGAACAATTTGCCTATAAAATAGGCATATTGGTAAAATTTTGGCAATAATTTTAATAACACTTTTACAATTTTAAGGTTAAAATGTGCCGATAAATTAAATAATACCACAAAATAGTTAAATGTAATTAATTCTTTTCTGTCAATAATAAGGGAAAAAGTGTAATTAAATGCATATAACACGTTTTTGAGAAAAGCTTAAAAAATGCCTAAAAATTAATGTTTTTTGTGCTTTTTGCCAAAAATTGAGCCTTTTAGTGTGTCTAACTCCGAAACTCGGGAGGAATCGAACCCCCATTATCAGCATGGCAAGCTGGCATTTTACCATTAAATTACATTCGCATTTTTGCATTAATTATTTTAACACATTTTTTAAAATGTAAAGAATTTTTTATTTTTTATAAAATTTCAAAAAGCATGAGTCTGCAAAATAATTAATTAGGCTTTTTGATTTGGTAATTTGCTTTGATTTTTTAAGTATCAAAGCAAATAAAAGTCAATAGACACAACACTACTCGATATGGCTGCTTCATCTCTGACCTGACCAGGTTACAAGGTTATTGTTCTACTGACTTTTCAATTATATCAAAAAACTTTTTTATACAAAGGAACGAGATAAAATTTGGGTTCACATTTTTGACTTTTTACGCTATTAAATAACCAGATAAGTAGAATAAGAGTGTCGCTAAAATAAATTTTATTGTGGAAATTTCCACATTTTATTTTTTTATATATAATTAGTGTATGAAGAATTTCTCATACAAAAATATTGCAAAAGAAGCAGGGGTTTCAATTAGTACAGTAAGCCGTTACTATCGTGGTGGTTATGTAAGTAAAGAAACAAAGAAAATTATCGCAAATATAATTAAGGAGAACGATTATTATCCTAATCATGGAGCTAGAACCATTCGTGGTCGCGACTCATCTATCTTCATTATTGTGCCTGAGTGATATGAAAATTCATATACTCAAATAATGAATGGAATTGAACAAGGAGCTAAATCAAAAGGTAAGAAAGTTGTTATTACACACTCTTCAACTAACCCAGATGAATATATTGAAACAATTAAATACGTTTCATCATGAAAACCAATGTCAATTGTTTTCTTCTTACCAGAAGATCATCAAAATGTTATAACTAATTTCATTAAAAATACAATTTTTGAATCTAATATTTTAATTTATGGCAAGGAAGTTGAGGGTTTAAACTGAATCAAAATTGATGAAGAAAACTCATTCCACCACTTAACAACAAGATTTATTAGTTACATTGATAAAGGTGAAAAGATTGTTTTTGTTGAAGATGTTAAACTCACAGAAGAACAAAAAAAACAAAGAAGAATCGGTTTTGAACTTTCATGTAAAAGAAGTAATGTTGAATATGAAATTTATCCACTAATGAATAAAAACAACAAGGAAGTTCAAACATTACTAAATTATTTAAGAAACAATAATTTAGTAAACGTTGTTTGTTCTACACATGAAGTTTTCATTAGCCTAATTTCATCAGGTGATAGAAACCTAAGACTAACAGATATTGGCTGAGTTTCAATTTATGATTACCAACACAAATATAAAGCCAAAATATTTATTGACTATCCAGCGGTTGGACTAGAAATTGAAAAAATTCTTTTCAACAGTGAAATAGACAACACTATTGAAAGCAAAGTATTTAAACCTAAAATTCTTTTCGATAACTAGAAAATTAAATGATGCAACGAAGGGATGCATCATTTTTAATATATATTTTTTAAAACTTTCTTTATATATCGTTCATTGTCTCTTCGTTTTATTTCTTCGCGTTTGTCAGCTTTATTTAAGCCAATAACTAGAGCTATTTCAACCTTAATACAAGAGCGATTATCAAAATAAATCTTACTTGGAATAATTGTTGCACGACCTAGCTTATGTAATTTAGATTGAAGTCTAATAATTTGACTCTTATGCATTAATAATTTGCGATCTCTGGTCTCATCACATTTAAGCAACATATATTGTTTAAATTGAGCATTGCACAAAAAAATCTCGCCTTTTCTAAAAAAGCAATATGAATTAAGTAAATTAACTGTGCTGGCACGGGCACTTTTTACTTCTCAACCTAATAGAGAAATTCCTGCTTCATATTTATCAATTACTTTGTAATTGTGTATACCCCGCTTGTTATCGCTAATTATTTTCATGGTTTCAATTATAAAATAAAAAATAGGCATTGCCTATTTAATTATTTATTTGTATTCCATAACTTTTGCTTTAAGTTGCTCATAAGGAATATAACCAGTAACTTTTTCCATTACTTTTGAATTCTTAATAATAAATCAAGTTGGCATTGAACTTACACCCATTTCATGTGTGAATTGAGTATTTTGATCAACATCTATTCGATAAACAGGAATTCCATCCATTTTGTTTAGTTCTTCAAGTGATGTTTTAAACATTTTACATGGTGGACATCATAGTGCATGAAAAACTAATAAATATAAACCTTTTTCCTTGCCTTCAATGTTTTCCTTGTATTCTGTTTGGTTAATTTCTTTTAACATAAAATCTCCTTAATTTATTTTCTTTCTAATCTAATATTAGCACATTTTATTTAATTGCAAAAATAAAAAAATTAATTTTTTGGCTTTTTTTTGAGCAAAAATGCACTTTTTGGTTTTTTCTTCAATTTTTATTAACTCGGTGTTTTTAAAAAATTAAACAAAAATCATAGCTAAATAACTATGATTTTTAGATTTGAGACAATGTTACAATAACCATCGGTTCTTTTTCAAAAGTTTTATATATTTTCTTTCTAATAGCATGTCTTGCTTCATTTTGAAAATCTTTAATACCATTAAAATTATTTGTTTCAATTAATTTTACAAGTGTGCTTTTAATAATGTCACTTGCTTCATTTTTTTCTTCTTTATCAATTACACCGACATAATTTATTTGTAATTTTCCACTTAAGAGTTTTGTTTTTGGATTATATTGAGATGAAACTAGAATTACACCCTCACGACCTAGAACTTCACGCTCATTTATAACCTCAGTACTAATATCACCAACACCAAAGCCATCAATGATAGTGTCACCTATTTCTTTAATTTTGCCTTTGACTGTTGCCATTTTGCCATCAATAAAGTGAACTATTTTACCATTTTGTAATATTAGACATTGATTTTGTTTAAGTTCTGTATTTTTAGCAATTGAAAGTGAAGCTTCATTTAAATAACGATAAAGACCTTGAACTGGAATAACATATGAAGGATTAAGTGCATTAACAAGGTCAATTAAGTCCTGCTTAGCTGGACGACATCTGTAAAATTCGTTAGCACTAACATCACTAATTTTTGGTGTTATTCTTGCAATATCATCAAGAGCTAGTGCTTCCAGACTCTCAAGACCATTAATTGGGGGAGCAATCATAACTACTGAGTCACTTTTTTGTAATTTTAAGAAGACATCATTATTGTCTGTAATTCTTAAAAATCTTGAATAAAGTCTTTCAGTAGCACCAGTTACTAAAATAACAGCATTTTTAACTTTGTTTGCACTACGATAATCAATAAGATCAGGTAACTTAAGTTCTGGATGCGCTTTCTTAATTAAGTAAAATATTTGACCATATGTTTTACCATAAGTTACTACTGGACGCTTTGTTTCTCTGGCTAGATCAAGTATTTTGTGAATAGCAACCATTTCTTCATCATAAGCACCTACAATGATTCTTTCGTTGTCTTTTGCTTCAAAAAATACATCACGAATACCATCAGGTAAATTAATTTTATCAATAGCCTTGCCTTCGTAGTTTGATTTACCAGCATCAACAACAAGTGCTAGAACTTTACGTTTTGTAAATTTTTGCTTCAATTCATTGAAGTTCAACTTACCATAAATTCCTAAGTCGCCTTCAATAAAGTTAAACATAAATAGAACATCTCCATCAGGTGTAATAAAGTCAAAACCAATGTGGCCTGGCATTGAGCCAGCTAAATCAATTGGTTTAACAAAAAGTTTATCACCAAAGGGCATTGTTTTATTTATAACCATAACTTTGTAGTTCTTTGGACCGATCTTATACTTAGATAGACGATCGAGAATCATTATTTTGTTAAAAAGTGATGTATATATATTTAAATTAGGTATTTTCATTAATAATCATGGAAGTGCACTAAATGATTCGTTTTTAACATCTGAGATAAAAATGCCTTTTATTCTATCCTTGTTTTTTTCAAGATAATCAAAAGATGGGATTAGTGTATCAACACCATTGTTTGAGTTGATTGGAATCTTTGTTCCAACATTAATAATGTAAATATCATTATTAAATTCAAAAACATAACAGTTTTTACCGTTTTCATCAAGCCCGCCGAGAGCAAAAATATTAATATGATTCATATTATCTCCTTTTTTGTATATGAGTCTAGAAATCATTAAAAGAAAAAATAAACAATTAAGTTAGTTTTATTATATATTAATTGTTTATTTTAAATATGCATATTTGTTTATTTTTTCTTTTTTATGTTCTTTTAACTTAATAACTAATGTTATTTCGCCTTTAAATGGATTTGATTTATTTCTTTCTAACAATTCACTGGCCGTTGCATAAATGAATTCTTCATGTAATTTAGTAATTTCCCTAGCCATAAAAATCTGTGCCTGATCAGATCAAACATTATGAATATCAATTAAAAAGTTTTCTAACTTATGTGGAGCCACATAAAAAACATAAGAATGTTCAGCACTAAAAGACTTAACTTGTTCAAGTCTTTGGCCACTTTTTTCCTTTGGAAATGCCATAAAAACAAAAGTGTTAGATAAGCCACTAAGTGCAAAAGCACTAATAGCAGCATTGACACCAGGAACTATTTCAACATCAATTTTATTCAATCTTGCTTGCTTAATCAATTCGAATCCTGGATCACTTACAAGTGGCATACCAGCATCACTAATTAGAGCTATATTTAAGTTATCTTTTTTTATTAAGTTTATTAAACCGTTCGCACTTGCCTTCTCATTAATTTTGTTATATGAAATTAAGCGTTTATTTATTTCATAATGATTTAATAATTTACTACTTGTGCGAGTATCCTCACAGGCAATAATATCAACATTTTTAAGAGTTTCAAGTGCTCTTAATGTTATATCTTTTAAATTGCCAATAGGTGTTCCAACAATATAAATTTTAGGCATATGACTCCAATAATCTAATTAACATTTTTTCAGCTTGTAAGAAAAAGTTTGCATTCGAATTTTGAGTCTTTAAAAAGTCGTCAATGACTATAAAACAGTTGAATAAGTCAAATTTTGTGTTCTTTAATTTACTCAATAATTTAGAATATTTTTTTTGACAAAAACTATCTGCTGTTCAAAGTCAAGAAAAAATAAAACGCAAGGTCATTGATAAAAATACGAAGTCATCTTTAAGATCTTTTTTAGTAAATTTTGATAAGAAAATATATAAGTAGTGAGGATTTTTCATACTCATTTCAACAGCTTCAAGGAGCTCACTAATTAACCTAAATGACTCGCTATTTGTATATTTTTTTACCTGGCTTAAATCTGTAAAAATATGACTATAAAATCATGTTTCATCTTCACTGTATTCTATTGATAGTTCACTTGCCAACTCTTGAGTTGAAGGGGCACTTATATTTATTGTAATTGAGCGCGATTTAATAGTTTCTAAAACCTTTGAAATGTTGTTTGTTGTTAAAATAAAAATAACATTTTCGCTTGGTTCTTCTATGATTTTAAGTAATGAATTTAGTGCTGCTTTTGATGCATTTTCAACATTTTTAAAGATAGTTATCTTTTTTTGCCCTTCAATAAATGAAGATAAACTTGTTTCTTCAAAGCCAGCAACAATTTTTTCTTTTTTAAGATTGTTTTCATTGCCATTATCTTCAAAAATTTGCACATTTGGAAGCATTGTTTCTAGATTTAATGTTTCTAATTTTGAATTACATATCTTATTGACCATATATAAAATCGAATCATCAATATTTAAACCGTAGGGTGCTTTTAATAAGTAACAGTGACTAAGTTTATTATTTATTAGTGAGTTTTCTAATATTGTAATAACATTTTTTGAAACCATTATTTAAACTCCTTAATTCAAGCCTTAAATTTTGAGTGCTTAATTAATTTGTTTAAAGTCTCATCTAAAACTTCTTCAATACTTTTTGATGCATTAACTACAATAAAGCGTTCTTTTTCACTCTTAATTAATTGATGATACCCGTCGTAAACACTCTGGTGAAAATGTTCGGTTTCGCTATCGAGTCTATCACTAATAATACGAATTTGTTCTCGTCGAATTCTACTTTCAACAGGTTTTATTTCGAAAAAAATTGTTATGTCGGGCATTGTTTTATCAATTATTAGATTTGTTAGGTCTCTTACAAAGTCAAAACCTAAATTTCTGGCATATCCTTGATATGCATAGAAACTATCAACATAGCGATCGCAAAGAACAAGTTTGTTTTCTTTTAGTGCCGGTCAAATAACTCTCTCAAGATGAATTCTTCTACTAGTAGTATACAAAAGTGCTTCCGCCACAGGCGAAAGATTAGATTCCTTATCTAAAATTAGCGATCTTATTTTTTCAGCCTCAATTATGTCTTTACCACCAGGTTCTCTTGTTAAAACATAATTGAGTGCTAATTTAGGATATTTTTTTATTAATTCATTAATTAGGCGGTTAATAATTGTTGTTTTTCCACTGCCATCCGGCCCTTCAAATGTTATAAACATAATTAACCTCCTAATAATTTTTATTTGTTTCTATTTTCAATAGATTGTTTGATTGTAAAAGTATCAAGGTATTCAAGATTAGAACCCATAGGCATACCAATTGCAGCTCTACTAACCTTTACCTTAAATTGACTACTAATTAATTTTAAAAGATGACTCGTGGTCATTTCACCTTCCAACGAGGGACTTAAAACTATGATTACCTCTTCGAATTTTTTTCTTTGAATATAATTCATTAACTCAGTGTAATCATAGTTTTTAATTTCCTTATTTCCCTTTAAACTAAGTAAATAAGGCAAAATATAGTAGTACCCACTATAGAAATCCATGTCATCAATTTTGCGAAGTGTTGCAACATTTTCGACAATCATTAAAAAGTTATATCTACTTTTATCATCACAAACTAAACACTTATTGTTCTCTTTTATAAAGTTACATATTGAACAATATGTGATGTTATTTTTTAAATCGTAAATATTTTTAACTAAATTATCAATGTATTCTTGATCTTGATTTAGAAAAAAGTTTGACATTTTGTCTGCTTGTTTTTTACTAATACCAGGAATAGTATTTAAGACTTGATTTAATTTTTCGATTGTTTCAATTTTCATAACTAAAAGCCAAGTCCACCTAAGCCAGGTATTGCAGGCATTAGTTTTTCTTGTTCTTCATCAATTGTGTCAAATAATTCATTAATAACTAATGACAATAAATCCTCTAATGTTTCTGCATCTTCAGGGTCTAATAAAATTGAGTCATTAATTTTAACTGAAACAATTTTTTTGCTTCCTTTAGCAATAACTTTAATGCCGTGCTTTTCTAATTCAAAAGACTCTTCCATAAACTTTTCGGTTTTCTCTTGAACTTCTTGTTGTAATTTTTGCATTTTTCTTAACATTGCTTGATCCATAATTTTCTCCTTGATTAATTATTTTTTAAACTTTTCAAAAAGTTTTCCAGTTGGGCTTTTTACATTTTGTAAAATGACTGGCCCTGGAGCACTAAAAGATGTATCTAATTTGCCTTCTTTCATCTTTTGTGCAAATTCTTTTGCTATTTCTTTAAATTCATCTGTTCCAAAGCAATATAGATGCTTATAGTCTTCAAAGTAGTCTTGAATAAATTTTTGAATATTCGAGTTGTATCCATTTTCCTGCAAGTATGATAATTCAGGAATATTTTTTGAAATAAAAATCATAAAACCTGGTCCTGCTGCTGTAATTTTACATTTTTTAAGCACAGAAATCAAATCATTGTAAATTGGATTTTGAACTGTGCCAATTACAATTTCGAGATTTGATTTATATTTATTTATAAAAGTTAATGTTGATTGTTTAAGTAAGTTGATTAATTCCTTTTTTGATAAATTTGACTTAAATGATTTTAATGATTTATATTTTGAATCAAAAGCAGGTATAGCTATTGGCTTTGGCATATTTTGAATTTCATCATCAAGTTGAATTTCAGCAGTGCTTACTAAACCATCATCATAGTCTTCAACATCAAAGTTGCTACTTAAAAGATCTTGGTCGATACTAAAATTGTCATCAGCTTCTTTATTGGCTTCAAGCACTAATTCTTGTGTTTGATTTAAGACAGTTTTAATCGTGTCTTCTTTTTTAACTTTCATTTTATCTTGGTCAATTGACATAGTTTTCTCCTTATTGTTTTGTGTTTGATTAAGTTTTATTAAATAAAGTTCAATTAGATGGAATGGGCTTTCAGTATAAAAGAGTTCTTTGAAGAGTTTATACAATTTTTCAGAACTACTGAAAGCAAAAGTTGTATCAATTTTTAAGGTATTTAATTCTTCAAGTGATAAGAGTTCTAGTAAATTTGCATCTTTTGATTTTGAATAAATTAAGTAATCTTTAAAAAGTTCAATTAAGCCTTGCACAAATTGGTTTGAATCAATTCCAGCATTTTTAAGGTTGTTAAACAAAAGTAGAACTTCCTTGATTTTTCCTTCATAAAGATAGTTAGCAATTTGAATTAGGCTTTCATTTGATGTTACTCCAAAAGCATACATAACATCTTTAAGTGAAATCTCGCCATTGCCATATGCTGCTGCTTGATCAACAATTGAGAGTGCATCACGCATACCACCTGTTGCAAGTCGTGCAATGTAATTTATAGTTGAGTCTTCATACTTAATACTTTCTTTATCAAGTACATCTTTAATTTGTCCAACAAGAACACTGTTTGATATTTTTCTAAAGTTATATCTTTGAACTCTTGAAAGAATTGTGAGAGGTATTTTTTGCGGGTCGGTTGTGGCTAAAATAAATATTGCATGTGCAGGTGGTTCTTCTAATGTTTTTAAAAGAGCATTAAATGCACCTTTTGAAAGCATATGAACTTCATCAATGATGTAGACTTTATAATTTCCACTTGCAGGTGAGTGCTGAATTTTATCCCTTAGGTCTCTTATTTCATTAACACCATTATTTGAAGCCGCGTCCATTTCAATAACATCAAAATTTTGCTCACTTCTCTTAGCACAACTTTCACATAACTTAGTTAAATCTTCACCATGTCCACAGTTGACAACGTTAGCAAATATTTTAGCAACCGATGTTTTGCCAACACCCCTAGGTCCACTAAATAAATAAGCATGGCTTATTTTTTGGTTCAAAATAATATTTTTTAATGTTTGCACAATATGATCTTGACCCTTAACATCATCGAATGATTTAGGACGATATTTTCGATAAAGTGCTTTATATGCCATAGTACCTCTCTTCTCCTAAATTTCATTTAATATTAATAATTAAATTTATATATATTAAAATGATATATTAAAAATGCTTTAACTTTTTAATTAAGTTTAAAAAAATAATCAAACTATGGAAAAGTTTGAAAATTTGAATTTTGTTAAATAATTAATTATTATTTTTATTTAATAGTGATTGCATAATTTGTTCTTGAAACATAAACTTTGCCATCCTCTTTTTCACTATCTTTTGCAAGTTTAAAATAAAGAGTTAATTTTTTCTTATTTCTTTCAACATCGACAATGGTGCTTGGGTGTCCTTCATCATCAACAACATATAATTCAGTGTCGCGTCATTTTTTTCATTTATAGTAATAGCATAAAATAATTACTCAAAACATAAAAAAAGCAGAAAACCCAAATGGCGAATATTGCATATTACCTCCAATTTTTTTGTCTAAAAATATTATTTTTAAATATTTTATTAAATTTTCTATCTATAAGTTTTTTAATGATTCAAGTGCTATTTCAAACATATCAGTGAATTTAGTTTCTCTTGTTAATGAATCAGTAAATTCCATTTTAGCTAATGAATCACTAATTTGTAATATTGTTGCTGCTTTCTTACCACTTCTTTTAGCTTCAGCAAAAAGTGCATAACTCTCAGCCTCAACCACTTGACAACCTGAAACTCTCTTAGTTTCTTCAAGCGGTCTAGTTGCATAGAAAACATCTGTTGAATGCACTGAAACAAGTGGTGCTTTTTTGCCTAATTTTTTAGCTACCTTAACCAACTCATCAGTTACTTCTTTTGATGGAAAGTATTCATGTACATTTTCATTATTAATTAATTGTGCAATTGAAACATTATCACTAAAAGCACGATCAATAATTACTGTATCCATTACATTATATTGTTCATAATATGAACCGGTTGAACCTAGACGAATGATGACATCAACATCATATTCATTAAATAATTCATGTGCATAAGCACCTATTGAAAACATCCCCATTCCATGGCCACCAAAGGTAACCTTGATATCATTGTATTCTCCTGTGAAGTATGTTTCATTTCTAACATTGCTTACTTCCTTAACGTTTTTAAGGTATTTATAAGCCATAAATTTAGATCTTAAAGGATCTCCTGAAAGAAAACAAACCCTAGCTATTTCACCTTTTTTAGCACCAATGTGTGTCGACATAATTAACTCCTTTTACTATTAATCATTATAGATTTATTTTAAACAAAAAAACATTCTTTTTTAACAAAAGAAATTAAAATTTTCTCTAATGTTAATGAGGGCTTTGAAGAACTAAAAATAGCTCGGTGGTTTTGTTACTAACAATGCAATAATAAGAATGAACAAAATAAGAAAATCAGGTAGACTTAACGCAAATTTTTCTCATTCGTTATTTATAACCATTTTGTAGAAAAATTAAAAAACCGTAAACCCAAAACCGGCAGCAATGCCGCTTTTAGTTGGTAAATTTACCACATTTTTAAAAGGGACATAAAGAGAAATTATGTCTCAAAAAACTTTAAATATTTTAAATTTGCTTTTTTAAATAATAAGTCTATAAAACAGCCATTTTAGAAAAAAACGGTTTGGACAAAATTTATAATGACTTGTATATTTATGTTATTTTATAAGAACCAGTAAGAAAGGTTGCATATTAGTTAAATTATGCACAATATATAATATTAATACATACATGCGTGTGTGTATGTATTAATAGGAAGAGAAAAATTAAATAGAATTTGAACATAATATGCGACATAAAATCTCTTGTGTTGCAAAAATTAGTCTTTTCTATTTTATCGAAGGATAAAATGACTAAAAAGAAGAAGAAAATGATAGCAATATCCACATCCATTGGGGGGGATTGTATCTGTAGTTTCAATTGGTTCACTAGCTGCTTTTTCAGTTGATAAGTCCAATTATAAAAAATCGTTAAAAGATATTGAAAACAAGATTGTTAAATTTAATGAATATAAAGAAAAACTTATCGCAAAACAAAATGGATTAAATGATAAATTATCAACAATCCAACTTGATGATGAGATTAAGTTTAAATTAAGCAGCATTATTGATGTTTATAATAAACAATTAGATTTAAATAATCAATTGAGCAAAAAGTTAGAAACAATAATAGAGAAACATAAAAAGTATCGTGTAGGTCATCATTTTGGTAACTTAACATATTTAAGAGCTAAAAAGAATAGAGAAACCAAAAATTTGTTTGATGTTAATATTCCTGGTGCAGTTAATGAAACCAAAAGAATTTTAAGACTTTCGCAAATTGAACTTTTTGAAGAAAAATTTGATGCTATTGCAAATTTGTCAATAGAATTAGTTAAACATAAAGATTCAAATAATCAGTTAATCAATTCATTAACTGATAAAGAAGTTAAATTTAACTCTCTTAAAAACGCAATTAATTCTTACAATGAAGAAAAAGAAAAACCTGCTGTAAAAAATGATAAAGAACTAACTAAAAGTTATATTATTTCAGCTATCAATCTATTCAATGCAGATCAAAAAGTTTGGGATGAAGGTATTTTAGCTAAATTTAATGAAAAAGTAACAACCAATTCAATAAGTAAAAACATACTAAATAGCAATCTAGTAGACAAACTAGATGATTTTAGTAATATATCTCTTGAAAAATACGATTTAGCAAAAAACACTATAAAACAGTATTTTACAACAGAAGGATATATAAAAGAACTTGATAAATCAATAACTAGATCTGATGTTCTTGACAATTTAAGAATTGCTAATGATAATATAGAAATTTTTAATAAGGATATTGAAACATTTAATAATTCATTTGTCGGTTCATTAAGAGATAAATTAACAACTAAAAATATATTAGAAAAAACTAAACTGCTTGATTTTAGTAGTAACAAAGGTGAATATGAGAATCTTTTAGAACAAGGTAAAAGATTAAATTACTTGATTTCAAGCAATTCAACCTTTGCATTAGATAAGGTTCATAGTTTAATAAGCGAAAGTGTTGATTTAATTAATAAGGATAGAATTTTGAGTGAAAAATTAACCTTGTTTATTAATGATGAATTAAAGAATAATGTTAATGGATCAAAAAATAGCATTGATCCTGTTGCAAAATTTTTGCAATTGCAAGATGAATGAAGTCAAGTAGTTGAATTTGCAAATAGTACAAGTCCAAAAATTAGTGAGTTAAAAGGCAATGAATATATTAGTCAAAGAAATAGTTTAATAGATTCCTATTATGAAACCAAAAGCAATATTATTAAACTAAAAGATAAAAGCATTGAAACCTATAACTATGGTTTAGATAGAGTTAAGGCATTTAAAGAAGCTTACAACAATAAAAAACATAAATTAGATAACTTTAAATTGTTTAATTTTTCATTTTCAAAATTTAATGAACAGGAAGCGTTAGTTAACAACTTAATATCAAAAAACATTCATTCAAAAATTAATGAAAATAAGGACCTTAAAGATTTATTTGATGATATTTCATCACTAAATGATTTAGTTGCTATTGATACTAACAACCTAAAAGTTATTAAAGATACAACACAAAACAATATTGACAATAATTTTACTGCAGGTTTAAAAATTAAAGATGCAAAAATTGATGGATTCAAACCTTTAATTGAACTTGAGGATACAATTGACATTAAGAAAAAAATTGATTCTAAAAATTCATTAATTCAAGAAGAAAATCTTGAACAATGATCAAGTGGTAATATCGATACAGTTAAGTCAACATTTACCACCTTATTCAATTCTATTGATGAGATAAATGAACAAGTAAGTAATTTGTCATCACTTAGAGAAGAATATAAAGAATTCATAAACAAAGTTGCGACTAATATTGATGAATTAAAAAGTATTGGTACTAATGGACATAATAATCTTCAAAAAAACGCTGAAGCAATTAGTAAAATCATAACAAAAGCAAAATTAGATTATTTTGATGTAAATAGCAAAGCTCAATTTGTATCAAAAATAGAAGAGAGTGCTAAACAATTAAAAAATAACTATATGTACTCATGAGTTGAAGTGTTCAAAAATTATGATAAATATTATGATGAAAAAGAAAAAGTTAAAAATGAATTTACTACCAATTATTCACATATGGACATTAAATATGTTAGTGAAGCTGCAAAAAAATTCAGCGACCAGCAAGAAAGGTTAATCGAAACACTTGTTAACAATGTGTACAATGAATTAGACCAACAAACAATAGACTGAACTAAAAAACCTGAAAAATCAAAAAGTGATGAATTCTTAAATGCAGAAAAGACATTGCTTGTGTGTTTTGTTAAAAATTTCTACAATATTCTTGTTAATCAATTTGGGTATGATGTTGCATATAATGTTGAAGTTCCTAAATATTCATGAGATGGAAATTCATTTAATTTCTCTAGAATTAATATTCTTTCAAATGGAGATGTTTCTTATAAAAATAAAACAAAAGCGATGGAAGATGCCAAGAAATATGCTAATAATAGTTTGAAACCAAGACAAAAGTTTGGCACTGAAGCTAGTAACAATGATGAATTATATCATCGTTATGGTTTTGATAATATTTATTTAATTGACAAATCAAATTTAAATACTAATACAGAAATAAAATATAAAATTTATGAAAAAAAATATGATTCTTTAATTCGTGGTGAATATAGGAGAACAAGTTTATATAATTCTAACAATACGATTTCAAATGATTATTTTAATTTAACAGAAGTTAGCGAATTAAATAGCAATCCTGTATATGTTTTAAATGTTTTTTTAAAATTACTAAATTATGAAAATGAATTAAGTCATAAGGTTATAAATTTGCTAATTGATAATGGTACTATCATTGATAAAAATAAATATGATATAATTTTTTCTAAATTTGTTATGTCTCTTTCAAAAATTGTTTATTGTAACACAACAATAATACTAAATTCTTTTGAATCTAATAAAATAGCAAAAGATAACTATGAAGTTGGGATTAATCAAGAAAATATATATAAACTCGGTATATTAAAACGAGCAGGTTGAACTAGAAAATTTGCACTTAGTGCTAATCATATTTGAATAATCAATTCTCAATTTAATGAAATAAGGGAAGATGGTTATTTATGGCAAAGAACTAGATTATTAGGAGGTTGAGAAAGAAATAATAGTTTTCATGAATATGAAGCTTTTGGATTTAGGAATGGTTCTGAACATAACCATAGTTTATTAGACGATTTAGGTTTTCCAATAATATGAAAAACAGCACATACATTTTCTAATATATATAACAGAACTGATCCAAACATTTATGCATTATTTATTAACAAGATAGAATTTAATGATGAATTCAACACATTATTTTCAGTAAAATATCTTGACTGACTAGAATTTAATAAGATTGCAGAATATAAGAAAGAATATGGCAATAGACCTGACCGAAGTATGAATGGTGGAGTTGAATATGAAGAATTTAGTAAATTCTATTCAACTGATTGAATTAACAGAATGGGATCATATAAACCTGTTAGTAATTAAAAAAATGGGAAGAACATAGAGCTGATGGTAACGACATATCTCTCAAATTACAAAAGTGAGATATCATTACTAACAAAACACTGTTTTTGTTTGACACTTTTTATCAAAAAAATTTACTAATACATCTATAAAATAGTTGTATTAGTAAATTTTTAATCAATCAATTTTGTGTTACAACAGTTTAAACTCTTTTGTGTTTTTCTCATTTTGGAATTCTTTTTATACTCAAAACATGTCTCAAACACCTATAAATAATTGCTTCTTTCAATTTTAAAAAATATTTGTATAAACTATTTACGTCATTAAAAGTGACTGCTTAAAGTTTTCATAATGCACTGACAATATTATCTGTTATAAATTTAAAAGATGATAACTGGTTCAAGTGTGAATTCTAATAATCTACGAATTGCTAATACTAAATAGCATAATGCAATGTGTCTTCAATACTCTCTTTTTCAAAGATAAACAATTCTAGCTTCAAATGCTGTTTTTAATATTCCAAATGATTATTTAATCTACCAAAGTTTCTGCAAGTATACAAAACTATTTAGGTTGTTTGTGAATTTGTGATAGAAGCTGCCTCATCTTGCATCATCTTCATTTTTTTGCTCTTTGATATAATCTTATTAACAACATAATCAAGATATTTTTTACCTGCAAATTATAAAAATGAAGTATCACTAGTAACAAAACCTCATTTTTATAATCTGTATTTCTAATTAAAAAACGCAGGTTCTTGTATATTTAAATTTATGTGATAATCACTATTAACTGAATAAAAATGACTAAAAAGCCTATAAAAATCCTTTTAAGAAAATTCTAGTTGTCAAATTTTTGCCCCAAATGATAATCAAAAACAATAGTAGACATCAAAAATTATGAAAATCATAACATAAATAATTCTCAAAGCAATAGCGTTCGCTTAATTTAAGTATAATTACCATATCATAATAAATAAATTTGAATAGATAATTTAATTCTAATTTAAAGGGGGGGAAATTATGAAAAATAGGAAGAAATTGACTTTATTATCATCATTTGGAACGCTACCAATGATATTTGCTTCTAGTAGTTGTGGTGGTGGAAAAACAAGAACAGATGAAACAAGAGAAGATTTAAATAAAATAGCTAAAAATGTCTCTTTTGATGTTCAAGACAAGCAAAATAAATTATCAAATGAAATTAAAGATGTAAGCAATTTGATAATTAATAACCTTGATAAAAGTAAATATTCAATTGTTGATTTTAGTATCGAAACTTTTGAAACGTCTGTAAAAATTCAATATAGGGTTATGAATTCTAAAAATTTAACAAGTGACAAAAACACCTATGAAATAGTAGGATTCAAAAAACCTGATCAATTAGCAGCCAATTATGTTCCAAGCTATAATCCTACTTCAAATTTGATTGAAGAGTCAAAAAAAGTTATCATAGATTGTGTTGAAAGTAATAAAAATGAATTAGATTGTGCTGATGAAAATTCTTATAATCTTGTGGCATCAGGATATGATAGTAATTTATATTCATTAAACTTTACAAAAAAATACATTGATGAAGTAAATAGCGAAATTTATGTTTTTTATAAAATGACTGAAAAATCAAATGGAATTTCTGTTGATGGATATTATAAAGTTTCTGGATTTAAACCTTTTGATAGTAGTGATCCTGAAAAAGCGGATATTGCAAATAAATCAAAGGAAGTAACATTTTCATATAAGGACATAGCAAACTCCACAGTTGCAGATTTTAATGAAGCTTTATTAAAATTTAACAACAATCATTCTGGAACACATGATGCTAAAGTAGATGATGATGAAACAAGCATAAGCATAATTGAAAAAGATTCAAGTGTTATTTTTCAATGAAGATATATAAAAAAGGACGATAACAGTTTTGTTCAAAGAGTTGCAATTCTTGATGGCTTTAAGAAAACAGTTTTTAACAGTAAAAAAACTAAGCTTGACACATCTTCAAATGGTGTATTTGTTATCGCACCAAAGAAAGAAGTAAGTGATACAACAAAATTAGTTGAGTTTCTAGATGATAATTTTGATGTTGCAAAAACTTTTTATGAAAAAAACCAAAATTTTGCAATTTATTCTAATGAGCATGTGGTATATGGGACAGATGATAAAAACACAAAAGTAAACAGCATAACTGAAGAGGTTTTAGAAAAAGCAGCAAAAGTTGATCCATTAACATCTACCACTTCATTTAATAGTTACAAGAAACTTGAAAACCTTGAAGAATTTAACGCATATCAAGACACTAAGTTTGTCTTGGTTGGTTACAAAATTAATGGGAATAAAGCAGAAGTAGAATTTAAACTATATGCTAATTATGATGGTAAAGGTTTAATTTCAAACAAATCATTTAAAAAAGAAATTGACTTAGCACAAAGTTCAAATAATGAAAAAGAGCATCTTGACAAATTAATTGATAGTTATAACTTTGATCTTCCTTATGGATTAAAACAATTTCACGCTTTTAAAGTCTTAAACTATTTAGTTAAAAATGAAGTTGATGAATATACTAATTCAACAATGCAAAAATTAGATTTTTTTGGTGTCGAACGCAAAAAGAAAGCACTTGAAGAATTAAAGAAAACATGGAATGATGTTAATGAAAGCAACATTTATTTAAATATTGTTAACTATCGCTTGGACAAGACTTCCTTTGAAATAGATGTAACAATTAACTATAACAAATACGATAATAATGGAAACTTACAACAAGTTTTCAGTAAAGTTAGAACACTAAAATATGATGGTTTTAATGAAATTGATTCATTAATTGAATTAGTTGAACAGCTAAACAAGTCAATGAACATAGTAATCAACCCAGAGAGCAATTATGAAGATTTTTATAGTAGTATAATTGATTTGATTGTTAATTGAAAAAATGGTTCATCAATTAATTCAACAGTTAATTATTTTCCAATTGAATTTTCAAACAAAGAAGCATTAGCAAAATTGCATGATTACTATGCTAAAAATTGAGATATTAATGCCCTTAATTCAGAACTCGCAAAGGAAAGCGATTATTCATCAATGGTTCCTAATGTTGTTTTTAGAATTAATCAGGTAAAAAATAATATCAATATTAGTTTAGTTATTGATGGTTATGATAATTACAAACCAGAATTTAATGGTTTTGATTTAGATTTTGCTAAACAAACATATAAAGAATTATTAGAAACTGAAAACAATGAAAAATACATTCACCCTACAAATGATGAAAAAATTAAAAATTATGTTAAAACAGATGATTTTAAGACAAACCTTGAAGCAAATATAATTAATAATTTCAACATTTACGACCTTATTAAGGATGAAACAAAAAATTCAACTAAACAAATTAGAGATTTTAAACTTGATGATTTCATTTCATTTGAAACAGATAAGTTTAGTAAAAATGATATTGTGATGGTCAATAACATTAACGATTATTTAAATGGTAAGTTAAGTTCTCAATTTATTAGCTTTATAAAAGCATACGAGAATCAAGCATACCAAGCAATAAACACTAATACAATTGAAAGAGATCAAGCATTATTCAAATACACAATTAAAGAGTTTACTAACATTGATTCATACCAATCAAAAGTTAAATTGCAAGCTGAAATGTATTTGATCGAAACCAAAGAATGATTGGTTGTAAATGAATTTGAATTTAATTATCATCATGATTCAGAAATAATAAAGAAACATATTAGCGAATCTGCTAATATAAGTAATCAATTGAAGGATGCTCAAATTGAAGTTTCAAAAGATAATGAACAAAAACTCATAGATTTAGTTACAAAATTTGGCTACAATGAAGCATTATCAACAAACAAAGATAAACTTGAATTCTACAATTTATTAGTGTCTAATGGTGGGTTTAAGGGTTCAATGCATAAAAAAGCTGTCTCATTTATAGAAACATATTTGAAAAAAATATTAATAGTTAAAAACTATAATAATTTTTGAACTAACATAATTGAGGGTTTCTACTACAATGAAGAGACATCAAAAGTGGAAATTTCACTAAGAAATTTCAGTGAAATAGTTAAGGTTAATGTTAATAGTTCTGCCTTTAATAGCAAAATACTAGATTTAATTAAATTCACAAGCAATAGACATCTTCAAAAATTTAATGAAGAATTACGAACAAATGGTGTGCTAAAACTCAAAGATGGCAGAATTCTAGATGAAGCATTAGATGATGTTTCAATTAACAATATAATTGAGGTTGATTATAATAAGACAACTGATAAAGGAAAAAGATTTTTATTTAAACCTCAAAGATGACAAAGAGAATACTTAATTTCATATATTATTGATACAAAAATGAGAGAAGTTCTAGGTTTCTGAGCACCATACATAGTAAACTTTGATGCACAGCAATTAAAATCAGAAGCCTTTGGTTTAATTAATCCTATTATTAAAAAGATGAATGAAATACATATGTATTCATTAGGCGGATACATTAGTATAAAAAATGACAAACAAAAAGAATTATTTGATTTAGTAAAAGATAAAACAGATGAGTGATCAATTAATACAATTGTTAGAGAGAAAGAATTCTTTGATAAATTTAAAGAATATATAGTAATACATAATTCTATTATTGATGAAGAATTTAAGAAAGAAATTGTTAATAATATTTATATTTATTCAGCTAAGCGAAAGGACAATGTTCTCACTGTTTCTATCCGCATTAAGGGAACAAAAGAAACAACTGAAATTCAAATTAATGGTAGTTAATAATTAGCAATGAAGCCAAAACGGCTTCATTTTTGTATAAAAAAAGCAACACAATGTTGCCTTGGTCATTAGTGATATGGCAGGAGTAGCAGGACTCGAACCCACAACACACGGGGTTGAAGCCCGTTGTTCTACCATTGAACTATACTCCTATAAATAAGCTAAAATTAATTATACACAATAATTAATTTTTCTTAGCATTTAAAATTGTATCAATAACATTGTTTACTGTTTTTATTTTTAATAATGCTTCGTCTTCAATTCTTATTTTAAATTCGAGTTCTGTTTCATAAATTAATTCAGCCAATGAAAGTGAGTCAATCTTTAACTCTTCCAATGATGATTCTGGTGTTATTTTTTTCTTAGAAATTTTTTCTAATCTAGCAACAACAATATCTTTAATTTTATTTCTGTCCATGATATTAATTATAAATTAAATTAAACATTTTGAATAAATACAAATCTATATTTACCATTAATGTCTTTTCTAATTATTGCTCCTTCAATTTGTTTTCACTTGTCAATGTGTTGTGGATTAATTTCTAGAATTAACCAACCTTTTTTCTTTAAATAATTCTTGTATTGTTTCAAGATTTTATCATAAAAATATCAACCTTCTTGTGGTGCAAATAATGCGCTTTCTGGTTCAAAACCTAGTGCAACTAAATCAATACTTTGGTCTTTAATGTCAAGATAAGGCGGATTTGAAATTATAATGTCAAATTTTTCCTTAACAGTTGTAAAAAGGTCACTTTGGTAAATTTTTAAATCATGATTAAAACCAAAATTTACTATTGAATTCTCAATGGTTTGTTTGATTGCTTCTTCACTGATATCAACAAGACTAACCCTTGCCGAAGGTAGGTTTTTCTTAATAGCTAAACCAATAAAACCAGAACCACAACAAAGATCTAAAATTTCTTGGTTTTCTTTTGCAAACTCTTTGAGAAAAATATCAACTAATTCCTCAGTTTCATAACGAGGAATTAAAACTTTTCTTCTTAAATTAATTCGTGTGTTTAGATATTCTACATATCCCATTATTAATTGGATAGGATAATTTTGCTTTAATAATTCATATTCTTGTTCGCTTATTTTTGGCTCTAAACCATAACGTTTTTTTTCTAAAATTAAAGCTTCTTCCCTATTCATTTTATAGGCCACTTTCCTTAATTTTTTGATTTTGCTCTTCTGTTAGTAATGCTTCTATAATTGAAAGAAGTTTTCCTTCCATTACTTGTTTTAAGCTTGTTGAATAACCAATTCTGTGGTCAGTAACCCTATCCTGAGGATAGTTATATGTTCTTATTTTTTCACTTCGATCACCATGACCTGCGAGTTTTCTATATCCCGCTTCTTCTTGTTGTTTCTTTTGAATTTCTAAATCATAAAGCTTACTTTTAAGAACTGTTAGCGCAGTTTCTCTATTAGCAATTTGACTTCTTTCATCCTGAGAAGAAACAACAATTCCAGTTGGTAAGTGTGTTATTCGCACGGCTGAGTCAGTTGTATTAACTGATTGCCCACCAGCTCCAGATGAGCGGTATGTATCAATTTGTAAATCTTGTGGCCTAATATCAATATCAACACTATCATCAATTTCTGGCATAACTGTAACAGTTGCTGTTGAAGTGTGAATACGACCCGAACTTTCAGTTACGGGAACTCTTTGAACTCTATGTACACCACTTTCAAATTTTAATTTAGAGTATGCTTTATCGCCTTTAACACTAAAAACAATTTGACTAAAACCACCAACACTAGCAGCTGAAGAAGAAATAATTTTAACTTTAAAGTCTAAATCTTCTGTAAACTTTGTGTACATTTTAAATAGATCTCCAGCAAAAATGTTTGCTTCGTCTCCACCTGCTGCACCACGGATTTCAATGATGACATTTTTGTCATCATTTTCATCTTTTGGAAGAATTAAAATTTTTAATTCTTCTTCAAGATTGCTTAATTTAACTTCGTTTTCTTCAATAATACTTTTGGCAAACAAGACTTCTTCCTCATTTTTAGAATTAATCATTTCCTTGGCATCATTGTAGTCATTTTGTAGGTTTAAATATTTATTAAAAGTTTGAGCAATATCCTTAATTTTATTAACTTCTTTGCTAATTTTTGTATATTCTTTAATATTATTTATAACATCTGGCTCATCAAGTTTTTTAACTAAATTGTCATAGGTTTTTTTAATTTCACTAAGTGAATTGAACATATTTTTTTCCATGATTATTATTATATAAGAATAATTTTTATGTTAAAGGATTTTAGAGATGTTGGACTAAAACATAACACTGAACTTAATATATTAGTTAATAAACTTCTTTTATTGTTTTAAAAATAAAATTTAGTGAAAAACTAAACTCTAATTTATCAATGGGTTATATTTGGTTAAATTTTGGGATAAAATTAATAATATAAAAATTAACTTTAAGGAGAATTATTCAATGGACAAAAAGAATGTAATGCTTTTTGGTATGCCAAATTGTCAAATTTTAGCTGAAAAAATATCAAAAATTATTAAAGTTCCTTTAACATCAATTACTAAAACAAGATTTGCTGATGGTGAAGTAATGTTGGTAAGTGATAAAACAGTTAGAGAAAAAGATGTTTTTATTATTGCTTCAACATCAAGACCTGTTAATGAAAACTTAATGGAGTTATTCTTATTTATTGACTCACTTAAGAGAGCTAGTGCTAAGAGTATAACTGTTGCACTTAGTTACTATGGTTATGCACGTCAAGATCGTAAGGCAAGCGGCCGCCAACCGATTGGAGCTAAATTAGTAGCTGACTTAATTCAAGCTGCAGGAGCTGACAAAATTATTGCTGTCGACTTACATAATCCAGCTATTCAAGGTTTCTTTAACATTCCTATTGATGATCTACGTGGTGCTTATACTTTAGCAAGAGCTATAAGAGACACTCATGAATCATTTACAGTTGTTTCACCTGACCATGGTGGAACAATTAGAGCTAGAAAACTAGCTGAATTAATTTCTAATGACGTAAAAATCTGTATTATTGACAAGCGTCGTATTGGCACAAACCAAACTGAAGTTTTAGGACTTATTGGGGATATTAAAGGTCATAATGCAGTTATTATTGATGACATTATTGATACTGGTGGAACAATATTAAAGGCAGTAGATACACTCAAGGCACACGGGGCTAAGAAGATTATAGTGGCTGCTACTCATGGTATTTTTACAAAAGGTTTTGAAGTTTTTGAAAACAATCCTAATGTTTATAAAGTTATCATTACTGACTCAATTGAAAATGCTGAATTAAGAGATGGTAAATTTAAAAAACTTGAGGTTGTAAGTTTAGATATTTTCTTAGCTAATGTTATTGAATCATCGATTTCAGGCAAATCTATTTCAGGTTTATACCAACAATTTGCAAAGGAAATCGCTTCAAATAAATAATGGCATATAGAGAAATTACAAAAAAAGATTTACTAAAAAAATATGATTTAAAAATTAAAGAATTAAAAGAATATGCTCAAATGATCTATGATCAAAACAAGGTAATGAACATTACAGGCTTTAAAACGCTAAAAGATATTTATGAACAAGGTATTTTAGATTCAATTTTAGCTTTTGAAAATTATGTGATGCAATTTGATGATAGATTAGAAGGAAAGAAAATACTTGACATAGGATCTGGTGCTGGTTTTCCATCAATTCCTTTGTTGATTGCACTAGACAATAGTTTTGAATTGACAATCATTGAGGCACAAGAAAAAAGATGTGATTTTCTTAATAAAGTTAAGGAAAGATTTAACTTGAATGTTAATATAATTAATAATAGAGTTGAAAGTGTTTTGAACTATAAAAACTATTTTGACATCATAACTGCAAGAGCTTTTGCAAGCATAAAAGTAATTTGCTTATCATCAATGCATTTATTAAAAGACAATAGAAAATTTGTATTACTAAAAGGCGAAAATTTTAAACAAGAATTATTAGATCTTTATTCAGTTAATGAACTTACTAGCCTTTCATTTGAAGCTGCTGAATATGATAATCTCGCTGGTGGGTTGTCATATGTTGTTGTTTTTGATAAGATTAAGGTTCCTAAAACTTGACCGCTACCATGAGTAAAAATTTCTAAAATGTAAAAATTTAAAAGCCTAAATTGGGCTTTTTAATTTTCACTAAAGACCTATAAAACAGCCATTTTAAGAACTTACAAGTGCTAACGCAAAATAAGAACTAATTTTTAAACCTTATTTTGTGTTTTTGTCTAATAATTCAATAATTTTCTTAGCAATTGCATAAATTACTGGCACAGCAGTTGAGTCGCCAAATTGCTTATAACTTTGTGTATCACTAACAGGAATGATAAAGTTATCTGGAAAACCTTGGAGTCTTGCAGCCTCACGAGGGGTTATTTTTCTTGGGTTTTTGTTCTCTTGCTCAATTAAAATATCAGCATAATTCTTGCGATATCAAGCGTTAATAGTATTTGTGTATTCGCTGTTTTTATTGAATAAGCAATTATTAATATTGGTTTTTTCATTTTGATAATTTTGTCATAACTTATTCGAAAGTGTATATTTTTCGCTAACTTTTGACTCAAGGATTTCACTAACACAAGTTTTAGAGTAATCTGGCGTTGGGAATGTAAAATCATTGTAATTTAGAACTGAATTCATATCAAAACCAACAATATAAATACGTTCTCGATTTTGCGGAATTCCAAAATCTTTTGCATTAAAAACTGAAGAGTAAACACAATAATTAAATTCTTTAAATAGTGTTTCAATTGCTCAAACTATTATATCTCTTTTATGATCTTCTAGTTTTTTGTCGCTTTCAAGTAAGAAAACCTTAGGTTTTTTTTCTTTTATAATTTTTGCAATATCATAAAATAATGTCCCTGTAAAACGATTAATATTTATCTTTTTTCTAATTTCTTTAAAGTCATGGATAGAAAAGTCCCCAACTAAAATATCATGGTCAGGTATAGATTTAGTATCAATTTTTGTTATATCACCATAAGGAGTTTCACCAAAATTAGCTTTGTATGTTTTAGCAACAAACTTGTCAATTTCACTGCTAAATACAACATTAATAGCTTCTGTCTTATAAAAACCAAGTCTGTTTCCGCCAATGCCAGCAAACAAATCGACTAGTTTATATCTCGCATTTTCTATGTTTGGGAAAGGTATATTTTCAGGAATGTTTAAAATTCGGTTTAAGGATACTAAGGATGGTATATTTTCACCTTTTTCTCAACCTCTTATTGAACGGCAACCATATTTCGACATACCGAGTGCATCAGCTAATTGCATTTGAGTCATTTGAAGTCTTAAACGCTTTTCTTTAATTAGTTGTCCAACTGGAACGCCATTTTCATCTTTTTCAATTCTTGTTTTACTATTCATTTTATTTTCCTTCTTCTAATAAGATTTACTATTATTTTAAATTAATATCCAATATTTTAATTATTTCCTTAGCAATTGCATAAATTACTGGAACAGCAACCGAATTGCCAAATTGCTTATAACTTTGTGTATCACTAACAGGAATAATAAAATTCTCTGGAAATCCTTGGAGTCTTGCGGCCTCACGAGGGGTTATTTTTCTTGGATTTTTGTTCTCTTGCTCAATTAAAATTTCACTTCCATCTTTATAGTATCTTGCTGAAATTGTGTTTGTATAAGCACTGTCTTTGTTGAATAAACTGTATCCAAATCCATTGCCTTTTTCTATGTGTGCTAATTTTCTTTTTTGATGACCTTGTCATAATGCATTTGAAATTGTATACTTATCATCAACAGTATTTTCAAGAATATCGCCAACACAAGTTTTAGAGTAATCAGGCGTTGGAAATGTAAAATCATTGTAATTCGAAACTGTATTCGTATCAAAACCAACGATATAAATGCGCTCTCTATTTTGGGGAATACCAAAATCCTTTGCTTTAAAAGTAGTAGTGTAAATACAATAATTTAATTTTTGCAAGGTCGAGATAATTGTTTTGAATGTTTTACCCTTATTATGTGTTTTAAGATTTCTTACATTTTCAAGTAAAAAGGTCTTTGGTCTTTTCTCACTGATTATTCTAGCGATTTCAAAAAATAATGTCCCGCGCGTATCATCAAAGCCAAGTCTCTTGCCTGCTTGGCTAAAAGCTTGGCACGGAAAACCACCAACTAAAATATCATGATCAGGTATAGATTTAGCATCAATTTTTGTTATATCACCATAAGGGATTTCACCAAAATTAGCTTTGTATGTTTTAATAGCAAACTTGTCAATTTCACTGCTAAATACAACATTAACAGCTTCTGTTTTATAAAAACCAAGTCTAATCCCACCAATTCCAGCAAACAAATCAATCATTTTATACCTTGCATCTTTATTGTTTGGAAATGGTACAAAAGTTTGATAATACTTATTAAGATTTATTTTAGTTAATGATTTTTGTTTTTTTAATTTACTAGTGGATGATTCTGCCTTAAAATCCTTAAAAATTTTAACTAATTTTTTCATATAAACGATTCCTTAATTAATTTGCTGATGCTCATTAATGAAATTATATCAATTATTAAAATCTTACTAAGTTGTTAAATTCAGTAAAAATTTAAATCTTACAGCAGTGCCCAAAAAACCTATAAAACAACTTTTTTGGTAAAAAATGAACCAGTTTTCACCAGTTCATTTTTATTATTCATGTTCTTGACTTTTAATTTCTCTATAATCAAAATCTGCAGGAGTTTTCTTACCTAAATATTCTATTTCAACAGTTACTCTTTTATTTGATTCTGAACACTCTAAAACTCTACCTTGTTCGCCTTTAAATGGTCCATCAACAACCTCAACTATTTCACCAATTTGGAATTGTGTATTGACAATTCCTTTTTCAAAATCTTGTTGTAATTTAAGTTCTTTTTTAAAACTTTTATCCATTTGGTGCTGTGAAACTGGTGTTGGTTTAGCACCTCTACCTGATGAACCAATTAGACCAGTTACATATTGAGTGTTACGCACAATAAATCAGGCCCTATCAGTCATATCCATATTAATAAAAATGTAACCTGAATACATATTAATATATTTAATTTTGTATTCTTCACCATTTCTTTGTTTTTCAAGTTCTTTTGGTGTAAGCACAGGTTTCTTAAAGATTTTAAACGCACCATCTTCAGTAGCTTTATGATTGAAACAATCTTCAACCTGTTCACTAATAATTCTGTTTTTTAGTGCTTCAACAACTTTGTCTTCCTTGCCTGAAACTGTACTAATCATATATCATTGAAAGTTTGAATCCATTATATCCTCCAATTATTTAACGCCTGCTTTTGTAAGAATAAGTGAGAAAAGAACTCCAAGTAAAACAGCACACAATGTAAATATAAATGCAAAAATAACTATTTGAACAAAAGAAACTCAGTTTTTACGACTAGAAGGTCATCTTACTCTCTTCATTTCTTTAACAAAACGTCTAAATAGATATTTTCTAGGTTTTTTGACCTTTGTTTCTTTATCCTTCTTCATTATTTTTCCTCTTTATGTGTTGTGTGCAATCTACAATTTGGACAAAACTTTTTAATTTCTATTCTTTTTGGGTTGCTTAGACTTTTATTCGTTGAATAATTAAGTTTTTGGCAACTTTCACAAGAAAGTGTCACTTTTCTCTTTTGCATATTGTAAATTATAAAGAATAATTTTAAAAAAACAACTTTATTTTTGCACCCTTAATAAGTCTAAAAATTTGCTTTTTTTATCCATTTTTTAGTTCAAAAATGAACATTAATTTTAGTTAAACAAAGACAAAAAAGTGGCCAAAATATATGAAAAAACTATTAAAAAAGCAAACTTACTAAATATAAGTGATGCTTTTTTATCTCGTGTGTTACTTTGCAAAAGTAAAGTAATTATTGAATTTTTCCAAAAAGTTTACTCTAAATTGTTCAAGCTTTCTTGGTGTTAATAACTTTATTTTTTTACCTTCTTGAACTTTTAAGTATTCAATAATTCCTTTGTCCTTTTGACTTAATGATTTATAAAAATTTTCAACATCAATGCTTTCTATATTTTCATTCATTTTGTTTCCTGAATCTTCATCTAAAACATAAATGAGTTCGTCTGTTGAAAGCATAAGAGAGTTGTGAATTCTTTTCTTTCTTAGTCAATATCTTATTTTATTTAATGTGAAGAATTTGCAAATATTTAAAAAATAATTTAGAAACTTTACGTTCTTTTCATATGATTTATATTTCTTTACCTCACTTAAATATAGTTGCAAAAATTCAACATATATGTCTTCTGCCTCGAGTGGAATATAAGGAAATTTTACTAAGGTAGATTTAATATTTTTAATAAATTCACTCTTATAAAAATGATTAAGCACCATAATTAACTGGTTATCTTTTAAACTTGATAAGAAATCATCAAACTCTTGAGAAGTAGTTTGACTTAGATCATAAAATTTATTTAAATATTTCATTTTAGTCCTTTGTTATTTCATACAACAAAATACCAGTAGCAACTGAAACATTTAAAGATTGAACACTTCCTTTTTGTGGTATATAAACAACTTGATCAGCTTCTCCTAATGTTGACTTACTTACACCATCACCCTCGTTACCTACAACTAAAACACATGGTTTATTAAAACTAAGTTTGCTAACACTTTGAGCATTCTGGTCAAGTGCAGAAACATATATTCAATACCCTCATTTCTTAAGTTTAGTTAAACTAGCACTAATACTATTAACCTTAATAACTTTCATATTAACAAAGCCACCAGAACTAACTTTGAGAACGCTTGAAGTAATATTAGCAGAGCGTTCTTTACTAATAATTAGATGTTTAATTCCACATGCATTAGCACTTCGCATTATTGCGCCCAAATTATGCGGGTCTTGAATGTGATCTAAAACTAGTACAACTTCAGCACTGTCTTTTTTAATTGATTCGAGTTCATAAATTGGAAAATCTTTTAGGGTTGCAACAATTCCTTGATGATTATAATTGTGATATTGTGCAAAGAAATTTTTATCTTTAATTACAACATTTGCCTTGGTAATTTGTTTAAATTTTTGTGCAAGTTGAATTGAATTGACAAACACAGTTTCAATAGGTAACTTGGCCCTAAGTGCATCCTCAACTGAATTTCTCCCACACAAATATAATTTTTCCATATTTAGTACCTCGTTTTTTCCTAAAAAGTAATAATTTAAAAAATGTTAATAAAGGCCACTTTTCATTAATTTTTCCCTTATTTTATCAGCCTCTATATAATCCTTTTTTTCCTTTAAAACAGTTCATTTGGTAAAAAGTTCCAATTCATTTTCATAATTGCTTACTTTTGTTAATAAAGGGTGGATAACTTCAAGTATGCTAAAAATAACTTTAGCAGTTTCAAGATTTTTGGACTTATTATATTCTTTGATTTGTTCATTTAAATGAAAGTTAAAGTCAGAAAAATTTCCTTCTTTTAATGAATTAATAATTTTAATAAATTTAGCATTTGATCTCATAAGTGGTGGTTTTTGATTAACAAAGACATTAGTACCAAAATTTGTAAAGAAGCTAAAAATTACTTTCTTATATTTTTTTTCAATAGTCTGCATATTTTCAATAAATTCACTTGTAACATTAATTGGTGCAGAAATTTTTGAATTTAAAATAATAAGTTTTAAGATAAAAGGATCATATTGCTTAATAAAGTCTTTAGCTAAAATTACATTACCAAGCGACTTAGACATTTTTTCACCCTCAAAATTAATTTGCCCACATCGAATTCAATTTTTAGTAATGTCTCTACCATAAAGAGCAAAGTGTTGAATATTTTCATTTTCATGGTGCGGAAATGTTAAATCCATTCCGCCACCATGAATGTCTAAGCCATCTTTTCCAAAGTGCTTTTGTACCAAAACTGCACACTCTGTGTGTCAGCCAGGTCGACCAATTGCTATATTTTGGTCTCCTGTTTTAAAAGTAACACCAACTTTTGTTTTCTTTCATAGTGCAAAGTCAGCCTCAAATTTCTTGTCTTGATTTTGCTCCTCGAATTGCATTTTATCAAGTTTTAAATTTGAAACACAACCATAGTGGCCTTGAAATTTTTTAACATCGAATCAAACGTTTCCTTCAGTATCAATGTACGCATTTTTTTCTTTAACTTGTTGCTTAACATAATCAACTATTTCATTAATGTTGCTAGTTACTTTTTCAATTTTGCTAATTGTATCAACACCAAAGCACTCTAATAATTCTAAATACGCATCAGTATATCTTTGACTTAGTTCTTGCTCACTAATATTAAGTTGAGCAGCCCTATTAATAATTTTGTCATCGATATCTGTAATATTGTGAATAAATTTAAATTCTTTTCCTAGCGATCTATATGCTTTAAGCATAAGATCAAAAGTTAATATTGGTACCATATTACCAATATGTAAATCGTTGTAAACTGTTGGACCACAAACATATATTTTTAACATTTGTTAAATTATAATAAATAAGTTAAAATATTTAATACATAAGTTTAAATATACCTTGGGAGTAATATGCTTATCGTTCATAAACTGAACAAATTAATTAAAAATATTATTAGTGAATTAAAAACTGAAAATAAAGTTTTCAGTTCTTTTGAATTTGCAAATGGTGAGCACAAATTTTCACTTATGGTTTCTCGAAAAGAAAAACTTGAAAATTCAAATGTTATTAACCATATTGAAAGTGATATAGTTTTTAAACTTAAAAAATTTAGCCCGCTACCTTATGTTCAGTTAGCAGAAGAAATTAAAGCAAAACTAATTAAGAGTTCAATGGTTAAGGATGTTTTATTGGGCCGTTATGGACTTATAAATATTATTCTTAATGAAAAAGAATTTGTTTCTGTGGTTAATGAAATTATTAAAAGCGGTGCAAAATATGGTTGAGTAAAAAACAATGGACTAAAAATTAATATTGAATATGCCTCAGCCTTGCCACTTAATTCACTAACAGTTCATAATTTAAGAAATGCTCTTGTTGGCGAATGTCTTGCTAAGGTATGTGAATTTTTAGGTTATCAAGTAACAAGAGAATATTTAGTTTATGAAGGCTATAAAAAAATTAATGAGATTAGTAAAATTGTTCATGAAAAATATTTAAATTTATTTAATGATAAAACACAGCAAGACAAAGTGTGTGAAAGCGATGAGTTTTTAGAGGCTGCGAAATGAATTAAGAGTCAAAATGATAACTTTTTTATTAATTTAGATGAAAATGAAAAATTAAATAAATTTAATAGTTCAATAGTCGAATATTTTGTAATACAAGCAAGAAATCAACTTAATAACTTTGGAATTCTCTTTGATATTGTTAGTGATTTTAAAAACATTTTAGTTAGAAAAAAGGTAGAACATACACTTGAAATTTTATCTCCATTAATTTATGACAATGATTCAAACTTATTTTTAAACACAAATGAAGAAGATTCAAAAGATAGAATTTTGGTACACAAAAGCGGAAGAAATTCATACTTGCTTTTAGATATAATTTATCATCTTGAAAAACTTAAGAGGGCGGATAAAATTATCGATATTTTGGATAGTGATCATATTCAATATTCAAATGCACTATTATCAGTTCTAAGATTTCTTAATGTATCAGAAGATCGTGTAGATCTTGCTTTTTGTGAAAAGATACAACTTAAAGAAAATCAGTGTCTAAAGTCTATTAGTAAATTTAACCAAAACAACATTTTTATAGATGAATTGGTCAAAAATATTAGCATAGATGAGTTAAAATTTTTCTTTCTTGAAAAGCGAGCTGAACAGCAAATTTCAATTGATAAAATAAACCTTGAAAATAACAAACTTTGTCATTCTTTTAACTTCATTTCAAAAACATATAACAAAGTTTGCAAGCTTTTAGATGGTTCTAAAAATAATAAGTGTTATAGTAACAAAATGAGCCTAAATAGTAACCTTAGCCATCTTATTTTAAGACTTGATTATTTTCCTTATGTTTTAAGAAAAGTTATCAGCAAAGTAAACCCTTTTTATTTGACAAAATATTTAAAGGATTTGTGTATTTTGGTAAACAAAAATTTTAAAGATAAAGTCAAAAGAAATTATAAAAATTTTTACCCAATCCTAGAGTCAATTAAAAATGTGTTTGATAATGGATTTAAATTATTAGATATTAATTCAGACAAAATTAAACAAGGATAAGAAAACAAGTTTTTACATAACACGAGGACTTAGACCTTATGTTTTTTAATCATTAAATAAAACACTATTTCCTAAAATGACTATGAAACAGATATTTTAGAAAATATTCATTATGTATATTTAAATTAAAATCATAAATTTTGTGATTAGTACTACCCGAGTTTCGGAGTTGGGACCATTAAAAAAGTACTATTTTTACTAAAAAAGTGTGAAAAATACAAATTTTTAAGTGTTTTTTGCACTTTTTTTAAAAAATTTTTTTATTTTTTTAATATCATTTAATAGCATTTATGATATAATATTATTATGAAAAAAGATTTGGTTATAACTGATTGTTCTAATGGAAAACAAAAATATTGCTATGTTATAAGACCTAAAGGATATAACAAAGGTGCTGATAGGATAGTAAGCCTTGGCAATGTAAATGAACTCTCAAAAATTAGAAAAGACTACAAAGAAATATTTAAAAGAGCACTTTTAGAGAATACATTCAAAGATAAAAATGACATTAAAACCTTTCTCCTAAATAAGTTAAAAAATATTAAAAATACTGAGCAAAACACAGGCTCAGAAGTTATTTACACATTGCTAAAAAAGTTAGAAGTTTTTGATGCTATTTCAGGTTCTAAACACAAAAATTTAGAGGCTGTTTTTAACTATCAAGTTGCCTCAAAAATGTTAAGAGATAATTATAGTATAAAGCACTCATTTGAAAACAAGGATGAATATACAAATGATGTAACCACTAAAATTGATACCTTTTATAGTCTATTAGATGTACTTTGTACTAATAAAGATTCAATCATTAAAACACTAAATAAAAATTGTCGTAAATTCATTACAAGAAATGAAAAACTAATGTTCTACGATTCAACAACAGTATACTTTGAAACTTTCGAAAAAGATGGATTAAGAATGAAAGGATATTCAAAAGAAAACAAGGTAAATGAAGATCAAGTGGTGTTTTCGATGGCAACAGATAGTTATGGTGTACCTTTTAGTTATAACCTTTTTCCAGGCAATACTATTGATTCAAAAACACTTAAACCATATATAAATGACCTGTCTAGAGTTAAAGATTTATCTAATGTAACAATAGTTGCAGACAGGGGTATGTCAACAAAAGAAAATTTGTCTTTTCTTGAAAGCCATAACATCAATTTTATTATGTCATATAGACTAAAATCATCAACAAATGAATTTAAGGATTTTGCTATAAATAAGGAAGATATGACAAAAACTTATGACGGGATTTGATATAAGGAATACAAATTTCAATCTGATAATTTAGACAAAAACGGAAATAAAAAATGAAGAAAAGAGTAATTACTTATAGTGAAAAAGAGCAAAAAAGATAGAAAAGATAGAGAAAAATTAATTGACAATTTCAAGAAACAAGCAAAGGGTCGAGACTTTGTAACAGAAGATGAATTAAATAACAAATATAAAAAATACAGATATTTCGAAAAGGTCGCCATTGAAGATAATGCAAATAATGAACAAAAAATTATTGCAGATAAAATTAGAGATAATAAAGTTGAACACATTTACAAACTTGATTATGAAAAAATTTTGGAAGATGAGAAATATGATGGTTTGTATGTTTATGAAACAACATTAATTGATATGCCAATAGACAATATTGTGGAAACATACAAACAACAATATTTAATTGAAGATAATTTTAGAATTCTAAAAAGTACTCTAAAAGTAAGACCTATTTATGTTTACACTGATAATCACATTAGAGGACACTTTGTGTTGTCTTATATAGCACTATTTATTGCTACATTTATTAAGAAACTTCTTTACCAAGAAAACATTAATCAGTATGGACTAATTGAGACTGCGTCATGTCAAAAAATCATCGAATGTTTAAATAACGCAAAAGAATGTATTAAGTATGCAAATGAAACAATCTTATGTAGGGAGAAAATAGAGGCATCAACAGATGAACTATATACAAGAATATTAAACATAATTAATAATTTAAAAGTCTAAAAAGTGTTATTAAAATTTATTGCAAAATTTTACCGATATGTCTATTTTATAGGCATATTGGTAATTTTTTAATTTATAACTCCGAAAGTCGGAAACAGATATTTTAGAAAATATTCATTATGTATATTTAAATTAAAATCATAAATTTTGTGATTAGTACTAAAAATTAAAATTAATGGTTGTTTTTGCACAATTACAGGTTAAAAATGCCTTTTTTATACAAATAATTGGCTTTTTATACTTATATTTAGACTATTTCTACTATTAATATTAATTTTAATCTATAATTTATACAATTAATATTTATATTATGAGAATGAGGAAAAATTATGAAGAGACTTAATCTTTTATGAAAACAAAAAGAAGATGCAACATATCCATGACTTTTAAAACATCCAAAAATTAAAGAAGGATTAGCAAAATTCAAGACACGTCAAGACGCTGTTGACTGATTCTTAAATTTTGGAGATGAAGTTTACATTTGATTCCAAAATAGCGAAGGAATTTTTGGTGGACAATTAGCAGTTCTTGAATCTGAAAACCCAAAAGATAAGGATACTAAAAAATTATTATCAATTCCAAAAGTTTCAGGTTTCGATGGTGGTGAAACATATAATGGTGTCTGTGAGGAATTCAGTATTCACCCATCATATCTTTCAAGAGAACCTTATAAATCAGCATTAGCTAAAAGAGTTCCTGAAATTGATTTTGTATTAATTTCAGATCCTGCTACATACTTCCCAGCAGATCTTGAAATGAAAAAACGTAGCCAATCATCATATGTTGACCTTAACGCTATTAAGGCATCTCTTGAACTAAAAATTAAAGAACTTGAAGAACAAAAAAATGCATCAGACGAAACAATTAACAATCTTAAAGAACAACTAGAAAACAAAAAATTCGACTTTATGAAGGTTGAAGAAGAAATTGAAGCAATCAAGAACCAAAAAGAACAAGAAATAAACGCTGTTCGTGAAGAAGCAGAAAAGAAAATTGAAGAAGTTAAAGCAGAAGTTGCTGCAAATTCACCAACAGAACAACCTTCAGAACCTTATGCACAAGCACAGGCTCAACCACAATTTGATGCTTTTGGTAATCCAGTTATGGATCCTTATGCAGGACAAACACAACAACCAGTAGATCCATACACGCAAGCTCAGCCACAATTTGATGCCTTTGGTAATCCAGTTATGGATCCTTATGCAGGACAAACTCAAGCACCAATGGACGATTTAAATGCACAGGCTCAACAACCAATGGAAAATCCAAATGCACAGGCTCAACCACAATTTGATGCTTTTGGTAATCCAGTTATGGATCCTTATGCAGGACAACCCCAAGCAGATGCTTATGGAAATAATCCATATGTTCAAAGTGAAACAATTATGACTGACCCTTATGCAACACAAGGTGGTTATTTAGCAACTACACAAGACCCATATGGTCAACTTACTCCATACGACGCTAACTATGGCTATCCAACTGGAATGTACGATGGTACTCAATTCTATCCTGTACAAAAGAAATCGGATGTTGGTATTTGAGTAGGTGTTGGAATAGCTGCAACAGTATTATTAGTTATCTTTATTTTAGATATATTAGTGTTACTTAGTTTAACAAACGTTGCTCAAATATTCTAATAATATAATTTTATTTTTAAAATTTACTCACCGCATAGGTGGGTTTTATTTTTGCTATAGTTGTTGATTAAATTTTTCACAAAAGATTAAAAGCTTTATTTTTAAAATAAAATTAGATTACATAAATTATTTTAAATATGAAGAGAGGGCTTATATGAAAATAATAGTTATTGGTGCAAACCACGCAGGAACAAGTTTCCTACGAACATTGAAAACAATCAATCCTGATGCTGATATTACAGCATATGATAGAAATACAAATACATCATTTTTAGGTTGTGGTATCGCAATTTGAGTTGGCGGAAAAGTTAAAGAACCAAAAGGTCTGTTTTATTCATCACCTGAGATATTAAAAGCAGAATATGGAATTAAATTAAAAACTTCGCATGAAGTTATTGCCATAGATAGAACTAAAAGAGAAATAACAGTTCAAGATGTTCAAAGTGGAAAATCATTTATTGACACATATGATAAACTTGTTTTCGCGGGCGGAACATGACCAATTGAACCTAAAATTCCTGGCATTCAATATGAAAATATTATGCTTTCAAAACTTTATCAACATGCACAAGCATTAGTTGAAAAAGCAAACGATAAAAAAGTTAAAAATGTCGTTGTAGTTGGTGCAGGATATATTGGTGTTGAATTAGTCGAAGCATTCCATAAAAAAGGTAAAAAAGTTACACTAATTGATTTGGCAAATCGAGTTGTTCCAAATTATTTAGATGCCGAATTTACAGACAAAATGCAAGTAAATATGCAAAAAGAAGGTATTAAATTAGCACTTGCTGAAAAAGTTATTGAATTCAAATCAAAAGATGGCAAATACGTTTCAGAGGTTATAACAGACAAGGGACGATATGAAGCAGACCTAGTAATAATGTCAATCGGTTTTAAACCTCGTACGGACATTTTAAGTGATGTTGAAAAGTTACCAAATGGTGCAATTAAAGTTAATGAATATCAACAAAGTATCAGCGATCAAAATATTTATGTACTTGGTGACTCAGCAGCACTTAAACATTGTGTAACTGATACATATGAACATGTTGCTCTTGCAACCAATGCAGTTAAGACTGGTATTGTTGCGGCACTAAATTTAGCAGGTCTAAAAGTTGCTTTTCCAGGAGTTGTAGGTACAAATGCAATAAATGTTTTTGATTGTCATTATGCAGCAACAGGTTTTACAGAAGAAACAGCTAAGGCTCACGGTTTTGATGCAGCCAGTGAATATTTTGAAGACAATGACCGATGTGAATTTGCAGGTAAAAGTGAAAAAGTGGCTTGCAAAATTACTTATGACAAGAAGACACTAAAACTTCTTGGAGTACAAATTGGTTCATGAGGTAAAAACAATCATACAGAAGTAATTTATATGTTCGCATTAGCACTTCAAAGAAAATTGACTCTACCTGAATGTGCTCTAACTGATGTATTCTTCTTGCCACATTTCAACAAACCATTTAATTTCTTTTTAATGCCTATGCTTAAAGCATTAGGTCTTAAATATAAGGCATAATTAAGTAAAAAAACCAGAGATTTTGCTCTGGTTTTAATTTTTAAGTAAAGAAGCTAATTACGCATCTTTTTTAGCATTTTGTCCGTTAACAAACTTATCTAAACGAGATGATTTTCTTGAACCTTTATTTGGATGAAAAACACCTTTTTGAACAGCTGTTGCAATAATTGAGTGAGCTTTGTTAACTAATTCTTGTGCTTTAGCATCCTTAGCTAAAACCGCTTCTCTAGCAGCTCTAATTGCTTTACGAACTCTTGTTTTCATAGCATTGTTACGAACACGGAATTCTTCCATTTTAGCAATGCTTTTTACTTTTGACTTAATATTTGCCATAATAGCCTCCTCTTTTTTCATAAATTAATTAATAATAAGTAATTGAAAAAATCTAAATTATTATACATTAAAAGCAAAATATATGAACAAAATATTTTAAGCTCTCTATCTCATGAAATTGGAAAAAGTCATGTAAATAAAATAAAACATTTTAATAAAAAAACTTATAATGTATAATTAACTTACTTATATACATTTAATTACTATATACAACTAAGAAAGGAGCAATACTATGTCAAGAAGAGATCAATTAACAGGTAAGGGACCTATGGTTGGTAATACCCGTTCACATGCTATGAACGCTTCAAAAAGAAAATTCAATGTTAACTTACAAAAAGTAACCATGAATATTAATGGCAAAAAAGTAACTTTAAGAGTTAGTGCTAAAACAGCTAAAACATTAAAGAACAAAGGTGCTAGTGTTGTTGCTTAATTTCAAATAAACTTTTATAAGCAAAATAATAGAAAAATATATGTTGTTCAGCCAGCATATTTTTTTATGATTTTTTGACCGCCTTTGGTAACATTAATCATTATTGTTCAATATGAAATTTAATTTCTCCCTATGGTGGGAAAGGTCTTTATTACCCTTAAAAGTGTTATTAATTTAAGTTATCAAATTTTACTTCTATGCCTATAAAACAGTTATTTTGGTAAAATCAGTGCGAACTAACTCCGAAACCCGTTTCTATTTCTCCTTAAAGTGGGAAAGCATTATAAGTACAAAAAAAGTTGCACATAGCAACTATTATTTACCAAAAACACTATTAATTCTCTCTTCGGTTGGTTCCGATACAATATATGTTCCAGCAACAGTTGCATCAACACCTGCTTCAAAACATATTGGTCCAGTTTCTCCGTTAATTCCGCCGTCAACTTGAATTAAATATTTATAGCCATTTGTATCTCTTAATTCTTTTAACTCTTTAATTTTGTCAACAGCATGTTCTATAAATTTTTGTCCACCTTTTCCAGGCTCTACTGACATAACTAGTACTAGCTGTAGGTAAGGTAATAGTTTAACTATTTCACTTACCTCTGTTACTGGTTTAATAGCTAAGCCTATACTGTAAGCAGAATGGTGATCTTTTAAAAATTTGGTTAATTTCTTTTTATCAACCGCTTCATAGTGAATAGTAGTAATATCAACATGATCTCTAAATTCATCTAAATAGTCAAGTGGATTTTCTACCATTAAGTGAGCATCTTTAAAATGTTTAGGTGCATTTTGGTTAATGTTTTTAATTTCTTCTAATTCAATAGCTCTATTAGGTACAAATTTTCCATCCATAACATCATAGTGAATTCATTTAATACCTTTGTTAACTAATAATGTTGCCATATTGCAACGTTCTTCTTTTTCTACATTTAAAAGTGAGGGTGTAACATACTTTTGTTTCTTAGTCATGACTTATCTCCTTTAATAATTTTAAATAATTTTGATACCTAAATTCAGGAATAATTTTATTTTTCACATTTAGTTTGATATTACAGAAATCTTGTGGTTCGTTTTCATGTAAGCAACTTTTAAACTTGCATAGTTTACCTAACTTCTTAAATTCTTCATATGAGGAAGCAAGTTCTAATTTGCTCATATTTAAATCAAATGAACTAAAACCTGGTGTATCAATTAATTCTCCATTTAAAATAGGTATTATTTGAACTATTCTTGTAGTATGTCTACCTCTGTTTGCATTTTTAGAAATCTCGTTTGTTTCAAAGTTATTGTTTGTTAACTTATTAATTAGTGTTGTTTTACCAACACCGCTTTGACCCATTAGTGAGCAAGTTTTATGGTCAAAAATTTTGGCAAAAATTTTTACTCATTCGTCTGTTTTATAATTGATTTGGTAAATTTCATAACCCATATTTTTGTACAGTTCATAATAAGGTGTTGAACCAAGATCGCTCTTAGTTAAAACTATAATTGGTTTAATGTTTTTGCTTTCAATAAAGGCTAAATATTTATCAACTATATAACTTTGGAAGCTTGGTTTCTCAATTGACATAACAACAACAATATTGTCAATGTTAGCAACCTTTGGTCTAATAAATGAATTCTTACGAGGATATATTTCTTTTATATATTGTCCTTTGTCAAACTCAACTATATCGCCTACAAGAGGTTTTATTTCTTTATGTCTAAAAACACCTGCTGCTGGCAGAATATGTATTTTGTTTTCTTGGTCATTTATATAATACTTACCAGAATTAATTGAATAAATCTTGCCTTTCAAATTACACCTCATTACCTGATATAAACAGCTAATAAAATAATTCCAATTAATAAAATAAGTGCGATAACTGAAATACTTGCAATAATGAATTTTTTACTGTTAACTTTTTCTTGAATTGTATTTTTAGGTTTAACCTTACGTAAGTCTAGAGGTTTTTCATAAACCCTTTTAGTATCAAGGCAAGTTGAAAGATCGCGACGCATATCTCACATTGTTGCATATCTTTTGTTTGGATCCTTAGCTGTTGCTTTAATAATAACATTAGCTAATGCTTGTGGTGCGTTAATGTAATTTAATAAGTTTGGTACATTAGCACTTCTTTGTAATTTTAGTGTTTCTTGTTGATCTTTACCTGAAATTGGATATGAACCAGTAAGCATTTCAAAAAGTAAAATACCAAGTGCATAAATATCAGATCTAACTGATGGTTTAGAATTAGCAAGACAAATTTCAGGTGCCATATAAAAAACTGAACCAACAACTTTGTTTTCTTGTGTAAGTCTTTGACTTTCATCATCAAGAGCTAAACCGAGGTCAATGATTTTAACATTCTTGTCTTTTGTTATTAGAATATTATTACTTTTGATATCACGGTGAATAACACCTAAATTATGGAGTTCGCTAATACCTTCAGCAATTTGGATAGCATAATTAACTGCTACTGTTGTAGTTAATTTACCATTACGCTTGATTATTTCTCTTAAGTTTTGACCTTCAACAAATTCCATAACTAAATATTGTTCATAATCATCACAAAATGAGTCATGATATAAGGCCACACGTTCTGTGTTTAATTTTTTGTATATAGCAATCTCTTGCTCAAATCTTCTGCGTGTAATATCTTCGTCATTTCGATTTTTATTAACACTATATTTAAGAGCATATTTTTTCTTGATTGGGCTTCTATCAGTAATAGGTTCAACTTTATAAACTTGAGAAAAACCACCATCACCAATTGTTGATAGTATACGATATTTTTTGTATATGTTACTTTGTGGTTTTATTGCCATATTAGCTCCATTCTTTATGATTATCTAAAACAACCATACCAGCTGAACAATTATCGGTTGATTTGTTGTCTAGTGCTTCAATTACTAATTTTTTAGTCATATCCTCTGCATTAAGATTTTCTCTTAAAATCATTTCCATTTTAGGTTTCTCGATAAAGTCATGAACTCCATCACTAGTTGTTACCAAACTATAAACATGATCATATTGGCTGCTTAAATCAAAGACTTCAATTTTTGTTCTCTTATCTGGACCAAGTGCAGATGTTAGTGAGGCATGAAATCTATTAAGTTTAGCTTCATAAGGTGATTTGCCTTCTTCATTGATTAATTTATTGTACAAGTTATGGTCAACTGTAATTTGTTTTAGCTCGCCAAAAGTTGTCATTGCATATGTGCGTGAGTCACCAATATTGAAAATTAGAAGTAATTTTGTCTTGTTATTAATTAGTGCTGCTGTGACAGTGGTTCCCATATCTAACTTTGCCTCATCATTAGCACTAATTTTAATCATTTCATCACGAGCTGAGTCTATTGTTTTTTTAAACCACGAAACATAATCCTTGATTTCAGAATTGTCTGCTGGAATTGAATTATTAAAAGCCTTGTTGAAAGTATTAATTGTTGTTCTAGAAGCAATTCCACCACCATAGTGGCCGCCCATTCCATCACAAAGAATTAATAAAGAATAGTTACCTTTTGCAAAGTAACTAGCCTTGTCTTGGTTTTCTAATCTAACACGACCCATGTCGCTTGTTATTCCATATTCCATTTCCTGATACCATATTCCTTTTCAATAATTTCTTTAATTTCATTAGCAGCTCTAAGTGGATCATCATTAATAATATGATGTCTAAAAATATCTTTTTCAGCAATTTCAGCTTGAGCTTTTTCTAAGCGTTTTTTAATTGCTTCTTTACCCTCAGTTTTACGATTAATAATTCTTCTTTCTAACTCATCAATTGATGGGGGTAAAATGAAGAAAGTGATCAATTTATAATTTTTGTTATTAGCAACCTTTTGAAGAATTTGTCTAGCTCCATTTGTTTCAATTTCTAAAACAGGTATTTTACCTTCATGGTGAATTTTTTCAATTTGGCTATAAAGCGTACCATAATAATTATCAAAGTGAAAACTATATTCAAAAAGTTCATCATTTTGAATATGATTTTTAAACTCGTCTTTGCTGATAAAGAAGTAGTGTGTTCCATCAATTTCGCCTTCACGCGGTGCTCTAGTTGTTGCTGAACAAGATAGGTGTAATTTTAACTCTTTAAAGTCAAATAAGTACTTTTCAATTGTTCCTTTGCCTACGCCACTAGGACCTGTAAATATTATTATTGGCTTGCGATTGCTAATTAAATTATTCATACAATTCATTATATATTTTTTTCTTAATATTAATAATAAATTCTAATAATGAACAACTGAAAAATAAAAAATTACCCTTACGGGTAAATTGACTAATTTATTCAATTGTGTATAGTTCTGAAAGTGTTTTTTCGCTGAAAACTTTTGTATCATTAATTTCATTAAATAAGTAAAATACCATTGGCATAACATATTTCTCAACAACAGCTTTTGAGTAAGCAATATAGTCAACAACTTTGTAGAAATTGTTAATGATAAATCACATAGGTAATTTTGTTGAATCATCAATTATTGCAGGTAATTCAATTTTGAAAGGATTTTTTCATTCTTTTGCTTTTGTTTTGAGACTAAATTCATCTTGGCAATTGTCTTTTAGTGTAAAAATTGCAGTAAGTTTGAAATTGAAATAATTAATTCCTGACTCTTGTGGAATAAATGTTTTCGCAAAGTGAACATTATTTTTTCACAATTTAAGAGCATTGAAAAGTTTTTCATTTAACGGGTTTTTAATTGCTTGAATGTTGAATACTTTATCAATATCTTCAATATTACTTTTAATTGGTTCTAATTTGGAATCAAAGGCTTCGAATTTATTAAATAGTACAAATGGTAAATAAATTTTGTCAAATTGACTATTCATAAATGAGAACTCAAAGATTTTAATTTTTTTGCTTTTTTCTTGAATAATACTTTTATCTGTTTCAGCTTTTTCACTTTCTTTTTTGTCAATTTTAACTAATGTTGCATCTTGTGCTAAAACATTCATTCCATAAAGTGTAAATCTCTTTGCATATTTTTCAGTTTCAATTTTGTAACCAGCAGGAATATCTGGATATTTTAGGTCGCTTGCTAATGTTAAAGAAGGTACATCTTCTTGGAAATTTAAAGTGTTTTTATTCTTTAAAACCATTGATTTTAGGTCGCCAATTTTAATTTCTTCTCTCAGTTTTTTCTCGAAATATTTAGCTTTATCATTTGTATAATATGAATATTTTTTGAAGTAAACCACAAAAAGTGCAGTGGCCACTATTAGCGAAACAACAGAAATTGAAAACATTGTGTAAACTTCAGTATCTTTAACCATATAATTTGCTGCCACATATGCAATGTAGGCAACAACTATTAAAACAATTGTTAAGAAGAAAACAATTAAAGGGATAAAAGTGCTTGAAATCCTAGATATTTTTTTATTAGATATTCTTATCTTTTTTCTTTCTAATTTTGAATCAATGTACTCATTTAAAGCACTGGCACTTTCCATTTTTGCTTTGAGTAAAAATTCATCATTTTCATTTTTGTTTTTAAGAGAGTTTACATTACTTTTATATTCAGGTTGTATAAAACTAAATGATTCATAAATTTCACACATATTGTGTTTTGATATCTCTTTTCTCTTCTTCATACTTACTCCATTAATTTTTTTCTTAATAATTATAAAGAATTATTAAAAAATGCAAAAGAATAGAAACAAAACAGCTATTTTTTAAACCTTATGTTTAGATCCAAATAAGTTTTTTACTTATGTGTTTTTGTCCAAAATCTACAAAAATAATTGTTGTGAAATTAACCTGTTTTAATAGTAAAAAGTGTACAAAAATCACTAGAATTAAAATTCAAAATAGACCAAAGTTAGATTTACAAACATTGTAGAAATCGTGTTCTAAAAAGTGGTCAAATTAGGCAAAAAACAGCTGGTTTTAAATCAAAAAATGAACAAAATTACTTGAATCAGAATACAAAAAATTATGGTTTTTACCACTAAAAAATTATTAAAATTAACTTTTGTTAAATTAGTTGTACTAAATGTATAAAATTTGTTGCTTTTTGTTATAATCTTAATATTAATACTAATTATATAGTTGAAAGGAGAAATATGGCGGTTGCAATAGTATCAGTAGTTATTGCTATTTTATCAGTGGCTATTATTGTTATTTCACTCTTAATGTCACCTGATAGTAACGGTTTTTCTGGAGCACTTGTTGGTAGTGGTGATCTAGAACTTTTTAAATATTCAAAAGAAAGAGGTCTTAAAAAGGTTTTGAAATATTCAATGTTATTTGGCGGATTAATATTGATGATTTTTGCTATCGTTTTAAGGGTTATAGCATAATTTTATGAATTCATTAGAAATAATTAATTATCTAAAAAAGTATGATAATAAGACTTTTTTAGATATCGCAAAAGCACTTAACATTCAGTACCAAGACAACAATAAGTTAACTGAACTTTTAAATAAGTTAGTTGATGAGAGAAAATTAATAAAAAATAGTAAACTTTCAACTTACACATTAGTAGAAAAAATTAAAACAGTAAAGGGCAAAATTCGCTTTGCCTCAGAAGGCAAATTCGCTTTTGTTGAAGAAGAACAAGAAGGCGAGAGCCAAAGTTATTTTGTACCAGGTATTTACCTTAACCGAGCATTAAATGATGACCTTGTTGAAATAAGTGTCTATAAAAATTATCATTCAAAAGATGATAAAACTTTTGGTATCGTTGAAAAGATTATTAACAGAGGCAATAGTAAGTTTGTTGGAACCTTAAGCATGAATAAGGGTTCAATAATTTTTAAACCTCTTAAAAACGACTACAAAAAGATAACTTACAATATCAAAAATATGGTTAAAGAAGCAAGACTTAATGATGTGGTTTTAGCTGAATTGGTTTCATACAAAGGAAACGTTATCGAACTTAATGTTATTAAAAAAATAGCAGCAAACAATGATCCAATGGCATATGTTAAAGCATTGACAATTTTAAGAGATGAACCTGACGACTTTTCACAAGATGTTTATGAATATATAAAAAATATCCCAGATAGTATTAGTGGCGAAAAACTTGATGAAAGACTTGATCTAAGAAATAACTTAATTGTTACAATTGATGGCAGTGACACAAAGGATTTTGATGATGCTATTAGTGTTCGAGTTCTTGATGATGGCTCATATGAATTAGGTGTTCATATTGCTGATGTAAGTTATTATGTCAAAGAAAACTCACCCTTAGATTTAGAAGCACTAAGGCGTGGAACATCAAGATACCTAGTTAGTGGCGTAATACCTATGTTGCCACATAAATTGTCAAATGGAATTTGTTCGCTTAATCCAAATGAGGATCGTTTTTGTTTAAGTGTAATAATGAAAATCAACAAAAACGGTAAGACAACTGATGCAAAAGTTTATCAAAGTATTATCAACTCTAAATATCGTTTAACATATGAACGTGTTAATGAGTTTTATGATCGAGGTATTAAATTTGAAGATGAAAAATTAAACACTATGCTTGAGCATGCAGGTTGCTTAGCTAAAATTATCAGAAAATTCAAAACAAATGAGGGCTATATTGATTTTGAGATTAAAGAGCCTAAAATTATCTTGGATAAGTGTGGCAAAACAGTTGATATTATCATTAGGCCAAATGGTTTTAGTGAAAATTTAATTGAAGATTTTATGGTTCGAACTAATGAAGAGGTGGCTAAATTTTTAGCTAAAAAGTCACTTCCGCTTCTTTATCGTGTTCATGAAATTCCTGATAGTGAAAAAATTGATTCATTTCTAAATGTGCTTAATGTTTTAGGTATCAAGGTTGAAATTGACCGCAACAACATTAATCCAAAAAACTTCCAAAAAGTCATTAAAAAAATCAAAGAAGAACGGGATGATGAATTTCTTAAAGCAGTATTTTTAAGAACAATGCAAAAAGCTAAATATTCTCCAAACAATATTGGCCATTTTGGTCTTGCTAGTGAATTTTATTGTCACTTCACAAGCCCGATTCGTCGTTACCCTGACTTAATTGTGCATAGAATACTAAGGGACATAATTTTTAATAAGCAAAAAAATAAAATACAACATTATAAAAATATTTTAACTAACATTGCTCAGCTTAATTCTGCAAGCGAACAAGAGGCTATGCAACTTGAACGCGATACCAATGATTTAAAATATGCTGAATTCTTTAAAGGTAAAATTGGCCAAATGATGAGTGCTCAAATTGTAAGTATTGTTCGCTTTGGTATGTTTGTTGAATTTGACTGTAAAATAGAGGCTTTGGTTCATATTTCAACATTTTGTGATGGCGATTATGAGGCTAATGAAAGTTTTACTGAATTAAAGAGTAAACATCACACATTTAAATTAGGCGACCATGTTGATGTTGTTATTGCTGGTGCTGATGAAACAAACGGAAAAATTGATGCAGTGCTTGCTAAATGTTATGGTTCATATCTAGATGAAATTAAAAAACAACTTAATATCAAGGAAGAAAAACCAAAATTCAAAGGTGCACGAGAGCATAAAAAAACAGGTAAATAATTATGGATAAAAAACAAAAACTAGTTAAAAATTCGCTAGGCTTTGATTCAAATTTATATGTTGTTCAGGACAAAGAAATGTTCAACTATTCAGTTGATACAATTATGCTTGGCAACTTTGTTTTTTTAAATAATAAGATCAAGAATTTACTAGAAATTGGAACAAATAATGGTGCTTTAAGTATTTTTATCGCTGAACGAAATGAAAAGTTAAAAATCGATGCTGTTGAAATACAAACTAAGGCTTGCAAATTAGCTCAAAGTAATATTGAACTTAATAATAAGAATGCTCAAATTACAGTAATTAACAAAGACTTCAATGATTTTTACTTAGAAAAAATTAAGAATGCCGAAGCTAAATATGACTCAATAGTTTGCAATCCCCCTTTTTATACAGTGCAAGGTACAAAAGTAGGCAAAAACACTAGTGAAGAATTACTAATTGCAACTCATGAATATAAAATTAATTTAGAACAAATTATCCTAGGTTCATCAAAACTCATTGAACAAAAAGGCTATCTAAACCTAGTAATTCCAGTTGAGCGACTAGTTGACTGTTTTTGTTTAATGAGAAAATACAACTTTGAACCAAAACGGGTGCAATTTATTATTCCGCGAGTGCAAGACAAACCTAAACTTGTTTTAGTTGAGGGCCGTTATAAGGCTGGTTGGGGTGTTCATTTCTTACCTAATTTGTACCTGCATGATCCAAACGACAAGCAACAGCATGAATATTTAGAAAATATAAAAGAGTTGTACAAACCTATTAAAGTTAAGGATGGTAACTAATATGAAAAAACAAAAAACATTTTATATAACTACACCTATTTATTATGCATCAGGTCCGCTTCACATTGGACACCTTTATTGTACAATTATGGCTTGAGTTTTAAGAAACTACAAAAGAGCACTAGGCTATGATGCTAAACTTTTAACTGGTAGTGATGAACATGGGCAAAAAATTCAAGAAAAAGCACTTGCTGCTAATAAAGAACCTAAACAATATGTTGATGAATTAGTAAAAAGTTACAAAGAAATGTGGGCTAAGTGAGAAATTGATTATGATTATTTTAGCAGAACTACTGACACATTTCATGAGCAATCAGTTCAAAAAATATTTAAGCATTTTTTACAAAAAGGGTTAATTTATAAAGGTTCATATCAAGGTTTATATTCAGTTCAGGATGAAGAATTTTTAACTAAAAACCAAGCACTTTTTCAAGATGGTAAATATTACCACCCATCATCAAAGCATGAACTAGTTAATATGGAAGAAGAAAGTTACTTCTTCAAAATGAGCGAGGTTCAAAAATGGTGAGTTGATTACAATAAAAAACATAATAGTTTTTTATTGTCAAAAAAAGTTGTTAATGAAATGACTAACAACTTTGTTAAAGAAGGACTAGAAGACCTATCAGTTACAAGAACTAATGTTAAGTGATCAATTCCTACTATTGATGATCCAAAGCATACAATTTATGTTTGATTTGATGCATTATTTAACTATGTAACAAAACTTGGCTATGATATTGATAAACCAAAAGAAGACTTTGTTAAATACTGAGAACAAGGGGATGAAGTGGTTCATATTTTAGGCAAAGAAATAGCAAGATTCCACTTTATTTATTGACCAATTGTCCTAAAATCGCTAGGTTTAAAACAACCTTCTCACATAGTGAGCCACGGACTACTAAGAGATAAAGATGGACTTAAGATGTCTAAGTCACTTAATAACGTTATTGCACCTGATTACTTATTTGAAAAGTACCATCACGAAATGATTAAATACTATTTTGCTACTCAAATTATATTTGGTGAAGATGGTAATTTCAGTGAAGAAAAACTAAGAGATGTTATTAATGCTGACTTAATTAATAACTATGGAAATCTTGTTTCAAGAACATTAAAAATGATTCACAACTCTTTCCCAAAAGGTCTGTTTTATAGTCAAAATAGTAAAAAAATACATAAAGATATCGAGAAAGAAATCAAGGAATTTAGTACTCAATTTCAAAAACATATGGATGCTTTTGAAATTGATAAAGGATTCAAGAAAACTATTGATTTATCTTCTAAGTTGAACAAGTATATTGATGAAACAATGCCATGAAAATTAAGTGATAATCTTGCAGAATTAGAACCAATTTTAGTAAGATTATTAAATGGAATATATGCAGTTAGTTGTGCATTACAAATAGTATTACCAAGTAAACTTGATGAAGTTGCAAAAGTTTTGAAAGTTAAGAAATTTGACTTTGAAAAAATTGACGATTTTTCAAAATTTGACCAAGTTGTATGTGAAGAAAAATACTTATTATTTAATAGACTAAAGTAAGGAGATAAGATGATTTACGCAATTTTTAAACGAGCAAGAATTAGACCTGAGAGTAAGTTGATTTTTGAAAAAACAGTTAACTTATGAATTAGTGAAGTTAAAAAAGAAGAACACAATTTATCATTTGACGGTTATTGAGTTAATGACAATACATTTGCCTTTATTGAAAGATGAAGCACATTTGACTCATACAAAAAATTTAACAAAAAAGAGGAAACACAACTTCAATGAAAGGCATTATCAAAATACTTCAGCGATGAAATTAGAATATATGCCGGAGATACAATTTGCTAATAATTTAAGGTCATAATTGACCTTTTATTTTTTCTCTAATTTGTGAAACTGTTCACATAAGAAATATTTATTTTAGAAACCTTAAAAAAATTAAAGTCTAAAAAAATATATAATTTAAATGTATTTATTCAATTGAATACTGCGTACTAGCGCATAAAAAGCTTTTTATAATTTTGAAATAAGGAGAAAAATGAAAAAAGTTGCTATTAATGGATTCGGTCGTATTGGTCGTCTAACACTACGTCACTTATTAGAAACACAAAATAAGGAAGTTCAAGTTGTTGCTATTAATGACTTAACAGATCCAAAAATGTTAGCTCACTTACTTAAATATGATACAGCGTTTGGTCCATTGGATGCCAAAGTTGAAGTTAAAGAAAATGCTATTAAAGTTAATGGTAAAGAAATTAAAGTTTTCTGTGAAAAAGATCCAGCTAACTTACCATGAGGTGAATTAGGCATTGACATCGTTTTAGAATGTACAGGTTTCTTTGTTAAAAAAGAACTTGCTCACAAACACATTGAAGCAGGTGCTAAAAAAGTTGTTATTTCAGCTCCAGCCGGTAAAGATGTTAAAACAATTGTTTACAACGTTAACCATGAAACATTAACAAAAGAAGATGAAATTATTTCAGGTGCTTCATGTACAACAAACTGTTTAGCTCCAGTTGTTAAAGTTCTTGTTGACAAATTTGGTTTACTAAATGGTTACATGACAACAGTTCACGCATACACTGGTGACCAAATGTTACAAGATGGTCCACACCGTAAAGGTGATTTAAGACGTGCTCGTGCAGCTTCACAAAACATTGTTCCATCAACAACAGGAGCTGCAAAAGCTATTGGTCTAGTTATTCCTGAAGCATCAGGTCTTCTAGATGGTGCTGCACTTCGTGTTCCTACAGTTACAGGTTCATTTGTTGACTTAACAGTTCAATTGAAAAAAGAACCAACAGTTGAAGAACTTAATGCTGCATTCAAAAAAGCAGAAAATGAAACAATGAAATATGTTGTAGATGAAATCGTTTCATCAGATGTTATTAACTCACACTACGGATCATTATTTGACTCAACATTAACAAAAGTTAAAGAAGCAAATGGTCAAAAACTTTACAAAGTGTTTGCATGATATGATAATGAAATGTCATATGTTGCACAATTAGTTAGAACATTATCATACTTCTCAAAACTAAAATAATCATTTTTTTCAAAGCACTCTTCATGAGTGCTTTTAATTTCAAGAATCTAAAAAGTGAAGTGGCATTATTAGCAACACTTCACTTTTTAGATTTAGAAGTTGACAACTATTACAAATTTTAGGCTTATTATTATATAATAAAAACATTATGGCAATATTTTTTAATTTAAATTCAACTTTTAAGAACACTAAAATAGTTTATTTTGATACCAGCGTTAAAAAAACCACAAAAACCGTTTATGATGACATGGTTGTTTTTAGTGATAACGATAATAATGTACACTCAATTAATTTATTGAACCAAAAAGTTAAAAAAGGTGAAAAAACCTTTGGCATTTTAGGTATAAAACAAGTTAATAAAATTATTAATATGTTATTAAAGCACAATGCAGAATATACTCTTAAAAATCTTGAACATTTTGTAATTGGCAAAATTATTGAAAGAAAGGTTCATCCAAAAAGTGATAAACTGTTTGTGTTGAAAGTGGACTTTGGAAATTGTCAGAAGCAAATAGTAACTAATACAACTTATACATTAACAGACAAATATTTTACTTTTTGTTTGCCTGGTTCAATAACAGCAAATGGTTTAGAAATAGTAGAAGGCAAAGTAATGAATGAGGAAAGTAATGGAATGCTTTGTTCAACTGAATCTTTAGGACTTGAAGCAGACAAATATCCAGAATTTAAAGATGGTTTTTTTAATGAACTTAGAGAAGAACAGAAAGAAGAATACAAGGGTAAAGTTATCTGAAAAATAATACCTGAATTAATAAATAATTAGGAGTTAATATGACAATAATTGAAGATTTAAGAACAAGAGGAATACTTAAACAGATCAGCAATGAAGATAAATTTAATAAACTTGTTCCAGGTGAAGTTGCTGTTTATTGTGGTTTTGATCCAACAGCACAAAGTCTACATTTAGGTAATTATGTACTAATTTCAGTTCTTAAAAGATTTAAGCAATATGGCTTTAAAGTTTACGGGATTATTGGTGGAGCAACTGGAATGATTGGCGACCCTTCATTTAAGGATACTGAAAGAGTTCTTTTAGATAATAAAACATTAAAGGTAAATAAAAGCAAAATTAAAAAACAACTTGAATCACAGGGTTTGGAAGTAATAGATAATCTTGAATTTTATAAGAAAATGAATGTTATAGAATTCCTAAGAGATGCAGGAAAATTAGTTAATGTTTCATATATGATGAGTAAGGAATCTGTTCAAAAAAGAATAGAAAGAGGCTTATCATTTACTGAATTTTCTTATCAACTTTTACAAGGTTGAGACTTTTTGCAATTATACAAAAAGTACAATGTTATGGTACAAATAGGCGGTTCTGATCAATGAGGAAATTTAACAACAGGTTTGGAAATAATATCAAAAGTAATTGGTGAAGACCATAAAGCAGTTTTAGTTACAACCGATTTATTAACCGATGAAAATGGCAAAAAAATAGGTAAATCTACAGGTGGCGGAAGTCTATGATTAGATAAAAAAATGGCCTCGCCATATAGTATGTATCAATATTTATTAAATCAACCCGATTCAAAAGTTGGAACATTTTTAAATTGATTAACGTTTTTAAGTAGTGAAGAAATTGCCAAAATTATGAGTGAACATAACAAAGCACCATTTAAGCATTTAGCTCAAAAAATTATGGCCAGTGAGGTTGTTCGAGATATTTTTGGCCAAGATGAACTTGATTCAGCACTTAAAATTACCGAGGTTTTATATAACAAAAATTTTGACACTGGTTCATTAACATTAAAAGACCTTAGTAATATCGAACAATATTTACCACTAGTAGAAATCAAAGAAAATGAAAATATTGTTGAAGCATTAATTCAAGAAGGATTTATAGCGTCTAAACGTGAAGCGAGAGAATTTATATCAACAAAAGCATTAAAATTAGATGAGGATCTTATGGACGAGAACTCGTTATATTGTCCAAAAAACTTTTCTAAAAAATATGCCTTTTTTAGAAAAGGTAAGAAGCAAACAATATTAATTAGAACAAAAAAATAATCAAAAAAGCAGGTGTGTATCTGCTTTTTTTATTTGCTTTAAATATCTATAAAACAGGTGTTTTGGCAAATTAGGTAGTTTGCAATTTTTTCTTATAGCCATCTAATTTGTTCTCAACTTCAGTTAATAATGCTTCAACATATTGCAAATCATCATCGTAAGTGTTCATTAATGCCTTGAGTTCTTCATACGATTTATTACCTTGTCCTTGAACCCTAAATGAAATTTGTCTATATGTCTCATCATTATTGTACTTCTTGCCAACTTCAACAAATTCCTCTAACAGTCTCTTAATTTCATCTTTTGAAAATTCTTTCTTTGTTGTGTAAAAACTGTTTCTAACTTTCGATGTTATGTTAATTAATTCATCTTTTAGAATGTTATAGCCTTCAATATTTGTCTTATCTTTGAATTTTGTATATTCTTCAGATTTTGTAAAAGTATTTAAATATTTGTTTTTATTTGCATTGTTTGAAATTTGTTTTTCAAATTTTTCTACTTTTTCATAAAGGTTTTTCATTCATCAAGATATTCATCAAATTCATTTTTTATTTGATTAATATCTGCTTCAATGTATAAATTAAGGTTTTCAAATTCATCGTGGTAATCCCGAGTTTCGGAGTTAGACACACTAAAAGGCTCAATTTTTGGCAAAAAGCACAAAAAACATTAATTTTTAGGCATTTTTAAGACTTTTCTCAAAACGTGTTATATGCATTTAATTACACTTTTTCCCTTATTATTGACAGAAAAAGAATTAATTACATTTAACTATTTTGTGGTATTATTTAATTTATCGGCACATTTTAACCTTAAAATTGTAAAAGTGTTATTAAAATTATTGCCAAAATTTTACCAATATGCCTATTTTATAGGCAAATTGTTCATTTTTTAATTTTTAACTCCGAAAGTCGGGTAAAACAGGTGTTTTGGCAAATTAGGTAGTTTGCAATTTTTTCTTATAGCCATCTAATTTGTTCTCAACTTCAGTTAATAATGCTTCAACATATTGCAAATCATCATCGTAAGTGTTCATTAATGCCTTGAGTTCTTCATACGATTTATTACCTTGTCCTTGAACCCTAAATGAAATTTGTCTATATGTCTCATCATTATTGTACTTCTTGCCAACTTCAACAAATTCCTCTAACAGTCTCTTAATTTCATCTTTTGAAAATTCTTTCTTTGTTGTGTAAAAACTGTTTCTAACTTTCGATGTTATGTTAATTAATTCATCTTTTAGAATGTTATAGCCTTCAATATTTGTCTTATCTTTGAATTTTGTATATTCTTCAGATTTTGTAAAAGTATTTAAATATTTGTTTTTATTTGCATTGTTTGAAATTTGTTTTTCAAATTTTTCTACTTTTTCATAAAGGTTTTTTCATTCATCAAGATATTCATCAAATTCATTTTTTATTTGATTAATATCTGCTTCAATGTATAAATTAAGGTTTTCAAATTCATCGTGGTAATCGTTTAACTTTTCTAAAACAACACTTACTTCCATTTTATCAAAGGGCTCTTTCTCGTATTCATGTTTCTTAGTATTTAGTACATTAACTCTTGGTTGAATTTTTTCACTAAAAAGTTTTTTATCCTTGTTATTGTTAATTGTGTCTTCAACTTTTTTAATGTCAGTTTTAACTAATTCAACTGCATCACTAATATTCTTTTTATTTTTAAGTACATCCTCAACGAAACTTATAAATTTATCTAATTTGTCTTCATACTCTTTTTTATTTTTATTCGTTTTATTAGAAAGTTCCTTTGAAGTATCAATTTGTTTTTGTAAATTGTTTCTTAAGGAGATGTAAAACTTTTCACTTTCAATTTCATTAATAATTCTTTCAGCATTTTCAATTTCTCTACTGAATTTAATTTTAATTACTTCTAATTCAATTGTAGTGACTTCTGCTTGCAATTTATTTTTAATCTCAATAAGTTCTTCCTTTGTGGAATTATTATTTATTTTTGATTCTGCTTCAGTTATATATTTTTCAAGGTCAGCGATTGTAATAGATGAATAATTTGTGCTAATTGACTTCTTTAATTGTTTTGCAGAAGCAACTAACGAAGATAACTCCTGCTTATGAATTTCATAAGTTTTATTGTTTTCTCTCTTTTCTAAATCAAGCAATTCTTCATATTTTTTATTTAGGGAATAATAAACTTTTTCATAAAAAGATGAAATAGAATTATTCTGTGATTCACTTTTAAAAATGTCATTTATCTCTTTTTTGAGATTTGAATAAACATTACCAGTAAGCGAATCAAACTTGCCCTCTACTTCTATTTTTAGTTTTGAATACTTGTCTTGAAGTTTTAAACTTATTTTTTCAATGATTGCACTAATTTCACTACTTATATTTTTTATTACGCTTGTTAATACATTATTTTCTTTTAATAAATGATCGCACTTCTGCACTAATTCCTTTATTTTGTTTATTTCATCATCAAAATTAAAAGCCTTATTAATATCTTTATTTTTTATTAAATCAATGAAAATATTAATTTCATTCTTAAAATCATTGTACATTTTAACAGCACTTTCTTTTTCAGTTTTCAATGCGTTAAATTGTTTTTCAAGTTCATTAATTAATTTATCAACGACTTCTTTTTTATCAAAAAGTTGCTCATATGTTGCTTGTGGATTATACAACAATGCATTAACATCTGCAAGGGCTTGATTAGCCTTACTTAGTAAAGCATCATAAATTATGCTGCTATATTTAGTTTTATTTTGTTCTAATGTTAAAGTAGACTTTTTTAATTCAGCTTTTGCATTTTCTATTTTTTGTTCTTCTATTTGGTTGGGTTGTAAGAGGATATTTTTGGTATCACTATTACATTTGCTTGATACAAAAGGGATTGTTGTTGTAAGAGCAACTGAAACAATAAATTTATTTCATTTTGTAATTTTTTTAGGCATTTTATCATTCTCCTTATTTTGTAAAAGTATATATTATTTTCAAAATAAAGGCATCTAATAGAAATATTAATCAAAGTAAATAAGGGACAAAATTGGTTCATTATAACACATTTCTTTAAGTTGCCAAAGACCAAAGTAACTATAAAACAGTTGTTTTGGTAAATTTCAATTTTTGAACTGTCAAAAGAATTAAGCGTTTTTCGAGTTTGCTATACCTTCAAAGAATTTAAAAGTCCATTTTAAAAAATTTTGCTAAATCAAAAATACTAAGGACAGAATTAAACTAGATAAAAATAATATTTTATAATTGTTTTATACAACACATATATCAAATTATCTTTAATTCTTTCTAATTAACAGTAAGCAAGCAAAGGAGAAACTAATGATGAATAGGGTAACTAAAATATTGGTGCTTAGTGATATTCATGGCAACATTGATATAGTTAACTATATACTAAAAAACGAGAGCTATGAATATGCAATAAGTTGTGGCGACCATTTACTACCTAAAGAATATATGAATAGTAATTTTGACTTCTGTGTAGATGGAAATAATGATATTTATTATGATGAAAGTTACCTTAAATCACCATCATTAGATTTCGAGATAGAAGGCTATAAATTTCATATAGAACATGGACATATGCAAGGTGATTATAACTTATTAAAATCACCTAAAGAATTATTTGAACAAGTTAAAGCGCTAGACTTTGATTTTTTCTTATATGGACACTCACACTTTCCAATCAACTATTATGACAAAGCAACTAAAAGATATTTAATTAACCCTGGTTCAACAACCTTACCGCGTTGAGGTTCTAAACCATCATATGTAATAATTGAGTTAAAAAATAACAAAGAATATGGAAATGTTAGCATAATTCCAAAAGAAGTTACCATAAAATAGGCTTTTTGGTAAAATTATATAAACATTAACATATTAACGTATTAAAAATTATTTCTCGAAAGGAAACAGATGAATAAAGAAACAAAAAAGGCTCAATATTTATTTGCTATCGACCTTGATGGAACATTGCTTGCTTCAAGTACAACAGGCGAAGTTCATAATACAACTGCAGAAGCAATAGCAAGAGCTAAAAGAGAAGGTCATATCGTTTGTGCACTAACAGGTAGACCATGAAGAAGTACAAAACCAATTTATAAAGCGCTTGGTCTTGATACTGTTGTAGCAAACTACAATGGTGCTCAAATCCACCACCCAGAAGATGAAAACTTTATACCTTATATTAAATATTTAGATTTAAATGAGATGCTTTATATTTTAGGCGATCCAAAAGTTAAAAATGAAATTAGTAATATAGCAATTGAAGGACCAGGTTGAGTTCAACTTCAACACAGAAACCCTGATTTAGAAAGAGTTTTTGGTTTTTCAACAAGTGCTAAATTTGTTGTTGGACTTAATTTTGAAAAAATTCCACTTAAGCCAACAGGTATTATTTTTGATGTTAAGGAAACAACAGATGTTGAAGGATTAAGAAAGTACCTTAGAGCAAAATATGGTGACTTAGGCGAGTTCTCATATTGATCAAAAGGAGAAGGTTTAACTCCTGTGTTTGATATTACTAACGTTGCTGTTAACAAAGGTAGAGCACTTTCATTATTATCGCGATACTATGGAATAGAATTAGAAAATACTGTTGCATTTGGTGATGGTTTTAACGATGTACCTATGTTTAAAGTTGCTAACATTTCAGTTGCTGTTGGTAACGCACCTGATGCAGTTAAAAAATATGCAACTATCAAATTAAAGAAAACAAATCGTCAAGGGGCTGTTGGTGAATACATTAACAAATTCCTTGATAATCCTGAAAAGGAAATTGAAAAAAGTAATAAAGTTATGGCTAAATTAATCAAGCGTCGTAACGAAGAAGTGGAATTGGAAGACTAATTATGAAATTTCTTGAATATAACTTTTCCTTTGATTTAGAAGACAAAAAAATAATAGGTGTTGATGAAGTTGGCGTTGGAGACTACTTTGGCCCACTTTGTTCTGCTGCAGTTTATATACCAAAAGAAAAAATTCAAGAAGTTATTGATTTAGGTGTTAAAGATAGCAAAAAAATAAGTGACAATAAAATTAAGTCAATTGCTTATAAACTTAAAAAAATAGTTAAGTATGCAATACATCACTTAAGTCCAAAAGGTTACAATTCATTAAATAAATTCTATAATGGTAATTCGCTAAAAATGTTTTCCCATTTAAGTGCTATCGGCAGCCTTTTAAAAAATATTGGTTCAGTTGACTATGTTTTTATTGACCAATATTCGAATAAAGCAAGTATCGAAAAATACTACAATAATTTAGTTCAATTAGATAATTGAGCAAAATTTGAGCCTGTTCAAGCAGATATTTTGCTTGCACACAAAGCAGAAAATATTAGTCTTGAAGTTGCTTGTGCATCAATAATTGCACGCGACTATTTTCTATATTATATGTCTAAAATGAATGAAGAATATGAATGCATTTTTCCTTTTGGCGCTGGTTCAAAAGTAAAAAATTTCGCAAGAGAATTCTTTAACAAGTATACAGACAAAGAAACAAAAAATAACGTTTGTAAAAAAAGTTTTAAGATGGATTTAGAAGATGAGAGTACTACTTTGATAAACTTGTTTGACGTTGATAAGTAGACCAAAAAATTATTGAACAAGCTTATTTATAAAATGAAATAATAATGGTGCAAATCTCTTAGGTTAGATTAATAACTTTAATGTAAAGGTTTGCATTTTTTAATTTTAATTATCATTTAACATTATGCAATTAATAGACTTCAAATTTAGTTGCTACAATATGAACCTAATTTTTTTCTACATCATTTGGAGTTAGTTACTTTTTTTATAAAAATGTCATTTTTGCTTAATTTTCTTCATAAAAACCGACTTTTTAATATAATTCAAACTATGAAAGAATTAGAGAAAATAACCCCAATGGAACAAGATTTTGCTAAATGATATACTGATGTTGTCAAGCAAGGAAACTTAATTGCTTATGGACCTGTAAAGGGAACAATTGTTTTTAAGCCAAACTCATATGGAATTTGAGAGCAAATTCAAAAAAACCTTAATGAATATTTTGCAGAAAAAGGTATACAAAATGTTTACTTGCCACTTTTAATACCTGAAAAATTATTTAACAAAGAAAAAGATCACATCGCTGGTTTTAACCCTGAATTAGCAACAATTACCAAAGTTGGAGACAAAGAATTAGATGAAAAAGTTTTTATTAGACCTACATCTGAGGTTTTATTTGCTGACTTATTTAAAAATTCGATTGAGTCATATAAAGACCTGCCAATTATTTACAATCAGTGAGCTAATGTTGTTAGATGAGAAAAAACTACAAATCCATTTTTAAGAAGTAGAGAATTCTTATGACAAGAGGGGCATACATGCCACAGCAGTGCAATTGAAGCGAGAAAATTTACTAAGGGAATGATTTCAACATATGCTAAATTTTTAAAAAATTACTTAGCAATTCCAACTATTATTGGTAAAAAAACACCAAAAGAAAAATTTGCGGGTGCTTGTTCAACATATACTGTTGAGGCAATGATGAAAGATGGAAGAGCACTTCAATCAGGTACTAGTCATTATTTAGCTCAAAATTTTTCAAAACAATTTGACATACAATTCAAAAATGAAAATAATAATTTGGATTATGTTTACCAAACATCTTGGGGTGTTTCTACTCGTCTGCTTGGAGCAATAATAATGACTCATGGTGACAATCGTGGAATCATTATGCCACCAAGAGTTGCACCAATTCAAATAGACGTTTTAGAGCTTTTTGCAAATAAAAACAAAGAAGTACATGTTTATTGTGAAAATCTTTACAAGGAATTAAGCAGAAAATTTAGAGTTAGACTTGATTCAAGCGACAAGGGTCCGGGTTTCAAGGCATCTAATTCGGAAATCCAAGGGGTTCCAATTAGAATAGAAGTTGGACCAAGGGATATTGAGAATAAAAGTGTAACTGTTGTTAGAAGAGATACCCTAGAAAAAATCAAAATCAATAATGAAAACATAAAAGAACAAGTCGAAATTATTCTAAATGAAATTCATGATAATTTATATGCTCAAGCCGAAAAAAGATTAAATGAAAACACAGTTTTTGTTGACAATTATGATGAGTTTAAAGCCCAAATTAAAAATCATAAATTTGTTGTTGCTCCTTTTTGTTGCTTAGATTCAGCTGAAGAAAAAATAAAAAATGAAACAGGTGCTACGACTCGTTGTTTGCCAAAGAAATTTGATAAACCACTTGAAAAACATAAATGTATTTTTGAGGATTGTCGAAAAGAAACTAATAGATATGTGGTGTTTGCAAGAGCCTACTAGCAATCTCTTTTATTTGCCTTGTCAAAAGAAAGGCATTATGAATAACATTTTATCATTTTTCGCTTCAAAATATCAGATGTCTAATTTGCAAAAATATAGAAGTGTTGAAACGATAATAAATATGGAAAAAGCTATCTTTATAAAAAACAAACAAGAAGCTTTTTCTGATAAATATTCAACTAATAATGAGGCTTCTTTTAGGTCAAAAAATTTCTTTACTGATAAATTTAAAAAAGTTTTTAATTGTCTAAGTAATGTTAGTCAATTGATAATAAAAAATGAATTTATGAAAAGAAATGAAAATAAATTATGATATGAGGATTATTTCTCAAAATCAACATATTATAAGAATAGAAAAATCGCTATTGATGAGTTTTTAATATACTATTTAGAATACTCGAACAATAGATTATAATGATAATTTAAGCAAGGAAGCGACACTTTTTTAAACGGTTCCTTGCTTCTTTTTTTGCTAAAAAATAAGCAAAAAAATTAATTTTTTTAATTATATTTTAAATAAAAAATATATGTATAATAGTTATATATGTCTAAGGAAATAAGAAAAATTGAGAATGAAAACTTTAAAATTCTCTGCAAGGATATTAATGTAAAAGTTACTCCTGAATTAGAAAAAGTTGAGTTAGAAACTTATCATTATGATGAATTAAAAGACCAATTAAATGTGTCTTTTAGATTTACTAATTCAATCAAAGCTAAGGATTTTTTCTCTTTTCTTTCTTGTTTAAAAAATAATAATGTCTACAATATTAAAGGCAAAATCACCCTTGATATTTCACAATATAAAAAAGAAAACTTAATTGATTTTATTAACGAATTAACCTATGAAAAAGCCAAATTCATCAAATTAAGAGATTTATCAATTTTAAAGAAAATGAAATTCAGCGATCAGTTTGTTGCGACAATTTCTGTGATGTCTCAAAAAGAATATGATGAGTATAAATCACTTTTTAAAGAACTTGAACGAACCTTAATAAAATATGGTTGAAAAGACTTAAAAATTAATTTTGAACTTAAGACAATGGTTTCATTAGATAAAAAAGCACTTGAAGAGGAAAAGAAAAAAACTCTTGAATTTATGCGTAGAGAAATTCAAAATCAAGAAAAAATCAATAAAGCAAATGAAACTTCAAAGTCTTCGGGTTTTAATAGTCGCTGAAGAAAGAGAAGTTATGAAAAGGTTGAACTTGAAAGCCTTTCTTCAATGGATGATAAAAGTGCTGTTTCATTTACGGGAATGATTTATTCTCAAGAGTATTCATTAAGCAAAAACGGTAAGCACATTTATACTTTTTTTCTAACTAATTACAAGGACGCAGTCGAAGTAAAAACCATTCGCACTGAACTATTTGAACCTGAACAAATCAGCGAACTAGCAAATAATAAGTGAGTTACAATTTATGGAACAATTGCGGAAAATACATTTGGTGCAAGGAGTAAATTTGTCTTTTTAGATTTTTTTGAAAAATCTGGCAGTTTATTAGTTGAGAAAGCAGAAAATAGTAAACTAAACAAAAAGAGAGTTGAACTTCATGTTAGTTCAAAAATGAATACAATGGATGGTTTAATTTTCCCTAAGGACATTTTTGCTTTCGCCGAAAAAATGAATCACCCTGCTGTTGCAATTATGGATGTTGATGGCGCCCAAGGTTATCCTGAATTTTATAATGCAAGTAAAAAATCAAAAGTTAAACCATTATATGGAACAGCATTCTCTGTTATTAATAAAAAAAATAGAGCTATCTTAGGAAATGTTCCAACAGGAGAAATTAAAGGCAGAAACTATGTTTCTTTTGACATTGAAACAACCGGACTTATTCCAAGATACTATGAAATTATTGAATATGGTTCAATGTCAATAATCTCTAATAATTACCAAGAAAAAAAACAATTTTTTATTAAATGTAAAGAGGCAATTAAACCTTTTACTGAAAATCTAACTGGTATTACTAATTCAATGGTTCAAAGTAGCGGAATCGAATTAAGAGAGGCACTAAGGAGAATTTTTGAAGATCTTGATGGAAAAATTGCACTGGCTCACAATGCTAGATTTGACCTTAATTTTTTAAAAGAAAAATTTAGGCAAGAAAATATGAAATTTCCTAATGTAACAGTTATTGACACATTGATCGTTTCAAGAATTGTTTTTCCACAAAACAAAAGGCACAAACTTGAAGATGTTGCAACTCGAGTTGGTGTTGAATATGATCCAACAGTTGCCCACCGTGGTGACTATGATGCAAAAGTGTTGGCTGAAGTCTGGATTGCTTTAATGGATGAGTTAAGTAAAAACGGTATCACAACTTTTGAACAACTTAATTCCTGTATAAGCAGCGACTTATATAATAAAACATTTTCATATGAAGTTTCAACAATTGCTAAAAATTATGATGGTTTAAAAGAACAATATGCGTTTTTAACAACTGCTCTAACTAAAAACTTATATAATGGACCTAAAACATTCATTGAAGATTTAGCTAATCGAAGTTCAAATTTACTTTTGGGCTCAGGAACACTAAAAAGTAGACTGCTTGATACATATTTTTATTCTTCACATGAAGAATTTTTAAAGGAACTTGCACTTTATGACTATGTTGAAATTCCAGCACCGCAAGTTTTTAGTCATTGAATTTCTAATCAACTCATAACTCAAGAACAACTTGAGATTTCACTAAAGGAAATTATTAGTGAAGCTCTTAGAATGAATAAAATTGTTGTTGCTGTTGCTGATGTCAAATACTTAAATTTATATGATAAAGTTGCTTATGAAGTTTTGGTTTATGCAAAAGGAATCAAGAATGCAAGACATTATTTATTTAATTATGAACAAGCCAGAAGTGGAAAAATACCGATTCCAAATCAAGATTTTTTAACAACTGAAGAAATGTTAGAGCAATTTGCTTTTTTAAATGACAAAGAACTCATTGAGAACATAGTTATAAATAACACTAACAAGATCGCTGATATGTGTGACCGCATTCAAATTATTAAAGATAAACTTTATACGCCTGATTTTGAAAATAGTGGTCAAAAATTACATGATTTAGTTTATGAAACAGCACATAAAAAATATGGTAAGATTTTACCTGAAATAATCCAAAAACGAATAGAAGCTGAATTAAATCCAATTATTAAATACGGTTTTAGTGTTATTTATTGAATTAGTCATATTTTAATTAAAAAATCAATAGAAAACGGTTTTGTAGTTGGAAGCCGTGGATCAGTTGGAAGTTCATTTGTGGCCAATTTAGCCGGAATAAGTGAAGTTAATCCACTTGTGCCTCATTACTTATGTAACAAGTGTAAATATTTTGAAATAGTTCAAGATGATAAAATCACTAGTGGATATGATTTGCCTAATAAAAAATGTCCTAAATGTTCAACTAAGCTTGAAGCTGATGGTCAAAGTATACCATTTGAAACATTTTTAGGTTTTAAAGCTGATAAAGTTCCTGATATTGACCTTAACTTTTCAGGGGATATTCAAGGCGATATTCACAATGAAGTTAAGCGTATTTTTGGTAACACACACACTTTAAAAGCCGGGACAATATCAACTGTTGCTCTTAAGACTTCTTATGGTCATGTTAAAGCATTTACAGAAGAAGCAATGCGGAATTATTCAGAGCCATTTATTGACTTTTTAGCCCATAAAATAGAGAAATTAAAACGGACAACTGGTCAACACCCAGGTGGAATTCTAATTATTCCAAAAGAATTTGATGTTTATGATTTTACACCAATTAATTATCCTGCCAATGAATCTGATTCAACTTGATTAACTAGTCACTTTGATTTTCACTCAATTCATGATAATATTCTAAAACTTGACTTGTTAGGCCATGATAATCCAACAATTATCAGGTTACTTAAAAAATATACTGGTATCAACATTGAAGACATTCCAAAAAACGATCCAAATGTCTTAAGTTTATTTACTAGCCCAAAGGCCATGAATATAAAACCTGAACAAATTAACAATGAATCAACAGGTGCTCTTGGCTTACCAGAATTTGGAACAAATTTCGTTCGCCAAATGCTTAAAGAAGCTAAACCCAAAACATTTGCTAATTTAATTTCACTCTCTGGTCTTTCACATGGTGAAAATGTATGATTAAACAATGCACAAGATTTAATAAACAAGAGAAAATTTGATATTACAGATGTTATTAGTTGTCGTGATGACATTATGGAGTTTCTTCTTAGAAAGAAAGTTGAACCTTTGTTTGCTTTTAACATTATGGAAAAAGTTCGTAAAGGCAAGGGTTTGACTGAAGATGAAGAAAAGAAATTAAAAGAATACAAAGTTGCAGATTGAATGATTGAGAGCATGAAGAAAATTAAGTATATGTTTCCTAAAGCTCATGCAACTGCATATGTTTTAATGGCTTGATGAATTGCTTGATTTAAACTTTATTATCCACTTGCTCACTATGCTAGTTATTTTGCAACTCATGCTAGGGCAGTTGAAATTGAAAATATGATTGATATTAAAGGTGGACATAAAGTAACTGATAGATTGAATCAACTAAATAATATTCCAAAGAATGAGAGAAAAGTTAAGGACGATGACTTAATTCCTGTTTTTGAAATCGCACAAGAATTATATGCAAGAGGTTTTTATATTTCTAATATTAGTCTTAAAAAGTCTGAAGCTCATGAGTGAGTAATTGACAATGAAAATAAATGTTTAATTCCTCCATTTAAATCAATTGATGGTTTAGGTGATGCTGTTGCACTGTCACTGGTTGAAGCAAGAAATTTTAAACCTTTTAGTTCAAAAGAAGATGTTATTAGACGAAGTTCGGTTAATAAATCTCTTGTCGAAAAAATGGAAAAGTTGAACATTTTTAAAGGCCTCGATGAAACAGACCAATTAAAACTATTTTAAATAGAACTTTTGGAATAAAGTTCTATTTTTTGTTTTTAAAAACACTATAGAGCGATTTTTTATATTGCTCTGTTTCATAGGTTATTTAGATAAAATCAAATTAAAGTTTAAGATTTAAAATTAAATTTATACTAACAAAACTTTTTAAAAAATCAAGGTGATATTACATTCACCTTGATATAAATTAATTAAAGTAAGCAGGAATAGTTAGGAATGAAAATAGTCAATAAATTAAGTAAGCATCATTTAAAACATCTTTGCATATTGCTTTAGTTATTTTATTTTTATCTATTGTAAGTTTTGGTATATCAATTTCTAATATAGTTCCTTTTGGCCTTAGTCAGCATTTTACATTTTGGTCTTTTAGCAACAAACCAAATGATTTGGTATAGTCTGGATACTGCTTATAATGTTCAATCGATACATCCATTGGGTATGGTTGATAAACATTGAATGCTTTAAGTTTATCAGTTGTATATGGTTTAAATAATTTATTAAATGTTTTATTTTCAAATTCTATATTTGATTGCATTCCTCTGTTCAATCCACAACGTGTGCCAAGTGCAAGAGTAAATTTACTTGATTTTTCTGTTGAATTGAAGAAACCTTCAAAAACAGTTGCATTTTCATAATAATCAACAATAACTGTATTTCCTTTTGCATCTGTTGTAGCTCTTGTTCAATGGTACTTAACTGTTTGGAAAGCCCAAAGATTATTATATTTATCAACAACAAAAAACATTTGACCAATATTGTATACTCCTGCATCACTTGGTATTCAATAAACCTCAGGTACAAATTTAATTCAGTCTAAACTATTTGAATCAATGTTAAACTTTCGTTGAAATTGGCTAAATAGTTTAAAATGTTCAGGATCTGATGGATTTATAACTTTATAAGATAAACTATTAAGCACTTTTTGAAATATTCCATCATTTTCAAGTTTTTCTTTAAATGACTTTAGAAGTTTTCTTCGATCTTTATAATATATAAAAAACATTGTAAGACTTGATATTAAAGTAATGCCAGTAAAATAAAAAATGAAATATGTATTTGTAAATATTTCGCCTATAACAAAATAAATTCCTAACATTGTAATAACTAAACCAATGACTAACAGACAAGTTGACACAATTAACAAAATTTTTAATCTATTGAATGCATTATTGTCTTGTTTTAAAATTGACTCTACACTTTTAACAACTGTATCATTAATCATATTTGAATTTTCATTAACAAATTCAAGATAAGTTTTAGGTTTTTGGGTTATTGCCATTTTAACTCTCCTACTAAATAAATAAATTATATCATATAGCAATTTACTGATTAAGACCACAGCTGTCATTGCCAAATTATGACTTAACTAATTGTTATGATAATTCAAGTATTGCTACAGTTTCAATGTGATGTGTTTGGCAAAACATATCACAAGGTTTCAAATAAGTTAATTTATAGTTTTGCTTTGTTAATAGATCAACATCTCGACAAAGTGTGTGTGGATTACAACTTATATATCCTATTTGTTTTGGTTTAATTTCAAGAACTTTTTTTAAAAAATCCTTAGACATGCCCGCTCTAGGTGGATCGAGAATTAATAAGTCTATTTTTTCCTTGATATTGTCAATTGTCTTTAATACATCTCCAACAAAGAATTCTACATTTTTAATGTTGTTTAATTTAGCGTTATCGTTTGCATTCAGTATGGCATCTTTAACAATTTCGAGTCCATAAACTTTCTTAACTTTACTAGCTATTTTCAAACTTATTGCCCCGATACCTGAATAGGCATCAATAACAACATAATCTTTTGTAAGTTCTAAGTTATCAATTAATAAGTTATATAAATTATTTGTTTGATACGAATTAACCTGAAAGAAACTATTGTAGTCAATTTTAAATATTAAGTCGCCAATTTTATCATTAATATTTGTTGATTTAAGATAGTGCTTAACGGCATTTTTCTTCTCTTGTATATCAGTTAGAATAACCTTAATATTGCTAAACTCTCTGGTTAAATTATTAATTAAATCACTCGATAGTTCAAAAGGTTTTGAAATTATAAAAGCAATCATCACTTCGTCGAAGGCACTTGAATTTCTTATAACAATTTGTTTTAAAAATTTACCGTTTTCCCTAAAACATTTAAAGTTATTTATATTATTAGAAATAAACTTTAGGACCTGTTTTATAGGTAAATTAGCCAAATCATAGGAGTCTTGTTCAACTAAATTATGGGTGTTTTTTTCATATAAACCAAGCACTATTTTGCCATCTTTATATTCTGCAAAAACAGTTATTTTATTTCTATAATTTCATTGTTCTTCGCAAGGAAAAATATTTTTTATTTCATTAAAATGAATGTTTCTTTGGAACAAATAATTAACAAAATTTTCTTTAAATTCTAATTGATCTCTGTAATTTAAAATCGCTAATGGGGTTGAACCACTAAGCATTAATTTGGCATTTTTTGGTTCAATTCTTTTGGGGTTATTGTTATATCTTTTAACAACTGTTGCAAATGCAAAATTATTGTTTGATTTCTTAATTTTAATGTCTGCTTTTTCTTGGGGGAGTAAATTTTCAACAAATATTGAATAATCATTTATTTTTACTAAACCCATTGCTTCATATGTTAAGTTAATCGCTTCAACATTTTCTATAATTTGACCACTTTTGTATTTCATATTGTTAATTTTATATTATTTCAGCAATAAAAAAATAACTTTAGCAATTGCTGAAGTTATTCGAAAAATTTTTATGATTTTTCTTCTGGTCTACTAAATACATAACGGCCTTTTTCAGTTACAAGAACATCATCCTCGTTTCTTGCGCCACCTAAGCCTTCTATATAAATTCCTGGTTCGACAGTAATTATCATCCCTGGTTCTAAAATATAATCACTTGTTGCTCTAACGTTTGGTAATTCATGAACATCGATACCTAAACCGTGGCCTGTTGAATGGACAAAATATTCTCCGTAGCCTTTTTTAGTAATATAGTCTCTGCAAATTTTATCAATTTCGCTAGCTTTTATTCCGGGTCTAACTGCATCACGACCAGCTTTTGCTGCTTCCATAACAATTTTTAAAATTTCTAACTGTTTTGGATCATTTGCTTTACTTTCTCCACCTAAAATACAGGTTCTGGTTATGTCTGCACTATATCCTTTGTAAAGTGCCCCAAAATCAACTTTAAGAAGATCTCCCTCTTTAAGTTTTCTATCTGTTGGATGGTGGTGTGGTTCAGCAGATGAAGGTCCTGTAGCAACTATTTCATCAAAACTTTCTTTATCTGCACCATGCTTTTTCATTAAATAATTCAAGTAAGCTGCAACTTCTTTTTCAGTCATCCCAGGTTTAACTCATGACATTAATTCTTTGTAAGCAGCTAATGAAATATCAATTGACTTTTGCATGATTTCATTTTCTTCATCAGATTTTAAAATTCTTAATTCTTGGCCTAAAACCCATTCAATTTTCTTTGGTTTAATTAATGCATTTAAACTTTCATAAACTTGATAATTTAAATAATCTTTTTCAAATGCAACTGTTTTATAGGCTTTTTTGTCAAAAAACTCTTTTAATGTTCCTGTTTTAAGTAAGATGACTTCAACATTTTTTACATTATTTCTGGCGTACTCAATATATCTTCCATCCACAAATAAATATGCTTTATTTTTTTCAATTACTATATATCCATCTGTTGTTTGAACTTTTGAATATCATAATCTTGTTTGTGGTGCCTCAGAAACTAAAGCATCAATCTTTTTTTCTTTGAATAATTTATCTAAATATTTTCTGTTCATAAATACCTCTTTTTAAAATTTTATACCAAATTACTCATAACCAAATTTTTTAAGAATTTTAATGTCATTAATTCATTTATTTGCAATTTTTACCTTTAAATTAAGTTGCACTTTTGCATCAAATTGGCTCATCATTTTTTTTCTCGCGTTCGTACCTATTTGCTTGATCATTTGACCTTGCTTACCTATTACCATACCTTTTTGAGATGCTTTCTTTACATAAATAATTGCATCGATTTTTATGTCTTCATCCTCAATAAACTCTAAAACTTCAACTGCAATAGAGTGAGGTAATTCTTCTCTTAAAAGGTTAATAGCACTTTCTCTAATTATTTCTTTTGCAATAAATCTTAATGATTTATCAGTTATATAATCCTGATCATAAAATGGTTCACCATCATATGCATATTTTTTTATGACCTTTATAAGGCTCTCAACAGATTTATCATCATTTGCTGAAACTGATAAAATGGTGTCAAAATTGTATCTTTTTAACTCTTCAATTTTTTCCTTAATTTCATCAGGGTTCTTTGCTAAATCAATCTTTGAAATTACTGCTATTTTATTTTCTTGATCTTTAATTTTATTCAATATCAAAATATCACCTTGTCCAATTTTTTCATTAACCGGAGATAAAAATAATAAGCAGTCTACCTCTTTTGTAGATTCATAGGTACTTTTGTTTAGTGATTCACCTAATAAATTTAGTGGTTTATGAATTCCGGGAGTGTCAACAAAAACAAGTTGAAAATCATCTTCATTATACACACCTACAATTTGGTCTCTTGTTGTTTGTGGTACATTAGTTACAATAGCAACATCATATTTAACTATTTTATTAATTAGAGATGATTTTCCAACATTTGGTCGACCAATAATACTTGCTAAACATACTTTCATTATTTAATTTGCTCAGATCTAATAGGAAAAGGAATTAATTCAGAAACTTTATTGACCCTGAATTTTTCGCCACTTTTATTATACTGATAAACCAATGCATCATCAGGCATAAATTCAGTTATAACTTGACGACAACCGGCACAAGGTGAAATAAAATCTTCCCCTGATGATATTATATGAATTTCTTTAAAACTGCCAACCTTAGCACCATATGCAACTGAGCCGAAGAGAGCACTTCTTTCAGCACATAAACCTGAAGGGAATGCAGCATTTTCTACATTGACCCCAGGTCACTCTCTCCCCTCTGAGTCGATTGCTATTGCTGCAACATGAAAATTAGATCATGGACAGTATGAGTATTTTAATAATCCTTTTATTTTTTTAATATCCATATAGATTATTCCTCTCTACTTATGTTCAATGGCTTAAATATTAAATCAACAAGTTTGTTCATTTCAATTCTCTCTTCCTCGTGTTCATGGTCATAGCCCATTAAGTGAATTAAACCATGAGCAAATAGGTAGCAATATTCTCTACGAAGTGAGTGTCCAAACTCAATCGCTTGCGATTCAACTTTTTCATGGCTAATAATTAATTCGCCAAGTGGAAAAATAGGCATATTTTTAAATAATTCTCAATCTTCAAGACCAAAAGAAAGGATATCTGTAGGATAATCCTTGCCCCTGTATTTTTTATTCAATTCTTGAATTTCTGCATTATTTGTAATTAAAACATCAACTGAAACCGTTTGTTTTATGTCAAAATTTTTAGTTAAATTTTCTAGTATTTGTTTATACTCTTTTTCATATAAAAATTTAACTTCTGTCTTGTTTATAATATTTAATTCAACCATACTAAATATTATAATATGAATTAAGATTTTAATATTAAATTGAGTAGTGAAGTTCTGTCAACAAAAACTGTTCCATCAAGCGTTGTATTTGGTAATAATCTTAGTGTGTTCGGTATATGGTAGAAAGTTATTTTTATTGTTTGATTTTCAATCTTTAAATTACTGATTTTTAAATCGAAAATTTGGTCATTGATGTTAATTACTATTTTCTGATTCCTTTTTAAAAAATAAGCAGTTTTGTCACTAGCTAAAAGAGTTAAATCTTTTTGATTGTTAACTAGGAGTTTAACCTTGAGCGTTTTATCAATATGATACAAACAAATAAAGGTAATGAGTGCAATTGTTGTAATTGTCAATAAAATTAATGAAATTCATACTCATTTAGAAACAGTTGTTAATCTTTTCAAAATATACCTCCTTGTTGTTATAAACATAATTTTTGTTATGGCTTATTTCTATAAAAATTGAATCATTTTGATATTTTTTTATTGCTTTCTTTAAAAGTGAGGATATATTTAGATTAATGTTTTCAAAAGCCTCATCGAGCATCACTAGATCATATTTTCTTGTGAACAATTTAAGTAATAGCATAAGTTGTTTTTGACCACTTGATAAATTACTTCCGTTGCTTATTATTTGTCCATTAATATTGAAATTCATTTCGCTAAAAATGTTCTGAAGATTGTATTTTTGTATATTTACATTCAACTCATTTTTATATTCATTATTTCCTGATGTTATATATTCAATGATAGAAACGTCAGGAAAATAACTTGAAGAATTTATTAGTATATTTTTGCTTTGATAGTTTTTTAAATTAATTGTATCAATATCAAAATCATTAACCTTAATTTTTCCTAAATAACCTTTAAAACAGTTGTTTATGAAATTTAGAAATGTCGTTTTTCCACTTCCGTTTTTACCATTTATTTGTATATTTTTGTCAATCACAAATGTTGGAATATTTAATATTGGTTTTCCGTTTTCATAAAAGAAATTAATGTTTTCAAGCTCAATTTTTTTTATTTTATCAAGCAATAAGCCATCATTAAGGTTGTTTTTTTCTTCAAGGTTTAGGACAAAATTTACAAGATTGGTATTTCTTTTAATCATTGAATAATTTAACATTAGTGAACTTAAATTTAACATTGGATTTATAAAGAAATTTATTCCATTTAAAAACATCATAAGTGAACCAACAGATAATTGATTTTTTAATATAAAGAAACTGGAAATAAATACAATAATGGTTGAAAAGTTTCCTATAAATAAATCATTCCAAAAATTTTTAAGATCACCTCTTGAGTTAAATGAATATTCTTTCTTTTTGAATTCATACATTCTTTTGTTTTGATTTTTCTCAATATAAGAACAAAAATCAACGTTGCCCATTTCTTTTCATGAATATATGAAATCTATGTCGCCTTTCATATTTTCAAGTCCTTTTTCCAAAAATTCTGAATAGTTTTTCTCAATTCAAAAATGATAAATAATATTGCCTAAAAGGACCACAATTGTAACCCCAAACATTACTAAAAATAAAATATAATTTATTCAAATTAGCAATATCATAGAGCCAACAAGTGAAAATATTTCGCTTAAAAAAGTAAATGTGAAGTTTGATTGAAACTCACATATTTCCTTAATATATCCAAGTCTTTTTAAATAGTCACTATTTGTTAATTTTGACAAATGATTCATAGGTACTTTTTTGATTTTGTCAAAAAAGGCCTTTGTCAATGTAAACTCTAAATCATTTTTTATTTTCCTTATGACATGGCTCTTAAAAAGCCGGTTGATAAACATTAAAATATTTATTCACAAGAAAAATACAAATACTATGATCAAGTTACTTTTTAAGTAATTTGGCAAAATAAAATCAAAAACTATTTTGATAAAAAATGTTGAGCCAAATGATAAAAGCAAACTCAACAGTGCTGAAACAAACAATGGATAAATATATCTCTTATATGAGAAAAGTGTTCCTATTTTATTATCCAATGTATATTTTTTGCCTTTTGTTTTTTGTTTATCTTCTTTTGGATCAAAAAACAAGATAACATTAGCAAATTCTCCAGCTAACTCGCTCTTAGAAACCTTGATTCTTTTTCCATATGCTGGATCTTGAATTACATAGTATTTTGGTGTCATCTTTTCTAAGACAACATAGTGTGTGTATCCTTTTTTGTTTAGCAACAATGCAATGGGTAAATTAGAATTATCAATAGATTCAAGTGACTCAAAGTCACCTGAATAACTATTAAGTTCAATGTTATGTTCATTAGCTAAATTTTTGAGCGTTGTAATATTGACACCATTTGTTGCATAAGTTGCTTTATTTTTAAAATAGTTAATATCTATTGACTCATCATTATGTTTTGCAACAAAATATTGCAAAACATATAATCCGCAGTCTTTTACATCTTCTTGTTTCTTTATTCTCATAGCACAATAAACTTGACTTTTATTTAAGAAAAGGTCAAAAATTGGAAAAGTTTGGGAAAAATTGGTCATTTTTCTTAAACTTTTCCAATTTTTTGCATTATCATTTAAAAATAGACACTAAGGAGATCTTATGAATAAGAATAAAATTGTTGCACTTGCTAGCGACCATGGTGGTTGTGAATTAAAGAACCAAATGGCTCAGTATGCTGAAAGCTTAGGTTACCAAGTTGTTGATCTAGGACCCGCAGATAGCTCAAAAAGCATTTCATATGCTGAACAAGGACATAAGTTGGCTAACTATATTAATGAACACAAGAATGTTATTGGCTTAGGTTTTTGTGGTACAGGTTTAGGCATCTCTTATGCACTAAATAGACATAAGCATATTCGAGCTGCCAGAGTTGTAAGTGTTGAAGATGCAAGACTTGCAAAATTACATAATAACGCTAATGTTTTAGTTATGGGCGGAAGATATGTACCTTTTGCTGATGCAAAAGCAATGTTTAATGAATATCTTAAAACTGAATATGAAGGTGGTAGACATCAAGTTCGAATCGATCAAATTGATGAAATTTAATTAAGTTGAAAACTGTGAAAGTGAAACTTCACTTTTCCGTTTTTTTATACAAAGAAACAAGCAGTTACATAACTAATTTACTCGATTATGTGCTAGGCTTGTTTTTAAAATAATAATAAAAATAGCAAGAAACCTGAGATATGGTAACACAAAATTGACCAATGAAAAATTTACTAATTTGGCTGTTTTATAAGTGTATTAGTTAATTTCAAAGATAAAAAGTGTCAAACTAAAAAGTAATGTATTTCTTTGCAATCGTTGTGTAATTTTTAATGAGTGTCTTAAATTAAATAAAGGAGTTTAGATTTCAAATAATAAAAAAACAAACTGATGAAATTATTTAGGCTTGCAAATAAAATAATGTATTAAATTTGCAATAATAATCCCTTAAAAGAAAGTTATGCTCTTTTCACATAGAAATTTGTTTGCTTAGTATATAATCTATTTACTTTTTAATAGCCTAAGGAGGCAATTATGAAAAATAAAAAAATATCGCTGTTATTTTCACCAGTAGCACTTTCATTGGCAAGCATGCCTGTTTTATCTGCTTCTTGTACAAAAGTAAAAAATATTGGTGTTGAAGAAATAAACAAGAAAGAACTTAATGAACTTGCTAAGAAAGTTGAATTTTCACTAAAAGAATTAACAAAAGAACAAATTATTAAACAAGGTAAAGAAGCACTTGAAATTAAAAATATTGACCCATTAATTGAGGTTGTTGTTGAGAGTGTTTCGCTTGTTGGTGAAGGCAAGATATCTATTTCTTATCATGTTAAGCAAAAAACAAAACCAGAAAATAAATCTGGCACAATTACAGTTGAAAAGGATTATCATGAACCTTTAAAAATAGAAGAACTTAATAAATTTAGAGATGCAATTAGCATTAAAGCAAAAGGTAATCTCTACGCTTATGAAATTGTTGAAAAGAAAGAAGCAGGTTTAGAAAAAGTTCAACATGATCCAAAAGTTGGTTTTAAAATAATTTCAATCGAAGAAACAAGCGGACATGAATCGGTTAAAGTAACATATTTAGTATTTGATTCAAACTTTGAAACAAATATATCAGAAACAAAAGAAACTACAATCAATGCAAAAAAATTTCCAGATATTGAAGCAGAATTAAAAAAAATAACAGTAAATTTTGCAAAAGGAAAAATTCCTAAGGATAATATATCTAAAGAAAATTTTGTGTTTAGTAAATACGATAAAAAAATATTTGAAATAACTGATTTTAAAGGTCAGAAAAATGGATGACAATATACATTTTATATATCAATTAAAAACAAGTTTACAAATAAAGTTAGCACTCAAAGACAATTTATTCTAGTAAAATTTAACTAATGTTACTATATAACTAAGATTTAAACTTATTTACAATTTGATATTTATTCACAAGAAAACACACAAATTGGTTTTGCTGAAAGCTATAAGCTAAAACACCAAAATTCGAAAGGATTAACTTTCGAATTTTTTTGTTATAAAATCACTTTATCTTTAATTGCTTTGCTTTCTATATAATAATAGTATGCAAGCACAATTATACGAAATCAAAAAATCTAAATTTTATTCATATGTTTTTAAAATTAATTCAAAAGAAGAAATAAAAAACATAGAAGCAAATTTAAGAATAGAGCACAAAAAAGCAACACACATTTGTTATGGATATAGTTTTTTAAATAGTGGTGTTCTTAATGCTGGTTTTAGTGACGATGGTGAACCTAATGGTACAGCAGGCCGACCAATTAGAGACCTTTTAATTGTGCGAAAAATAAATGGTCTAGTTGTCTTTGTTGTTAGATATTATGGCGGAATAAAATTAGGTGCTGGTGGGTTGGCTAGAACTTATATTAAAAGTGCAAATTTAGCAATAGAGCAATTTATCAAGGACGGTAGTTAAATGATTGCATTAATTGGAAAAATTGCTGTAGGTAAAAGTACTCTTCTTGACGATTTTGCTAAAAATGGTCTAAAGGTTTTTAATTGTGACCGTTTTATTGCACAAGAATATCGAAAAGGTGGCAAAATTTACCACAAAATTAATGATGAATTAGGTTCATTTTTGAACAATAAAGATGGAATTAGTAAACAAAAAATAATGGATTGAATTGACCAAAAGCCACATAATTTGGAGAGATTAGAAAATTTAATTTATCCTATAATTTATGATGAGTTGAAGGATGGTAATTATTCCATAGTTGAGATACCTAATTTAATGCCAAAAAAAATTAATTTTATTTCTTTGTTTTCTGCTATTTTATGCTTAGAAACAAGTTGAAAAAATAGAGATAAAAATTTCAAAAAACGTAATGTGGATAAAAATAAAATTAAATCAATTGATGCAAAAAATGACCCTTTTTATATTAAAAATGCACTTTTTGGGTCAATTCCAATTGTGGATATCTATGCGAATAACTTTACTAATTGCAAAAATATTTTAGATTTTTTAAAACTTCTATTTTTAATCTCATAAAATAAGAGCAGAAGAGGTCAAAACAGCCTTTAAAATAGGAGGTAAAAAATGCTAAGAAATATTCCATATGCATTCTTTAGAATCAAACATTCTTCGTCAGTTAGCGGAGAAGATTTAAAAAATTTACGTAAGTTTTATGCTCCTATTTTAGGTAGTGATGCTATCTTGCTCTATGAATACCTTAGAGATCTTTCATTCAGCCAATCTGATGAGACAGGTTTTTATGACTATGATAGCCTTACTTATTTATTAAATATGGATGTAGATACACTAAATAGTGCACGTATTAAACTTGAATCTGTTTCATTAATTTCTACATTTTTAGATGAATTTAATCGTAAGACGCTTTTTATTATTGAAAAACCATTGGACAGTACTGGTTTTAAAAAGAATTTAATTTTAGCTAATAAATTGATTAGTATTATAGGAAGCAAAAATTTTGAACGTTTAGTTGGTCGTGAAAGAAATATTTATTTAAGTAAGGCTTCGCATTTGTTGGATGCTTCTGCATCATTTGATGAAGTGTTTCCAGAATCAGAAGAAGATTTAACTATTACGTTTTCACATGAAGTGGATTCAAGTATGATTAAAACACAAGAAATAGTAGAAGAAATTAAGGATAAATTGTCATTTAATACATTTGATTATCCAAATCCTTATGAAGCAATCTTAAAAACAGACTCAAGATACTTCTATTCTCAAATTAGTCATAAAATACCTACACAGAGTGTGCTTAATTTAATTAAAGAAAGCAGAGAAAAAGGTTTTGGAGATCCTTGTTTAAATTTAGTTTTCTTTTACGCGTACAACAGCAAAGAAGTTAGTAGTATAAATATTAATTATGTTACTAAAATTGTTAATGACCTAATTAAAAAAACAATTTTTTCATTTGAAGCAATTGAAAGATACTTAGATGAAATGTTAAAAATTAAAAATAAAGTTGCTGTTTCAAAAATTAATCTATATAAAGCAACCTATCTAGAATCACTTCAAAGAGAAGATAACCAAAACAACTAATGGAGTAGTTATGGCAGCAAAAGAAGAAATTAAAAAAGAGCTATTTTTTAATTCTAAGGCTGAATTTGAAAATAAAGCTCTTGAAATAATGCATAGTCAACCACAACTTGAGGCATTAATTCAAGCAAACAATATTACAAATGAAGAAATATTGGACAACTTGCTTACTTTTATAAACATTAAAGAATCATTGGATAACTCACAAATTTATCCTTGAATTTTTACTATCATGAGAAAAAACGGCAAGCTTGTTTTTAAAAAGACTGTTGCAAAAAATGAATACAATGCCGTGGTTACTAGACATATCAATTTATGATTAACGAAAATTTGTGAGCCTAACCCTGACGCTGGACTTGATAAAGTGCGCTTGTCTTCTGAACAAAGAAGAGAACTTAACGACTATTTAAAAAGACTTAAGAGTGCAATTGCAACAAAAAAACAAAAAGGACTTAAAGGTGTTTATGTTTACGGTGCAAACAATACTGGCAAGTCATATATCGCAAGTGCAATAGCTAACGATTTTGCTTCAGCAGGAATTTCATCAGCTTATTTGACAACTAGTGCTTTATATTCATATTTAATTACAGCAATGGGTAATTCATCTAGTCCAAATTCAATTAATGACATAATTAATAAACTTAAAAAAGTTAATGCTTTAATTATTGATGAAATTGGTCTTGAAAAAAATAATTACTGGTTTCGTTTACAAGTTTTAATGGAAATTATTGAAAGCAGAATAGCAAATAATAAAATTACTTTTTTCTTTAGTGGTATGAACAAGAGCGAATTTGAAACATATTATCAAAATCAACTTAGGAGAGAACCATATAAAGTTAAAACCTTTATCTCAAGAATCTTAAATAACACAATTGAATATTGTATTGATGAAATTTAGCAAAAAATCTAGGAATACTAAGCACATATTCCTAGATTTTTTGCTTTGTATTTTGTAGAAAACTAATTTTAATTGCTAATATTTAACTAATGAAATGATTTCAACATTATTATCTTCGGTTATTATTTTTCTTCCATTTAATGCTTCAAGTTCAAGGAGTAATATAACTTTCTTAACTATAGCACCTTGTTCTTCAAGAAGTTTAATAATAGCTTTTGTTGTTCCGCCTGTTGCCAATACATCATCAATAATAGCAACTGTTTGACCTTTCTTAATGAAACCTTTTTGAATTTGTAAAACGTTGTTTCCATATTCTAAATCATAACTCCTTGAAACAACTTCACCTGGTAACTTACCTGGTTTTCTAACCATAATAAATGGCTTTTTAAGAAAAGCTGCTGTTGGAGTCCCAAATAAGAAACCTCTAGCATCAGGTCCTACAATTAAATCAACATCAGTGGCATATTTTGCCATTTCATTAATTGTGTAATTTAGTGCACTACCGTTTGCTAATAAAGGAGAAATATCTTTAAAAATAATGCCTGCCTTAGGAAAATTTTCAACATCTCTTATATATTTTTTTAAATCCATAATTTTACCTATTTGCCTTTTTTATAGTATTATACATTAACTGGAACATCTTCGAAAAATTCTAAAATGTCATCTTCTTTGATATCGTTAAACTTCTTGATATGAGTACCAAAATCTTTACCTTTTTCAACTTCTTTTGCATCATTTAATTCACGCTTGAGTGTTTCAATTACACCATCGTGAATCATTTTTCTGCCTCTAAAAACTTTAACCTTGCAGTTAGCTTTTACCACACCCTCGTCCATCATACATCCAGCAATTGAACCAAGTTTTGAATAAAAGAAAACTTTAATAATGTGTGCAGAACCAATTTTCTTTTCTTCATAAATAACTGCTTTTTGACCTTTAAGATGAGCTTCCATATCTTCAATAATCTTGTAGATAACTGAATAATTAACAATTGTAATTCCTGAATACTTTGCACTTTGTTTTATTGTTGCCGATGGTTTAACATTGAAGGTAATAATTCTAGCATCTGAAGCCTGTGCTAACAATAAGTCAGCATTTGTAATTTGACCTGCTTGTGCACCAATAACCTTAATCATTGCTTCATCATTGCACATACCATCAATTTTTCCTTTAATAGCTTCTGCTGTACCTTGAACATCTGATCTAATAATAACATTAAATACTTTGCGACCTACTTCAATTTCAGCAGTTTGGCTTTTATCATAAAGTGCTCTGTTTTTATCAATTTGTGCTTTTTCTTCTGCTAATTTCTTAGCAAATTTTTCATCTTGAAAACCAATAAATCTATCGCCAGCAAGTGGAGAAGTATTTAAACCACTAACAATAACAGGAGTTCCTGGATGAGCATGTTCTAATGTTTTACCTACTGCATCTTGAAGTGAACGAATACGTCCATAACTTGAACCAGCAACAATAAAGTCGCCTTTGTATAAACTACCATTTTCAACAATTAGTGTTGAAACAACACCAACACCTTTGTCGATCTTACTTTCAATAACTGTACCAACTGGATATCTTGAGCGGTTTGCTTTAAGATCTAATAATTGTGCTAGCAAGTTGATTGCTTCAAATAAATTGTCAATACCTTGCCCTTTCATAGCAGAACCTGTTACCATTTGAACATCTCCACCATATTCTTCAACAATTACATTGCACTCTGCAAGTTCTCTCTTAATTCTCTCAAGATCTTTGTTTGGTTTGTCCATTTTGTTAACAAAAACAATAATTGGAACATTGGCCGCCTTAGCATGATCAATAGCCTCTTTTGTTTGTGGCATAACTCCATCATCAGCGGCAACAACTAGAACCACAATGTCAGTAATTTTTGCACCCCGTGAACGCATTTCAGTAAATGCTTCATGTCCAGGAGTATCAATGAATGTAATCTTGTTTCCATTGTGAATTACTTGATATGCACCTGTGTGTTGAGTAATACCTGAACTTTCGCTTTCAGCAACTTTTGTTTTTCTTATAAAATCAATCAATGTAGTTTTACCATGGTCAACATGACCCATAACTGTAATAATTGGAGGTCTCTTAACTAATAGTTTTTCATTATCTTCGAATTTAACTGCATGTAGAAAGTTTGCAGCATCGACATTTTGTTCTTTCTTAAAGTCAAGCCCTCTTTCCATACAAACTTCAGCAATTTCTTCTTCATCAAGTATGTAGTTGATTTGATAAAGTTTGCCTTTCATTAGAAAACGCTTTATCAAATCATTGGTATTCATACCGATTTTTTGAGCAAATTCACCTAATGGCATTTTATTAGTAAAAATAAAAACACCATTTTTAACTTCTGTTCTAATTTCTGAAAGCTGACTTTTAACCTCATCAACATTGCTTATTCTATTTTTTTTAGGCATTTTGACTCCTCCAATTCTTTTTCGATTTCGTTATACACTTCTTTATCAACAGCAGTTCTAAAAGCACGATTTAGACCTTTGTGTTTTTTTAACTTTTCTCAATTTTCATGAGTTGGTATAAAATAGCAACCACGTCCCTTTTTATCCCTGTTAATATCTAGTGTAATTATATTGTTTTTTTTATTAAAATCAAACCTAACCAATTCTTCAACTGGCTTCACTAGATTAGTGATGATACATTTACGAGTGAAATTTGAATTTTTTTTAATTTTATTATTTGTCTTCGTATTCATCAAAGTCAATGTCACCTAAGTCAAAATCATCAAGTCCAAACTTACTCAAATCATCATCAACAACAAAATTTTTTGCAACTTCTTTGGCTTTTTTATAGTCTGATGTGGAAATTTTATTATCTTTTTTAGGTGTTTTAACAACTTGTTCCTCGCTTACATTTTCCTGTGACTTTTCGCTCGCAAATTCACTTTCAATTTTTCTTACTAATTCTTCAAAATTATCATCATCTTCATATAATGAATCCATTTTGTCTTGTTCATGTAATTCAAAAGCTGCTATGTCTTGATCAAAATTCGAAACATCAATCGAATTGAATGAGTTGCTAAAAATATTTTGGCCTTGTTTCCTAATTGATTTTCTATTGTTAGCTGGTTTTTGATATTTAACTTTTGTACCCTCTCTTTTGATTGCTGATGTAATAGAAGAAATTAAACTTTCATCAAAGACAATTCCTTGTGCTTTTGCATCAGTTGTTGAAATTATGTCAAGTTTTGCTTTTGTTAAATTAGAAGCTAAAAGTGTATTAACACCTTTTTTGCCAATAGCTGGAGTTAAATGTTCAGGCACAACAATAACATAATATTTGTTTTCTTCTTTTGGTTTAGGTACAACATCTACAACTGGAATTGGACTCATAGCATTAGCAATATATTTTCTGATGTCTTCATCATATAAAACAACATCAATTCTTTCACCATCTAATTTTTCACTTAATATTTCTATTCTTGAACCGTTTTCTCCAATTATTGCACCTCTAGCATCAATATCTGGATTGGCACCTTCTGCTAGTTTAACTGAAACCTTTGTTCTTTCACCAGGTTGTCTATAAACTCCAACAATTTCAATCAATCCCTCAGCAATTTCAGGTATGTTGTTTTTTAAGACGGTATAAACAATTTTTGGTGAGTCTAATGAAACTTCAATTTGGCTAAGTTTTGACTCTTCTGAAACCTTTTCAATAACAACATCAAAATATTGACCAGGGTTTGCTTTTCTCTTTGAACTAATTAGCCCAGCTGGTAAGAATGCATTAACATTACTATCAACTATTTGAACATTTCATGAGCCATTTGAATTTTTTGAGTTCAATACAACCTTAACAGTTTCGCCAATTTTACCTGAGTATTGTTCAAAAACTTTTTTCTTTTGAAGTATTTTGATAGCTTGTGCAATTGATGAATTAATAATTTTTAGTGCTTTTTTAGCTTCCGAGTTTTGTGATTTGGTTAAATTAGATAAGTCGATTTCTCACTTAATGATATCACCTTCCTTAATTTTTGAATTAATTGAGTGAACTTCATCATAATCAACAAAACTAATTAAACTTTCTGGTGATTCAAGATCTGTTGGTTCTTTTGTAACACAAACATTATTGTTGTAAATTGACACTTCTTGTTTTGCTTCATCTATTTCAAAAACAATTTCTGCATCTGGGTCAATTAACTTATTAATAATTCTTGTTGTTTCAACTGAAAAAATTTGAACAACCTCATTCATTGGAAGTTTTTCTTTTTCAAAATAACCATTAAGAATTTGATATCAAGCTTTTTTAACATTAAGTGTTACTTGAGCACTTGTTTTACTTTTTTTTGGCATGTATTCTCCTTAGTTAAATTTTATGTATTTCTCTACTTTTTTAATGTTATTTTTGCCAATAAATATTTTTCTAAATTGGCCTTTACTGTTTCAATGAATTAAAATTTTGTCTTCTAGAACTTCTAATAATTTGGCATTAAATTTATCTTGTTTTTCAACATTTTTAATTAAATAAATAGTCAGCATTTCGTTGATGTGATTTATCAAATCATCTATTTTATAGGCTAATTCGACACCTGGGGAATGTACAGATAATGAATCAACATCAATATTTGAATACATTAAATCAATGTACTCATTGATTTCTTTTGATATTTTTTCTACATCGTTTAAATCGCTAAACTTAACACTCACATCAAGTAATTTTAAACCATCTTCATTTATTATTTTTGCATCTAAAATTACATCTCCAAATTTGTTTACTAATTCATCTTTTCAATTCATAAAACCTCCGTCAAAAATAACAAAGAGTTGCAAGTTGCAACTCTGTAATATTCACTTGATATATTTATTATATCACAAGTCAACAAGGTATAACAAAAACTTGCTCATAAGCTGTGAATTCCAAAACAAATTGAGCTCTTTAAATTCTAAAACAATTTGAACACTTTATGGTAATTTTTCATTAGATTATTTTATAAATAAAGACACAAAAAATAAGGCATCAAAAAAGTTAATTTTATAATTTAGTGCCTTATTTTTTTATATTTATAAATATCTGTATGAAAAAATCATTTAATACTAAACACAAAGATTCAACTGAATATGAATTAAATAAAAAAATTAATATTGAAAAAATTGTTTTCTATTTAAAAAAGGGCTTTACTGCAAGAAGAATTCATTCTTTGATTGGAGATGGATCGAGTGGAATTTCTTATTCAACTATTAGAAGATACATTAAACAAATTAGAGTGTGTGAAAAGGAAAATGCAACACCAATTGTAATGTATTCACATGGAAATTTAAACAACAAAAATGCAGAAAAAGATTTTAACAATGAAATAGAAAAGGCAATTACAAATATGAAATTAAAGGACAAAGAATATTTTAAAGATAGGGATGAAAATAAGTTTTCTGTACCTTTTAATCATTTTTTTAAAAATAAAGACGAAGATAAACTTAAAGAAAAAATGTGCCTCACAACATTCATAAATAAATGTAATATGACAGGCTATGTTAAACCTACACAACATAAGAAAACAAGGAGAAATGTTAGAAATTATTTAATTGTATTAACAAAAACAGAAGATAAAAATATAAACAAAAAACAGCCTTATATAAAGATTAAATCAATTGATAATATGGAAAATGTTAAAAGGTTACCAAGAACAATGAATTCAGTTAAATTTGAATTTGGTGAACAAGTGCAAGCAGATGTTTGTTATGAAGCGTGAATTAAAGAATTAGACAATTTTCATATATATACAATTGTAGAAACATCTTCCAAAATGTTGGTCTCAATATATGCTGAGAAAGAAGAAACAACAATAGGTTATATGAAACTTTTTGAACTTCTTTATAGGGCTTTTGGGATTCCAATGTCTGTTAGAACAGATAAAAGAACGTGCTTTTCTTACAAAGGGAATGATACTGAATTAGCACGATAAATCATAAAAAAAGGTACTGAAGTATCGTCTGCAAGTTACGGCGAATTTAAACCAGATGTGGAGCGAACAAACAGAACTTTACAACCTTGGTTAATAATTTTTTTACGTGATAATAATATAAAAACTATTGATCAAATTAATGAAAATGCTCTCTTGATCATTAATAAATATAATGAACATTTCAATAAAAAAATAGGTGATAAATTAAATTTCTTTATAAAACCAAAAGATGAAATGGATACAAAGTTATATTTATCAATTGATAGAAAATTCAACAATGGTGTTATTCAATTTCAAAATAAATTTTATATACCGGTTACAGATGATAACAAGTACAAAATTATACAAAACGGTGTGGAATTGAGGTTCGTTCATAATTCAAATAATGAGTATTTCTTCATTATCAACAATAAACTATTCAAAGCAAGAATATTACGTGATGATGAGTTAACTGAGTTTCAAAAATTTTGTAAAACATTTCATTTGTTCTATGATGACAAAAGATCAGAATGCTTATATCAGTGCCACAAAAGCAAGTAAAGATTTTTTACCTTACCTACGAAAGTTAATTGATGACATTAGCAATACTTCTAATTGCTCAAATGAACTCCTTAAAGAAAATCTAAATATGGCAGAATTAATTTATAAATCATTAAGCGATAACTATAAATTATTGCTAGATTCAGTTGAAAAAACAGCCAGCAACTAACTAACTGTTTATAAAAAATAAGGCAATAATGGAGAATTTAATTCTCCATTTTTATTTTAAAAAATAATAGTTAATTCCAAAACAAAAGGAGAACTTATAGGATCTCATTTTGTTTTGGAATTAAACACAAAAAAGAGCTCAATTTGTTTTAAAACTTACACACAAGTCAACAAGGTATAACAAAAACTTGCTCATAAGCAAGTTTGTCTGATTATAATCATTTTAAGCACTTTTATTTTTGAATATGATGACATAGATAACATAAATTGATGTAATTAATTCAACCCATGAAGAAAACAAGAAATATGCTTGCGAGAAATAAGGAGCTTGAAAATATCGAAACAGACTCCGCAAACAAAAATCGTATAAGTAAGGAGTGTACTTATTGAACAATAAAAAGGAATTAAAAATATTCTAACAAGCAATAAGAAAAGGACAATTAAAATGCTATATCAATTTACAAAAAAATTTAAAAAAAGGTATGTAGATTATGTAATTTTGAAAACTAAATTTGAATAAAATATAAAGTGCTGGAGAATATTACTCTCCATTATTATTATAAAAAATTTTGCAATGACTCAAAATGTTTTAATTTATATGTGGTATAAAAAACTCGCTTATAAGCAAGTTAACATTATTTTTGTTGGTTCTCGTTACCCTCAATTTCTCAGCGATCTACTTCACTGTTGCAATCTTTTATAACGGCATCGAGCTCACTTCAGGTTTTAATCATAGCACCTGATGCTCTTTCGTGGCCGCCGCCGCCTCATTTAACTGCAACATTGCGAACACAAGGTCCATTTGATCTAAATTCAACTCTAATTCTGCCGTCTTCTTCTTCATTAAATTGAACTCAAAATGGATAGCCAATTATATTTCCAATTAAATTTACGCGGACAACTTGATTAGGTTTTTTGCCCAACTTTTTAGTTGTTTCTAAATCAATTGTGGTATACGCAACCTTACCAACTGTTTTTAAATTATTTAATAATGTTTGATTAATTTTTAAATCATCTAAAGGAGTAGCAGCCATGCCTAAAAATACTTTATCAGATTCAAGTCCGCATTCATATAAAAATGAAGCCAAAAAGTGAGTTCTTGAACTAGTATCACCATATCTAAAGCCACCTGAATCGGTTACAATTCCTGTAAAAATACAATTTGCTGCTTGAATGGTTACTTTTCACTTGTTTGTGTATGCTAAGTCAGCAACCATTTCGGCAGCTGCAATACGATTTGACTCAACTCATCTAGTACACTTATCCAAATCATCATCGTTAGGGTGGTGATCAATTCTTAAGACTTCTGCAAATAAATTCTTATCCAAAATTTCACGACATTGAATTCTATCTTTAAAGTTTGCATCAGGTACAATAGCTAGTGATTTCTTGAGCACACTATCACTAGGGCACTTATCAAATTTAAGATTTAGAAAGCCGAACATACCTTCACTATTACCAACTGTATAAACTTTTTTGCATGGAAAATTTACTCTAATTAATTCTGCTAAACCAGCTTGCGAACCTAAACAGTCGCCATCAGGTCTAATGTGATGAAAAATAACTATTGAGTCATATTTTTGAATTAATTTTGTTGCTTCTTGTAAACTACCTATTTTCATATGTGACATTATTTAGCCTCTCATTCCTTGATACAATCATTTAATTCTTTTAACACAGTACTAACTTCATATCATGAATTTATTGTGCAACCTGCAGCATTATCGTGGCCACCACCATTATGCAACCTTGCTACATTATTAACTAGAGGTCCATTAGAACGTAAACGACATCTTATTGTGCCATTCTCAAGTTGAATAAAGAAAGCTCAACATGAATTATTTTCAATATTTGCCAATTCATTGACAAATATTGCAGCCTCTAAATCATTCATTCCATACTTATCCATAATTTCTCTTGTTACTTCAAAATATAAAACCCTACCATTTTGTTTAAAACCTGAAAGAATTTCGCCTGAATATTTAATATCTCTTGTGGTTCTTTTGTTTAGTTCTTTTAAAATCCATTGTGGATTTAAATCTCCTTTTTCAATTAAGTGAGCCACTAACTTATATGTTCTAGCAGAAGTGTCTGGATATAGGAAACGTCCTGAATCAGTGTTAATTCCTAAATAAACATGTTCTGCTGCCTTCTTACTAATTTTTCACTTAGAGCCTTTTGCTAACATTGCAATCATTTCAGCAGCAGCTACATAATGTTCATCAACTCATAAATAATCATATTTAATATCCGAATCATTTGGATGATGGTCAATTCTAAGTGTAGCAGTAAATTTTTTATCTACTAAAAGGTGTGCATCTTGAATACGATCACTGCTGGAAGCATCAACAACAATGCCTAGTGAGTTAGAAAAGTCAACAGTCTCAATTGGGTCATAATGATAATTCATAAAATCAAATGTGTGAACATTATTACCAACTGTGAAAACCTTTTTATCAGGATAGTTTGTTTTTATTAATTCCGCAAGTCCTGCTTGTGAACCTAAACAGTCACCATCAGGTCTAATGTGATGAAAAATGATTATGTTTTTATATTTTTCAATTGCTTGTAATGCAACTTTGAATGTACCTATTTTCATATTTATTCTCCTTTAATTTGAATAATAATTATATTTAATTTTTAAAAAATTAAATTTTTGAAATAAATTTTGGCATTCTAAATTTACCAAAAGCACTGTTTTATAGTGTTATTATTAAAATGCTAAATTTTGGTTGCTTACTTAAATTATGGAAAAAAATATGAAAAAAGCAAAATAAAAAAATGGGGCGGATGAAGGGATTCGAACCCTCGCATGACGGGACCACAACCCGCTGTGTTAACCGCTTCACCACATCCGCCACATAATTAGCCTATTTATTATAATATATTTTTTACAAAATAAACTAAAATATAAGAACTATGAATAAGAAAAGTGTAAATGTACATAAATATGAAGCTGTTGTTATTGGTGGTGGACATGCTGGACTTGAAGCTGCTTTCGCACTTGCTCACAAAAATCATAAAACTCTTTTGGTATCTTTAAATAAGCAACGTTTAGGTATGATGCCTTGTAATCCATCAATCGGTGGACCTGCAAAAGGTATTATTACTAGGGAAATTGATGCACTTGGTGGAATGCAAGGTCTTTGAGCTGACCTAAGTATGATTCAATTAAAAATGCTTAATCAGTCAAAAGGCCCAGCAGTTCGTGCACTAAGAGCTCAAATAGACAAAGAAAAATATATGAAGATTGCCCTTGAATATGTTTTAAAGGAACCGAATTTAGATCTTATTGAAGATATTGCAGAGGAAATAATAGTTAACAACAAAAAAGAATTTAAAGCTATCAAACTTGCAAATGGTGATGTCATTGAAGCTAAGGTCTGTGTTATTACAACAGGTACTTATATGGATTCAAGAATTCTAAGGGGAGACGTTATTAAAATAAGCGGGCCTGATAATGAAAAAACAAGTAACAAATTGAGCAATTCTCTAAAGGAACTTGGTTTTAAAATTCAAAGACTTAAAACAGGTACACCACCAAGAATTTATTCAGATTCAATTGATTATTCACAAGTCCAAGAGGAAGTATTAAGCGACACAAATCTTTCTTTTTCATCGAGATCAAATGTTAAATTACCACGACAAATTGCTTGCTATTTAACTTATACAACACCTGAAACTCATAGAATAATTGATCAAAACCTAACTAAGAGTGCAATGTATGGTGGAATAATTAAAGGAATTGGTCCTCGATATTGCCCATCTGTTGAAGATAAAATTGTTAAGTTCCCATCAAAAGAACGCCACCAAATTTTCTTTGAACCAGAAACTGCTGATGGTTCAATAACTTATGTCAATGGACTATCAACTTCAATGCCAGTTGAAGTACAAGAATTAATGATTAGAAGTATTCCAGGTCTTAAAAATTGCAAGATTCAAAAATATGCATATGCAATTGAATATGATGCAATTGATCCTTTGCAATTAAAACCGACACTAGAAACCAAAAAAATTAAAAATCTTTATTCGGCTGGACAAATTAACGGCACAAGCGGTTATGAAGAAGCTGCTGCACAAGGTTTAATAGCAGGTATTAATGCAGCATTAAGAATAGAAAAAAAAGACGGTATTGTTATACTAAGAAATCATGGATATATTGGTGTATTAATCGATGATTTAGTAACTAAAGGCACGAAAGAGCCATATAGAATGTTAACATCAAGGGCTGAATATAGATTACTTTTAAGAAATGATAATGCTGATATTCGATTGGCCGAATATGGCTATAAAATAGGTCTTATAGACAAAAATCAATACCAAAAAGTTACTAAAAAATATGATTTAATTGACCAAGAAATTCAAAGGCTTCATACTACTTATCTTTCTTCAAAGGATCCTGTTGCAATTAAATATGATATTACAACCGGCATATCACTATTGCAAACATTGGCTCGCCCTAACATTGATCCACATGACATAATCCCGAATTTCCCATATCTCGAAGAATTAACAACAATGGTTAGACTTCATGGTTATATCGAGAAACAAAAAAGTGAAGCCAATAAAGTAGTTCGCCTTGAAAATTATAAAATTCCCGAGGATTTAGAATATAACAAAATTAATAATATTGCAACTGAGGCAAAACAAAAATTAATAAGTGTTAAGCCAGCAACAATTGGTCAAGCAAGTAGAATTAGTGGAATTAATCCAGCTGATATTCAAATGCTTATGTTTTATTTAGAAACAACAAGGAAGAAGAATGAGAAAGATTAAAATTGTTGCTGTTGGTTCATTAAGCCCTGAATTTAAAGTCCTTTTTAATCAGTATGCAAAAAATATAAGCCATTATGCACAACTTAGTATTGTTGAGATTAAAGAATTCAGCGAAGAAAAAAACATAGAAGTTAAAAAAGACAAGGAAACAAAGCTAATCAACTCGCACATTAGTGACGATACTTATGTAATTTATGCATCGCTAAATGGTAAATCGCTAGATTCTGTTGAATTAAGTAATATCGTTAATAATAATACAAATTTAACTTTTATTATTGGTGGAAGTGATGGTGTTAATGAAGACTTAATTAATTGCAATATGAAAATTAATTTTTCAAAATTAACCTGACCACATCAGTTGTTTAGAGTTATGCTTGCAGAACAAATTTATCGCTCATTTATGATTATTAACAATAAAAAGTACCATAAGTAAGGGCCAAAAAGTGTTATTAATACAAATAATTAAAATTTACTAAAACACCTGTTTTATAGGTGTTTTTGATTTTTTATGGCATTTTAACTCCGAAAGTGTAAATATGCCGTGTGATTATTTGTAAAAATATTTTTTTATTTTTAAAATATAATTTTTTTATGGAAAAAAATAAACGTTTACAATGAAGAATTAGCACAAGCATTATGACAAAGGGTAAAAGATACATATCAATTGGAATTCCTAAAAATAATAACAAAGGGTTTTCAATCAGGTTTGGATATGGTTATGTGGAAGATTTAAAAAAATATCATGATGATCCTATTGAAAAAATTAAATCAATATTGCCTTCTTTTAGTCTTGCTTTGACACCTGAAGATGCAAAGAAAAAACTTGATAGAGAATTTAAAGGTATTAAAGAACCAAAGAAGGAATATTATAAAAAATATGAAGGCTTGGATTTCCTAAAGAAAATTTTTGCATATCTTAATCCTTTTAAAAATATCGAAATTAATGAAAAAATAAAATTAAATGATGTTATTACAAATTTCATATTTAAGGATTTTAACAAACACGGAGAAAATTGAATACCAGTAGATGAAGACGATGTTGATGGTAATTTGGAAAATTTTTATAATATATTAGATTTTATTTCTGATAACAAAATGGAACTTTTAAAAAAAGCAAATAGCAACCTGTTAACTAATTACAAACTCAATTTTGATGAAATTTGATATAGTACTACAACATATTATTTAGAATCTTACGATTGTTTTGATGAAGATGATGAGTATGATGAATGACCAAGAAGAAAAATTACAAGGGATAAGGTTACTCTTGCACTTGCGACCGATAAAAATGGGGTTTTATTGAACTTCAAATTATTTTTACCTGGAGAAAGTAAAAGTTCAACACTAATACCTTTTGTAACTGAATTGCAAGAAATTTACAATATTAATTCGGCTACAATAGTTGCAAAAAATGAAATATGCACTAAAAAAAATATAGAAGCCTTAAGGCAAATAGGTTGAGAATTAATTAATAATACAACAGCAGTTGTTAAAAATAAAAAACAAAGTGGGTTAATTAGTACCAAATTAAAGGATTTAAAAGATAGTGAACTACGCGAATTATATTCAAGAGAAGACTTAATTAGAAATACATGAAGTTTTTTAAAAAATGAACTTTTTGTTACTTCAAGGATTTCACTTTCAGCTGAACATGTTGATAAGTATAGTTGCCTATGTCTTATGAGTCTTATGGTTCTTAGATATACAATTTACATAATTAATTCTGAATTAGGTTTACAAGGCAAAAATAAATTCACAGAGTCTAAACTGAATGATATTGCTATGGGTGTTATTAGAATTATTATTTTGACTGATGGAGTTGAAACAGACAGTTTTAAATTTTCGAATTCACATACAGATGAAATATGAAATTTATATGAATCTATTAAAAAATGTTTGCTTAATAAATATCCACAAATTGAGAATAACAAATAATTTAAAAATGAAAATAAAAAATGTGATGTATTGCAGCAAAAGGCACATCACATTTTTAAATTTTGCTTTCAGTAATTGCAGTTAAATTGAATTACATTAATAAATGGACTTATATAGCCAAAATATCAACTATTTTTTCAACTTCGTCTAATAATTTACTATTTCTTCAGTTCAAACCATCATCACTTTGTTTCTTGTATGATCTTAGATAGTTAATAATTTGATTGAATGAATAAGTTTTGCTTAAATCTAATCTTGCAAATTCATTCTTAACACGAGTTAGAATTATTAATGAAATATAGTTTATAAATTCAGTTGCATACAAACAATATTCATAGTTTTTTGCTGTTTTTGGTAATTCTAAAATACCTTTGTAAAATTTAAATGCTTCTTCACTTACTCATCTTTGTAAATAAATTGTATATACATTTTCCAATGACAATCTACTATTAGATTCGAAGACAATTATGCCTAATTTTTTTGATTCTTCATTGAACTTTCCGAAATCAAAATTACCACTTTTTACTAACGCTTGATAAAGTGATTTTCTTTCTTTTGCTTCAATGTCCAAATCTTTAATTGTGTAATAATATTTGTTTTCAATATAGTTATTTTGCCAAGTATTTTTTTATCTTTGAATGTTAAAGGAACTAAATCATCAGTTAAATTATTGGCTAAAGTATTTTTTGAAGAATGTTTAATTGGAAATAAATATCCTGACTTTTTTTGTTTTTCAATTTCTTTTATTATTTCTGAATTTCACTGGTTATTATCACCTACAATAATTTCATTTTTATTAGCTATTCTTTCTAGATAATCACTAAAAATAGTGCTATCTATTATATTTCAAAAATATGGTCTACTATAAATAGGTTCTTTCGTTTCTAAATCATAGGTGTATAAAAGAGTAAAATCGCTGTCATCTTTTGTCTTTTCTGTTCCAATAGTATTAACAAAAGCTGAATCATCAAAATTGTTTGATTTTAGTGTTGCATCTACAATTTGAATAGATTTATTAAACTGACTAATTCTATCAACCATAAATCTTTCAATTTTTGCATAGTTTTTTCCAACTTTTTCAAAAAATTCATGATGTGTTGAATCGCTAAAACTAACATTCTTAAATAATTCTGATAAAAAAGATGTTTTATAATGAAATCCTAAATCTTTGGCAGTTGCATTAGGATAACCACAGCGAATTAAAGCAATCAAATACAACTTTTTGGCTGTCAATTCATCAAAGTACTTTTGTAATTGTTTATATATATTTATGCCACAACTATGAAAAATGGCGACATCTCCATAATCTTTTATTATTGTTAAATCCTTCTCAATGTTTTTCATAATTTTTGGTTCTTTTAATGGCACATATTGCCCATTTTCAATTCGACCAACAACAGCAATGTTGTATGGAATAGCTTTTCCATTAACATATTTGGAACCTCTTTTAACAACTGAATATACACCAAAACTATGCCTTACAATTGTTCCTTTTGGTCTTTCAATATTTAATATTTCTTTTGGTATCGCCATATTTTCCTCTTTAATATTGATTGATTAGTTTTACTAATTTCCCTGTTTTATAGTTCTTTTAGAAAACTACTTAATTTTAAAAATTTTCTTGCCTAACTTAATTCATTTTTCAATTAAATCTTTGAAATAACTAAAACCTATTTCATAAAACTTTGGATCACTTAAATCTGCACCAACCTTTTTAAGTGTTTCGAGAGGATAATCCCTATCTCCTGCACTTAAAAAATCATTAATATAAACTTGCAAGTATGAATCACCTTCAGCCTTAAGCCTTGAATAAAAATAGTTTGCAACTAATTGACCAATAGCATACTTATAAACATAAAATCCATAGTAATAATGTGGCACATAAACTGACATAATATTTTTGTCCTTTTTGTATTTATTTGGCTTGGTTGAATACTTCAATGAATTTTTATGGTAAATTTTACTTAATGATTCATATGAAGGACTAGCTTGATCATTTTCAATGGCTCTATATAAATCATATTCATAATTAGCTCACATAATTTGTCTAAAAACTGTGCCTATAAAACCATCGATCATATTGTCAAGAATCTTGAATTTAAATAAGTCATTTTTGCTATTTTTTAATAGGTAGTCATAAAGCATAAGTTCATTAAATATTGAAGCTATCTCAGCTAAAATTATTGGATATGAAGCATTGTTTATATCATTATTTTTGTCTGAAAAATAAGAATGCATTGAGTGACCTAGTTCATGTGCTAATGTTTCAACAGAACCAAGTTCACCATCAAAGTTCATTAAAATATATTTTTTATCAACACCATATGTGTTGCCGATGCTATAAGCACCTGAAAGTTTGTTGTCTATTGTCATATAGTCAACTCATCTCTCATTTATTGCTTTGTTAATCATAGTGTGATATTCAGAACCAAAAGGCCTTAGAGCTTCTGAAACAATGTTTTGCATTTGTTCTATGGTATATGTACTTTTAACTTTTACTAATTCACGATATGAGTCATATTTTGCTTGATATTTTTGACCAAATTTTGCCTCGTAAAATTTCTTGTAATATTTATTTCTCTTTTTAATTGAATACTTTAGTGTAGCAACTTTATCAAAGAGAAATTGAAGTTTGTTTTTATCGATTTTGTCGCCATAGGTCAGCATATCGATTGAATTTTTGTATTTTCGCACTTTTGCACCAACGGTTATAGCTTTAAAATGTTGATAAAGTAAATTAGCCATAGAGTCTTTATGTTTCATATGAGCCTTTAAAAAAGAATCATAGGTTGACTTGCGAACCTTGAAATCGTCGCTTTTCATATACTTAATTTTTACTGCTGGTGAAAGTTTATATTTCTTACCTTTTGAATCTGTGGCAAAGCCGTAATCAAGTTCACTATCTGATATGATGTTAAAAATTGATTCATAGTCGGGTTGCGAACTTGATGTAAGATTTATGTATTCCTCTACTTCATCATTGAGTTTGTGTTCATAGGCATCAATTGCATCAATTATACTTCTACGTTGATTTGCTAGTCTTGGATCATCTTTTCATATCTTAAATTTTTCAATATTCTTATAAAATCTAACTGTTTCACTTCCTATTTCTTCTTCAATTTTATTAATAAGATTTTCTCATTGTGTGCTTAGTTCAGTTCATTTTGAATCAACTAAATTTTGGTTATTATGGTTTGAAATATAGTTGTAGATTCTATTTGATAGAATACCTATATTTTTACCTAATTCAATTGATTCAATATATTTTTCAATACTTTCATATTTGCTATCTTTTGTTTCAATTGCTATTTTAGCTAGTGCTTTATATTCTTCAAAAAGGTCCCTTATTTTTTTACCTTTTAAAATATCTTCAAGATCGAAAGTATACTTAACATCAACATCATTAACACTTTTATATTGCTTCATTTTTGTAATCCTCGCTTGGTTGTTTAGTATTTTAATTTTATCATTACATAAAAGGCAATTATTCATTTTTGTATTGTGCTTTCATATCTATAAAAACATAACTCATTAAAAAATGATGGTATAATCAAAAAATATGAATTTCATTTATAAAAACAGGGACTGTTTGGACTTTATCAAAGAATTAAAACAAAATTTTTCATATCCAATTTTTGATGCAGTAATAACTGATCCACCTTATAACATTTCAAGAGAAAATAATTTTAATACCATAGGTAGAAATGGTATTAATTTGGTGTTTGAGATTATGGATTTGACCAGAAAAAATGAATTAAGGAAGTTTCACCTTTAATTAAAAACGGTGGTTCAATAATAATATTTGATGACTATAAAAACATAGGGGAAATTTGTGAAACATTAGAAGAGTGTGGATTTAAAATTAAGGATTTATTAAGATGAATCAAGAATAACCCAATGCCCAGAAATACTACAAGAAGATATGTTACAGATTATGAAATAGCAATCTGAGCAACAAAAGGAATAGGTTGAACATTTAACAAACCATGTAGTAAGCCTTATTTAAGACCATCATTTGAATATCCGGTTGTTCCAAAGTCAAAAGATAAAATTCACCCTACACAAAAGTCACTTTACTTATTAGATGAAATAATTAAAATTCACACAAACCCAGGAGATTGCATTTTTGATCCTTTTTGTGGAAGTGGCACAACAGGAGTTGCAGCAGTTAGAAATAATAGATTTTTTGTAGGGTGCGAGATTGATAAAAATTACTATAAGAAATCATTTGAAAGAATTAGAAATGAATACTATAATCTCATAAATTCAAGCAATGATTTTGTAACTAGAAGTCCTTTATATTATTTAGGGGACAAATATAAATTGTGACGAGAATTATCAACTTTATTTCCTAAAAATATTAACAATTTTTATGATGTTTTTGGTGGCGGAGGAACAATGATTAGCAATGTTGAAGCAAAAAATTATTTTTATAATGATAAGGATTCAAATCTAGTTAAAATCTTGCAATTTATGAACTCGAATCCGCTGAGCGAAATCCTTCTCTCTCTCTATTGACGACTATAAATTATCAAAGAAAAACAAAGAAGCATTTCTTAAATTAAGAGATGATTGAAACAATCTAAGTAACAAAAATTCATTTCAAGCACAAATAAAGTTGCTTTTACTTATTTTTTATGGATTCAATAATCAAATAAGATTTAATTCAAATAATAAATTTAATATTCCTGTTGGAAAACAAGAATTTAACACTAAGAGAAAAATTAATTTAAAGAAGTTTATCAATAACATTCAACATAAGAATGTCAGTTTTTCTAATTCAGGTTTTGAACTTTTTCTAAATGATTTAATAGATAATCAGAAACTAAACAAAGATGATTTTATATATCTTGACCCTCCCAAGTTTGACGAATCAATTAAAAAGGAGTATTAAAAATGACTAATACGCCTTATTTATAGGTGTATTGGTCATTTTTACAATTTTAGCCATGTGTTATAATACCCTCAATTTCATCGACTTTTCCCATCAGTGGAAGTCTTTCAATATTTAATTTTTCAATTAATTCAAGGTATTCAATTGGTTCATCAGTTCTCATAAAATACTCTGTATCATTCTCATAATCTTTAAAGGTTATTAGTTCAACTTCTCTAATACTGTTGAGTATTTTTTCAGTAGTAAATTTGTGATCATCTTCAACTATTGAGTCAATAGTGAATTCTAGAAATCTTTGGAGTACAAGGGCTAAATAACAAATAAGAAAATGCCCTTCAATTGTCTTCCTTTTTGATAGATAAACAGGTCTAACCTCAAATGATGTTTTTAGCATTCTAAACGAATCTTCAATCTTTCAAAGTTTTCGATATGTTGAAATAATTCTATCAGTCTTCATTTCCATATCGTTTGTGAATATTCCATAAAAGCCATCTCATTTTGCATCATCTTCAATTTTTGTTGTCTTTATCGTTACTTCTTTAACATTATAATCGAGATACTTTCTACCGCCTCTACTTAATTCTGAGCGAGCTTTTGAAGCATTGTTTTGAACACCTTTTAAAGCTTTTTCAATAAGTCTTTGCGGTCGCTCTCATCCTTTTTTCTTCTATTTTCACTGAAAGAAAGAACAAGTCTACCATCAATTATATATTTCTCATCATCTTCATTTTTTACAAATTTTGTATCTTTACGATCTCTAATAAAGTAGTTTTCAGTTATTTTATCATATGAATCTAAGTCAAGTATTTCAGAGGCAATTTTGCCTTTTGCTCTAATTTTTCTGCCATTATAAATTTAAAACCATTGTCAATTATCGACTGTAAATTAGGCCCAGAATTAAGTCCTCTATCAGCAACTATCGTTACATTTTCGATTCCTAAATTTTCCTTAACTTCCTGTATAAAAAGGATAAAAGTCTTAAAATCGCTTGTATTTCCGGAAAAAGTTTGTAACTTATTGGTATTCCATTTGCATCAATCATCAAACCTAATACCACTTGTGTTTGATTAACTTTTAAATCCTTTGAAAAACCAAAGATTCTAAAATCATCTGCTGTGAAACTTTCAAAATAAACTGTTGTAACATCGTAGAAAGCCTCTTCTAGATTTCTGTCCATTAATTCTGATAATCTATTGTTTAAATGTTTAATAATATCTAATCTTTCATCGCATAAAATTTCCAATGCTCTGTAATGAGATTTCAACGTGTCGTCATTCTCTATTAAATATGAATCATAAGATTGAACTGTTCTTAGTTTTGATGAAGGTTTTAAAATTCTTAAAAAGTTAGGTTCTCAACAATATTATTTAAATCATATCTGAAAAGAAATTCTTTACTTTTTAAATCAAAATATTCATCAAGTTTTAGTTTTTTGTAAATCGTTTTGTAAAGTAAATTACCATATTTTTTCTAACTATTTTTTACTTTTTCAGCCTTTTCTTCATATGTTAATTTGTCTTTGAATTCATTCCTTTCATTGAATTCTGTGTCAAATAAAGCATCAATAGATTTGTGAACTCTATACTTCAATAATTCATTATCTCTCGCTTCATTTCTCAAACCTTGATATTTATTTTTTAAATCCTCTAAAATGTTAGGATTTTCTTCTTGCAGTTTTGATAAAAGACCAAGTTTTTCAATAACCACTTGCTTTGTTTTATTTGTTCCTTTTATTCTAACCGAATGGCAAATTTGAACATATTCTTTGCCTGCTACTTTTGAAACTTTTACATACATAATTATATTATAACATATTATAACGCAAAATAAGAAAAAATGAAAAAATTTCATATACTTTAGTATATGAAGTGTTCATTTTCATTTTTGATTCGTCAAACTTGGGAAAAACAAAGAAGCATTTCTTAAATTAAGAGATGATTGAAACAATCTAAGTAACAAAAATTCATTTCAAGCACAAATAAAGTTGCTTTTACTTATTTTTTATGGATTCAATAATCAAATAAGATTTAATTCAAATAATAAATTTAATATTCCTGTTGGAAAACAAGAATTTAACACTAAGAGAAAAATTAATTTAAAGAAGTTTATCAATAACATTCAACATAAGAATGTCAGTTTTTCTAATTCAGGTTTTGAACTTTTCTAAATGATTTAATAGATAATCAGAAACTAAACAAAGATGATTTTATATATCTTGACCCTCCTTATTTAATAACTGATGCTACTTATAATAAAGATTGAACAGACAAAGATGATAAAAAATTATTTGAGATTCTTGATGTATTAACAAGAAAAAAATTAGGTGGGCACTATCAAATGTGTTGAAAGCCAAAGGAAAGGAAAATACAGAATTATTTAATTGGTCTAGAAAATACAATGTATTTAAACTCAATAAGAGTTATAAAAATTCCAATTATCAAAGAACAAAAACAAACGATGAAGATGAAGAGGTATTAATTACTAATTATGAAAATTAATGATTTTAATAAACTAGGTGGAACTGAATTAAGAACAAAAAAGCAGGTTAATTCCTATTGTCAAATACTTTACTGAATTAAAGACAATACGGATGAATTTAAAAAAATGTCTTCTCATGACAAACAGGAAGACTTATTTTATAAGTGAATAAAAATTGAAAATATTTACAAATACAAAGATGATAAAAAAATAAATAGGCTTGAAATGTTATGTAGTAGGCTTGAAAAATGAAAACTTGTTAAAAAGGACCCAACAACAAATTTGTTTTTTCTTGCTGATGATTTACTTGGTGTTGAAATAAATGAAAACTTGATATTCAAAAAAATATTTGAAAATTATGAACCATTTAGAGAAACAATTAATTTTATTTTAAATAATAAGGACAGAAAAATTGATACTAAAAAACTTTTTTTGGCTTTTGCATGTTTTGATGGTTCTGAATCTTTTGTTGATTTATATAATAAGTGTTCTATTGGAAAAATAGTTTCATTAAAAAAAGATGAAGATTTAAAAAATATTGAATCATATGAAAAAAATTTAGGTTTTAGAAAACCACCAAAGAATTTTGCTTTTTATAGAAACATATACAATATGATAAAAAATAATCAGCAAAAAGAAATAACAACAAAACATTTAACGGGCTTTAAAACAGATAAAAACTATAACCATTTGTATTTTAAAAGTAAAAATAAATTTGTGAATGTGAAGGAACAAATTTGCAATAGAATTAAGCAAATGAATTCAATTTCTGAATTTATTGAACTAATTGAAAAAAATAAATTGGAAACACTTTTATTTGATGAATATTTTGACTTATTCAGACGTTGACTACGTGATTTTACACTGATTAATGCAGATGAAAAAGTAATTGACGCAAGCAGAATTTATGTTAATGACATAGATAATTATCCATCGATTAATTATGAAAATATTAAACCAACAAAATATTTATGAAATCTAGATAAAACAAGAAAAATATTAAAACAAATTCAAGATCGTAATTGAGAAAAAATCAAGACAGAAAATGGCTTATTTTTTGTCGAAAACCATACAATCGCAGAATATTTTGTAAATTTATTTTTTGCCCATATACTAAATATTAAACCTCAAGACTTTACTAAATTTTCAAACACCAAAGTGGATTATGAACTTTTTCCAAAGCATACAGCTCCAGGAGGAGGAAGTGACTTCATTTATTACAGTAATGATAGAATATGATCTGTTGAAACCACTATTCACAAGACGTTGAAAGATATTGACGATCATGAAACAACCAGAGTGAACAGACATATAAGTGCTTATCTTAACGATTTTGAATATTACGAAGCCGTTGAGGAACAATATGACACAGATTCACTTGATAAGGTCAAATTGTTTATTATTTCATTTATGAATAATGAGAATAAAGAAACACATCTATTAAGTGAATGTATATCAGGGCATTTAAAACCACAAATAACAAAAACGGCGGGCTGAAGTAAAATTGCAAAAAATAGTGAATTTGATAAAATGCATGTTGTTAATTTACTTTCATTTTATAACCTAGCAAGTGATAACAATATACTTAAAAAACATTAATTAATTTTGAAACTTTTACAATATTTGCGAGAAAGATCAATATCGAGTCTTTCTTGTTTTTTTACTTTGAATATTCTTGGGTTTTAAACAAATTGAGTTATTTTTTGTGTTTAATTTCAAAACAAAATATGTTCTCGTTTTGTTTTGAAATTAACTATTATTTTTTAAAATAATAATGGAGAATTAAATTCTCCACTATTGCCTTATTTTTTTATAAACAGTTAGTTACTTCTGGCTGTTTTTTTCAACTGAATCTAGCAATAATTTATAGTTATCGCTTACAAAAACAATTCTTTCAATATTATTTGTTAGTTCATATTCAGATGAATCACTGTGTTTAATCTAGAATGATTTTTTCATACAGATATTTTCAAATATAAAAAAATAAGACACTAAATTATAAAATTAATCTTTTTGATGCCTATTTTTTTGTGTCTTTATTCATAAAATCATTTAATGAAAAATTACCATAAAGTGTTCAATTTGTTTTGGAATTCACACTCATAAAATAAATAAAATATGTATATGATTTTATACATTTGATATAATGAAAATATGGAAATGTAGTTCTTAAATGGAGGCGACTGGTATGAACTCAATATTAAAAAATGTTGGCAACACGATTAAGCAAGAAAGAAAACTAAAAAATATGACACAACTTGAGCTTGCAAAATTAAGTGGCGTTGAAAGAACTCAATTAACAAGAATTGAGAACGGAAAAGTTTTGGGTGTTAGTTTTGAAACAATAATTAAATTATATAAGGCTATAGGCCTCGAAAATATTCACATTGGAAATAAAGAAGAAAGACTTTTGCCATTTGTTAAGTGAGCTGGTGGAAAGACACAATTAATTGATAAACTCAAAACATTTTTGCCTAAATCTTATAATAATTATTTTGAACCTTTTGTTGGTGGGGGAGCATTATTATTAAATCTCAAGCCAAAAAGTTTTTTAATTAATGATTCAAATAGAGAATTAATTAATGTGTATAGATGCTTAAAAAATGATGATGAATTTATTAAATTAAAGACCGAATTAGTAAAACATGAGAATAATCATAATGAAGAATATTACTATAAAATAAGGGATTTGGACAAAAACAATAACTATAATAATCTGCCAAATTACATAAAGGCAGCAAGAACAATCTACTTGAACAAAACATGTTTCAATGGGCTTTACAGAGTAAATTCAAAAGGTTTTTTTAATGTTCCTTCTGGAAAAAGAACATCAGTTAACTGTTTTGATAGAAACAATTTTGATAGATTAAAAAACTTTTTTAATAACACACAAAATCAAATTTCTTGTGAAGATTTTGAAACTTTTTGTGAAAAGGCAAATAAAAATGATTTTATTTATTTTGACCCGCCATATGATGTAATAGAAAACAAGAATACATTTATTTCATACAATGCAGAAATTTTTGGAAAAGATGAGCAAATACGATTAGCAAACGTTTTTAAAAAATTAGATAAAAAGGGCATAAAACTTATGTTAAGCAATCATAATACAAAACTTGTTAATGAACTTTATAAGGAATTTAACATCAATGTTGTTAAGGCAAAAAGAATGATTAATTCAAACGGGGATGGTCGTGGCGATGTTGAGGAAGTAATCATTACAAATTATAGGGGGTAAAATGATAAGAGATTTTGAGCAATGATTTAAAACATTAACACCTACAATTGTTGGTTATGACTATTATGTAGATTTTGCAAAGATAAATAATGACTTACTTAAGTATAAAAGGGAACTAGAAAAATTTTGCAGTATTGGACAATGTGAAGATATATCCTTGGAATTTAAACGACTATATGACAATGATAAAAATGTATTAAAGATTCTTCCTAGTTTACTTGCAATTAGAAATAGTTATCTTCAAATTTATGAAGATCAAAAAATAAAGGAATTAGATTTTGAAAGAATGACTAACAAGTTTATAGACTATGCTGAATTTTTTGAGAAATCCGGTTTAAAAAAGTGATTGAATAATAAAAGTAACGACTATGTGCTGGGATATTTTGATGGTGTACAAGTAGGCATTAATTCAAATGCTAGAAAAAACAGAACAGGTTCTGCCATGGAATTACTTGTTGAAAAATTTATAAAGGAAGCTGGATTTATAGAAGGTAAAACATATTTTAAACAAGTTAAATTTAATAAAATCGATGAGTTAACAAGTCTACATATTGCTAATGCTTTTGCAATTAATTTTAATAAAAAATTTGATTTTATAATTCTTAAAGAAAATAAAGTTTATGCTATTGAAGTTAATTTTTATATGTCAGGTGGTTCAAAACTAAACGAAATAATAAGAAGTTATGAAAAATTATATTTTTCCACAAAAGATATTGAGAATTTTGAGTTTGTGTGAATAACGGATGGTATTAATGGTTGAAAAACATGTAAGAATAATTTACGACAAATATTTGAACAAAACCTAAAAATATTTAATATAAACGACTTGAATAATGATGTTTTAAGGTCCTTAAAATAAAGACGAAATTTAGATAACCTTGAGTGCGGACACTGTAAAGTAAATCAAGTCTTATTTTTTTACTTTGAATATCTTTATTTTATATTAAAATAATAAAGCAATATGTTTGGTGTCAAGCACTTTTACTTGACAGCGAATATTAAATTATTAATAAAAAAACAAGGAGAAACCACAATGGTTAAAATTAGATTAAAAAGATTAGGAAGCAAATTTAATGCTTGCTACAAAATTGTGGTTGCTGACTCACGTGCTCCTAGAGATGGAAAATTTATTGAAGCATTAGGCCAATATAATCCACACTCAAAAGAGTTTGTTTTAAATGAAGAAGCAACACAAAAATGAATTAACAACGGTGCTCAATTAACTCAAACAGTTTTCAACTTATTTAGAAAACACAAGTTAAATGCTAAGTTTATGAACAACACAAACAAAGAAGCAACAAAAACAGAAGAAGTTACTAAAAAACCTGTTAAAAAAGAAACTGCTAAATCAACTGTAAAGCCTGCATCAAAGACAACAACTACTAAAAAAATTGTTGCTGATAAAAAAGTCGCAACAAAGGCAGCAAATGTTAAAACAACAAAAGCAGCCGCTAAACCAACAGCTAAAACAGTTCGTAAAACTACAAAAAAATAGTTATATCTAGATTATGAAAATAAACTTTTTAACTCTTTTTCCAAATTACTACAAACCTTTTGTAGAAGAATCAATTATTTCAAGAGCAATTGAAAAAAAGTTAATTGAAATTAACGTTGTTGACTTTAGGTTGTTCAGTAGAGATAAACACCACAAGGTTGATGATGAAATCTTTGGTGGCGGTCATGGAATGCTTTTGCAAATAGAACCTATTGACCTTGCACTTGATTCTCTTAAAGGAAGAGGCGGATATAAAATTCTTGTAACCCCTCAAGGTAAGAAATTTGATCAAAAAATAGCAAATGAATTATCAAAACATAAAGAAATAACATTTATTTCTGGTCGTTATGAAGGTTTTGATGAAAGAATTGTTGATTTAGTTGATGAAGAGATTTCAATTGGTGACTATGTCTTAACTGGTGGCGAATTACCTTCAATGGTAATGGCTGATAGTATCATAAGATTAGTTCCTGGCGTAATTAGAGAAGAAAGTTTTGCAAACGATTCATTTCAAAATGATGGTTTATTGGATTATCCGCAATATACAAGGCCAAGAGTGTATGTTAGTAAATCAAACAACAAATCTCTTATTGTTCCGGAAGTATTACTTAATGGAAATCATGCAGAAATTGAAAAATGAAAAAGAGATGCTCAATTGAATAAAACAATGAAGAATCGTCCAGATATAATTGAAAGGATTAAAAATGAGAAATAAATTAATCGAATTAGTTGAATCAAGTCAATTACGTACTGATTTTCCTGAATTTAGAGTTGGAGATAATGTTAAGGTTCACGTTCGTATTCGTGAAGGCGAAAAAGAACGTATCCAAATTTTTGAAGGTTTAGTAATTAGCAAAAAAGAATCAGGTACTCGTAACACATTTACAGTTAGAAAAATTTCTTTTGGTATTGGTGTTAATAGAACATTTCCATTACACTCACCAATGATTGCTTCAATTGAAGTTGTTCGTTCAAACAAAGTACGTCGTGCAAAACTTTACTACATGAAGAATAGAAGTGGTAAAAGCGCACGTCTTAAAGAAATTAAACGTACAAAGTAATTTAATTTTTATTAATAATCAAGTAGCCAATTGCTACTTTTTTTATTGTTTTATAGGTGTTTTGGTCAAAAATAAAAGTTTATTCCTACACTAGGAATAAACTAAATTATTATGCTTCTTTGATAACAAAATTACCTGCAAAAATATCTATTTTGTAGCTCTTACCACTTCTAATTGATCCATCAATAATTTTGTAAGCAAGTAAACTTTCAATTTTGTTTTGTATAAATCTTTTAATTGGTCTAGCACCAAAATTTTCATCATATGCTGAACTACCAACAAATTCAATCGCTTTATTAGTAAATGAAATCTTGACATCTTTTACATCTCTCATTCTCTCTGAGAGTTTTTGGAGTTCAAGTTCAACGATTTCATTAATTACATCATTGCTTAACGGATCAAATTTAATAATTTCATCAATTCTATTAACAAATTCTGGTGTTAAAAATTTAAGTAATTCTGCTTTAATACTTGGCATCTGATCAAGATGTTTCAATATTTCCTGTGAGCCAAGGTTACTTGTCATAATAATAATTAAATTGCGACAATTGATAACACGTCCATTTGAATCAGTAATTGCCCCGTTATCCATCATTTGAAGCAAAATATTTAAAACGTCGCGGTCAGCCTTTTCTATTTCATCAAAAAGTAAAATTGTATATGGGTTCTTTCTAATTTTTTCAGCTAATGAACCACCACTATCATATCCAACATAACCTGGAGGAGCTCCAAGAATCTTAGACACGCTGTGTTTTTCCATGTACTCAGACATATCAAGCCTAATCATTTGTTTTTCACTGTCAAATAGAGAATAAGCAAGTGTTCTTGCTAATTCAGTTTTACCAACACCTGTTGGTCCAGTGAAAAGAAAACTAGCAAGCGGCCTATTAGGATCATTAATGTTAGCTTTTGCTCTTAATACAGCCTGTGAAACTAATCTAATCGCATTATTTTGACCTTTAATTCTTTTCTTTAAATCTGCTTCAAGGTTTAATAATTTTTCTTTATCGCTCTCCAAGAGTTTTGAAATTGGTATTTTAGTTCACTTCGAAACAATATTTGCTATTTCTTCACTTGTAACACTATCCTTTACAATTGAATTGCCTGATTGAGATATTTCCTTCTCAGTAGCTTCAATCATCTTTTTAATGGTTGGAATTTCATCATAAAGAATTTTTGATGCTTTTTCATAATCGGTTTCTTTTTGATAAATATTAAGTCTATGTCTTGCATCGTCTAGTTTGCTCTTCAATTTTGAAAGATCTTCGAGTTTTTTCTTTTCAGAATTTCATTTGTCTTTTAATAATTTAATTTCTGCTTCTACATCCTTAATTTCAATATCTATCTCTTTAATTCTTGTAGTATGTTTTTTCTTGTCTTCACTAGTAATAGCAATTTTTTCCATTTTAAGTTTTGCCAATTTTTGCTTAGCTTTTTCTAGTGCTTCGGGTTCAAAATTAATTTCTGTTTTAATTGTTGCAGCTGCTTCATCAACTAAGTCAATTGCCTTGTCAGGTAGAAATCTATCTGAAATATATCTTGATGAAAGTCGGGCAGCTGAAACTAATGCATCATCTTGAATTTTAACATTATGATAATTTTCAAAACGTGCTTTTATACCACGCAAAATAGTTATTGTGTCATCGATAGATGGCTCTAAAACGTCAACTCTTTGCATTCTTCGCTCGAGTGCAGCATCTTTTTCAATATATTTTCTATATTCATCAAAAGTTGTTGCACCAATTAAGTGCATTTTTCCTCTTGCCATCAGTGGTTTAATAATATTTGCAGCATCCATACCACCACCAGCATTTCTGCCAGTTCCAATAAGCATATGAATTTCATCAATAAAAACTATAATGTCACCATTAGATTCTTCAATTCTCTTTAGTACATCTTTAAGCCTTTTTTCAAATTGTCCTTGGTATGATGCGCCGGCAATTAGTGCTGCTAAATCAAGTTCGAAAATATCTTTTCCTTTTAAATTTTCTGGCACTTGACCCTCGACAATTTTGCGAGCTAGCCCTTCAACAATAGCAGTTTTACCAACACCAGGTTCACCAACTAAAACAGGGTTATTTTTTGTTTTTCTACTTAATATTCGAATCATTCTTCTGATTTCATCATCTCTGTTAATAACAGGATCAAGTTCATTTCTTGCAGCTAAATCAGTGAGATTTCTTCCATAGATTTTTAATGGGTCGCTAGATTTGTTATTATTGTTTTCGTTTGCTCCAAATAAATCATCTAAATTAAAATCCATTTTGTACCTCCATTTATCACAAATTCCATAATACTATTTTAGCACTTAAAGGGTAAGAGTGCCAAAAATAATTAAATAATTTTTTTTGTTTTTCTCTTCTAAATGTCCAAAAATGCTATAAAACAGCACTTTTGGACAAATTCAAAAAAATGAATATTTATTGCAAATTAGTAAAATTGGGTATTGAAATTATTTAATAAATTAAATTTTAATTTAATATATACTTTAAATATGAGATTAAGAAATGACAAAGAAGCACCAAATAAACTTGAAGATTCTAACTTATTAATTACAAAAAATCAATATCCAATTATTTTAAAACCTACTGATGTTGTTGAAATTGGGATGGGTAAAGGCGAAATGATTACTCAACTTGCACAAGCAAATCAAGATATTAATTATTATGGTCTTGAAAAATTTGCAACAGTTGCTGCCAAATGTATTAAAAAAGCAAAAGAATATGAACTTAAAAATTTTAAAATTATTCTTGAAGATGCAAAAGAAATTGAAAATATTTTTAAAGGAACATGCGGAACAATTTGATTAACTTTTAGCGACCCTTGACCTAAAGTTCGACATTTTAAAAGAAGATTAACATATAAAGATTTCTTAGAAAAATATAAGTTAATAATGAACAAAGACACAATATTGAAATTTAAAAGTGATAATGATAAATTATATGAATTTTCATTAGAGAGTTTTAAGGAAAATGACTGAGAAATTATCGATCACGGCAAAGATTTACATGCCAGTAAGTATGCTAAGGATAATGTAATGACTGGTTATGAAGTTAAATGAAGTAATGCTGGTAAGAATATTAACTTTATTTTTACAAAGCTTAAAAATAAATAAATGTGTTAATTATTGAAATAGGCTAAAAGGCAAGTATATTGGCAAACCAATATATGCTTTTTTAAAGCATGACATACTTAATAAATAGAAAGATTGCAATTATTTCAAAAGAATACATTCTGCCTAAAAGTGTAATAAAATAATTATGAAAAAAGATAAATTAGTTTGATTAAACTTTGTTTGCTTTTGCATAAAGAATTTTTATAACTTTTTGCTTCTCAACATTTGGTTTTGATTTCTTTACAAAGTTTTCTGCTTAAAATCTTTTTCTATGATTACAAATTTACATAATAAGGTGGAAAAATGAATAAAAACGAAGTTTTAAATAGTTTCATACAGACTATTAATGATTGGTCTAAAAACGAAATTAACGATGACCAAAAAAATTTGATAATAAATATTTTAAAAAAATCTGATAAAGAAGACCTACACAATGTTATGCAACTTTTATTAAGAAGAATAAAAGTTGGTTTTACTTTTGATGAGGCTCTAAACACAAATAAAACAACAATATCGTTACTAAAATTTGATGACAGAAAGTCTTTTGTTAATAATGAAAATACTGAGTCTCCATATGAAAATACACTAATTATTGGTGAAAATTATGACGCACTAAAAAATCTACTAGTAATAGAGAATGAGAGAGAGAGAGAGAGAGATCGCTTAGCTCTTCGAGCTTTTACGATTTAATTTACATTGACCCACCTTACAACACAGAATCAGCAAAGACAGATTCCGTTTCATTTAATAATAATGATACAGAATCAAAGAAACAAAAATTCATTTATCGCGACAAATTTAGTCGAACAGGTTGACTAAACATAATGAACGAAAGATTAAAAATAGCAAAAAACCTATTAAAAGATAATGGGGTTATTTTTGTTTCAATTGACGATAACGAACATGCATATCTAAGAGTTTTAATGGATGAAATTTTTGGGGAAGAAAATTTTGTTTGCAACTTTGTTTGACAAAAGAAAAATGAAGGTTCAGCATCAGATTCTAAATTTATTAAAAATTTAGTTGAATATGTTTTAATGTATGCAAAAAACATTGATGAATTAAGTACTAATGATGAACTTATTGATACTGAATTAGGTAATTATAAATATGAAGATGAGTACATAAATGAAAGAGGAAAATTTTTATTAAAACAATTGGATGGGGCTTCTCTTACATGGGGACAAAGTTTGGACTATCCTATTACTTATGAGGGTGAAACATATTATGCAGGTGGGTCAAAATCTAAATGAGAAAGAAGAATGAAAGGGGAACATGCTGAAAAAGATTGGCGGTGAAGATGAAGCAAAAAAAGTGTTGAATGAGGTATAAAAAACAATTTTTTAGTTTTTAAAAATGGAAAAGTTTATTCAAAGCAATATCAATATGTAAATAACAAAAATGAAAAAATTAATAGAACTAAAAAGTTTTCAAATTTAATTTTAAATATGCACAATTCAATAGGAACACAAGAACAAAAAGATATCTTCGGTACAAAAGTTTTTGATCATCCAAAACCAACAAATTTAATTAAATTCTTAATTAATTTAATACCTGAAAAAAATATAAGAGTTCTTGATTTTTTTGCCGGTTCAGGTACAACAGGCCATGCAATTTTAGAATTGAATAGAGAAGATGGTGGAAATAGAACTTTTACACTTGTAACTAATAATGAAAATGATATAGCAACAAAAATTTGTTATGAGCGACTATACAGAATTAACAATGGCATTGGTACAAATAATGAATATTTTGATTGGATTAAAAAGAATAAACATTTTAGTCAAAATTTGAAGGTATTTAATGTAGAATATTTTGGTACTGAATTATTTAATTCTGAAAATGATATGCAAAATATCAAACAATCTTTCTTTAATTCACTCGTTGATAATGGAATAAATATTCAAAATATTGATAAGGACGACACTAATATTTATTATGATTTGCTTTCATTAATGCCACAAAAAAAGGAAAAAGATGAAATTAACTAAAACACAACAAAATGCAGTTAATGAATTAGTGAATTCATTTAATTTATTAGAAAAAAATGAGGTTTATTTTAAAGCCCCAACTGGTAGTGGTAAAACATTTATGATTGCAAATGTAATTAACGAGCTTTCTAAAATATATAGTGACGAGAAACTGTTTTTCATTATTGCTACACTTTCATCTGCGAAATTGCCTAATCAAATGGAGTCAAATTTACATGAATATTTTCAGTTTATCGGTGGCCAGCATCTTGAAATTGAAAAAGTTGAATCACCAAGTGTTAATGAAAAAGTTAGGAATGATAAAGATTTGACACTTATTGCAAGAAAAAATAAAATAATGATTTTGGGGACATCATCTTTTGGAAAAGGAAGACTATTTACTGAACGGGGTACATTAGATTCACTTTTAAATCAAATTACTAATGAAAACTTCAAATTAGTTTACATTAGAGATGAGGCACATTATGGGAGTGAATCATCAACAATAAAATCAATTTATAAAGATTACTCAATAGACAAAATAAAAAATCTTGACATTAATGACGAAAATATTAAAAGGATAGAATCAAGATTTGAGGCAAAAATGCAAAAAATTGCTCATTTTACTATAAAAATGACTGCTACACCAAATAATGTAAAAGTAAAACAAATTGAAATTACTGAAAATGATTTGCTTTCAGATAATGTAAAACTCTTGAAGACTAATCTTATAAAAAATGAAGGTATTAAACAGGCTAATAATGAACCAATAGATGATTTTAGACTTTTACAAGTGGCCTGTAAAAAATTTAAAGAAATTAAAAAAATATATGATAACCCTGAAAAAGAACCAGGTTTAATCAACATTAATCCTGCAATGATTATCCAGGTTAGAGATGAAACGAGCAATGATTTTTGTTTTGAAGATGACATAAAAAAAGTTATTGAAATTATCGAAGAAAATAACTTAACATGAGCTAAGTATTTTAGCAACGAAAAAATAAGTTTTAATTCATCAAATATAAAGCAAAAAGTAAATTTAAAGGAAATATCAAAAAATACCTCACTTGTTGATTGTGTAATAATTAAGGTTGGGCCTGCTGTGGGTTGAAATATTCCACGTGCTTGTATGCTTGTCCAACTTCGTTGTGTTTCATCTGAAAATTTAAATATCCAGACAATTGGAAGAATTAAAAGAAACCCGAACCCAACATTTATAAATAATTCTGTTGAATCAATTTCGAATAATTACTGAATTTATTCATCATGAGCAGAAAATTCAAGAAAAGAATGAAGTTATTATGTTTTGCAAGATAATTTCAAGAAAAGTAATTCTGTCAAAATGAACCAAACAAGTTTTTATCAAGGAAAAATAAATAGAAACTTGTGACAATTAGCTATTAGTGATAAAGAATATAGCGAAAAAATAATGGAGTTACTTGATGCTAAAGAAATAATTAATAATCTGAAAGAACTTCAAGTCAAATGAACAATTTCAGGTAAAAATGATAGAGAAAAATTTATTGTTTCAAAAGAAGAAACAATAAATGATAATCTTAATAACTATATTCCAAGAATAATTGAAAAGATAACAAATTGTATAGAGTTGGAACTTTATGTTAAAAAATTTCAGTATTCAAATGATTCTTTTTTAATCAAAATATAATTGATCAAATAAATAATTGAATCAATGAATTGCGAAATAATGATGAATATGCAAATTATATTAATTTGCTTTCAACTAATCAGGTTTGGTTTGTTATATCCAAAATTTACATTAATAAAATAAAAGAAATTCATAAGGAATCTATTTCGAAAATAAGAGAAAACAAAAAAGAAAAAGAATTTATTTTATATGGTTTTTCAACAAAACATCTGCCTGATAATGAATATCAATGGAACACAAATAATTTTATTTTAATTGATGAAGATAAGCTGAGATATGCATATATAAATACTTCACAACTTAATCAAGAAAAAAACAAGCATTATTTGGATAGTAAAAATGAAGAAATTGTCCTAAACTTATTAGCGAGTTATTTTTGAAGCTTATATGAAAAAGATCATGAAAAATACAAACAAATTGTTAAAATTTGAACAAAAAATCCGACTCTTCACGGTGTTAATTATGAGTATTATAACGATGAAAATGAAATTAAAAGTTCATTCCCTGATATACTAATAAAATATAAAAATCATCAGATAATTTTAGAGATAAAAGGAGATAATGATTCAGATTACAACCCAGAAAAAACACAAAAAATTATCAATGCTTATAAGTCATATATTAATGATGAAATTCAAAGTACAAATAATGCGAATATAACTGAGACATTAACATTACTAGTTTGTTCAGTTAAAAAAAATGCAAATTGTATTAAAGAAATTTCTTTTGCTGGCGCAAGCACCAATGAAGAAATAAACTCAAAACTTGAAAAAAGATATTTTAATATGTATGGAAATATAAATTTTGAAAAATTCTTTGATGCTTTCAAATAATGAAATAACAACAGTAAATTACACAGTTACGAATCTTAATATTCATTCGCAACCTAGACAGTAGCTTAATTGTTTATATAATAATACTCGCTGTTTTATAAAAGATTAAGTACACACTGCCTTCAAATTGTATGAAATTTACAGCAACTCAATATAGAGTTGTTTTTTTAAAACAAATAGTATAAAATAAATATACTTAAAGTAGGAGATAAATACGAATAATAAAACATTAAAATTTGGCTTACTTGCTACTACAACATTAAGTTTTGCACCAATTACTATTAGTGCAGGTTGCAAAAGTGGACAAGATAATAAACCAAAAAATAATCCAATAGTTGAACATAATAATAAAAATAACCTTGATACAAAAATCACAAAAGCAGAAAAAATAATTGAGAATATTGAAACTAAATTTAAAAAAATAAATAATGCACAAACATTAGACAGGATAAAAAAATTAATTAATGATATGAGTGCTAACTTAAAGAAAGTTAAAGTTGAAGCAGAAGTTGATGAAATTATTAAACAGGCTGAGAATCTTTTAAATACTGTTGAAAACTATCAAAATATAGGAAGCACAACACCTTCTAAACCTCTTGTAATTAAGTCTGGCGATGAAAAATATCAAAATTTTCTAGAAATAACTAACAAAGAAAAAATTAAGGAAATTGTTTCTTCGGGCAAGGGTGTTTTTGCATATTCATATTCAGCCAAAAAAATTGTTTTATTTAGAGACAAAATAAATTGAAATGCTTTAAGTGACGCAGAAATTAATATCAAGGGTGAACTATTAAAAAAACTTAATGAACTTTGACTTATTGCTAATCCACAAAATCCAACATATCTAAAAGATGGTTATGGAATTGGTAGTAATGAAGAACTTACATTTAATTATGAAAATAATGAATTAATCATAGCGTTTAAACTAATTAAATTTGTCGGTCCAAATAACTATGACGTTACCGATACATCAATTTATATTGCTAAATTCAAACTAAATTAATAAATTTAATAAACTGAAAATAGAAAAAGTGAAGAGTTGTTGATTACAGCACTTCACTTTTTCTATTTTCGATTTAGGGTTATACAGAAACCAGACCGGTTAATAAAATTAAGAAGATTTAGTAAAAATAAAAATCGCCTTTCGACGATATATGGTTGCCCCAGTTAGATTCGAACTAACGCGTGACGGAACCAAAACCCGTTGCCTTACCGCTTGGCTATGGGGCAAAATGGTGGAGGGGGAGGGATTCGAACCCCCGAACCGTGAGGAAGTGGGTTACAGCCACCCGCGTTTGGCCGCTTCGCTACCCCTCCATTTTGCATAAGCAATGTAATTATAGTATAAAAACATTTTTTGCATACTTAATTTTAATAGAAAAAATTTGTTTTTCAACTATTATTTTTTAATTTCGCTTGCTTTTTTTGACTGAAAAGGCTGTTTTATAGGTTTTTCGGTAAAAAATTAAATACTAAATATTTTTTGCAATTAAAAGCAAATTAAATTTATGTTAATATATTATAATTTTAATATATAACTAAAATTTAAATTTATAAGAAATATTAAATAATTATTCATTTACAAATAGGGGGCATTATGTTTGGCTCATTAACAGAAAAAAATATTAAAGATATTATTAAAAAAGAACAACTTACTGAGATTAAAAACTTGATTAAATACATTGAAAAAAATCCTAAATTTATGGATGTTAAATCAATGTACCAACTAGCTCAATATGCTAACTTTTTACGACTTGGTCAAAAGCCTTTTTATGCTGATGATAGCTTATTAAATTCAATTTTTAAAAGACTTCCAAACATCAGAAGTAAAGAATTAACTATTGTTGATCCTTTATGTGGAGTTGGAATATTTTTACCTCTTATTATTGAAAAATACGGAGACAAAGACAAATTAAGTATTACTTTTTATGATACAGATGAAGACACAATAGCAATTGCTCGTGCATTGTCAAAAATGATTAAACTTAAGATTACTTTTGGTGTAAGTTTTCAAAAAGCAGACTTTTTAGCAAAAAGAACTAATGAGCCAATTGACTTATTAATTAGTGATTTACCAAACACAAGAATGTCTCATCCGGTTTTACAAAAGAAAACAAATTTTTACAAAGCCTTGCACCATTGTACCTAATGCAAGGTAAGAAGTGAGCTAAATATTTTGTTATTGTGCTTACAAAAAATTTTGTATCAACAAATGAATACCAAGAATTAAGAAGAGAAATTTCAAAATACACCATTGATCACATTATTGACCTTGACACACTTGGATACAATGGAATTAATAATGAAAATATAATTCTTTTTGCTAATCTTTCTAAAAAGGTTTCAATGAGTAATACTACAATTGTTTATTCAGCAAGATTTGAAAAAATGCATGAAATCAACCAAAGATTTTTAACTTCAAAAACATATCCTAATTGAATTCTATATCGTAATAGTTTCTTTAATTCAATTGCAAGAAGAATGAACTTTAATTCATTAAATATAATGAAGAATTCAATCCCACAAACAACATATAATGAAAGTGAATCAGTTTGATTAATTCAACCTTCAAACTTAAATTCAAACAACGAATATGTTAAAAATAATGATGGTAGCGACTTGTTCGTAAGTTTAAATTCAATTAAGCCTAATACAAATTTAGCTAAAACTTTAAGCCGTGAAGACTTGTACATCCTGTTTATGAACCCAAACCAAATTTCAGTTACTCGTAAACCTGCAAATACTGCTGTTAGCGACAAACTTTATATGCTTGAACCACTTACAAAAATTAGTGAAAAAGACCTTGAATTTTTCAATTCAAAAGATTTTAGACACTTTTATCAAATCGCAACAAACTTCTCATCTCGTTCAAGTTCGGTTGATACTTCGAGTGTGTTTTACTTTGGTCTTCTTCAAGAAGAAGATTCTCAACAAGATAATTCACAAAGTGAAACACAAGAATACGAAGTTAAAGATGACTTTGACATTGACACCAAGGAATATGAAAGCAGTTTCTAACATACCACTTATCCTAACACAGTTAGGATTTTTATTTTTAATATGTTACTTATGTTAATTATCAATATTAGTCTTAAATTAAGATATAATTTTTTAGCAATTTGTAAGTAACAAAAGCGGGAGAATACAAATTTGTCAATCTATTCCTCTGGTTACTAAACCAAACTTTAGAAAGACTAACAAATGCAAAAAATAATAAGGAGATCAAATGAACAAAAAAGAATTTGATAGTAAAGAATACCTTGAAAAAGTTCATGCTTGATGAAGAGCTGCAAACTATCTTTCTGTTGGTCAAATTTACTTAAGAAACAATCCTCTTTTAAGACATCCTTTAACTTCTGAGGATGTTAAAGTTTATCCAATTGGTCACTGAGGTACTATTTCAGGCCAAAACTTTATTTATGCTCATTTAAATAGAGTTATTAACAAATATGACTTAAACATGTTCTATATTGAAGGACCAGGACATGGCGGTCAAGTTATGACATCTAACTCATATTTAGATGGCAGTTACACTGAATTATTTCCTCATGTAACACAAGATGAAGCAGGAATGCAACACTTATTTAAATACTTCTCGTTCCCTGGTGGAACAGCATCACACGCTGCTCCTGAAACACCCGGTTCAATCCATGAAGGTGGTGAATTAGGTTATGCCATTTCACATGCAACAGGTGCAATTCTTGATAACCCACAAGTTATTGCTGCAACAGTTGTTGGTGATGGTGAAGCTGAAACAGGACCTCTTGCCGGAAGTTGATTTTCAAACTCATTTATTAACCCAGTAAATGATGGTGCTGTATTACCAATTCTTCACTTAAACGGTGGTAAGATTTCAAACCCTACAATTTTAAGCCGTAAAAGTAATGAAGAATTGCAACAATACTTTAAAGGTATGGGATGAGAACCTTATTTTGTTGAAGGTGACAAGCCAGAAATAATGCATGAATTAATGGCTAAAACCTTAGATGAAGTAATCGAAAAAATTCAATCAATCCAAACAAAAGCTCGTAAAAAAGAAGCAGAAAAAGCTAAAAGACCAATCTGACCTATGATTGTTTTAAGAACACCTAAGGGTTGAACAGGTCCTAAATCGTGAAACAAAGAAGCTATTGAAGGTAGTTTCCGTGCTCACCAAGTTCCACTTCCAATTACATCTGAAGATATGGAACATGTGGCAGAACTTGAAAAATGATTGAGATCATATAAACCTGAAGAATTGTTTGACAACAAAGGTAAACTAGTTAAGGAAATTGCTGCACTTGCACCAAAAGGTAAAAAGAGAATGGGAGTTAATCCAATTACCAATGGTGGAATTAACCCTAAAGTTATGAAACTTGGAGACTGAAGAAAATTTGCTCTTCAATTTGACAAACCAGGTTCAGTTGTTGCACAAGATATGGTTGAATTAGGTACATATTTTGCTGACCTTGTTAAAAGAAATCCAGATAACTTTAGAATTTTTGGACCTGATGAAACTAAATCAAATCGTTTATATAACTTATTTAAAGTTACAAACCGTCAATGAATGGAAAAAATCGATTCTAAGTTAGATGAAGCTCTTAGCCCTGCAGGTAGAATCATTGACTCACAACTTTCAGAACACCAAGCAGAAGGTTTTCTAGAAGGTTATGTATTAACAGGCCGTCATGGTGTGTTTGCTTCATATGAATCATTCTTAAGAGTTGTTGATTCAATGATTACACAACATATGAAGTGATTAAGAAAAGCAAAAGAAATTGTATGAAGAAATGACTACCCATCGTTAAATGTTATTGCAACTTCAACTGCTTTCCAACAAGATCATAATGGTTACACGCACCAAGATCCAGGGTTAATTGGTCACCTTGCAGACAAAAGACCTGAATTAATTAGAGAATACTTACCAGCTGATACAAACACATTATTAGCTGTTATGGATAAAGCATTCAGTGAAAGAAATGTTATTAACTTAATTGTTTCATCTAAACAACCTAGATACCAATTCTATACAGTTGAAGAAGCTGAAAGATTAGTAGAAAAAGGTTTAGACATTATTGATTGGGCTTCAACATGTTCAAGAGATGAAACTCCTGACTTAGTTGTAGTAGCAAGTGGTACAGAACCAAACCTTGAAGCATTAGCTGCTATCTCAATACTTAACAAAGAATATCCAGAACTAAAGATCAGATTTGTTAATGTTGTTGATTTACTAAAATTAAGACATCCAAATATTGATCCACGTGGTTTAAGTGATGAAGAATTTGACGCAATCTTTACAAAAGACAAACCTGTTTTATTTGCTTTCCATGGTTACGAAGGTATTTTAAGAGATATATTCTTTGACCGTCACAACCACAATTTAATTGCTCATGGTTATAGAGAAAATGGAGACATTACAACATCGTTTGACATTAGACAATTAAGCCACATGGATAGATTCCACATGGCTAGTGATGCAGCAAAAGCTGTTTACTGTTCAGAAGCAAAACCATTTATGGATAAAATGGAACAAACTATTCAATTCCACAACAAGTACATCCGTGAAGTTGGAACTGATATTCCAGAAGTTAAAAACTGAAAATGAGAAAGTCTTAATAAATAATTAAATCCCGAAAAATGAACTTAAAAAGGTTCATTTTTTTGTTTGAATTTTACTGTTGACTAACCAATTTTTCAATTTCCAAAATAAATGAATAGTCCTGTTTTATAGACTTTTTTGTGGATTAAATGACTACTTTTTAAAACTCTAACAGATCTAATTAACCATCATAAAGAAACAAAAAACAAAGCATCAAAAATCATGCTTTGTTTAGCCTAAATATTTATATTACATTGTTGACATTAAGGTTTTAATTAGTAGACCTGAACCTACAACAATAGCTGCTGTCATAGGTGCTAATGTAGGGATTAAGAAACCATATTTAAGGTCTGCTGAATATTCTGCTTTAATTTTTTTAGTTTCTTCATCAATTAAGCTACTTCTAAATGCTGGTAATTTGGTCATTGCATAATAAACAAGTCTTGGACCTAAATCACGAGCAGGGTTAATTGCATAACCTGTTACAGCACCTAATGAAAGACCTATAGCAACAATTGATATTGAAATGTATGGTAATTTATTGTTTACATTAACAACAAAGATTACAATAAGAAGTAATAGTGTTCCGATGAATTCGTATGAGAAATTTCTTACTCATGCATTTCTGTGTGTTGGTCCTGTACAACTTGAACCTTTAAGTGCACTAAAGTCATTTTCTTTAATATGATGTCAGTTTAAAAAGTTAAGAACAACTTGTGCAAATATTGCTCCAGCAAATTGCATTGCAATCATCAAAAAGTAGAGAACAGCATGCAAGTGTGCAAACATGCCTATTGCAAGTAAAGCAGTAATTGTTACCACAGGATTTAAGTGTCCAGGAGCACCGCAAGCATCAGCAATTAATGCTCCAAAAAGCACCGCTAGTGCTCAACCAACAGCAATCATTAGTCAACCACCAGATTTACCATACATTTTTTTGTAATTATTTACAGCACAAACTCCATTGCCAAGTAAGACTAGAACAAATGTTCCAATAAATTCACCAAGCAAATAATGTCAATCAAAAATAATTCCGTTCATATTATTTCATTCCTTTACAATTTTAATTAACAATAAAATTATAAATTATTTTTTGGTGGCATTTTTTGAATGCAAAATTTATATGATTTTTTATGCATAATTACCAATTAAAAAATGTGCCTTGATAATTTTCTTCTATTTTGTCCAATTTTTAAGGTTGTAAAAATTATAGCCAAAACACATAAAAGTTTGGCTATTTTTTAACTAAAACAGCAAAAAAATGTGTTATTTTTTGTTTTTGTGTGTACAACATTAAGGTTTACCGCATTTTTAAATGTTAAATTACATTTTTTAAAATTTTGCATATTAAAACATACAACATCATTAAGAAGTTGCTTTTAATTAATTCATTTTGTCTTCAATCCTAAAGTTTTTTCATAACTTTTGGGGATTGACATCATTTGTTAATTTCTTTTTAAATATTCTTCAATCAACAAATAAATTGTTGATTGAAATAAAAAATAACTTATTTAATAAGTATTGAGCCGTTGGCTCTTATTAAGACCTGTCGGTCTTAAGAAGCAAAACTTCTTTTTGTCTTGCAAGACAGGCTTTCTTCTTTTAAAAAAGAAGAAACAAGAAAAACTTACTTAAATGATTTGTAATTAGCGTCAATAAATTCCTTCATTTCTTTTGTAATATCATTTAACTTTTCAAGATTTTCACTTAATAGTTTTTAATAAATTCAATGTCTTTATTGTTTGGGTTTGCAGAATTCTTAAATATATTTTCAAGTTTTTCAAATGTACTGGATGTTCATGTTCTATTATGAAGCATGGTTTTAATTGTAGGCTCTTACACCTTGATGTTGTGGATCAAGATTTTTGATATTGCATATACATCGATTGCACTCAATTCGTTTCCTTTCGGTACTCTGGCTTCATATTTTCTTTTCCCCTCAACAAAGAATAATTTATTTTCAGGAGTTACCATAAGACTTTGCCTCTCCACTTTCAAACATAGAAACCCTAGCGCCATTATTATCAAATGGAGCAAGATATTTGTTGTCATATCTCACAGTATGATTAACTATTTTTCTTTTAATTACAAGATTCATCTCTTCTTCAAAAATTTCAGTATTTGGCTTTCTAAAAACATTTGATTTTTACTTACTGCTTCGGCCTTTTTAAATTGTTTGTTGTATTCATCAATTAAAAGTTCAATTTTTCCCAAAAGTCTTCAAAACAGTTGATTCCGTTTGTATGAAAGAATGTTCCTATTCATCTTTGCAATGTTCAAAATGATCTTTCAACATTTGGTTTTGCCTTTGGATTCTTGCTTGTTATAAGTTCAATTCCTCTTGCATTTAGTGCTTCTTCCATATTTGTTCTTGTACTATCTGAACCTCAAAAGTTCTTCTTCTATCCGTTATTATTACTTGTGGAATGCCATACCTTTTAAATAATTGTGTTAGAAGATTTTGATATCCAATTGTTGTTTCCTCAATGTCAATTCAGATTGCTAACAAACATTTTGTTGCCGTATCAACAGCATTATAAATATGGTACTTCTTACTTTCTCCAAAAAGATGAAGTGGTGTTGCATCAATTTCAATAATTTGCCCAAAATCATAGTCAGAACTTTTATTTTGGTAAACGCCTTTTAATGGATTTTTATTTAGAATTTTTTCATAAATTTTAATAAACTGTGCCTCGATTTTAGAAATATCTTGACCGTTTTCTAAAAACATTCTTCTTCTCTTAGCCCATTTTTTACTTTTCTCGTTGCATATGAACTACAATAACCAAGTCTAAGCATTCTTTTATAAAAGGTAGTGAAAGGCAACAATTTTTTTCATCATTAGTAAGACTCATTATTGTAAAAATGCAACAAGGCTACACTAAGATCACCTTTTGATATCTTCTCAATATGTTCCACTAATTCATAATATCTATTAGTTAAATCAATAATAACTGAATCACTTACTTTCACACCCCTAAGTTTATTTTTATTACCATGTGATATACTGATTGCATCTTGGTTATTTGTAGATGCAATCAATATTTGATTTCTATATCTTTTAATTGTTTTTGTTGATGTTCTACAACCCAATTTTCCTAATATTTTTGATATTTCTGCATTTGGTCTATTTCAATATTGTTGAATTTTTTAAATCTAAAATTTTTTTATCTTCATAATCAGTTGTTTTACCTGTATCAACTGCTTGAAATCTGGTTTTAATTACAAGATTTTCCATAATTTAAATTCTCCTTTTTAAAATAATAATTGAAACCTAAAAATGGACAAAATAAAAGATAAAAACAGGGTGGACAAAATAAAATAAAACCATTACATAATTACCAATTAAAAAATGTGCCTATTAAAAAGAGTAAAATATTAACAAAATGTATAGGAGATAAATATGAAAAAACTAATTAATCAAGTTGAAAATGTAGTACCTGAAATGTTAGAAGGTCTTGTTTATGCTAGAAAGGATCTTAAAAAAGTTCCTGACTTCAATGTTATTGCTAGAGCAAAGAAAACAAACAAAGTAACATTGATATCGGGTGGTGGTGCAGGGCATGAACCAGCCCATGCTGGCTTTGTTGGTTATGGTCTTTTAGATGCAGCTGTTTCAGGGGAAGTTTTTACTTCTCCAACACCTGACCAAATTCTTAAGGCTATTGAAACAGTTTCTACAAAAGAAGGAACATTACTTGTAATCAAAAACTATACAGGGGATGTAATGAACTTCGAAATGGCAGCTGAAATGGCAGAAGCTAATGGCACAAAAGTTGAAGAAGTTATTGTTGCTGATGATATTGCAGTTGAAAATAGTTTATATACTGTTGGCCGTCGTGGAGTTGCTGGTACAGTTTTTGTACACAAAATTGCTGGTAGTGCTGCAGAAGATGGAAAAAATCTATCAACTGTAAAGAAAATTGCACAAGAAGTTATTGATAATGTTAAAACAATTGGTATGTCATTAGGTGGAGCAACAATTCCGGCAAGTGGCAAGAAGAGTTTTGAACTTGCTGAGGATGAAATTGAAATGGGCCTTGGTATCCACGGTGAACCAGGAACTGCAAAAGAAAAACTTAAGAAAGCAAGCGAACATGTAAGCGACATGTTGGAAAGACTGCTTAAAGAAGTTAATCTAAATGGTGAAGAAGTCGCAGTTCTTGTAAATGGTTTAGGTGGCACAACTTTAATGGAATTAAACATAATTAATAGAGATGTTAATATGCAACTTGAAGCTAAGGGTGTTAAAATCCATAAATCATATGTAGGAAACTATATGACATCTCTTGAAATGCCAGGTTTTTCAATTAGTATTTTGAAATTAAGTAAAACAACTAAGAAATATTTAGACTTTAAAGTAGAAAACAGTATGTTTTAATTATGGAAACAAAAAAAGTATTACACGTATTAAATGAAATTTCTAAAAACTTAATTGAAAGAGCTGATGAATTAACTGAATTAGATCGTTTAATTGGCGATGGAGACCATGGAATTAATATTAAGCGTGGTTTCTCGCAAATTCAACAAGATCTTCCAAAATTTGAATCGAAAAGTGTTGCTGAAGTTTTAAATTCTTGTGCTATGACACTTATGTCAAAAGTTGGGGGTTCATCTGGTCCTCTTCTTGCTACTGCATTTATGAAAGCAGCAAAAGAGCAAACATTGGACAAAATGCTTTTGGAAGCCTCAATAGGAATTGAACAACGAGGTAAGGCACATGTTGGAGAAAAAACTTTCGTTGATATTTTAAGTCCTTTTGTCGCAGAATTTCACAAACTAATTAGCAATGGCACTGAATTCAAAGTAGCTTTTGAATCTTCTTTAAAAATTGCACGTGAAAATTTTGAAAAATCAAAAGATTTAATTGCAACAAAAGGTCGAGCAAGTTATCTAGGAGAAAGAAGCAAAGGTACTCATGACCCTGGTTCGCTGACAATGTTAATTATTTTAGAAACAATTTTTAAGGAGATCTAAGTGATTCATTTTGTAGTTGTTAGTCATAATAAAGCATTAGCTGAAGAGACTATAAAATTAGCAAGCATAATGAAGTATTCAGACTTTAAGATTATTAATGCTTCTGGTTTAAAAGACTCAAGTGAATATGGCACAGATTCAACAATTATTATGGAAGCTATTAATTCAATTGAACCAAGTGAAAATGTTCTTGTTTTTTGTGAGTTAGGTTCTTCACTAATGAACACTCAAATGGCTATTGAAATGTGTGGTCGAAATAATGTTCATTTGGTAAATGGTCCATTTGTTGAATCATTGGTTGTTGCTACTGCATCAAATAATCCTGATAAAAAATTGCAAGATATTCTTGAGGAAATCAAACAAACAAAAGAATTTGAAAAAACCTTATAAAAAATACCTGTGTTTACTTAAATAAGCACAGGTATTTTTTAAAATTTGTAATTTTTCTAAAAACCTGTTTGACAGGTTTTTGGGAAAAAAGTCTTAAAAGTTAAATAATTAAATTAGTTAAATTTACCGTGTTGGTGTATTGCTAATATTAGAGCACATACTACTAGGCCGGCCATGAATGTAATCATAACTTTTTCTTGACTTTGACACTTTAGAAATTCATTTTTTAAAAAAGTCTATAAAATAGGTTTTTATGGAAAGTCTATTATTTAGATTCTAGTAAAACAGGGCCTAATTCATCGACTTTTCCCCATTTAGGAATTATTTGATAACCTAATGATTCTCTTAAATTTGTGTAATCTTCTGGTTCTCTAACTCTTAAAAAGTATTTTTCTTTCTTGTCTAAACTCTCAATAAGTACTATTTTTACCTTTCTCAATGCATCAACAATTCTGTCGGTTGTTAAACTGTTATTAGCCAATGAACTTAATGAAAATTCTATGAATCTTTCAATAACTAATGCTAAATAACAAATCATAAAATGTCCTTCAATTGTTTTTTCTTTTGACAAATAAACTGGTCTAGTTTCAAAAGTTGTTTTTAAAATCCTAAATGATTCTTCAATCTTTCATAAATTTGAATATGTTCTTATTACTGTTTCAATGCTTAAATTTTTGTTGCTTGTATATATTCCGTAAAATCCATCTCATCTTGCATCATCTATAATTTTTCTTCATTTAATGAAATTTCTCCAACAGAATAGTTGACATATTTTTTGCCACTTTTTTAATTCACTCATGGCTTTTGAGCCATTTTTTCAACACAACTTTTGGCTTTTTAATCAGTCTTTCTCTATCACTTTGATCTTTTTTCTTCTTTTTCTGAAAAACTTAAAATTAAATTTCCATCTAATGAATTATCAAGTCCTAATTCATCCTTAATTTTTTTAGTTAATGGTGCTTTTTACATAAAAACCATCAGTTGCTTGCTCATATGTAGCAAGGTCTATAATGCCAGGAACAAGGTTCTTATTTCCTTTAATTTTGTGAGACATTATGAACTCAAAACCATCTTTTTAAGTTCTAAAAGATTAGGACCAGAGTTTAATCCTCTGTCTGCAATAACAGTAATATTTTCAATACCTAATTTTTCCTTAACTTCCTTTATAAAAGGGACAAAAGTTTTAAAATCACTTGTATTTCCGGCAAACAATTTGTAGGCAATTGGAATTCCATAAGCATCAATCATCATCCCAAGAACAACCTGTACATTATTAATTTTTGCATCCTTAGAAAACCCGTAATCTAACAAATCGTTTTTTCTATACTTTCAAAGTAAACAGTTGTAACATCGTAAAATGTTTCTTTTAGGTTTCTATCAAATAGTTTGGCTAATTTTTTGTTGATATGTTCAATGATATCTAGCCTTTCATCACACAAAATTTCAAGGCTTCTGTGGATTGATTTAAGGGTGTCATCATTCTTTATTGTATACTCATCAAAAATATTAAATGTTTTACTTTTTGAACAAGGTTTTAAAAATCTCATTGCGACTAAATTTTGGACAATATTGTTCAAATCGTATTTGATTCTCTTCATATTCTTTGATTTCTCAAAATATTTATCTAGGTCTAACTTTCGGTAAACATTGTTTAGTATTAAATTGCCATAATTTAAAACTTCTAATTCATTCTGATATTTATTGTGTATCTTGTTTTCATCTCTAATATCATATTCACCGTCAATGCTATCGTCAGATAAAACATCTTTAAATGTCCCAAGCATTCTGCCTAAAAGTACTTCTTTTCTTCCTTATCTTTTGAATACTTTTTAAATTCATTTCTCAGGTTTTCTAAAAAATTAGGATCGTTTTCTTCTAATTTGGATAATAATCCCAAATTTTGGACAACCTTATGTTTACAAGATTTGCTTTCTTTATCTCAATAACTTTTCACAATATTAACATATTCTTTATTTCTAACTCTAATAACTTTAACAAACATAATTATATTATACTATGTTTTACTAGAATTACAAGAAAAAATAAAAAATTCATATACTATGTATATGAGCCTTATTTTCAATGTGTTTTAATGGCCAAAGTGTCAAAGTCAAGAGTTAAATAATTAAATTAGTTAAATTTACCGTGTTGGTGTATTGCTAATATTAAAGCACATACTACTAGGCCGGCCATGAATGTAATCATAACTTTTTTAAACATTTTAGCATCATAGTGAGTGCTATAAAATTCAGGCAGAAATTCCATTGTGGCTGTAAAGAAGAATATTCCGGCAATTGTTGCTTGTAAGAATGCCCTTAGTTGTCAAATGTTTTGAATATATTTACCAAGAAATATACCTAGTAGCATCATTGGCAAGAACAAGAATAAACAACCTATTGAGGTACTAATTGCTTTTCAGCGACTAACGCCCATTTCTCTTTGTCTGTAATAAAATACAATTTCTTCTGGTATTAAATGCATTATAAATGAAATAAAGAAAGCAAATCCTAATGTCCCAATCTCTTTATCAACATATAAATTATTTAATGAATATCCTATTAAAAACCCTTCTGGTATTCTATGTGTAAGTAACAAAAGTAAGGCAACAATTTTTAACCTATTGTCAGCTTTAGTTGATGTATTCAAATTGTCCATATGGCTATGTTGTTCATTATCGCCTTGTACATGCTCATGCGAGTGAACAAAAACACTTGCTTTGCTTTTGGCAAGGTGTTTTTTACTTACGCTTTTGACTAAATATTTAATACTAAAAGCAAAAATTAATCCACCAATTAAGCCTGAAACAATTAATAAAATATTTCAGCCATAAGTTGCTCATCTAATTTGACTCAATGTTGCATTAGCACTAAGTGAACTAGGCGCATATGTAGAACTTATTTCTAAAGCTTCTTTTAAAAAACCAAAAAGAGCCATTGTTAAAAAGAAACCAGTTACAAACGCATAAAGTAATGTGCTTCCATTTTTACTAAGTTTTTTCTTAAATAATGGAACAATTAAGGATACTAGTATTGGCACTAAAAATATAATTGCAAATGCAATTAAAATTAAATAAAATTTTGCTGCTATTTCTCTTGTGCCAATTGAAAACGCTCCATTTTCAAGAGCTTTAATAAATTTCTTCATACTAGCTTTCTACTTAAATTAAAAGATGATTCTAGTCTTCTAATTCAATATTGTGATAAACCTCTTGGACATCATCATCGTCTTCAAGTTTATTAATAAATTCTTGAATTCTTTCACTTTTTTCTTTGTCAAATGAAACAGTAGAATTTGGAATATAAGTTACCTCACATTGCATAAAGTCACTAATTCCTAAATTAGTTTCTATTGCACTTTTACATTTTGAAAAGTTTTCAGGTGCAGTGGTAATAATAAATGATACTTCTGTTGCTTCAAAGTCTTCAGCACCATTATCAAGTGCAATCATTGTTAAATCATCTTCGCTTGCTAAATCTTTTGATATTTCTAAAACGCCTTTGTGATCAAAAGCAAAAGGAACTTGACCTGTTTTGCCGAGTGTGGCGTTTTGTTTGTTAAAGTGTGCTTTCATAGAACTTGTTGTTCTATTCATATTATCAGTTAATGTCACAACTAAGAATGAAGCACCGCCACCAATTGTTGCATTGAATAAAACCTCGCTAAAGGTTGCTCCATTTTTTGCCTCGCCTTTGGCTTTAGCTAATGCTCTCTCAATGTTTGCTTTTGGCATATTTTTACTTTTTGCTTTGGCAATAGCTAACTTAAGTGATGGGTTTGTTTCTGGGTCTGCTCCACCTGCATTTGTTGCAGCAACGTAGATTTCTTTAAACATTTTTTGAAATATTTTTCCTCTTGCTGCATCGTTAGCACCTTTTTTATGTTTAATTCCTGCTCAGTGTGAATGTCCTGCCATAAATAATTCTCCTTATTATTTTATGTTTAATATTGTATCAATTTCTTCAGGCTGTTGTGAAACATTTCTTTTATGTTCACTATTTTTATGCATTATTTCAATTTTATCTTTAACTTGTTGATCAATTAATGCACTTGGATCAAGTAAATATGAATCTAAATCCTTATAACTAAAACCTAATTCAGCTTCATCACTTTGGCCTTCTCAAAGACCTGCTGATGGTTTCTTATTAATAATTGAATCAGGTACGTTTAAATATTTAGCCAATTCTTTAACTTCACTTTTAAGCAGTTTGCAAAGTGGTAAAATATCGCTTCCACCGTCCCCATACTTTGTAAAATAACCGATATGCATTTCACATTTGTTACCTGTTCCAGCAACTAAATAATTATTTTCTTGCGCTAGTGCATATAGTGTACTCATTCGTAATCTTGGCTTAATATTACTTAATGCTAAAGGGTTATTAATTTTCTTAATTGCCTGTTTTATAGCCTCATATATATTTTTCAAATCAACTGTAATGAATTTTAAACCAACTGATTTTTCTAATTTTTTAATATCTTCTGCATCACTTTGCATACTGTCAACCGGCATAATAACACCTAGAACATTTTCATTAAAGGCTCTCTTAGCTAACGCTACTACAACCGCTGAATCAATACCTCCACTGATACCTAACACAATACCTTTTGCACCAGCCAAATTAACTTTTTTTCTCATTCATTCAATTAAATAATTTGCATATTTTTCAACTTTTTTGGCATCAAATTCAGATTCATATTTTGATTCTTTTCTTAGACCGATAAATTTACTCATTTTTTCTCTTTCTGCTAATTATTATATTTTAAAAATTAAAAAATGCACTTAATTCAAATAAGTCAAGTCTAGCTCTATAAATTTAAAATGTTTTGCTTATTTTTCATATATAAAACGCGTTAAAATCTTTTTATGAAAAAAATTAGATTATTTGAAATCTTTTCAGGCATTGGTTCACAATACAAAGCACTGAAAAATCTGGAAAAGGAACTAAATTTTGAAACTGTTTCAATGGGTTCTTGTGATTTCTACATTGATGCAATCATTTCATATCAAATCATTCACTATGGAAAGTTAGAACCTGAAATTAATTTTAGCCACAATAAAAAGGCATCACTGCTTTCTAAATTCACCTTTAGTTCAGATAGCAAAAATGTTGTTAAGCAAAATTACTTTAACAAAATGAATGAGGATAAACTATCAAGAATATTTCCTTATTTATATTCTTTTGTCGATCATGAATACTTTAAAAAGGTTTATAGTGACAAAATTTTGCATTCTAATGGGGGGGTTGATTTCTGCTTCAAAGAAGCAAATCAAAAATCAAACAGATGTTACAAAACTAACAGTGCTACCTAAAAATATTGATATTCTAACATATTCATTTCCCTGTCAAGATCTTTCACAACAAGGTAAACAACGTGGTTTAGGTAAAGGCACAAGAAGTGGACTATTATTTGAAATTGAAAGAATACTTAAAAGCAATATTGATAGACTACCAAAAGTTTTAGTTCTTGAAAATGTTAAGGCTTTATCAACACGAAAATTCATAAATGATTTTAATAATTGAATCAGTGTTCTTGATTCAATTGGATATAAAACAGAGTGAAAAGTTGTTAATTCAATTGATTTTGGTAGTTATCAAAATAGAGAAAGGGTTTTTGCAATTTCAACTTTAGGAAAGAGTTTATTTAAGTTTCCAAAACCAATAAAGAACAATAAAAATCTAGGTGACTTAATTACCTTTGACAAGTCTGCACCAACACTTGATAATCTTCTAAAATATAATAGGACACCTTTTACCAGAAGTTCTAAAAATATAACAAAGTCAAGATTGCTAGGCTATACTAATTTCAACTCCGAAGCATATTTATACTTACCAGTAGGACTTGGTCCAACATTAACTGCTTCAGGTGCTAATAGTAGACTTAAATTTTATTTTGAAAATGAAAACAAAATTCAATCGATTAATTCAATCACAGCATATCAGTATATGGGATTTGATAAAGAAGATGCAGTTAAGGTTAAAGAAACTAACCTAATAAATGAGAATAAAATGATTTTTACTTGCGGAAATTCAATATCAGTTGAAGTTCTTGAGGCTATTTTTAAGGAGATAATTAAAAATGACCTGAGATAATTTTGCAATTGAAAACTGCACAAAATATAGTTTTGACTTCAAATCCAAAAACTACTATGATGAAAAAAGTAATAGTGCAAAGTTCAAGGGTAATATTGATTTACTTATTGATGATTCTAGTGATTGTGTGCTTTATTTTCAAGTCAAATTTAGTGAACTTTGAATTGATTTGTGTACCACTGAATCTTGATTTAAAAATAAAAATTCAAACTTTAAATTAAGAGAAAATTTATTTAATTTTATAAATGAAAAGTTGAAACTTAATCTAAAACAAATTAACCGAAAGGACTATTTTATAGGCAATCAAGTAAGAAATATGACTTACAAACTAAATCAAAATGAGTGCAAAATTGTAAATGAATGATTCGAGAAGAACTACAACAGCACTCTTAAAAACATTGTTTCAATACTTAAAGGAAACAATGTTGGTGGTTCTTTTTTGCACCCTAGTTCAGCTGAACTTATTTGAGATTCTGATGAATCACTTAAAGAAAGCGAATACTATAGTTTGAATTTAATTATGTTTTTGGATGCTATTACATTTAAAAATCAAAGGCAAAATAAATTTGATATATTAAACTTTAAAAATGAGCATGCAAAGCCAATAATTAACTGAATTAAGAAAATTAAGACAGACAATAAAAACGGGTTATTTGAATATTTCAACTTTCTAAAACAAAACGAAAACACCGATAAAAGCAATGATAAAAACTTTAGGAATTGGATACAAGATATCTATAATAAAAATAGTCATTCAGCAAAAGTTAACTATTGGATTAGAGAGCTAATCAATAAGGAAAGAAGCAAAGTTTCAACTATTAACATTAATGTTTTTGAAAAATATCAAAATAGTGAAAATGCACATATCTATCCAGTAAGCAAAATTAAAATTGAATTAGAGAGTGAACTTAAGAAACTAAAGAATTATTCAACATTAATTCGTAATGATATTTTAGTTAAAGCGAGAAAATTTGGCTCATTAAAAATGATTAACGATGAAAATAATTTACTAAATTTATGTCCAAATATACATACAATTTTCGATAAAAATATGTTTTATTATGATGAAAAAGGTCAAATTGTTATAAATAATATTGCTCTAATTCATTCAAATGATTTAAAAATGATTAAAGAATATTATTCAAAAATTCCTGAAAAATATATGAACAAAGAGAGAAAAAAATACATTAAGTTAAGGAATAAAATAAGTTTGAATAAATGTGTTTAATTGTCCAATAGTCCTGTTTTATAGGTTTTTTAGAAAAATAAAATAAATTGTTTTTTTCTTCCTAAATTTAAAAGGAAAAACTTTTCTTTACTTTAAAAAAATATATAGCACAAGCACAAAAGAATTTTATCTATATGATTTTGTGCATCAAACAAATATAAAAATCTTTCTTTTAGTTTCTTAAATTGAAGGATTTTTTTAAATTTTATTTTACTAACCTTTGTCATTCGTTTTTAGGCTTCATATATATAATATTAATATTTATTATAATAATTAATATCAATAGTAATTTATAAGGCGGTATATTTTGAAAAAGAGACGACATTTGTTGTATTTATCAATGTGTTCATTTTTGCCTATTTTCATTAGTCAATCATGCAACAAAACCGATAATAAACCTACTAATTCCCTCAATCACAGCAATCAAATAAATAAAACCGAACCTAAAAAAGAATCTAAGCCTTGAATAGAATTAACACCAGCAAAAACCACTAATCCAACTTCTTCAAGTAATAATGTTATAGAGACCATTAACGAAAAATTCATACCAAACTGAATTGATCCTAAATTAGAACTTAAAGAATTGAAAGAAAAGATTTGAAACCTCAAACACAATTATGGTTTTGTAAATTCAGTCAAAAATCTTAATGCTGAGTCAATTTCATTAAGCAAAGGTAAGGCTTTTCAAATTACATTAGATAATCAAAATTTGAAACCTAATGAAATTGATCTATTTATTAAACACAACGGGCATATTCATACATTAGATGAATACAATAACCTTGCATCACGAAAATTAAATATTTCAAACACAGGTTTTATCACTTGCATTGAAAATTCACCAAGTAGTTGAATGAATGATTATGACGATTATTTGTGAATCAGGGAGAAATCAACTAATAGTTATTTTTCTCTAAAGGTAACTGTTAAAAAAGTGGATCAAGCTTATCTTGAAGCATTCATTGAAAAAGGCGAAGAACATTTTAAAAGAATAGCTACTTATTTTGCAAACATTGATAATAAAGTTGACAGACTGCTTGCTATTAAAAATTATGTTTTAGATCTTATTGATTATGATTTTAAAAATACACGTGTAGGCAAAATTGAACAAGACTACTTTGCAATAATTGAGAAAAAAGGTGTTTGTGCCGCTTATACAAAATTAATTAATAGAATTGCAAACTATTCTGGTTTAGAAGATATCTTTTATAACTACGGAAATATTAGAAGAGGCGAAAATTTAGGAAGCATTTATGGTGCAACTCATGCTTGAAATAAGGTAAAAATTGATGGACATTGATATTATTTAGATGCAACTTGAAGCGACTCAGCAGGTGTTAAAGCATATCGTGGGAAAAATGATATGAACTACTTTTTGCTTAATAGTGCTGATATGCAAAAATCAAGAGATGGAATTATTGATTCTGGTCTAAATCCAAAAGATTATAAGTTTTATCCTTTTATCAAAGAAGGAACTTATGCAAATAATATTGATGAAGTTAAAAAATCAATAAGGAACCAGATTTTATCATCATCAAATAAAAATAATTATTATAATTTTTCACTTGTTTATCCAGAAAATTTACATCAACAAGTTCTTGGTTTAATTGGAAACAGTAACATAAGAAATATGAAATTATTTGGACATATTTATGCAAGAATAACAACAAGCACTTCATTATTAGCAACAATTTTTAGTGATTTAAATTTTACAAATATTCAAAATGTTGAAGTTAAAAGTGTAAGTTTTGTTAACAACAATTCTCTTGAAGTAACTTTTAGCCAAGAAGTTAAAAACCTTAGTCAAAACTCATTTAAATTAACATTTCTCGATACTCTTGGTGTTGAAATACCTTATGCAGATATTGAAAAATTTGAAATTTCTGAAGGTGGCAAAAAAGTTAAATTAACATTTAAAAATCAAATTAACTTAGACCACATTAATAATGCTAATATAAATTTATCAATCAGTGTTTTAGGTTACAATTTTGATTTTAAGAATTCTCAAAATTACTTAAGTTACCATAAAAATTCATTGGCAAATGTGCCAATTGAATATTCAATTCTACAAGGCACAAAAGCACAATTTAAAAATATAACCGCCGATTCAATTTATTCATTAGACAATGGTAAAAAATGACATAAGGTTAATAGTGATCTAATAATTGATGTTGGTTTAGTTGGGGATAATATATTAATTCAAAAAGTTGACAATACGACCAAAAGAACAATAAGCATTCAAAAAATTCCACTAAAAAGATATAATTTGTTTTCTACTCCAACATTTACAAATGACAAAAAATTTATTGTAAATGTTAATAACCTAATGGAATATAAAATTGACAATGAAGAGGTTTGACACTCTGTTACAAAAAATTATATTGAGGTTAAAGACCCTAACAAAAAATATAAGGTTAGATTTAAAGCAGATATAAACAATAAAATCTTTGCTTCAGGGTCGAAGAAATAAAAGATAACTAGGAAACGATAATATGAAAAAGAAAAAAATATTGCTTACTCTATCAATAGGTACAGGTTTCCCTGTACTTATTAGTGCTTCTTGTGGTACTAAAGTTTATAATAATCCTAATCAGCCAAATAATCCAACAGGAGACCTAACACCTACAACAAAAAGACAAAACCAATCAAATCCAAATCAACCTGTAAATCCTACTGATACATCAACAAAACAGAATGATCCTTTAGTAACACCTACCCCTGCGAATCCAACTAAAAAGAATCAACAAGATCCACCAAAAACAGGTGGCATCAAATTAACCGAAATATTGCCTTCAACCCCTATTAATCCAACTCCTAATAATTCAGGCCAAAATTTTGAACCTTACAAAAAAGAGCTGCTTCCTAATTGAATAGATCCAAACTTGCCTACTCAACAATTAAAAGATAAGTTAACTTATTTAAAACATAATTATGGCTTTGTTGATTCAAATAAGAGACTTAATTCAGATAAAATTTCACTAAGAAGTGGCAAGAGTTTTCAAGTTAAGTTAGCAAACCAAGAATTAAATAAGAATGAACACGATATTTTTATAAAACATGGTGGTCAAGTCTATACACTAGATGAATATAATGCACTAGATTCAAATGAAGCATATTTAACAATTAGTGAGAGAGGATTAGTAACTTGTAAACCAAACATACCAGATACTAACCGTGATTATAGTGATGGCTTAATAGTAAGAGAAAAATCATCAAACAATTATTTTTCTCTTCATGTAGATGTGCATTGCAACAAAGAACGTGAATATGATGAAGTTATTGAAAATGGAGAAGCTAAATTCAAAAGAATTTCAATGTACTTTACTTCAATCGAGGACAAAGTTGAGAGATTGTTAAGAATTAACAATTTTTTGATGGATTATATAACTTATGATCCTTGAAGAGCAAATAACTATTACAAAGAACAAGATTACTTTGGAATAAATAATAGCAGAGCTGCTTGAGATGGTTATTCAAGAATGGTAGCTAGAATTGCTGGTTATTCAGGTATGAAGGATGTTTTATGGTCTGGAGATTGACTTAAAACTAATGGTGGCAGACCTGTTGCCTACCATACTGAAAAGCATGCATGAAACAAAGTAAAAATAGATAATCATTGATATTACTTAGATACAACATGAGATGATTCAGATTATAGAGGGGCATATAAAGGGAAATATGATATGTATTACTTCCTTATCAAAGGACAGGAAATGAGCGAATCAAGAGAAGGTATTGTAGATACTCCTGATGAAGCAAAAGAATATAAACTATATCCATTTCAAAAAGAGAATGCATACTTTGATTCGATAGATAAAATGTGAAATTCAATCAAAAGACAGGTTATCACAAGCAAACCAGACAACAATGGAAAATATACAATTTCACTGGTGTACCCACAATCATTGAGAGATTCAGTAAACGATAAAATCGGAAGACTTCCAAATGAATATACAAGTTTTTTTGGAAATATTTTTAGAAAAACAAGCAGGTCAGTTCAAAATTTAAAACATTTTGATGCACTAAAAGATTTAGATTTTGAGAGTTCTCAAAATGTTAAGGTATCAAATGCTAAATTCACAAAAAATAAACTTGAATTAACTTTTGATAAAGAAGTTAAGGACATAGATTCAGATTGCTTCAAACTAACTTATAAAGACGAAACAGGTGTTTTGATTAATTATGCAGATATTGAAAAAATTGAGAAATTAAATGATAATAAGAAAATTATTTTATCTTTCAAAAACATTATTAATTTAAGTCATATTCAAAATGCAAAAGTTAACTTAGAAATTGCCTGTTTAGGAAACAATTTTGAATTTGAAAACAATCAAAATGAACTTTCTATTGAAAATGAAAATACAATTGCACCTGAAGTAAATTATTCTATTATTGATGGTCGCTATGTAAAACTTGATAACTTTGGTAAGTTTAAGGTAAAGTATGCTTTATCAAATAATGAAATAATTAAAGGGTTAGACTGAACCGACTATACTCCTAATTCGGCTTTTGATGTAGGTCCACTTTACGAGTGCTTCCACATACAAATTATTGAACCATCAACAAATAAGGTTTTAGGTATTCAAAGTTTTGATATAAAAAGATTTGGCTCATTTTTAGAACCACAATTAACAAATGATAAAAAATACATTGTAAATGTTAATAATTTAATGGAATATAGCGTTGGTAATTCAGGTTATTGACAACCAGTAACAAAAAGTTATATTGATGTGACAGAACTTAATGCAAAATATAAATTTAGATTTAGAGCTGATAACATAAACAAAATATTTAGTTCAGATATAAAAGAAATGAACTTTTAGAAATCATAATGATTTCAGGGAATGATATTATGAAGAAGAAGAGATTACTTATTGGATTTTCATTTGGTTTAGCACTGCCAACCTTTGTTAGTTCATCTTGTGGTACTCAGGTTAAAAATTTACCTAATGACCCAAATAATCCAAATACATCAGTGCCATCAACTCCACTAACACCAGCAAAAGTGTATCCAAAACCTCATACGCTAAAACCTGCGACACCTGTTAAAAAAGATCAACCTGCACCTGACCAAGGTAAACCGTGAGTTTCCCTTATACCATCTAAACCATATAATCCCAATCCACCAATTAGTAAGCCAAATATTACTATAAATCCTTTGAATAAGGAAAAATTACCAAACTGAATTGACCCAAATTTGACCACTGCACAATTAAAGGACAAGTTATTATACTTTAAACACAATTACGGTTTTGTTGATACAAACAAAAGATTAAACGCAGAAAAAATTTCTTTAAGAAAAGGTAAGGAATTTCAAATTAAATTAGGTAACCAAAATCTTAATGAAAGTGATACCGAGGTTTTTGTAAAACATGATGGAAATGTTTATACATTAGATGAGTATAATGCTTTGGCTTCAAAATTGCTAACAGTTTCAAAAACAGGTTTAATAAAATGTAATGAAAATTGTTCTTTCAATAATTCAGAAGATTATATTGATGGTATTTGAATAAAGGAAAAATCTACAAACAATTACTTTTCTCTTAGTGTAAATGTATTAAACACAGAAGATGCTGAAACTGATGAAATGGTTGAAAAAGGTGACGAAGCATTTAAACGTATTGCTAATTACTTCACAAGCATCGAAGACAGAGTTGAAAGAATTCTGGCAATTAATAACTTTGTAATGAACGCCTTAAAATATAACATGAAGAGAGTTGGTCGAAAAAATCAAGATTACTTTGGTATTAATGAATTAATTGCCACTTGCGAAGGCTACTCAAGAATGGTTCAAAGAATTGCAAGTTATTCAGGCTTTGAAGATATTGAATTACAAGAAGATTGATTAAAACCTAAATCAGACAGACACGCTTGAAACAAAGTAAAAATTGATGGTCATTGATATTATTTAGATACAACATGAAATGATGATGAAAACAAGAAAGTTTATAGAGGCAAAAATGAAATGACAACTTTCTTGCTTAAAGGTCAATTGATGAGTAAATCGCGTTTTGGTGTTCAAGACACAGCAGATGAAGCTAAGGAATATAGACACTATCCTTTTGAAAAAGATGGTTTAATGGTTAATGAATTTAATGACTTACATAAAGTAATGAAGATGCAAATTATATCTGGGTGTAGAAGCAAGGATAATAAATATTCAATTGGCTTAGTATATCCTGTTTCATTGATGCAAAGTATCGACCAGGAGCTTGGTAATGGACTTAGGTTGCGTGAAGGTGCTGCTGAACATGGTTATTTTTATAGACATACAATGAGATCAATAAACTTGCTTAAGCAAAAATTCACTGATTTAGATTTTGACAAGAATGAAGAAATTAAAATTCTTAGTGCTAAATTAATTAATGAAAACAAAGTTGAATTTACCTTTGATAAAAAAGTTGATGGCTTTATTAAGGAATGTTTCAAACTAACTTTCAAAGATGCAACAGGTGTTGAATTACGCTATGGCGATGTAGATAAATTTGAAACTTCTGGTGAAGGCAAAAAGGTTACCTTAAGTCTAAAAAACACAATTAACCTAAGCCATATTCAAAACGCAAAAATTAATTTTGAAATTAATCGTCTAGGTTACACTTTCACTTTTGTAAACAATAAGAATGAAATAGATTTCTCAAGTAGTTATAAAAACCACACTCCTGCTCAATATATTATTGAAAGTGGTCGCCGTGTTAAATTTGAAAATACTACTAACATAATAAAATACGCATTTATTGATTGAAAAATAAATAAGAGCGTAAAATGAAATAATTATGTCCCTGGTACAAGTTTTGATGTTGGTCCACTTAATGAATACTTACTTGTTCAAAGTATAGATCCTACAAGTGGCAAGGTTTTTAGTATTCAACGTTTTGCTATTACAAGGTTTAGTTCATTTTTAGAACCACAACTATCGGCTGATAAAAAATATATAACTAATGTAAGCAACATAATGGAATATAACATTGAAGGTACGCACGAATGACATCCTGTAACTAATGGTTATATTAAAGTTGAATATCCAGGTCAAAAATATAAAATTCGATACAAGTCAAGCAATGAATATAAACTTTATAGTTCAGATATAAAGGAACTCGACACCAAATAAATCCAAGAAATGATATTATGAAAAAGAAAAAGATATTAATTACTCTGTTGCCATGTGTCGCTTTGCCTATATTAATTAGTGCTTCATGTGGTAATAAAGTTTATAATGATCCTGATCAACCAAATATTTTGGCTGAAACACCACTAATAAAACTAAGGCCTGCTAAAAAAATAGATCAATCAACTCCAACTCCTAGTCAACCAAATAATTCTCCAACTGAAAAGAAAAAACAGAAAGACCCAACACCTAAGCAGCCAACTAGCCCAATTGAAGTTAAAAAAACAAAATTAACTCCTGCTATTCAACACACTCCTGCAAGCAGGCTGACCCCTGCTAAAAAGGTAAGTGTTCCAAAACCAAATATAGATCAAAAAATTAGTAATAACGCGACATTACAAAATAGTCAACTACCAAACTTTATTGACTCTAGTGCATCTAATGAAACTATAAAAAGCAAGTTAATTAACTTGGATATTAATGGTGGTTTTATTAATACTGATGAAAGATTAAATACAGATTTTTTAGTTCTTAAAAAAGATGATAAATTCCAACTTAAATTTGGTAATAGTAATATTTTATTAGGCGACTTTGACATCCTTATACGCGATGGACAAGAAATAAAAACTCTTGCTGAATTTCAACAAAATAGTAATAAATTTTTTGATATTGATAATACTGGTCAAATAATAGGATTAAGAAGCATTGATAATAAAAGCGATAGTATATATGATCATTTAATTTGACTAAAACATAAGAAAAGCAATAGTTACTTTTCAATTGGTATAAAAATGGAAAGTGATAAAACTGCCGAAAGAGAAAGATTAGGTAATCTATCATATCAAAACATTAAAAAGATTGCTTCTTATTTTTCAAACATTGAAGATGAAGTTGAAAAGTTATATGCTATTAACAATTATGTAAGCGACTTTTTAACCTATGATTTAAATACCTATGAAAAAACATTTCAACTTTTTGGTGCAGCAGCACTAAGAAAAGCAGTCTGTGATGGTTATGCTAGATTATTTCATCAATTAGCTACTTTTGCTGGTTTTGAAAATGTTTTATATGCTACTGGAGATATTTTAGGTGAAAAAGCCAAAGAAATCATTAAGTCAGGTCAAATTGTCTATCATGCTTGAAACTATGTTAAATTGAAAGATGGTTGATATTTAATAGACCCTACTTGAAACCAAAATAAATTTCCATGACATAGAAATAAATATAGAACTAATTACTTTTTAGCTAGACCTACTGATATGAAACTAATTAGAGTAATAAAACAAGAGTTTCTTGACAACTCAGCAAAAAAAGATCTTAGAAGTTTTGCTTATGAAAAAGAAGGCAAATTTTTAAGTAGTAGTGATCTTGGCATAGAACCTGATGACACTTCTGATATTGAGAAATTTTTAAGAAAACAGGTTCTTAATCCTACTATTGAAAACGATAATTATGTTTTTACTTTAATATTTAAGAAAGTTTTATATAACAACATTAGCAATAAACTAAGAAAATATCTTGGCCTTAGTAGATTATATGGCTCTCATAATAAAGTTACTTATGATGAAGAAAATGGTTATGTTTGCCTAAGGGTTAAATTGACTAAGGATGAAGTTGCTTCAAAATTTGCGGACCTAAATATTAATAATCCTACAAGCGTTAATGTTACAGAAGCAAAATTCATTAGTAATAAAGAAATCAATGTTACATTATCATCACCTGTTGAAAATTTGACAAAAGAAAACTTTAAATTGAATGTTAAAGATTCCTTTAATGTTACAATGAACTTTGCTGATGTTGATGAAATAGTGAAGAGCAATGATAATAAGACATATGCTTTAAAATTGAAAAATATTGTAAATTTAGTTACAGAGCAAAGTGCTTTAGTTGATTTAGGCATATCTCATCCAAGTTATCAATTTAACTTTAATAATGCTAATAATATACTTAAGCCAATTCAAGTTTGAGCAAGTGAACCCAAAATTACTTATGAATTTATTAAGAATAAAGAAATTAAGTTTTCAGGTTTTACAAGCAATACTTACTATTCAATAAATAATGGTCTAAATTGATTCAAAATGCCTGAAAATGGAATAATTGATTTTAAAATAGAACCAAAAATATTATTTTTTGAAAAAGGTACTAACGGTGCTTTTTCATCAAAAGTAAGCGATGAAGTTTATCTTAGACAATATAAACAACCTTGAAAAATTAGCGTTGTTAACAGTAAGCAAATTGTTGGTGTAAACAATATGATGGAATACTGCATTGGTTATTCTGTTGATGAAACAGTTGATGGTACAACGACAAAGAAATGATATCCAAGCGATGAATGACATCAAGTAAAAAATAATCATATTAATATTGAACACCCTGGATCAGTTTACTTTGTAAGGGTAAAATCAAACCAAGCACTTGGTCTTGCTTGTTCAGATTCAGTTCATGTTACAACATAAAAATAAAAATTATTAACAATCAAATTTACCAAAACAACTGTTTTATAGTTTTTTTGGTAAATTTTTGACTGACCAATAATCTTTAAAAAATTTCTTTTTTAACGATAAAGTAATTATAATTAATATATAGAATGGAAAATGAGAATGATATTATGAAAAAGAAAAAAATATTAGTTGCCTTATTACCAAGTGTTGTACTACCAATATTCATTAGTTCATCATGTGGTTCAGGTATTAAGAATGTGCCAAACCAACCAGGTGTTTCAACTGAAACTGAGGCAATAAAACTAAAGCCTGCTAAGAAGATTGACAAACCAAAACCTAATACAACTCCAAATCAGCCATCTACTCCTGTAGGAAAAATTAGCCCTGCAATGACACTAACTCCTGCTAAGAAGATTGACAAACCAAAACCTAATACAACTCCAAATCAGCCTTCTAATCCAAATGTTGTTAGCACTCCTGCAAGTAGGTTAACACCGGCTAAACCTATTTTTACTGTACCTAATATTGATTGAAAAATTAATAATACTGCTACAATAGAAAATAGTAAATTACCTAATTACATAGATCAAAATGCTACAAGCCAAGAAATAAAAAATAAACTTGCTAAATTAGATTTAAATGGTGGTTTTATAAATTCAACTGTTTCACTTAATACAGACTTTGTGAAAATTAAAAAAGATGATTCATTCCAATTAAAATTTGGTGACACAAACCTTTCACTAAATGATTTTGATGTTTTTATTAAAAATGGTCAAAATATAGAAACCCTTGATGAATTTAAACAAAATGCAAATAGAGAATTCGATATTGAAAATAATGGTTTAATTAAAGGTTTGAAAAATAATACAAATTGAACTGATTCTGTATATGACTACCTAGTTTGATTAAAAAATAAGCAAACGAACAATTACTATTCAGCTGCTATAAAAGTTCATGGTGATCAATCGGCGGATTGAGAAGAAAAGAGCATTAAGACATATGCAAATATTAGAAAAATCGCTTCTTATTTCTCAAATATTGAAGATAAGATTGAAAGAATGCTTGCAATAAACAACTATATAGTAGATTACATAACATACGATTTGGATAGTATGACTAAATACAAGCAACTCCATGCGGCGGCTGGATACAGGAGAGCCGTTTGTGAGGGTTTTGCAAGATTTTTTCAAAGTCTAACAATAAATTCAGGTTTTGATGATGTTGTATATGCTGATGGAAATATAATCAAGGATACACCTGAATTATCAAAACAAAATAATACAACTGCTCATGCATGAAATTATGCTTTAATTGATGGTAAATGATACTTAATTGACACAACATGAAATCAAACTGAACAACCATGACATAGAAATAAATATGAAACAAATTATTTCTTAGCAAGACCAAGCGATATGGTAAAGCAAAGAGAAATTAGAAAAAATATTCTTGATAAAGGTGGTGCAAAGGATTTAAGGTATCTTGTCTATGAAAAAGAAGGAACATTTGTAAATGGCGATAAATTAAATTTTGATCCTGCAGACACTTCAGACATTCATGCAATACTTAAAAACCAATTAATGAAACCATATATTAAAGATGGTAAATATCATTTTAGACTCATTTTTAAAGATACTTTATATTTTTCAATGCTTTCTAGACTAAAAAATTATATTGGTTTTGATCATGAATGATTCAATAATGGAAAGGCTTATTATCACACAAACAATAAATATCATTGCATAATTCTTAAACTATCAAAAGAAGAGGTAGCAAGCAAATTTAGCGATCTTAATATTAACAATCCAACTACTATAAACATTACTGATGCAAAATTTATCAATCAAAAAGAAATACAAGTTACATTTAACAATTCTGTTGCTAATCTTGTAAAAGAAAACTTCTCTCTTAATTTCACAGACACCTTTGGAATTACAATGAATTTTGCAAACATTGATGAAATCAAAACAACTGATAATAAAACATATACCATTAAATTAAGAGATGTGTTGAATCTTGTTACAGAAAAAAATGCAAAAATTGATTTAAACATAACACACCCAAGTTACCAATTTAATTTTAATAATCAATCTAACAAATTAGCACTAATTCAAAATCATCTTAATTCACCTGATATTAAGTACTCAATAGAAGGAAATAAAAAAGTTAAATTTAGTGGTTTTACCAACAATACATATTATTCATTAAACAATGGATTCAATTGGTACAAGATGCCGGCTGACGGAATACTAACACTAAAAATTGAAACTGATTTTTGAGTTGCTGAAAGAAGTACAAACGGTTCTTTCTCATCAGAAATTAGAAGCCTAGTAAATTTCAGACAATATAAACAACCTAGAAATTTAAAGGTAATAAACAAGAAACAAATTGTTGGTGTAAACAATATGATGGAATATTGTATTGGTTATCTTCATGAAATAAATAACAATGGAGAAATAATAAAAACCTGAAGACCAAATGAACAATGACATTCAGTAACAAATAATCACATTAATGTTGAACACCCAGACAGTGTGTATTTTGTAAGAGTAAAATCAAATCCTGCTTTAAATATACTTTGTTCAGATGCTGAACAAGTAGCAATTAAATAATTTAAAAACGGAAGCAATTTGTAATTTTCTGCTTCTGGTTTTTGTTTGCACTTTGATCATAAAAGGTCAAAAATTGTTACACTTTTGTAAAAATTAATGAAATATTTTTACACTTTTTTTGCTTAAAATTTAATTTTTCCCCTTTAAAACAGGCTTTTTGGTAAAAAGGTCTCGTTTTTTTTTTTTTTTTTGTTAAGAAATTGAATTTTTGATAATTTTCTTCTATTTTGTCCAATTTTTAAGGTTGTAAAAATTATAGCCAAAACACATAAAAGTTTGGCTATTTTTTTAACTAAAACAGCAAAAAATGTGTTATTTTTTTGTTTTTGTGTGTACAACATTAAGGTTTACCGCATTTTTAAATGTTAAATTACATTTTTTAAAATTTTGCATATTAAAACATACAACATCATTAAGAAGTTGCTTTTAATTAATTCATTTTGTCTTCAATCCTAAAGTTTTTTCATAACTTTTGGGGATTGACATCATTTGTTAATTTCTTTTAAATATTCTTCAATCAACAAATAAATTGTTGATTGAAATAAAAAATAACTTATTTAATAAGTATTGAGCCGTTGGCTCTTATTAAGACCTGTCGGTCTTAAGAAGCAAAACTTCTTTTTGTCTTGCTAAGACAGGCTTTCTTCTTTTTAAAAAGAAGAAACAAGAAAAACTTACTTAAATGATTTGTAATTAGCGTCAATAAATTCCTTCATTTCTTTTGTAATATCATTTAACTTTTCAAGATTTTCACTTAATAGTTTTTTAATAAATTCAATGTCTTTATTGTTTGGGTTTGCAGAATTCTTAAATATATTTTCAAGTTTTTCAAATGTACTGGATGTTCATGTTCTATTATGAAGCATGGTTTTAATTGTAGGCTCTTACACCTTGATGTTGTGGATCAAGATTTTTGATATTGCATATACATCGATTGCACTCAATTCGTTTCCTTTCGGTACTCTGGCTTCATATTTTCTTTTCCCCTCAACAAAGAATAATTTATTTTCAGGAGTTACCATAAGCTTTGCCTCTCCACTTTCAAACATAGAAACCCTAGCGCCATTATTATCAAATGGAGCAAGATATTTGTTGTCATATCTCACAGTATGATTAACTATTTTTCTTTTAATTACAAGATTCATCTCTTCTTCAAAAATTTCAGTATTTGGCTTTCTAAAAACATTTGATTTTTTACTTACTGCTTCGGCCTTTTTAAATTGTTTGTTGTATTCATCAATTAAAAGTTCAATTTTTCCCAAAAAGTCTTCAAAACAGTTGATTCCGTTTGTATGAAAGAATGTTCCTATTCATCTTTGCAATGTTCAAAATGATCTTTCAACATTTGGTTTTGCCTTTGGATTGCTGCTTGTTATAAGTTCAATTCCTCTTGCATTTAGTGCTTCTTCCATAGCTGTTCTTGTACTATCTGAACCTCAAAAAGTTCTTCTTCTATCCGTTATTATTACTTGTGGAATGCCATACCTTTTAAATAATTGTGTTAGAAGATTTTGATATCCAATTGTTGTTTCCTCAATGTCAATTCAGATTGCTAACAAACTTTTTGTTGCCGCATCAACAGCATTATAAATATGGTACTTCTTACTTTCTCCAAAAAGATGAAGTGGTGTTGCATCAATTTCAATAATTTGCCCAAAATCATAGTCAGAACTTTTATTTTGGTAAACACCTTTTAATGGATTTTTATTTAGAATTTTTTCATAAATTTTAATAAACTGTGCCTCGATTTTAGAAATATCTTGACCGTTTTCTAAAAACATTCTTCTTCTCTTAGCTCATTTTTTACTTTTCTCGTTGCATATGAACTGCAATAACCAAGTCTAAGCATTCTTTTATAAAAGGTAGTGAAAGGCAACAATTTTTTTCATCATTAGTAAGGCTCATTATTGTAAAAATGCAACAAGGCTACACTAAGATCACCTTTTGATATTTTCTCAATATGTTCCACTAATTCATAATATCTATTAGTTAAATCAATAATAACTGAATCACTTACTTTCACACCCCTAAGTTTATTTTTATTACCATGTGATATACTGATTGCATCTTGGTTATTTGTAGATGCAATCAATATTTGATTTCTATATCTTTTAATTGTTTTTGTTGATGTTCTACAACCCAATTTTCCTAATATTTTTGATATTTCGGCATTTGGTCTATTTCAATATTGTTGAATTTTTTAAATCTAAAATTTTTTTATCTTCATAATCAGTTGTTTTACCTGTATCAACTGCTTGAAATCTGGTTTTAATTACAAGATTTTCCATAATTTAAATTCTCCTTTTTTAAAATAATAATTGAAACCTAAAAATGGACAAAATAAAAGATAAAAACAGGGTGGACAAAATAAAATAAAACCATTATTTTTTTGTTAAGAAATTGAATTTTTGTCAAAGATATATAATTTAAAAAATAAATTTTTTAAGGATACAAAAATAATTAAAAAATTGAAATTTGCAATAGTCCCATTGAGCCTTAGTTTGGCACTACCTTTGGTTTCTTGTAATTGTCAAAGCAAACAAAATAACATCAAAAATATTAATGAATATGCATCAAATATTGAGGTAAGTATTCCGGATGAAAATAGTAAAACTATTGAAGATATAAATTCAATAGATGATTTTTCTTTTACTAATTTTGATAAGACTTTCTATAATTTAACAGAATACAAAATTGAAAAGAATACAATAAATAATAGTTTAACTTTAACATTTAAAGTAAGGGATATTTTTGGTAATTTAAGTAAAACTCAAACAAAAAGATTTAATAATTTTAAATCAAAAACAAAAACTAATCATGCCAAGGAAATTGATGATAGCACTCAAAATGTTTCATTTGATGTTATAAACAAAAACACTAAAAAGAATAATTCAATAAAAAGTCTCAATGATTTTAAAATCTATAATTTAAATGAGACAAAATACTCAATTTATGATCTAAACATCACATATCCAGACTCAACAAGTATTAAAATTTATTACACTATTAAAAGAAACAGTGACAATAAATTAGGTTCAAGAAGAGAACAAACTATTAACGGATTTAAAAATGAACTAACTCCTAATGATGCAATCTCGTCTTTAAGAGTCTCGCTGGTTAATGCCAATTCTACATATGAAGAAATTAACAGCAAACAACTTACTGCTTTCAGTATAAGCTCATATGATGAAAGTAAATTTAAAGTTTCTCTTGATAAACTAACAAAAAGCGGAACATTATTAACTGCAACTTTCTCTCTTACTTCTTTATTAGATTCAAATAAAAAAGTAACCAAGGATTTTCATTTTACTCTTGTTGTAAATTTAAATCCACAAGACATAGATGCTACTAAAAAGATGTTAAACGAATTAGCAAATGCTTCTAAGCCTATATTATTAGTAGAGAATGAATATGCCGACAAGATTATTGCAAATTATGAATCTAACCATTTTTTCTCTTTTAAGAATCTAAACAGTTCAACAACTCACAAAATCACCAAGGTTGAAAAAGTTAGCGATGATAAGATTAAGGTTCATTATACATTTCAAAATTTAGACAATAATGTTGTTTCAGATGAGCACAGTGAAACAATAACACTCAAATCAAAAGAAGAAACTCTTAAATCATATACAGACTACATTAAACAAAAAGACACAAATGTTCCCGATTATAGCGATGAATACAAAGATTCACAAAACCGTGAAGTTCATGTTCATAACTATTCTAATTTTGATAAATACAGAGATGAAAACAGCAACATAAGATCTGTTTTTTATGGACACAAAAATTACACTAGTGGTTTAACTAACTCTTCATACACTAGAACATCACAAATTGGCAATGATGAAGCAGAAATTAAAGAATTACAAGATCTGGTTACAAAATTAAATTCAGATTATAGTAACCTCTCATACAATTTGAGAAGTCAATATTTTAATGCTAACAATATGACCGAAGCTTTGCTTAATTGATATCGTGATTCTTGAATAGATTACATTTACACAAATGTTGACTTAGATACATTTGATTTTCCTAGTGAAATAAACTGAACTGACGGGATAATTAAAAATAAAGAAAAATATAAAAACAGAAAATTTATCAAGCTTTATTCAATGGATAAAATGGATGGTCCATGACACTATCCAAAATTAATATCAAATCAAAGTGAAAAGATCAAGTTATATAACTTCATTAAAAATGGTTTAGCACAAATTAAAAGACATATGAGCGATGTTGATAAACTATATGCAGCGGAACGTTATGTTACTGATTATCTCACATATGTTATGGCCTCAATGCCTACTGGAATTTTTAAATCCATTGAGACTAAATTAGGTGTTTGTCATCATTATGGATCTTTAACAGCACTATTATTAAACTTTGCTGGCGTACAAGCTTTCCCTTATCCAATTCATAATGGTGTTCATCAAATTTTAGCTGTTAATTTAAGAACTAAGAAGCATCCTGATAAGCCAAAATGATATTTTAGTGATCCTACCGAAGTGGAAGAAGCAGTAAGTGGTAGTTTGGCATCAGGTAAATATGAATATACAAGAATGCCAAGATGAGGTACAAACAGTTTATTAATGGACCATAATATTTATCCTGACACTATAAGAGCCTCAAATTTTGTTCTTAATCATATGTTGCCATGATTTAAATTAAGCGATCCTGAATATGGGGGAGATAATTCATTCTACAAAGATAGTATTTTTTCAACTCTTGAAGATAGAAGCAATAAGATGTTAACCGATAATGGAATTGAACTTGTAGAGAAATCTTCAAGCGGTGGACTAACAAGATTTTTCTATCACAAGGATAGTTGATACACAATTTCAAGTTTTAAGCAAAATAACAAGAGAAAAACAGGCTTATTTAAATTCTCACTTTATGATAAAAAAATTAAACTAGTTAAAGATGGTGATAACATCATTGATTCTAATGATGAAGTTGCTAAAATTATTGAATTAAAAGATAATTATCTTTATTCTTTAACTTTCCAAGAAAATAATTTCCTTTATCATTACTTTGGTGATAACTCAACAAAAAAGCATTATTTAAAAGTTTATGATTTAAGTAAAAATAGTTCTCAAAATGTGATCACAAAAGATATAACTAGTGAACTTGAACCATTAAACCCATCTGTTTCAACAATTGATTTTTATGTAAGTGATAAAAATGTTGTCTTCTACAGGTACAATCAATCATTAGATGATGCACGTGGTTCAGACAACCCGCTTAAAACAAACTCCGATATCACTAAGGTGATCATTAACGACACTCAACTAACTAACATTGAAGAAGCCAAAAACAATGAAACATTACTTAATAAGCTACAACTAACAAGAATGCTTTTTGGTTCATTTATGTATTCAGATTCAAAAGATTGAGATATTTATTTACCACTAAACGCTCGTGATGAATTTAACAATTTAAGAAAAGAAATAGAAGCTAAAACATTAGAATCAGGCTTTAATTTGTTTGATACTAACCTTTACACTTCATATGCTGACAAAATTGACCAAGCTTACAATAAACTACTTGAAATTGCTTATACAAAATATGACAAAGTCGAAATTTATAAACAAATTGACCTGCCAAGTAGCATTAATATCAACAAGCAGCATTTAGGGGATTTTGGTTTAAAACTAAATTATAAAGTTGGTAACTATATTCACTTAAAAGAAAAAGATAATAATATGCATATGAATTATGATGTGTATTTTAGCGAAACTAAACCAAATAACTTAAATGACGAAAGTAAAATTGTGCTTAAAAATGTAACTGCAAATGATCTTTTCTTAAGAAGAGAACTACTTCAAAAAAGCGGTTATGTTTGAATCAAAGGCTACTTTGCTCTTGCTAAAAACAAACATCTATTTTCAAATATTGCACAGATAAATGTTGATTCTAAATGACATTGAAATGACTCAATTATTAATGACACAAACCAAGGCTGATATAATGTTAATGTCAATTTAACGAGCAGTAATTTTAATCAACCTATTAATTTACAAACAATTACAAGTTTTTCAGGAGATACATCATCAATAAAATCAGTAAAAGCAAAGTTGTATAGAATCTATAAAAATCAAAAAACATTAATTAATGAACAAAGTTTTAACACTGCAAATAATTCTTCAATAAGCCACCAAATAAAACCTGCCAACATTGAGCCGGGTTGCTACTATTGAGAATTTGTTGTGACTGATAATTTTGGTAAACATACATTTGTCAACTCAAATAGATATTTATCAATCACTGAGAACGATTCAACTAATTTTGATGCTCAAAGTTACTTTAACAAATAATTAATATCTATTTATTTTTCGTCTGTTTTATAGTCTTTTTAGACAAATACTTATTAAAAATTGAAAAAGGTTTTGGTTTTTAAAATAGCCAAAACCTTTATTTTCATATGGTGCCAATTACGAGAATCGAACTCGTGGCTACTGATTACGAGTCAGCTGCTTTACCACTAAGCGAAATTGGCACAATAAATATAAATTATTATACATAAGTTTGCAAAATTTCATATGTTTAAGTTTTACAAAAGGAAAATATACACTTAACTAAACCGTTCTACATCTTAATTTATATCAATTAACCTAAATCACTATAAAACAGCCTTTTATGTTTATTTTATAATATTGATTTCTAAATTTGACCCTTTGTTTAGGCTCGACATCATAACTCGTTAAAATTAGTCAATATTCTAGTATTTATAAAATAATATATACTTTAATTATATGAAGAAGAGGATCAAAAAATGTCTAAAAAATTAAGAAAATTTAACAAATTATTAATGCCTACATTAGTGATTTCTGGTGCACTTCCTTTTGTTGCTGCTCAATGTAATAAAAAATCAAAAAATGAACCACAAACCGAGGCACAAAAAATTGAAAGTGCAAAAACTAAAATAAAAGAATTATTAAAAATTCTTCAAACTAACAAAACTAAATATGTCGGTAAAACTTATGAAAAATTAAGTAAAAATGTTGAACAAATTGTTTCAAAAATTAATGCCACATTAAATAAACAAAATGTTACCTTGGATGAACTAACACAATTCGAAACAAAAACTAAACAAGAAATTGCAGAATTAGAAAATACTTTTAATAAACTTAAAAGTGAGAGAGATGGTTTAATTACAAAATTTCATGAATCAAGAAATTTGCTAATTTCATTTTTTAAACTTTTAACTGAGAAGCCTGTTGAAGATAATCTAGATTGAAGTGTTGAAAAATCTGCAGTGGAGTCAATTATCAACGACACTGATAAATTGATAAAAGACCTTAACACATTAAACCGGCAAATTAGTGAAAAGAATACTTTGTTAGAGCAACAAATATTGCAAATTAACAATAAACTTCGAACTAGTTATAATTTGATCAAAACAATAGTTGAAGATAAATTGAAACAGCTAACTGATAGTTCTTATACTACTATTAAGAATCAAATTACAGAAATATTAAAAAATGCTGAAAACAATAATATGCTTGTTTCTTTCTATGAAAATACTTATTATTTATTATCAGTAAAATTTAAGGAACTTCTTGAAATAAAAAAGAACCAATTCAAACAATTAAAAACTGAACTTGGCACATTAATATTACAAGCTGTAACATTAAAGGAAATGGTAAATAATAAATTTGCTAATATATCAACAACAAACCTTGAAACTGCTATTAGTAATGCTACAGTAGAATTGAATAACAATGAAGCATCAAAAGAAAGTATAGAAACTGTTAAAAATAATCTTCTCAAGGAGATCTCTATTGTAAAAGTCGCTATTGCAAAAGAAGAACTAGGTAATGAAATTAAGAATGTTGAATCTGAATATTCTAAGATTAGTGATGAAAAGTTTTATAAATCATTAAAAAGTTCACTTAAAGAGGTAATTGAAAAAGCAAAAGCAATTCAAAGCCAAACAAATAAGAGTGAAGCAGAATATAAGCAAGCATTAACCAAACTTAAATCAAGTTTTGAAGCGACAAAAACAAATGAGAAGAAAATTGCTGGCTTTGTTCAGTCTATAACTAAATCGTTAAACGAAAGCCAAAAATCGCTGAGCGAAAAAGAAAACAAGAAACTTTTTGAAAATAAGGTAGCAGAATTAAAAAATCAATTATCTAACAAAAAAACCGAATATGAAAACGAAACATTTAATAATATGCCTTTTGATGCCGTAATCAACAAACTGGAAGACTATCAAGATTCAATTGAAAATCTTTATCTATCAATTGATTCTGAACTTAAACAAATAAAAGATGAATATGATGAGTATCTTGATGAGTGAGAAAAAATTAATAATTCAATTAAAAAGTTTGAAGAAAGAATTTCAAACATTGCTAACAAGGATGAATTAATGCAAATGTATAACAATTCAAATGAATATAATCAATTCAAAAATGAGGCAAATATTAGAGGATATAACATTTCTTCTAAAGAAGAATTACAAAGAATAAGCACAAAAGTTAACAATGATTTTTATAACGCTAAAAAGAAATTTACAAAAGAAGAAATATCTAGATTACTAATTGAGTTTGAAACTGAAGGTAAAAAACACAATGATGAAGATTACATGAAAATAATTTTTAAAGTTCAAAGTAGAAACAATATGAACTATAGTGAACTAAAAGAATTGATGAAAAATTTTGATGAAGATCTTTACATCTTAGAAGCTTTATTAAAAGAGGTTGAACAAAAGTTGAGAGAATATAAAGAAAAACTTAATAAAACTATATAATCTGCTTTGACAATTCAAAAATTCAAATTTACCAAAACACCTTTTTTATAGGTGTTTTGGTTTTTTGTACTTTTTGTGGATGTGTTATAATAGCCCTTTTACTTGATGACAATTTTAATATTTTTTTCTCTTTTTTCATATCAAGATTTTGTTTTTGTATTTTATAAAATTAGTCAATATACAAGTATTTTTAAAATAATATATACTTTATTATAAGAAGGGGTAAAAATGTCTATGAAATTAAGAAAATTTAACAAATTATTAATACCTACATTAGTGGTTTCAGGAGCACTTCCTTTTGTTGCTGCTCAATGTGATAAAAAATCAAAAAATGAACCACAGACCAAGGCACAAAAAATTGAAAGTGCAAAAACTAAAATAAAGGAATTATTAAAAATTCTTCAAACTAACAAAACTAAATATGTTAGTAAAACTTATGAAGAATTAAGCAAAAATGTTGAACAAATTGTTTCAAAAATTAATGCCACATTAAATAAGCAGAATGTTAATTTGAACGAATTAGCACAATTGGAAAAAGAAGTAAAACAAGAAATTGCTAGATTAGAAAACATTTACAACAAACTAAAAAATGAAAGAGAAGAAATAATTGCTAAATATGAAAAGACTAAGAATTTACTAATTTCATTTTTTAATCTTTTAACCAGCAAACCAATTGAAGGTATCTTGGATTTTAGTACCGACAAAACAAAAGTCGAATCTATTACTAATGATGCTGATAAATTAATAAAGGATAATAACTTTTTAAACCAACAAATCAGTGAAAAAGTCTCATTATTAGAACAACAAATTGCACAAATTAACGAAAAAGTACATGCTGAATATAACGAGTTTAAGATGAAAGTTCAAAACAAAATGGGCCTTTTGGTTGATAATGCTTACACTGATATTAAGAAGCAAATTGAAGAAATATTCAATAATGAAAGTAAGAATGCATCACTGCCTTCTTTTTATGAAAATATTTATTATTCATTATCTGTAAAATTCAAAGAATTACTTGAAGAGGAAAAGAAACATTTCGATCCAACAAAAATTGAACTAATCAATTTGGTAACAGAAGCCACTTTATTAAAAAAACAGGTAAATACTAAATTTCCTAATGTCTCAACTACAAACCTAGAGACAGCGATTAATAAAGCTAAAACTGAAATAAACAATGTTAATGCAACAGAAGAAAGTATAGCAACCGCCAAGAGTGATATTCATAAAGAAATTTCAAGTATAAAGGTCGTAATTGCCAAAGAAGAATTAGGTAAAGCAATAGAACATGTTGAAGCCGAATATTCAAAAATCAAAGAAGATAAGTTTTATAAATCATTAAAAGATACACTTAAAAAAGTAATTGATGAAATAAAAGGAATTCAAGGTCAAGCCAATAAAACAGAAGATGACTATAAGAAAGCATTAGACAAACTTAAGTCATCTTTAGAACTAACAAAAACAAAAGAAAAGAAAATTAGCGACTTTGTTCAGTCTATAACTAAATCAATTGACGAATGTGAAAAAATATTAAAAGAAAAAGAAAACAAAAAGTTTTTTGAAAATAAAGCAAAAGAATTGAAAAATCAGTTTTCTAGCAAGAAAACTGAATATGAAAGCGAGAACTTTGGCACTTTAACTGTTGATGCCTTAATTAATAAATTAGAAGAATCTAAGGAAAAATTTGAAGATTTACATCTTATGATTGAAGCAGAATTTAAGCAATTAAAAGATGATTATGATGAATACCTTGATGAATGAAAGAAAACTTTTGATGCCATCAAGAAGTTTGAAAAAAGAATTGAAAATGTAGCCAACAAAGAAGAACTGATGAAAATGTATAATACGTCAGATGAATATAATAATTTCAAAGACGAAGCAACTATTAAGGGTTATAACATTTCATCAAGAGATGAATTATTAAGAATAACTAAAAAAGTTGATGCCGACCTCTATAATGCACAAAAGAAATTTACAAAAGAGGAAATAAATAGATTACTTAATGAATTTGAAACTATTGGAAAAGCACATAGTAATGAAGAATATAAACAAATTGAATTTAATGTTCAAGGTAGAAATAAAATGAAATATGAACAACTCAAAAAATTCATGGAAACTTTTGATGACTACCTATATATAATTAATGCTTTATTGGAAGAGGTTGAACAAAAATTAAGTGAATACAAAATCAAACTAAACCATACCTCTTAATTTCTTTTGTCACTTAAGAAACAAAAAAACTAAAATGCTTTTTTATGATGGTTCATTAAGTTAAATAAACAAAGAAATTCTAAAATTCCATATCTAAACCGTAATCTTTGATTAGAAAACTTATGATACTGTTTATTTGGAATTAGGGCCAATTAATTTTTGCAATCTCGGTGTTGTAATGAATATTGGATTGGGCCCTACACAAAATCGAAAAATGTTATTAAAATTACTGACAAAATTTTACAAATACTTCTATTTTATAGGCATATTGTTCATTTTTTTAATTTTAAACACCGAAAGTTGCAATGAACATATGAAACTTGTGAAAACAAGCAATAACTGGTTTGTTTCTTTGGCTTGAATTTACTAATTAACCAGAATGCTTGATTTAAAACTTTTTTGGCTTCTGTTTAGTTTGACACTTTTTAGTAGAATTTTTTACTAATACAGTTATAAAACAGCCATATTAGTAAAATTCAAATTAGTTAAATTTGTGTTACCACAATTTAGGATTTTTGATTTTTCTGTTCATTATTTTTAATTATTAATAAAATATTAAACAAATAGGAAAAGGAGAAAATATGAAGGAAATATATTTTGCAGGCGGTTGTTTTTGAGGAACACAAGCCTTCTTTGATAGTCTAAAGGGTGTTCAAAAAACTTTTGTTGGTTATGCTAACTCAAGAATTGAAAATCCAAACTACAAGCAAGTGTGCACAGGTGAAACAGGGGCAGTTGAAACAGTAAAAGTTATATATGATGAAAATGAAACGTCTATTGTAGAACTTATTAAACAAATGTTCTCAGTTGTAGATCCAACCGCTTATAATCATCAAGGCGAGGATTATGGCACGCAATACCGTAATGGTGTTTATTACATAGATGATAGTGAACATGAAATTATTGCCAACACATTAACTGAATTAGCTAAAAACTATAATAAGAAAATTGTTACTGAAAATTTAAAACTTCAAAATTTCACTCTTGCTGAAGACTATCATCAAGATTACTTAAAGAAAAATCCAAACGGTTATTGCCACATTAAAATTAAAAAATAAAAGCTTGAAGAGAAAAAACGTGTTGTCGTTCTTACTCTTCTTTTTTTGTCTTCTCATCAATTAAAATAATATATACTTTATTTATTAGAATAAAATAGAAAGAGATAAAAATGTCTAAAAAATTAATGAAATTAAACAAACTATTAATTCCATTAGCAATTTCTGGAACACTTCCTTTTATTGCAGCTCAATGTGATAAAAAATCAAAAAATGAACCACAAACAGAAAAACAAAAAATTGATAATGTTAATAATAAAATAAAAGAATTGTTAAAAACTTTAAAAACAAATAAGACAAAATATGCTGAAAAAGATTACGAAGAATTAAACAAAACAGCCGACCAAATTGTTTTAAAAATTGAAACATTTTTAAATAAGCAAAATGCTTCCTTAAATGAATTGACACAATTTGAAACAGAAATTAAAGAAGCAATAAATAATTTAGAAAATACTTATGAAAAATTAAAGAATGAAGGAAAAAATTCAATTGCAAAATATGAAGAATCCAAAAAAAATATTCTTAAATTTTTTAAACTTTTATCTGAAAAGCCTGTTGATGACAATTTAGATTTAAATGTTGATAAATCTGCTATTGAAACAATTATCAAAGATACTGATAATTTAATAAAAGATACTAACACAATAAATAAACAAATTAGTGAAAAAACTACATTGTTTGAGCAACAAATTACACAAATTAGCCAAAAAATACATACTAAGTATGAATCAATTAAGGCAATAGTAGAAGAAAGAATGAAGCCGTTGATCGGTGGTTCCTATACCGATGTCAAAAATCAAATTTATGAAATATTCAAAAATGCTGACAAAAATAAAACTCTTGATGTTTTTTATGAAAACACATACTATTTATTATCAGTAAAATTTAAGAAACTTATCGAAATAAAAAATAAAGAACTTGGTAAACTTAAACAAGAACTTACCGCCATGATAATAGAAGCTAATTCACTAAAAGAAACAGTAAAAAGTAAACACAGCAATATTCCAACTGAAAAATTAGAAAAAGCAATCGCTAATGCTACAACTGAATTAAATAATAGTGATGCAACAAAAGAAAGTATGGAAACAGCCAAAAATAATTTGTCTAAAGAGGTTTCTACTATAAAAGAAGCAATAGCAAAAGTAAAATAAGTAAAAAGTTTGCTAGTTTTAGAATTTCAATATTCTAAAACTCGAATTTACCAAAACACCTATTTTTATGGGTGTTTTCTTTTTTAGGTCCTTCTTCTTTCAAATTTTGCCCTATGTAAAGTTATTTTATTATATAATAGAAAGCATGAAATATGCAATAGTTGTTGACTCATCTTGTGCTTTGACTAAAAAACAAGCCGAAGCTCTTGGATGATTTTATACTCCACTTCACATAAACGTGGATGATAAAGAATTTGAAGATGGTGTTGATATCAACACATCTAATTTGTTTAATTACTATACAAAAAAAGCTAAAGTTAAAACATCAGTTATTAATTTAGCTAAAACAAGTGAACTTTTTGAAAAATTATCTAAGGAATATGACAAAATAATTTTTTATCCTATTTCACATCATTTGTCAAGTACATATCAGACTTCTAAAACAATGGAAGAAGAATTTCCAAAATTAAGAGCCATTAAATCAATTGAAATTGTTCAACTTATTGTTTTGGATTTAATTTGATTTGAACAACAAATGGCTAAAGATCCATCAAAATTTGAAGAATATATTAAGTTTATTGAAGACGGTAGTTTTCATAAATCAATTACACTTATACCTAAATACAATGATTATTTAGTAAAAGGTGGTAGATTACACCCTGCAGCTGCTGCAATTGCAAAACTATTTAAAATTGTGCCATTGATTTCTGTTGATAGGGGAGAATTAAAAAAAGAGGGCGTGGGGCGTGTTTTTGCTAAAAGTACAATCAAAAATATTGCTTCTAAGGCAAAAGATTTTAAACTTGAAAATAAAGACAATGAACTAATTTCTGCTTATGTTCACACCGGTGCTTCACAAGAAGAACAAGAAAAATATATTGAAGAATTTAGAATTCAGTATAAGCAAGAACCTTTTGTTGGTTGACTAGCTCCAGTTGTTGCTATTCATACAGGACCAGAAGCTTTTGCTAATGTTGCTGTTGAATGCCCTAAGGAAACCAAAGAACTCTTCCTAAATAAAATGGAACAAATTAAAGATTTACTATAGTAAACAGCGGTTTACTATTTTTTTTATTTAAGTTATTGACAAAGGTTTACTTTTTATAAAAATTGATACTAAATTAATTTTTTTATCTTTTGATTTTTTTGTTGATAATATAAGCAAACGCAATACTCAAGTAAGATTTAATCATTCGCTATATTAGGTTAGTATATTTAACAGATGCAAACAAATATAGTATCAATTTCCCATAATTTGCAATTAGTATTCCAAAATAATTATTCATTCATTGAAAAAATATTTTACTGAAAAGGTTGCTAATTTATACCAATGATATTTTTAAAAAAAGAATTAAGCAATGAAGAAATTAAAAAATTAAGAAACCAAATTTGAAAATTAGATAAATCAACAAATTTCGAAAAAAAGGCGAGAAATTCATTTCTATCAAATCCTGTTTTGATTCAAAAAACTGATGAATGTGCTCTTGATTTTGACAGTTTGAAATTTGATTTTTTATAAATGCCTATAAAATAGGTTTTTATGGTAAGTATATTATTTTGATTCTAGTAAAATGGACCTAATTCATCAACTTTACCCCGTTTAGGGATATTTTGATATCCTAATGTTTTACTTAAATTTGTGTAATATTCTGGATTTCTAACTCTTAAAAAAGTTTCTTCTCTCGTGTTTAAACTATCGATAAGTACTGCTTTTATCTTTCTTAATGCATCAACAATCCTGTTAATTGTAAATTTTTTACCAAAACAACTGTTTTATAGTTGTTTTGGTTTTTTGATATGTTTTAAAAATTTTTAATTTTTTTCACTTTTGCCACTAAATTTTATTTTTTCGCCATTAAAAGTATAATTAAACACATGAAAAATAAATCGTTATATTGAGATGGATACTTTATGGCATTAGCTAAAGTGTCTGCATTGAGATCTAAAGATCCTTCAACAAAAGTTGGCGCTTGCATTGTAAATGAACACAAAAGAATTATTGCACTTGGTTATAATGGAATGCCAAAAGGTATTGATGATGAATTTCCATGAGACCGCGAAGGTGAAAGCCCAAAAGAAACAAAATATGCTTATGTTGTTCATGCTGAAATGAATGCAATATTAAATACAAATAATAATCTTGATGGTTGTACAATTTTTACTTCACTTTACCCTTGTTCAAGTTGTGCTAAGACAATTGCACAGTCAGGTATTAGCGAAGTTGTTTATGAAGATGACAAATATCACGATACAGAAGATGCAGAAATAGCAAGACACATCTTAAATGCAAGCAATATTAAGACAAGAAAAATTGAAATTGAAACAAATGTTGAAGTTCAAGTTGGAAAAAACAAATACAAAAACTAGATATCACAAATAAACCATTGGGTTTATTTTTATTTTGCATTTTTATATAATTTAGTTATATCTAAAAGATATAAAAGGAAGAGATAAATGAAAAAGAATAGAAAGAAGGCATTAGCTTTATTGCCATTAGCAGGTGCAATAGTAAATTTACCGCTTATTGCTTCTTCGTGTGGTACAGAAGTAAAACCGCAAAAGCATGAATTAAGCAAAGATGAACTTAATACATTGGCCAAACAAATTAAATTCGAATTAATAGCCGACCTAACAAAGGAACAAATACTTTCACAAAAAGAAAATGCTTTTAATATAACTAACCTAGATTCAAGAGTTCAATTGGTTTTTAAAGATATTTCAATTGATGCACAAAATAAAATTATTATTTCTTATCAAGTTAAGGACAAAACTAATCAAAATAACTTATCAGATGTGATAATAAATGATGAATTGAAATTAATAGACCTTACAACATTTAATCAATTAAACCATTTAAGAGATGTAATAGAAATAAAAGCAAAACCTAATTTATATGCATTTGAGCTTGTAGAGAAAAAAACCGATGGTTTAGAAATTAAAAATATTGATCCAAAAGTTGAATTTAAACTTATTTCAGTTGTTGAAAATAGTGATTATATTAGTGTTAATGTTACATTTTCTATTGTTGACAAGTCAAAAACTACAAATGAATCGGAACCTAGAACAATAAAAATAAAAGCTAAAGAATTTCCAAGCATTGTTGAAGAATTAACAAATGTAAGTGCAAATGTTACAGACATTAGTAATACACCTTGAAGTGAAATGAGTAAGGATAAAATCACTTTTAGTAATTTTGACAACAAAGTCTTTGAAATAGTTGATTTTGAAGAAAAAACAAAGGAAAAAGATAACTATAAATTTGAATTTAAACTACAAAACAAATATACAAAAGAAAAGAGTGAAAAGAAAGAATTCACATTTAATGAATTAGCATTATCTACTGAAGAACTAAATCAAATTTTGGAAAGTGTTTCAATTCAACAAAACAGCTCACACACTAAAGAAGAATTTGAATCAGATTTATTGAATAACCCAAATGGTATATATAAAACAGTAACAATTAGTGGTCTTTCAGATAATACAAAAGTAGACTTTATTTCAACAAGAGATTCACAAGAACCAAATAAATTGGTGGTTGAATACAAAATTTCTAAGAAAAATATTCCAAATAATCATTCAACTAAAACGAAAACGATAAAAGTTACATATGTGAGCCAAGGCACTATTGATATTGAAGGAATTTTTGAAAATGCTACACTCACATATGAAGGCGGTATTGAAAAAGTAAATGCATATGATGTTGAAATAAATAAAATTAAATTAACAGGTCTAAAGAATGAGAATGAATTAAGCAACATTAATTTAAGTTTTGTCAAAACAAAACCTGATGACCGTGATGAAGTTCAAAACGGAACTAGAAAAATAGAAGTTACATTTAATTTTAAAGGAAAACAACACACAAGAGTTTTAGAACTAAAAGTTCAAAAATCACACAAAAATATAAATTCATCTCTAAAAAATCTTAATAGTATAAGCATTTTTGAAAATGCAGATGTTATCGATGAGCTAGAAAAACTTACAGATAATACAGAACTTATTTATGATGCAAAAGGTTTTAGAAAACAATTTGGTACTATAAAAACAACAAGTGGCAAAGTATTATTTAATCACAAACTAATTGCATTAGCCTTTTCAAAAAAGGATTTATTATCTAAAAATAAGGTTATTTTTAAAAAAGATACAAACAATTATTATTTAACATTTACGTTAGGATATGTTCTTAGCAATGTTGCAACATATCATTATGAAACAACAACAGTAACATTACCTAAATTAGTAAAAAAAGAAGACTTAAAAACATTGCTTGAACAAAAGAAAGCTGAATTTGATTACAAAAACAAAGCAACAACATATGTTACAGATGCAACAGTTGATGGAATAATCAAACCTGACTTTGGAGATGGTTATGAAGTTGTTATCACTGAATTAACAAGAGGCAATGACAAATTAACATTTAATGCTCAACTAAAAAGTAAAAAGATTAATAACTTAATTAGTAATGCGATTAAAATTGAAATTACTGGTTTTAAAGCTAGTCAGCTTATGGGCGAAATAGAAAAAATGAACTTCACAATTGAAGATTCATTTAAATCTAGTGAAGCAAAAGACTTTACAGATGTATCAAACTTGAAGATTAAGGACAAAACCACAAATTCAGAAATTAACTTAACTTCAAAAGGTATAACAGTTGAAAAAACAATAACAAGTTTTGATAATTATGCTGGTACTGTTACATTTAATTTAAAATTTACAAAAAATGATGAAATTGTCAATATTGGTCACATTGTTTCAGGTTTTAAAGTCGAAGAAATTACATTAGAAAAAATTAAAGAAAACACAAAAGTTGAATTAGTAAAAAATAATGTTAAATTGGATGCTTCTTACTTCTTAGCATCATACATAACAAAAAGCGAAATTTCAATTTCCGGTTTTGAAAAATTCCAAAAATATAATTCAACAATTAAAGCAGAAGTTACATCTCTAACTAGCGATGTATCAAATGGAACTATTAAGATTACTGTGACATTTACTTTAGATTCAAAAACTGAAACGAAAGAATATACAATCAATGGTTTTAGCAAGAGTCTAAAAACAAGTACTCAAAATATGGAATTTGCTGCCAAAATGAAACTTCTTGTTTATCTAGCAAAAAATAATCTTCTTTTTGCAAAATTAGAAGACTCTATGATTAAAATCATAAAAAGCATTAGACCTTTAACTAGTTCAATACCAAAAAGTTACATTCAATATGGTTTAAAAAAATATAGTCCTAGTCCATTTACATTTGAAGATGATTTCAAATATAGCTATATTTTTGATTTTATTAAAAATGATGCAGAAACAGATGAAACAGAAAAATTTGACTCGTTAGTCAAAACTTATGTAGTGGGTTCAACATTTTCAGCTTTCTCACCTAGAACATGACACCTTACCGCTTTAGGAAACTCACAAGAAAAGAAAATAAATGTTAAATTTATTATCATAAGTAGAAATACAAAAAAAACAGAAGATGAATTGAAAACATATACTCCAACAACAGAAGAAACAAGCGAAGTATTTACTTGAGAACTTGGTTCATACTAATATAAAAGTGGCGTTTGCCACTTTTTGCTTTTTGTTACTAAAAAAGAATCTTAATATCAAATCATTAGATTTAATATAATTTAGTTATATCTAAAAGATATAAAAAGGAAGAGATAAATGAAAAAGAATAGAAAAAAGGCATTAATTTTTGCTCCATTTATTGGCGGACTAACAAGCCTACCTGTTGTCGCTTCTTCATGTGGTACAGAAGTAAAACCACAAAAGCATGAATTAAGCAAAGATGAACTTAATACATTAGCAAAGCAAATAAAATTCGAATTAAAAGCCAACCTAACAAAGGAACAAATACTTTCACAAAAAGAGAATGCTTTTAATATAACCAATCTAGATTCAAGAGTTCAATTGGTTTTTAATGATATTTCAATTGCTGCACAAAATAAAATTACTATTTCTTATCAGGTTAAAGATGTGAACAATCAAAATAACTTGTCAGATGTAATACTTATATCTCCAAATGAACAGTTTAATAATTTAAGAGATATTGTAAAGATATCAGCAAAACCTAATCTATATGCATTTGAGGTTGTAGAACAAAAAATTGAAGGATTACAAATTGCAAACTTAGATCCAAAAGTTGAATTTAAACTTGTTTCAATTGTTGAAAATAGTGATCATATTAGTGTCGATGTTACATTTTTTGTTGTTGATAAATCTAAGGATACAAACAAATCAGAACACAAGACAGTAAATGTAAAAACTAAAAAATTTTCTAATATTGACGAAGAATTAAATAAACTAAGTGCAAGTGTAAAGAAACAACATGAGTTATATTCAAAAGATGTTAATAGCTCGTTAGTTGCTTTTAGCAATTTTGACAAAAAAATCTATGAAACAGTTGAATTCGAAGAAATCAGCAGGACAATTAACGAATATAAATTTAGTATAAAACTCAAAAATAAATATACAAATGAATTGAGTTCAACTAAAAAATTTACACTTGAAAACTTTAGAATAAGTGATAATGAATTAGAAAATATTTTACAAAAAATAAGCATTATTCAAAATGGCGAATTTACCAAAGAAGAATTCAAAACAGATTTATTAGATAATGCTATGGGTGAATATAATACCATTAAAGTTGTTTCACTACCTTACTTTATTAAAGTTGTTTTTGTGTCTGTTGAAGAAATAACAAATACAAACAAACTAAAACTCAAATACCGTATTGAACACAAAAACATTTATAATAATAAACTTAATAAAGAAGCAAGTACAGAAGTTGTTTATAAAACTACAAATGATGTTAATCTCGACGATGAATTAGCAAATGCTAAATTAACTTATGAGGGTGATATTGATAAGATTAACGCTTATGATATTGATATAAACAAAGTTAAACTTACTGGTTTAAAAAATAGTTCACTGTTCACAAATATAAAATATAAATTTGTTAATAGTGAACCAAATAATCTTGATGAAGTTCAAGTAGGTAAAAGAAATATTAAAGTTGAATTCGAGTTTCAAAATAAAACATATAGTAAAACATTTTCTCTTAATGTTCAAAAAACACACAAAACTATCGTTCAATCTCTAAAAGTTCTTAATGATACAAAAGTTATTGAAAATCTTGAAGTAATTAATATTTTAAACTCACTTGAAAATAACAGTGAATTAGTCTTTTCATCAAAGCCTAACTTTGGAACGGCACTAGGAACAATTAAAAAAGAAAAACAAGGTTTAACACTATTTAACCATAAAATTACAGCTCAAACTTTTTCAACAAAAGAAGCTTCATCAAAAAATAAGATTATTTTTACAAAAGATCAAGATAATTATTTTTTAAGTTTTACGTTAGGTTATATAATCGCTGGTAAACCTATATACCATTATGAAGAAACAAAGATTAAATTGGCAAAAATTAAAACTCAAGCAGAACTAAAAGAGTTGTTAATTTCTAAAAAAGATGAGTTTGATTACACAAATAAAAATAATATAGTAACTTCAAGTGCAACAATGGATGGTATTACAAAACCTAATTTTGGACCTGAATATGAAGTTGTTATTAAAGATATGCTGAAAGGCACAGATAAAATTACCTTTTCAGTTCAATTAAGAAATAAAAAGATTAGAGATCTAATTAGTGAACCGGTCACAATCCAAATTACAGGTTTTAAATTAAGTGACCTCGCACAAGAAATCCAAAATATGGAATTTTCTGTTGATGATACATTCAAGAGTAAAGAGGCAAAAGAATTTAAGGATGCTGAACAATTAAAAATAAAGGACAAAACGACACATACTGACTTTGATTTTTCAACCAAAGGTATTACAGTAGAAAAATCTATACAAAGTTTTGACAACTACAATGGTACAGTTACATTTAACATAAAATTTACAAAAGGAAGCGAAATTTTAAACATAGTTCAAACTATTGATGGATTTAAAAAAGAAACCATAACATTTGATTCAATTTTCTCTGCAACAAAAGTTATGTTGAAGAAACAAAATATTGAACTTGACAAAAAATACTTCTTATCTTCATATATTACAGAAAAAGAAATAATGCTTAGTGGATTTGAAGCACTACAAAAACATAATTCGACTATTAATGTTAATGTTTCAAAATTAACACCTGATATTGCAACAGGCAAATTGAAAATAGAATTAACTGCTTCACTTGATTCAACAACTAAAACAAAAGAAATTGATTTAGATGGTTTTAATAAAAATCTAAAAGCGGGTTCAGAAAATATGACACTTGATAGCAAAATGAAATTAATTGTTTATCTTGCAAAAAATAAAATTTTATTCAATCAACTTGATAAAAAAACACTAACAAGTATGAAATCGTATCAAGCCCCTGGTATTACCGGTGGTAAATTCCTTTGTTTTATTGGACAAGGACTTAAGAAGTTTGGTTCAAACACAATGGACTTACAAGAAGAATTGAATTATACATTTGCTTTTGATTTCTTATCACAAGATAATAAAGCTGACACACTAGAGAAATTTAATGAATTAATTGAAAACCATGTTGTAGGCGAAAAATTCTCAAATTATCAAAAATTAAGTTGGCATCTTAAAATAACAAAAAATGAAAATAAGAAAACTTTATCAACAAAATTTAGAATTATTGGTCGAAAAACAACTAAGGTTGCATTTTCATCTTATAATTATCCAACATTATCCGGTGATGATGACGAATATAAAACTTTCGAATGATATTTAGGACAATATTAAATCCCAAAATTAAAAGTGGCCTTGCCACTTTTTAGTTTTCGCTCCTTAATATGTCTGCAAAATTAATTATGTTATTTTTACCTATAAGTCTTTCTAAAACTTTTAATCCCGCATTGTGTTGTTTTATTCCACCATTTGAAGCACAAAAGTCTTTGATGACAATCGGTCTAATGTTATTTTCAAAAATATCAACTGCTGTTTTTAAAACGCAACAATCTGTGTCAATACCACAAAGATAAATTTCTTTTGGTAATTCACCATTATTTAATTTCTTTAATTTTTCCTTTAATTCAGAAGTTCAAAATGTGTAGGTATTTTTTCTGATAATAGCATCAAATTTTAAACCTGACACCAAATCAATTTCATCTTTATTTCTTAATTTTGTTCATTTTAAAATTTCTTCATACGGGGAATTTTCATTATTAATAAATTGTGAAGCAACCTTTATATCAAAATAATTGTTGTTTGATAATTTTACAATTTTTTGTGATTTTTTTGTGTGTTGTTGTATCGACAAAAACCTTTTTGTACATCAATAATTAAAAGAATTTTATTTTTCATTATTTTCTCCTATTCTTTATTGCTTCAAAAACAATATAGAAAATAACAATAACAGTAACTCCTAAAATAAGTATAAGTGTTGCAATATCTACGACAGTGTTTTTGTTTTGTCTTCAAACCTCAATAATTTTTAATATTGAAAAACCAACACTAAGAAAAGTTGTTATTGTTTTAAGAAAAATTGAAAATCTTTTTTTGCTTTTTTCAATAATAGATTTTGAATGATTCAAAATACCGCTTGTTTTCTTTAACGCAACAATTATTTTGTTTTTAAAAGTTCCCATATTTGCAGAAAAATCAGTTTGCAATTCAGTATCAATTATTTTTAGAAGTGTTTCATTATAAAAATTTTGTTTAATTTTATTAAGTTTATTTTTTACATTTTCTAGTGTTGCATCAATTAAAAATCATCTATTTTGTATTCATAATTCACATTCTATCAGCGATTTTAAATTTTCGTTATTATTCATTTCTTCAACCAGAGATTCAAAATTATATGAATTGGTAATTGAAACAACTGATCATGAACAAATAATATCGCTTTTAGAACCTTTTATTCCTTCAAAATCTTCGATTTTTATTCACTTTTCCAAACTTGAATCAATATTGCCATCAAAATGCTGAATTGATTTATCAGAAAGAACCAATGTCATAACATAAGAAAAACCATTATGTTTATAATTTGTTGAATTGGTTTCTCTTTTGACTTTTCTTTCTTTAAATCCTTTTATTTCTGAAACAATTTTTAAAATTTTGTTTCTTGCTTGAATAATTGCATCTTTTAATTCGCTTTTAAAATTTTGGTTTTTTAAAAAATTATATTGAGATGTTTTCTTTTGTCAAAAAACAAAAGAATCCAAATTTTCTACTTTTGTTCTTTGTTCTTGTGTTAAAAATTCTTTTTCAAAATCATTAACTATAAAGCAACCAACACCGTTTTTATTAATTGCTAGAAAAATTTTGTCTTTATATATTTCTTTAACAATAATATTTTCTTTTTCTAATATTAAATTTGTTTTTTCTTTATATTCATTACTTATCTTTTCTACAAAAACACTTTTTAATTTTTGTGATATTTTTTATCAAATAAAATATCATCTTCAAACACAATCCCTAAATCAAAAGGTATTAAATGAACAAATTTATTTTTCATATTGATTCTCTAATTTCTTAATAACAAACACTTTATTATTAACTCATACAATGTCGCCAATTTTTACTTTTGCACTTCTTCCTTTTGGTTTTTTATCATTTATTAATATTTTTGTAGATATTAAGTATGCTTTTGCTTGTCCCCCTGTATCTATTAAACCTATTTTTTTTAATAATTGGCCTATTGTTATATATTCATCTTTTAAAAAAATTTCATTATTCATATTATCTTCTCATTGGGGTAACTAATTGTTTTGATTCTTTATTTGAATCAGAAGCAATAAGAATTTTTTGTATATTTTTATCAAATAAAATTAAAACATCTCCTTCAAAAACACTTAGAGCATCTTTTAAAAAATGATAATTAATATCAAATTCGAATGCTTTTCCTTCAAATTTAAAGTTTTGTGTTTTTGCAACTGATATACTAATTTCATCTAATTTATTTAATACAGATATTTCACTTTTATTTATTGTAAATTCAAGTCTGTTTTGTTTATCTGAGGTACCAAGCCAAACTTTATTTATTAAATCATTAATTTCTTCTTTTTTAATAAACAATTTATTTTCAATATCCATTGAAGTAAATAAACTTTCAATATCAGGGTAAGGTAAATCAACAATTCTTGAAGTAATTACTGTATTTTTATATTCAATTCCCATTTTTATTCTATTAAAGAAAAAAGTAATTTTTTTAGGTGCATCTGCTGGTATTAAATCTTTTACATCTTTACTATTAACTGAAAATTCTTCATTTGAGTATTGATAATTATTTAAATTCATTGAATAATAAGAAAGTCTTGCTGCATCTGTTGCTGTCAAATTTAATTTATTATCTTTAAATTTAAAATTAATACATTTATAAACAAGCGAAGAATCTTGGCTAACTGCAAATATCGTTGATTTTATAGCTTTTCTAAATTCGTTAGTGTCTATTTCAATTTTTTTCAAATTTATATTTTCTTCTATTTCAGGAAATGAACTTATAGGATTTGTTGTTAATTTATAATTTGAATTTCTTTGTGATATTTCTAATCTTGTAGAAAATTCTTGGTTAAGAGTTATCATCCCACTTAATTTTTTAATAACATTCTTAAAAATATTTGCTTGTATTAAAAACATTCCTGTTTCTTCTATTTTTATATTAACATCATCTACATCTAATGATTTAATAATATTTATAACACCATTTGAAGCTGAAAACGTAATTTTTTCATTTTCTACTTTAATTAATATACACCTAAAACCATAAAGTGAATTTATAGGATCAGAATATTTTGTTACTATTTCTAGTGTTTCATCTAACAACTGTTTTTTAATGTGAAATTTCATAAAAACTCCTTTTAAATATATTAATAATATGTTTTGTTATTTTGTGGAAAACTTATAAAAAAGCAAATTTTTAACTTTTTTTATTATATTTTTTAACTTTTTTATTTTTTTAAATGTTAATAAGCAGTGAATAACTATTTTAATTTGTAGATATCATCACTAATCATTGATATAGTTCTTTTTATTGTTTTATCAGGCATATCGCTTTCTGTTTCAATTTTTTTAATAGCATTAATTATTGTCGAATGGTCTCTATTACCAAAAATTTGGCCAATCTGTTCAAGTGGAATTTCGAGTTGGTTTCTTATTACATAAATAGCAATATGTCTTGCTAAAACAACATCTTTTTGTCTTCCTTTACCAAGGATTTCTTTTTTTGGTATTTTGTAATATTTTGCGACATATTCGATAATGGAATCAGGTGTAATATTTTCTTTTGTTTGTTGCATGTCTTTTAGTATTGAATTTACAACAGCAACAGTATATTTTGAGTTAGTTCTACTCATTTCAGCACGATAGAATTTTAATCTAGTAATAGCACCAATAAGTGTTCTTATTGAAGTCGAGTAATTTCTTGTTATAAAATTCTTTGCTTCTTTTTCTCATGCCTCTGGTTGCATTTGATTTATGTCAAGCATATAATCAAGAACTCTTAATAAATCTTCTTGTTGTGGTTGTTTAATTTCAAGTTGAAGTCCCATAAAAAGTCTTGAAACTAAACGCTCATCAAACATTGCATTTAAGTTATTTATAGGCTTATCTGAACAAAATATAGTGATTTTATCATTATTTAATCTAAAATCTAAAATATTATAAATAGTTTGAATTGTTGCTTTTTTATTGCCAACCCCATAACTTTGAAAATCATCAAACATTAAATAGTCTGCATTATCAAACTCATCTTTTATTCTCTTTAATTTTGCTTGGTCATTTTCTTGTAAATAAAAAGAAATATCTCTTGCATATATACTCGGATTTATGTATTTTACACTTTTGCCTTGTTCTTGTAATTTGTTACCAATAGCATGTAGCAAGTGTGTTTTCCCTAACCCGCTTTTAGCATAAATAAATATTGGATTGTATTCTATTCCACCTTTAATTAAATAATTTGCTAATTTAATTGCATCCTTATTAAAATTGCTTTCTACATAGTTATCAAAAGTTAATTCTTTATTTATATCAACACCAAGTTTAACTTCTTGTTGTATAACTTTTGAGTTTGTTTTAGTTGAAGAAGATTTTGTGGTTTTTAATTTTGGATTTACCACATGTATAAATTCATAACTACAACGCTTTTCGAATGTTTCTTCAAGTGCTTTTAAAATATTGGCATCAAGCATTTTAACAACAATTTCAAGGCTTGGTTTTTGTAATCAAGTTTGTATTTTGACATGATTATTTTGGTCGATACTAACAATTGTAAAGTTTGAAATGAAGTTTTTATATAACATCTGGTCATTTACATCAGCACTTAAAGATTTTAAAAATGTTAATGTATTGGCTTTCATTGTAATTGCGTCTTTTAAACCTTTATTTTGTTCCATAGTATATTAATAATAATATTTT